>NC_014148.1:1960000-2560000 GCF_000092105.1 Planctopirus limnophila DSM 3776 | reverse complement strand
GGCTGTCGTTCAAAGGGTTCTTGCGAACGACTCTCAAAAGTTTCCAGAGCCCCTCCTCTTTCACCCAGACTGTGTCAAACTTAGCCGGTTGACGACCCACATTCCCGAAGCCAACCAGATCCATGTCTCCCGAAATGCGGAACTCGACCATGGCCCGGCTCCCATCGGTCGTGAAGCGGGTGGTGAGATCCGAGATTCGAAGATCGCGTACTGTCGCAATCTTCATCCCGGCATTCACCAGTTCTCGAAGATCGGGCGATTGGGCTGAGATCATCCCGAGAGTTTCCGGACTTTTGGCTTCAAAGAGGCTCGTTAGCTGGGTAAGTCTTCCGGCAACGACTTCACTTTCTGTGGTGATCGACAAATCAATGGCCAGAACGACGACTGTCAGCACACCAAAAATTAAAGCCAGCGAAAAGGCGATTTTTCCCCGATGTCGAGTCCAGACAATCAGGCAGATTAATGTCGCGATCGCCAGACAAAGTGTGATCAGCCAGAATTCGCCAAAGGGGTTCATCGCAGGAAATGCTTTCACAAAAAGGGATTGAACACTCACGATGAAACATGAGTCTCATCTGTTCATGATGGCGCAGTTCTGGACGAACACACAACTGGACGAACACGCAGACAAGATCCTTTGCTTCAGATCGTCTGACAATTGAAGTCTTCAGGCAAGGTCGAAGTCTGGCTCGATTTGAAGAACACGATTCTAAGAAAATGATGAGCTTTTTTCAGATCTGATTGAACCAAAGGACGGCAACCTTGTCAGTCCGTCCCCTATGCCGTACTTCTAAGAGCAGATTTTCCTGAGTAATTATCTTCATGGCGACAACCACGGACTGTATGACAAACCCACTTGAGGGCCATCCAGCGAAGAGTGAGGAGCAGCGAGTGGCCAGCACCGAACGTCTGGTCAACCAGCCTCAGCCCGGCTCCATGCGTGAACTGTTGATGATTGCCATCCCGATGGTGATCAGTGCCGGTTCTCAATCGCTGATGCACATTATTGACCGTATTTATCTGACTTGGCACCACGTTGATGAAGTTGCTGCGGCTCTTCCTGCGGGGATCATTTTCTGGGCAGTCCTCTCGATTTTTCATGGTATGGGCTCCTATGTGAATACTTTCGTGGCGCAGTATGAAGGTGCTGTCAGGCCGGATCGTGTCGCCGCTACCATGTGGCAAGGCTTTTATTTTGCTTTGATCAGCGGCGGATTGCTGATGCTGCTCGCTCCATTTTCGGGCATGTTCTTCGCAATGGTTGGTCATGATGTTGAAATTCAAAGGCATGAATCGACCTATCTGTCGATACTTCTGCTGGGAGGAGTTCCGACCGTTCTGGCGACGATTCTAGGGACTTTTTTCACTGGTCGCGGCAAGACCACTGTCGTCATGTTCGTCAACGTCGTCAGTGTCGCCTTTAACGCCGTGCTCGATTATGCGTTTATCTTTGGGTGGGGCCCAATTCCAGAAATGGGGATCGCTGGCGGTGCACTGACAGATGTCATCGCCAACATCACGACCTGTGTCGCACTTGGCGGGTTATTGTTCTGGCCTTCGATTGCCAGTCGCTATCAGTTCTGGAAGCATCACGGATTTGACCGGGAGTTGACGCTCCGCATGCTCTATTACGGATTTCCCGTCGGCTTGCTGCTCCTGATCGATGTCTCTGGCTGGGCGTTTTTTATGAATGCGATTGGCTGGCTGGGCAAAGCCGAACAGGTGGCGACCAATCTGGCTTTCAATTTGAACACATTGGCTTTCATTCCTGTGATTGGCCTGGGGATTGCTGTTTCGACTTTGGTAGGTATGCGGATTACCGAAGGTCGGCCAGATCTCGCAGCAAGAACCACCTGGCTGGCTGTCGGACTTTCTGTGGGATACATCCTCTTTTGCAGCGGAATTTATCTGTTTCTTCCCCAGCTTCTATTGGCGCCTTACGAATGGAAGGCCCATGGGGAAGACTTTGCCGAAGTGAAGGTTGTCGTCATTCAATTGCTGTGGTTTGTGGCAGCTTATTCATTTTTCGACACGCTGGCGATTGTGTTTGGATCTGCCATTCGCGGTGCCGGAGATACTCGATTTTCGATGATCTTCACTCTGATATGCGTCCTGGCATTGTTGATTGCTCCCACGGTGATTCTTTTTGGCTGGTACAAACCCACGTTGTCGATGTGCTGGGCGTATTGCTCGGTGTACATCATGGTGATGGGCTTAGGCTTCATGTTTCGTTTCCTGGGGGGGAAATGGAAATCGATGAGAGTGGTGGAACCTGATCTGGTGGGTGGCGGGATCCATGCTTCCCTTCACACGCCACCTGTGACTGTGCTGGAAGTTGAGCCCGTCTCTTCGGTCTGAGATAGATTCGGCTTTCTGTACTGCAGATTTCTGAATCATAGACCTCCTATGACTGATGAGAGTGAAAGTCGGCTGTTGATGATGGTAAATGCGTGTGTTGGAGAGTACGTTTGCTGCAGAAAGATTCTCACGACATCAGACCTCATGTCGTTATGTATTTCAGGCCTTGTATTCATGAAAACGATTGAATAATCCACAGATTCAACGATTCACTGCTTGAGATAATGATGATCTCTGATCGAGACTCGAATCGACTTTGCAAAGGTTGGCCATGTCGCTGATTCTCAACCAGATTCGCAAGGCGTATGTCACGCCCACAGGTGCTGCGCAAGTGATTCTCGATATTCCAGCCTTTTCGCTGGATCAGGGAGAACAGGTGGCACTGGTCGGGACGAGTGGCAGTGGCAAGACGACTCTGCTGAATGTGGCTGCCGGCATTACGACACCCGATTCAGGAACGGTCACTGTCGGTGGGGTTGAGATTACCCGAATGCTCGAACCAGTTCGGGATCGTTTTCGATCGGAACGGATTGGTTATGTCTTCCAGACATTTAATCTTTTGGGAGCCTTCACCGCACTCGAAAATGTTCTATTGGGAATGAGTTTTTCCTCCCAGCCTGCCAATCGTCATCTGGCAATCGAGTTACTGGGGCGCGTCGGGCTGGGAGATCGTCTGCATTACCGGCCATCGCAGCTTTCTGTGGGCCAGCAGCAGCGGGTTTCAGTGGCTCGTGCATTGGCAAAAACGCCGCGGCTGCTCTTGGCTGACGAACCGACAGCCAACGTCGACGGGCCCAATCAACAGGCCATTCTGGAACTGATGCAAACCACTTGCCGCGAGAACAATGTCACCTTGCTGCTGGTGACACATACGTCAGAAGTCGCCAGCCAATTCAGCCGCGTCGAACGACTTGCCAGTTTTAATCAGGCCGCAACCTCGACATCGACACCGTACAGCATGGGAGTCAACTGATGAGTATCTTTCAGATCGCCTGGAAGAGTCTGAGTCAGCGTTCGCTGGCTTCATTTCTCACGGGTTTATCAGTGGCGTTGGGTGTCATGCTGATGGTGGCAGTCATGATTCTCTATGGAGTCATCGCTTCGACCTTTCAGCAGTCGTCGATTGGATACGATCTGGTTGTCGGGCCAAAGGGGAGCCCGCTGCAACTCGTACTCAGTTCGATTTATCGAGTCAGCCCACCGATCGAGAATCTGCCCTTCCGCTTCTACAAAGATCTGCAGAAAGATCCTCGTGTCGAACAGGCCATTCCAATTGCGTTAGGGGATACTACAGAAGAAGGGTCCTTCCCGATTGTTGGCACAGTCCCTGAGTACTTCTCAATTCCCTTTGCGAATAATCGAGAATTTGCCGTCCGTGGGACGTTTCTCCGCAAGCCTTTTGATGCGGTGATTGGCGCCAAAGTCGCAGCGACCAACGGCTGGAAAGAAGGTTCTCAATTCCGCATGATCCACGGCGGGGCGGATACCGGGCATGTCCACGATGAAAAGTTCACTGTCGTCGGCATTCTGGCACCGACAGGAACGCCGAATGACCGCTCCGTCTTTGTGAATCTCGATGGCTTCTATCAGATTCAAGGGCACGACAAACCCTTTGATGAAGCCATTAAACGAGAACGGGAATTTTATGGACTGGCACCTTTAGAACCTGAAGTACTGGCCGAAGAAGTTCGCAAACTTGAAAAACGTTACGGCGGACACGATCACCATAATCATGCCCCCGGCGAGGAGCATTTTCATGATGTTCCCATGATTCAGAAGGAAGTGACAGCCATTCTTGTCACCACGAAAACACTCATGGCGGCAGGTCTTATGGAAGGGGAATTCAAGAAGGGATTCAAAGCTCAGGCCACCAACCCCATCCGTCCGATGAACCAGCTTTTGACGGATATTCTTGGCAATATCCGCATTCTCCTGATGGTGCTCACTGGGCTGATTATTATTGTTTCGGGAGTAGGGATCTTCGTGAGTATCTACTCATCGCTCCAGGAACGAAGGCGAGAAATTGCTATCATGCGGGCCTTGGGGGCTCGAAGGGAAACGATTTTTGGCATCATTATTACCGAGTCACTACTGCTCTGCCTTGGAGGCGGTATTGCCGGGCTGATTCTTGGTCATCTGCTGGTTCTGGCGGCAGCTCCCGTGGTGACAGCCAGGACGGGAATATTGATCAATGGATTTGCCTTCCAGGCCATGGAATGGTTACTACTCCCTGCACTGGCAATTTTAGGTGTGATTGTCGGGTATATTCCCGCTGTCTCGGCCTATCGGACCGATGTGGCTTCGAACCTGAATCCTTCGTAGTCCGGCTTGCTGGTGATTATTCAACTTGGTGGCGATTAAAGGCCATAATGTGAGGTTGCTTGCTGATGATTTCTGGGAACAACATCCGCCTCGCCGTTTGCTGTTCATCAAACCCAGTGCTCTGGGAGACGTCGTTCAAGCCTTGCCATTAGCGAGAGCTGCCAAAGAACGCTGGCCCGATGTGACGATCGGCTGGGTGATTGCCGCGGGTTTACGCCGCGTGGTGCAGCTTTCTCCTTGGATCGATGAGATTTATGAATTTCACCGAGGAGCCGGTCTCTGGTCGTTTCTAAAGTTATGCCGTGAACTGCGAAGTCGTGATTTTGATTCAGTCATCGATCTGCAAGGTCTACTCCGTACCGGAGTCATGACTTTGTCCACAGGTTCTGCCAACCGTATTGGCTTGCAGACGAGTCGCGAAGGCTCTTCCTGGGCTTATCATGCGATGGTTGATCAAACCTCTCGTCAGATCCCGGCACATGCCCGATATTGGAAAATGGCCGAGGCTTGGGGAGTTTCGACTCGTTATACGACGCCGTCAATCGTGGTTCCGCAAAGTGATCAGCAACTCGTCGAGAGCTGGCTGGAGAGTTTGCCCAGGCCGCTGATTGGCATTCAGCCGGGAACTCGTTGGGTCACAAAATCGTGGCCCGTCGAGAGCTTTGCTCAAGTGGCGATGGAGCTGGCCGAACAGACGCAAGGGAGCCTTATAATTCTGGGTGCCCCTGATGAAACTCAACTTACGGGGAAGTGCTCTGAACTGATCGGCTCAGTCAACCCACAAGTGAAGATGATCGATCTGGGAGGAAAATCCAGTCTACCACAATTGGCGAGTTTACTGTCGCGACTGAATGTCCTCGTCTGTAATGATTCCGGGCCGATGCATCTGGCCGCGGAAATGCAGACACCGGTCACAGCAGTTTTCACCTGCACAGATCCCGTGCAGTCCGGCCCACCGGGAAGCATCCATCAATTGATCTCCACGAAACTTCCCTGCCGGGCGGGCTATCACAAACATTGCCCGATGACAGGTGATAACCATCTGGCCTGTTTTCGTGATGTCACTGTTCAGCAGGTGGCCTCCGCAGCGATGAAGATCCTGAGTTCGCATTGATGCTCATCTGTTTTTTTCGTTGAACAGGTTTTTTTTGTCCTAATCCAATCTACTTGTTGTCTGTGAGACCCCTGAGTTTTGAGGACGGATCTGCCAGATGAGCAGCCTGCGACCACGGAAGCGGAGTGGTTCGTTGATCGATTCCACCATATGCCCGGTCGGACCGCGGAAGACACCTTTGCGATCACGACGACTCCATTCCACAACCAGGTGGCTGGCCGTGGGAGAGCTGTCTGTGAACTCACAAGCCTCAGCTTGAATGGAAATTCTGGCTTGAGGTTGTGCCACTCGTGCCGCCAGCTCGATCTGAGGTGGGACGACACCTTGAGGTGAAACAATGCAGACGGAATCAGCCGCAGCAACAGAACTCAGAACCTTTGTGAACGCCTGCAGGCACGCGACATCTTCTTGAGGACGCTCCAGCATGACGTACCCCCACACAAACTGTATCGCCAGAAGTGATGCGATTACGATTTTAATCACCCGTCTTCGCTGGGCTTCGTAATGCAACTGAATCGTGCGCCACCAGATGAGACCTGCCGCCACCGCGAAGAACAATAGAAACAGAGAGGCGGTCGCCATGGTGAATCGAATATGCCGATTCTGGTAAATCCCCCAGACACACCACATGGCGGTCATGATCGAGAGCATCGCCAGTGCCCTGCCCCGTGTTTCGCGCCTGAGAATGGATTCCAGTCCAATGACTGCCAGCATGGTGGTGGAAAACAACAGAATCGTTTGCCACATGTTCAGTGAGAGTTGTTGCTCATTATCCTGAATGATCACGAACCCCCAGCCTGCCAGGCCAATCGCCATTGTCATGATCAACCAGGGTCTGACGAACTGTGTCATAGACTCTGGCCAGCGATGCCCTTTCCAATTCACGAGGACCAGCACCCCGAGAATCTGCCAGCCAATTAAAGGGGCCGTCCACACCAGCCATGTGTGCCGGGCTTTTAAGCGGGCAGAAGTGGCAACAAAATCATGAAGAGTCAGGAGTTCTGAGGTTGTCTCTGTAGGAACGAATTGTCCCGTGAACCAGCTTTGAAATGCGGGCCATCCCCAGGAAATTGTGGTGAATAAAATCCACCAGCCGCCGAGGATTCCCCCAATCAACAGCACCACGGCCGTTCCCCAGACACCGCGAGTGGCCAGCGTGGGGGCTGGCGGTGAAGCGGTATAAGCCGATCTGGGATCAGGAATCTGGGTGAGCAGTCCGCAAGCTAAACCTACAGGGCCGATCAGTGCCAGTGGCAGGATGCCTCCGCACAGGATGGCAACGCCCACCAGCACTCCTGAGGCCACTAACCGCCATGACCAGAATGTGGGTGACTTTTTCAAATGCAGGCTGAACAGCAAAAGTGCGGCAATCGTTAATGCCCAGCAAAGTGCCCAGGGCGCAGCGCTTCCCACAATCCGGAAAAGTTGACCATGCACCGAAAGCATGACAACCATGATCAGCGCCATGCGGGAATCGGCCAGAAGTCGAACGAGGCGCCAGCTCCACCAGATGCCGCAGGCACCGGCCAGGTACGAGATGAGTGGCAGATACCAGTAGTTCTGCACCCCGAACTGTTTCAGAAAACATGCCTGTAGCCAGGTGATTCCAGGGGGTAAAAAGCGAGCTGGAAGTTTTTCGGATATTCCGGGAATGAGCCACTCGCTGGAATTTTCTGAATTCGCCAGAGAGACGGCTCTGAGCATCCAGGCGGAACCTTCGACATCGGGAGATGCCAACGAGAGAGGTTGAAGAAGTGCCAGAAAGGCAATCGCAATGACCAGTGGCTCAATCGAGCGGCCCTGTTTGAGCAGCGGTGACAGATCTTCCGCTGCATCGAACAGGTAAGGTTCGGCTGGGGTGTTGAATTCACCGGAACCGTTGGTCTTTGGTGGATCAAGGGGTGGCAATGACGTCATGCATTTCCTGTTTGCCGGGTCATCGGTCGTGACATGAGCCGCTATCGTTAAAGCAGAAGCATGTCAGGAGCTCCTCGCTTGCAGGCGAGGGCCAATCCATTATCTGACGTTTTTGATCAGGCAGAACCTGGGTCACTACTCCGCTTCCACTGAATGATGTCCTTGAGGATATCATCCAGTGTGCGGACGGGTTTTCTGCCCAGCGTGGATTCCAGTCGCGTCAGGTCTGGAACACGACGTTGAACATCTTCAAAGTCTGCCCCGTAAGCTTCTGTGTAGGGAATGTGCTTGATTTCGCAAGGCCGTCCGACAAGGGCGATCACTCTTTCCGCCAGCTGACGAACACTCACTGGCTGATCGCTACCGATATTGAAAACTTTCCCGAAGGCTGCCGGCGTGTGCATTAAATCGATCACGCTGCGAACCACTTCTTCAACATGGCCAAAACAGCGAACCTGTGAACCATCGTCATAAATGACAATCGGGCCACCCTTGAGTGCCTGATCGACAAAGCGTGGGACAACCATGCCATAATGCCCAATCTGATGCGGCCCAACGACGTTAAAAAAACGGCCAATCACGACAGGCAGGTCGTACTTTCGGTGGTAAGCCAGCGAGAGAAATTCATCAATCGCCTTAGAGCAGCCATAAGCCCAGCGTGGTTTGGAGGTGGGGCCGAACTGGAGATCGTCTTCTTCGGTCCAACGCTCTTTAGGGTTCTTGCCATAGACTTCACTGGTGGAAGCCATAAAGACCCGGCATCGGTTCTGAACCGCCAGCCGAAGTAACTCCTCAGTCGGGTAGATATTGGTCTGAATCGTGCGAACCGGGTCATCAGCGACCAGTTTGACTCCCACGGCAGCTGCCAGATGAAAGACAATCTCCTGGCCGAGCATGACTTCGGAGAGGAGCACAGAATCGGTAATCGAACCAATGGTCAGCTTGAATCGCGGATGGTCCCGAAACGGGCGTAGATTCACTTCCTGCCCGGTCGAAAGATTGTCGAGAATGGTGACATCGTGCCCGGCATTCAATAACGCTCTGGTCATGTGGCTGCCAATGAAGCCGGCGCCACCCGTTACGAGACATTTCGCCATGGAAGAGTTTGTCCATATCTGGAGAGTCACAGGCAATCGCTTTGCCCGGTCGATTAAAAATTCTGTTCATCCCGTCAACTGGTTCGATCATAACTGACGCACACATCATAGCCATTCCGGGCGTAACACGCATGGGAAGTTGTCAGAGTCGTATCGAGAGTCGGGAAGTATTCCTCAGATTCATTGAGGTGCGCTGCTGGCCACTGAAATGGCATTTCCGTCAGCGATGTTCGATCTTTGCACATTTTGGGAAAGTGATTACAACTGAACATATTGAGATCCGTCTGGGAGACGGTCGTGGCACGCGGAGCGTGGTGATGAAGCTGGATACAGTCATTTTTGGGGGCGGTGTTGCAGGCCTGTGGCTGCTGGATGTGCTCTCGCGAAGAGGGCAGCACGTGGTCCTTTTTGAAGCCCATGAACTGGGGTCGGGTCAGACGATTGCCTCTCAGGGAATTCTGCATGGCGGTCTGAAGTACACTTTGCAGGGCATTTTGACTCGATCAGCGAGTCAGATTCGTGAGATGCCCGGTATCTGGCGAAAAGCTCTTCAAGGGGCTCCCGGCTTACCTTCGCTGAAAAACACGACCATTCGCAGCGAATTTTGTTACCTGTGGCATACGCAGAGCCTTTCATCGAGAGTCGGTATGCTCGGAGCCCGAGTGGGTCTGGCTGTGACTCCCGAAAAACTCGCAGCTAATGAGAGGCCGGATTGCCTGGCGCAGGTACCTGGTGGTGTGGCTCGTCTGGGTGAGCAGGTGATTTCTCCCTGTTCGATGATTCAGGATCTCTTCCATCAGTACCGGGATCGAATCCTGAAGTGCGATACTGATCATTTAGAATTTGAACTTGATTCTCCCGGAGAGATTAAAGCCATCCGCGTGGTTGATCCGCAATCGGGAAAAGAATTGCGTTTGAGGCCCGGGCATGTGGTGCTGACTGCCGGTGCTGGCAATGCCGAACTTCGGGCACGTGCCGGATTGTCAACTTCGGCAATGCAGAGGCGCCCCTTGCACATGGTGCTGGCACGCGGCGACTTACCGGAACTTAATGGACATTGTGTGGATGGCGCGAAAACCCGGGTGACAATCACCTCTGACCTTACTTCTCAGGGGGAGTGTGTCTGGCAGATTGGTGGGCAGGTGGCCGAAGATGGTGTGGGTATGGAGCCCGTCGATCTGGTGGCTCACGCAATCTCGGAAATCACAGATGTTCTCCCCGGTGTTTCGCTCAAAAACACGCAGTGGTCCACGTATCGTGTTGATCGTGCTGAAGGGGCAGTTTCTGGCGGTGCACGTCCTGAGAATATTCAGTTGCTCTTTGCAGGGAATGTGACCACAGGCTGGCCAACCAAACTGGTGCTAGCTCCTGTCCTGGCTGAAGAGTTGTCGCAGGCGATTCAATCTCACGAGCCCGAGCATCGCTTTGACCCCTCTTCTCTGGCAGACTGGCAGCGACCTTTAGTGGCGAAACCCATCTGGGAGTCGCAGTCTGATTGGCTGGATTATCCCGTATCGTCGCCGGTGCGTCATGTTGCCTGATCAGCCATTGTCGTGGCCATTAATCAGCTTTGGTGCGTTTAAGCTCGGACGCAATGAAGGAGCGAAGTATCCGCAAGGATATGATCTCCCCGACGACGCAGCGGCTAGCCGATTGTTGAATGAACTGCTGGATCATGGTTGCCAGGCCATCGATACGGCACCTGCCTACGGGCTGAGTGAAGAGCGCATCGGCAGGCATCTGGCTCATCGCCGGAAGGAATTTCTCCTCTCGACAAAAGTTGGCGAATCTTTTGCTGCTGGTATTTCAAACTATGACTTTTCGCAGCAAGCGGTTGAGCGGTCGATCGAACAAAGTCTTCGTCGTCTCCAGACGGATGCTCTTGATCTGGTGCTGATTCACTCACCCGGCAACGATGAAGAGCTTTTGACTCAAACGCCCGTGGTTGAAACGCTGTGCAGATTTCGAGAGCAAGGTGATGTCCTGCGTATCGGACTCTCGGGCAAGACTCCTGCCGGAGCGAAGTTGGCACTTGGTTGGGCTGATGCACTGATGGTGGAATTCCATCAGCAGAATGTCAGTCATCTGGATGTCATGCGAGAGGCTCATGAGGCCGGGCTCATCGTGCTCGTCAAAAAAGGGCTGGCTTCCGGGCAGCTTGATCCTCAATTGGCTGTCGAGTTTGTCGCTCGTGAAAAGAGTGTCTCCAGCCTCGTCCTTGGAACATTGAAGCTCGAAAACTTTATTTCGGCCCAGAGATGGGCAAGTCATTCCAGAGCCACCTAACTTGTGATGATCCTGCCAGAATCATGGGCCATCACCATGCTCCTATTCGGTGTATGTCTGTTGATAGTCCGGAGATCTCTGGCTGCTCGTCTCTAAGACGGAATCAGCTTCCGCCTCGGCAACTTCCGTACGTTGATTTCCAGGTTGTTCCCTGAATGATGAAATCGGTGAGAAACCTTGCGTTTTCTCCATTTTCAGCGCCTGGGATTCCAGATGGCTAATGACTTGCTTCACCGCTGGCTGCTGACTGCGGATATGCTCGGCCAGCCCTGAAATTGCCCGTTCGTTTTCACCCTTGATCAGATCCGAAAGAATCTGTCTGTGCTGAGTCGCCATTTCTGCAATCACGTCAGCTCCCAGAGCGGCGTAATCGAAAAGTGCCCGGTAGTATCCGCCGTGTCTGGCGAAGAAATCCCGGATGTAGCGATTCTCACTTTTCTCGATAAAATACTGGTGCAATTGATTGTCGAGCCGGGGCGTTGAAGATCCATCCAGTGGCAAGTTGCCAGCCAGCATTGTCTCCAGATCGGCCTTCACCAGTCGCGGAATGGCGAGTTCAAGAGCCCGTTTTTCCAGAGTGACGCGGACATCCAGATAGGCAGCCAGGTCGGCTTCGTTCAGAGGTCGAACCCGCCATCCCCGGCGGGGGACATGATCAATAATGCCAGCACCCGCAAGGCGGCTGAAGACTTGCCTGAGTAATGTTCGGCCAATTTCGAGTCGCTCGGCTAAAGCTTCTTCACGCATGAAAATCGCATCGCCACGCAAACTCAGCAGGAGAATATGGCGCGTGATAACCTGATCCCAGTCAATGGGTGGGGGCGGTGCGAGATGATCTTCGGAATCCAGTGGCACATCGGCCAGGTGACTGCTGACTGCCAATCGGCGGTTTCCCATTTTGACAAGCAACCCGCGCTGCAACAATGACTCCGTCGCTTCTCGTACGGGTGTCAAACTGACGTTGTAATGCGTTGCCAGGCACTGCAATGTCATAGCGCAGGGCAATTCTCGGTGATTGCGGATTCTCGATTCAATGTCGCGTTCAATATAGTTTGCCAGGCTCATATCGGCCTCATGTCTGGATAATCGATTGGAGATGATCGACGGGATGCTAAACGTGGACAGGAGTAACAGACAGGTCAAAATCTGGATAATTTCTTCTGTCAGTTGTTGTTAAAGAAGTTTAACCACAACTCGCTGACAATAACACAACCTTCAGATTCAATCACAGTGATCCAGAAGCATTCAGAACGTTCAATTCAAGTCAGTGTTTTCAGAAAAGTATCGTGCAATCAGTGACAAATCCACAGCTTTCGCGGGCTTGACTTCGGGTACAAAACAAAAGCAATGAACACCCCGGAGGTGATGTGAGCTTCGTTTGATCAGCCCCCTGAGCCTCAGGCACGCTGTATCGGTTGGATGTGACTTCAAGAAGACTCTCGCCTCTGAGTGAAGAAAACACTATCTTAAAGGCTTCGATGCAGGACTCTCTTCTGATGATCACTGGGACTGCTTCCAGCGAGAATTTGCATCCTGCAAATCTGCTTGAGCATCGGCACTTGCAGTATGACGTGGTATTGATCTTTTGAGGGGTATCTGGCTTGATGAACAACGTGATGAGAAAAACTTTCTGCTGGGCGCTTTCCATTCTGATTGTGGCGATGGCCCTTGATGCCAATCAATATCAGACATCCAGGGGATGCGCCTTAGCCGAGGAAATCCCCCCGACGACCGCACCCAAAGCTGCCAAAACTCTCAAGGCTTTGTTGGTCACAGGGGGTTGCTGCCACGACTACCAGCGCCAGAAAAAGATTCTGACCGAAGGCATCTCGGCCCGCGCGAATGTGCAATGGGAGATTGTCCATCAGGGGGGCAGCAGCACCAATGCCAAGATTCCGCTTTATGAAAATCCCGACTGGGCTAAGGGCTTTGACGTCGTCGTTCATAACGAGTGCTTTGCCGACATCCCTGATGCGAGTTGGACACAGAAGATTCTGGCACCGCATAAGGCCGGTCTGCCGGCGGTGGTGATTCACTGTGCCATGCACTGCTACCGCGATAAAACCGATGAGTGGTTCAAGTTTCTGGGAGTGACATCTCACGGGCATGGCGCTCACTATGCCTTTGAGGTCGTCAATGCCGTACCAGAACATCCCATCATGAAGGGGTTTGGTAACAAGTGGATGACTCCCAAGGGTGAACTGTACAACATCGCCAAAATAGGTGAGACCACAACTCCATTGGCCTACGGCAAAAGCTCTGCCAAAAAAGACGAATGTGTCATCTGGGTCAATGAATATGGCGACAAGAAAACTCGTGTCTTTGGCACAACGGTGGGACACTATGCCGAAGAAATGCAGGATCCCGTGTTTCTCAATTATGTGACTCGGGGACTCCTGTGGTCAGCCGATAAGCTGAATGATGATTACCTGATCTCGCAAGCCTCGCCCCGAGTGATCAAAGTGCCAGAGAATCTGGCCTTGGGGAAGACTGCCACAGCCTCTGGTTCGCAGGCAGAACGTGATCCGAAGTTTGCTGTCGACGGTGATGAAGAGACACGCTGGTGTGCTCCGAATGGCGGGTCTGATTACACGTGGCAAGTCGATCTGGGAGAGCCAAAATCGATTGCAGGTATCCGTATTGTCTGGGAAAGTCCCGAAGGGGGCTACAAGTTTCGAGTCGAGACTTCGGTCGATGGGAAGGTGTGGGCACCTCTGATTGATCAGAGCCAAAAGGCTGTTCTCGGCAGTGATGCCAGCTACCAAGTGACTGAAGATCAGGTCAGGCATGTGCGACTGGTCTATCTGGGCAGCACTCATGGGGGATGGGGGAGCTTCTGGGAATTCGAAGTTCACTCGGGAAAAATGATTGAGCAGACGGTCGATGCGGTGATTGATCTTAAACCCAAAGCCGTGTCGGGAGATCCTCTGCTCAGTGGGGTCAAAGTACCACCATCGTTTGAAGCGACGATCTTTGCTGCACCCCCAGAGATTTCCTATCCCACCTGTTTGACGACATCACCAGACGGATTGGTGTTTGTCGGTGTGGATTTAAATGGCTCGTTGGGTGCCAAGCCTCAAAAGGGAAAAATTGTTCGCTGCCGAGATACGAATGGCGATGGAAAGGCCGATGAATTCATCACCTTCTGTGAACTCGACAGCCCGCGTGGCCTCGTGTGGGATGATGGCACGTTGTACGTCCAGCATCCTCCCTTTGTGACGGCCTTCCATGATCGCGATGGTGATGGAAAGTCTGAAAAGAGTGAGGTGCTGGTTGACGGGATTGGTTTCGACCTGAAGTTCCGTGGTGCAGACCATACCACCAATGGCATGCAGATGGGAATTGATGGCTACCTTTACATTGCCGTGGGTGATTACGGCTTCTATGAAGCGAAAACCAAGGATGGCAAAACCTTGCAACTGCATGGTGGCGGTGTGGTCAGGGTTAAGCCCGACGGCACTGATCTGGAGATTGTCTCCCGTGGTCAGCGGAATATTTACGACGTGGCCATCGACCCCGAGATGAATCTGCTCACCCGAGACAATACGAATGATGGCGGCGGCTGGAATGTCAGACTTTCGCACGTCGTGCCGTTTGGAAACTACGGTTATCCCTCACAGTTCATCAACTTTCCCGAAGACCGCATCGATTGTCTGGCCGATTTCGGTGGTGGTTCGCCCTGCGGATCGGTTTACATTGATGATCCCGCTCTCCCCTCCCCGCTGGGACGCAGTTTCTATACGTGCGATTGGGGCCGCAGCATCATTTTCCGGCATCCATTGACACCGGCAGGCTCCACTTTCAAAGTGGAACAAGAGCCATTTGTGCACGTTCCTCGCCCGACAGATATGGAGATTGATGCTTCCGGAAAGATCTACATTGCCAGCTGGAAAAATGGTGGCTTTGACTTCGATAAACCCGATGTGGGCTATGTGCTGCTGCTGACTCCGCGAGGCACACAGCGAAGTGAGCAATCACTCGACTTCAGTAAACTCTCGATGAAAGAACTGGTCACACTTGTAGGCCATGAACAAGGGGTGACTCGTCTGGCCGCTCAGCGTGAATTGCTCCGGCGTCCCGAGGCTTCACAGCAAGTTACTGCACTGAAAAACCTGGCATTACAAGTTGGCAGCGTGCCTAGAACTGGCCGACTGGCGGCAGTTTTTACACTTGGTCAGATCGACACGATTGAGGCCGTCAAAGCTCTCGAAGAGATTTATGCAAAAGAGGATTGTCAAGAAGCTGTCTTGCTGGCTTTGGGGGATTCTCCCAAGGCTAACCAGGGATTCGTGGTGGCTGGTTTGTCGTCGAATAATCCTCGAGTGGTCAGGGCGGCACTGACGGCGATTGGCCGGCAACAATGGACAGCAGCCGCTCCTCAGCTTATTCCCGTCCTGGCGAACGATGATGCTGTTGTGGCGCATGTCGCGAAGGAAGTTCTGGTCTCACTGCGACCGATTGAGGTGATCGTCAATGCTCTCGGAACCAATGATCCCCAGGTGTTTGCCGGTGTGATCGACGTGGCCAAAAGGTTGCACGATCCACGGATTGTCAATCGGCTTCTGGAACTCGTTTCGAGTGGAACGGAACAACAGCAGCAGCTCGTGCGGACAGCTCTCTGTCGGCTGCACTTCCAGGAAGCACCATGGGATAAAAAATGGTGGGGAACTCGTCCCGATACTACGGGGCCTTACTTTAAACCAGTCACATGGTCACAAAGTGATCAGATTCGCACGGCACTTGAGGCAGCTCTGGAAGCCGATTCTGGAGATACGCTGAAGCATCTGGTGAAAGAGTTAAGGCGGCATCGAGTCCCTTCGCCCAGGATTGTGCCAGCTCTGCTGAAACTGGCTCAGTCTGATCGCAACTTTTATTCGCAGGCCATTCTACTGTTGGCATCGACCGATGATCGAACAAGTCCTACGTTGGATCTGCTTTCGACGGCTGCACTTTCAGAGTCAAATGACTGGGCAACGCGATCAGCAGCGATTCGTGGCCTGATGACCCGACTTCCTGATCCACAGGCTGCCAAGGGCTTGCTGGCAACCTTTGGTAGAACCGTTCCCAGTGATGAGCTGCCCAACGATCAGGTAAGTTTGTGGACAGAGTATCTGCAGGATGCCCGGCATGCCGAGATTGTCCCTCTGCTGACCGAAAGAGCGTTTGATGCTCAGGCTGGTGAACAGGAAGTGGCCTGGTCGGTGCTTCTTTCGCTGGTCGAAGCTTCGCGAACACCAGCCGCTGTGCGTGATCAGATCCTGGCGACTTTTCAGCGGGCGTATGCGTCTCCGCAGTACACTGTTCAACTGTTAAAAGCTGTGGCTCGAACACAGGCAGAGTCTCAGGCGATTCAGGTGCGGCAATTCACGACCAATGAGAATGGCGCCATTGCTGCAGCCGCACGATTCGCCTCTGAGAAGATGGAGTTGGATCGGCCTGTCGATCCTAATGAGCCCCTTGTGGGCACACTTTCGATGGAAGATGTGGTTGCCGGTTTAGAAAAGCATAAAGGCGATGCCAAGCTGGGAGCCCGGCTTTTCAAACGACAGGGATGTGTGGCCTGCCATTCGGTTTCGAGTAAGGAGACGATCAAGGGCCCGCTCCTCGCGGGAATCACAGCACGTTACAACCGGGCGGAGCTTACGGAATCGATCATTCTGCCCAGTAAGAAGATTGCTCAAGGGTTTGAGACGCAGTCATTCCTGCTGACAGATGGTCGAACCTTGAGTGGTTTTGTCACGAGAGAAGGTGGCGATGATCTCGAACTCCGCAGCATCACCGGGGTGCCGACTGTCGTTCAAAAAGCAGATATCGATGAGCGAACTCGGTTGGAACTCTCGATGATGCCAGTCGATCTGGTGAGTAAGCTGACGGTGAAAGACCTGGCTTCGCTGATGGCCTATCTGGAATCGATCAAACAGTAATTGCTAGAAGAAAAGTCTGAATGAGGAAGGCTAGGCCCATCGTTGGTCGAGCCTTCTTTTTTGTGCAGTGCTTCAGACAATGTTCCCGGGATTGCAGTTCCTCTGGCTCCTTCTCCCGCGTCTTCCTGGGAGAAGGCTGGGATGAGGGCTGAATTTTTCCTGCGGCTTTATCTCATCACATCAAACATCGTATGCGATGCCAAATGATGAAATCGGTTCAATGACCGGCATGAGCACCGCGTTCGCCTGTACTGTCAGGTAAGCGCGAGGCGATCAGCAGGAAGATGAACAGGCTCAAGGTGAGGAGCAACGTCGAAGCAAAGTAAGGCGAAGAGATATTCATTTCAATAAGAGGAAAGCCAAGAAAGGGCCCGCAAATGCGAGCGAGGGCAGAGGCACTTTGACCCAAGCCCAAGGTTCCACCCTGCTCTGTTTTTGAGGCGGAAAGTGAAAGCAGCGATTGGAGTGAAGGTGTTGTCGCAGCAAACCCAATCACGGCGACCGGCATGGCAATCCAGAGCAGTGTCTGTTGACTGATCAGGCCACTTAAAGCGACTCCAGCGAGGCCCAGGCCCATGAGAACAATTCCAGCAACCGCCATCCGAACCTCGCCCACACGCGGTAACAGCCTTCTCACGAGAAGTCCCTGAGCCAGCGTGAGGGTGATCCCCACAATTGCGAAGACAAAAAAGTTACCCCGGTCGGAATACCCCAGTTGCTTCGTAAGTAACGAAAGTGTGGTCTCAAAGATGGAGAACGCAAAGGTCGCGATGAAACTCGTCAGAAGTAAAATCAAAATGACAGGCTGGGCCAGAACTGCTGTTAATCGTTGGGAGAGTGGGCTGATTTCGGTCGTTTCGAGATGATTGATACGGTCAGCCGCTGGTAGTGATTCCGGGAGCAGAAACAGCGCTGCCAGAAATGCCATGAATGACAGCGATGCTGCAGCAAATGCCGGTAGCGGAGTTGGCGTACTTTGCGGATCACTGCTCACAAACATCGCACCGAGAAGTGGCCCAAACGTAAACCCCATCCCAAAGGCAGCACCAATCAGGGCCATCCCTTTGCCACGCTCGGCTTTGCCAGTGCAGTCGGCAATGTACGCTTGGGCCGTTGAAATCGTCGCGCCCGAGATCCCGGCACCGCTGCGGGTGATAAAGAGCCACATCAGTGGTGAAAGACCAAGAATCGTCCCATGCACACCCCATTGAGTGACGAGACCAAACAACAGATAGAAAAAGGCCGTGCTGGCGAGGCCAAAGATCAACACGGGTCTACGGCCGATTCGGTCAGACAGCCGGCCCCAGAGAGGCGAAAAGAGAAACTGCATCGCAGAAAAGCTCGCCGAGAGCATTGAAAGCTGCAGGCCTGTCGCTTGAAAGTGTTCGGCATATCGGGGCAAAAGTGGCAGCACGATCCCGAAGCCGAGGAGATCGATGAAGACCGTCAAAAAGACGAGGACGAGTGCTGAGCGAGAACTTTTTTTGTCGAGCGGTGAGTCAGTCAATGTTTCAGTTGGCATCGTATGGAAAACTTTAGATCCGGTGGAAAACAGTGGAACTCGGAGAGAATCAGCGAATTCGTGTAGTCGCTGAGACGAAGAGTAGTCTGATTCCGGGGGCCCGTGCCACTCACCAGCCGTTGAAAGCTGTGCCGGACGACTTCTGCAGATCTTCCATAATGGGAAGGTCTGCTCGAGTTCTGATTGGTATCACTGGCAGCTCAATCTGTTTCTGTCCACAATATGTTAAACAGGAACGGCTGCGATCCACGCGTTCGATCAAAGCCGACGATGAGCAGCCATCACCACCATGGGATACATCCATAATGTCGGGTTCAGAGACAGTGGTTTACAGTGAAGTCTGGGATCTGGATTCTCTGCTGCCAGCTTTAGGAACGGCTGAATTTCAGCAGAAACTCGTCAGTGCCAAGAAAGGTCTCGAAGGCCTTGTGGCACAACTGACAGCCGCACCAGAGATCGGTCCCGATGCTGCCCAGGTGTGGCGCCAACTGCTGGCGCAGTTTGAAGACATGGAAACCACCATTTCGGATCTCAGATCTCACGTCGAATGCTACTGTGCGAGCGATGCGACCAATGCCCAATTTCAAAGAATCGAAGCGGAACTCTCATCGCTGGCCCCCTTGCGTGAGCAGGTGGGAGCGTTGATTGAAGCGGCTTTTCGAACGCTCAGTGAGGAAGATCTGGTGGCTTTTGTGGCCAGGGAGCCCTGGCTTTTTGAGCGGACCTACGCGTGGAAGTTGCGTCAGCGGGCTGCCCGCATGCGGTTGCCCGAAGCTCAAGAAAATCTCGCCAATCAGCTGGCCGTCGATGGGCTCCATGCCTGGGGTCGTCTGTACGATCGCATTTCGGGAGCACTGAAGATTCAGTTGCTCGAAAAGGGTCGGCTGGTCGAAAAATCATGCAGCCAGGTTCAGTTCGACAGTCCTGATCGTGCTGAGCGTCAGTCAAATTACTTTGCTGCCGACGTGGCGTGGAAATCGATCGAGAATCTCTGCGCCGAGGCGATCAATCATATCGCGGGAACACGCTTGACGATCTATGACCAGTTAGGTGTTGAAGACCATCTGGTTTCGCCGCTGATGTGGAATCGCATGAGCCGGGCCACGTTGAATCAGATGTGGAACGTGATTACTCAGAAGAAAGCAGTACTTCTTAAGTATCTGCAAGCCAAAGCCCGTCTCATGGGTTTGGAAAAGCTCGCCTGGTACGACTTGACGGCTCCATTGCCTCGCAAGCCCGGTCAAATGCCGGAAAAATTGCCTTATCAATCAGCCTGTGAGCAGATCGTGAGTGCCTTTGGCTCATTCAGTCCGCACATGCAGGATTTTGCGCGAATGGCACTCAGGGATGGCTGGTCGGAAGCTGTCAATCGAGCTGGTAAGAGGCAAGGTGCTTTCTGCACGGGATATCGGGCGGCGGGGCAATCCCGCATGTTTATGACATACACGGAGACCGCCGACAGTATGTCAACTCTGGCCCATGAACTGGGGCATGCTTATCACTCGTATGTGCTGAAAGATGTCCCCTATCTGCTCGCTGATTACCCGATGAATCTTGCCGAAACAGCCAGTACGTTTGCTGAAGCTGTCCTTGCAGATACCCGTATGCAGCAGGCTCAACATCCGTACGACAGGTTGTGCCAGCTCGATGCCGCTCTGGCTGATGGTGTGGCATTTCTGATGAACATTCACGCGAGGTTTATCTTTGAAGACAACTTCCACAAAGCCCGGCGGAATGGCGAACTTGCCGCCGATGATTTGAGCCAGTTAATGGTCGCTGCTCAGAAGGAGGCTTACCTGGATGCCCTGGCAGAAGATGGCTGGAATCCTCGTTTCTGGGCCTCGAAGCTGCACTTCTATTTCACGGGGATTCCATTTTACAACTTCCCCTACACTTTCGGATATCTGCTCTCGCTGGGGCTCTTTTCGGAAGGGAAAAGCCGGGGATCAGCGTTCGCTGCGGACTTTGTGAAGTTCCTGGAGTGTACGGGAAGCATGGACGCGGAAGACGCCGTCAAGGTCTCGTTCGGATTCGATCTTACGCAGCCCGAGTTCTGGTCACGCAGTATTGATGTCCTGGCGGCAAAAGTCGAAGAGTTCGACAAGCTCACGGCCGAAATTGTTGGTTAGTCGCAAGGAACCATTTCGAGGCCAATCATCTTGATGTCAGGGGATTTGATAACCCCGTCGGCGCAGGTGATGCGCCGTAGCCATGAGTGGCAAACCGATAATGGCTGTCTGGTCGGCAGAGATGATTTTTTCGAACAGGCTGATTCCCAGCGATTCCAGTTTGTAGCTGCCAGCACAATCGAAAGGTTTATCTGCAACGAGATACCGGTGAATCTCATCCTGCGTGAGTGACCTCATGGTGAGGATTGTCTGGTCAAGGAACAGTTCACAACCCTGAGGGGAAGAAATCGCCACTGCGGTCCATAGGGAATGAGTCTGGCCAGCCAGCCTTTGGAGTTGTTGAGCAGCACGGTCAAAGTCCCCCGGCTTATCAAGGATCTCACCCGAGATTTCTGCGACTTGATCACTGCCAATGACGATCGAATCGGGATGTTTCTGCCACACCGCCTGTGATTTTGCAGTCGCCAGTTCCTGAGCCAGACGAGAGGCCTCAAGACGCTGCTCTTTCCAACGAGATTCATCAACACCCGGCGACTGGCAAGTGAAGGGAATCTGCAGGCGTTCGAGGAGTTCTCGCCGGTACTTCGATGTGCTGGCCAGAATGAGAGGGAGCGGATGGGCCATGTTCTACAGCTTCAATAGTAACCGCGCTCAGCGATTGGATCGTGGAGTTCGCCAGCTTGCAGCCAGCCAAACGCACGCAGAATCGCAGCGAGAATGACCCCACTCACGAGACCACCCAGGTGAGTCCACCATGTCATTTCAATCAGCGGGAAATGGCCAATTCGAGAGAGAGCCCATTGCAGAATGATCCAGACAATCACGAGATAGATCGCTGGTACCTGTATGCGGCGAAACATTTGGCCAAACGGCGTCAGTGTCACTATCTGGGCACTCGGGAAAATGACCATGTAAGCGCCAATCACGCCGGCAACAGCACCCGAAGCACCAATCGTAAGCTTGACCGACTCACTTCCCATGAATAAGACCAGCAAGCCCGAAAAAACACCGCATAACAGGTAGAAGCAGAGATAACCAACATGCCCGAAGCGGTCTTCGACGTTATCTCCAAAAATCGCCAGAAACCACAGATTGATGAGTAGTTGCAGCCAGCCGGCATGCAGAAACAGGCTCGTCACGAGAGTTGCCAGTGGAGAAATCGGCGATGGTTCGATCGTCAACACAATCGGCGCGAGATCGGGCTTGGGAATGGAACCGATCGCATCAGTGGAATTCGCAGTCAGGGGAGTCATCCGGGCGATATAAGCCTGATTCCCCGACGTCACACGAATGGGCATGAGACCGAAATCTTCAATAATCTGCTGATCGCGACCTGCTGCAAAAAACTGAATGAGAAACACGGCAGCACAGGCTGCAATGATTCCGTAATTGGTCACACTCAGACGACGAGCTGAGATCGAATCATACAAAGGAATCATGACGTGGGATTGACCTGCTCAGGATCCGTGTCTTCCGCAAGTTCATAAATCAGGAACTGGATCTCTGAATATGACAACTTGCGGTGAATAGGTTGAGTTTGCAGGCAGAGTTTATCCCGAGGCGAGTTCAAGAGCGAGAGGAGAAGCCCCGAGATTCTCGTCGCCAACGAAAGTTCATTTGTCCTCAGAAGTCTTGGGATCCGGCTTCATGTCCGCATCGGACTTCATCGCTGGATCGGGCTTCATCTCCATGTCCATCCCTTTTTTGTCAGGCATCTCCTGGGGATCTTTCATTCCCTTTTCGTCGTCCTTCATCTCCATGTTCCCCGGAGCAGGTTGCGCTGCATCTGGAGGATTGACGGGCTCTGCCTTGGAATCAGGAAGAGGATCAGAGGTCACAGTTACCTCGAGTTGAACGGGCAAGAGCGTCTGATTGCCAATCGGGCGGCCTTCGATACTAAAGTTTTTCACACCAGGAGGGAGCAGGAACCAGAGGAGCGGGCCATCTTCGGCCACACAGCGATACGAGTTGCCATCGCCAGTCTTTGCCACAAGATGGAACCCCAGTGGCCCCACAAGTTGTGGCAAAGCGAAAGAATCTCGAAAGCGGGGAATTTCGCCGGGTGTTCCCTTGCCCGATAGCTGACGGCCATACGCTTCGACGAATTCGCTGCCGGAAGTTTTCAGCAGGTCCAGTTGAGGCTTGGCGAGCGTCTCAAAATTCTTCTGAAAGTATTCTCGAATGGGAGATTCTGTAGGAATTTCGACAGCGACAAATTGAGTCTGCTTACCTCGATTGACGGCAATGTTCAGTTCATCCCCTTTGGCGGAGATGTAGATTTCCATGACGGAACTCAACAGCGGGAGCTGGTTTCGCTCCAGAGCGCTGAACACCTTCTCGCGAGTCGCTTCATCCACCATGAGTGACGTCGACCGAACAGAGACCTTCGGGATAGATTCGGGCGCATGTGCGTAGGCTTTGACCTGTTCTTTCAAGATCGATTTTTGAGTCGACCACCAATAGCCCGCTCCACCCAGGCAGGTCACCAGAATGACGGCCACAACCCCCATGAGCAGACCAGTGCTGTCGCCACGACGACGAACTTTGACTGTTCTCGGTTTCTTGGAAGTTGTCTGTGTGACCTCGACTGGTGAGACAGCGCTGCTCGCGCTGGATGGTGCCGCATGCCTGGAAGCGGCGGGAGAAACTTCTTGTCCAGTCGCTTCATCGACTGATGAGAATTCGACTTCGAGTTCGTCGTGCTCGTTGGGCTTGGGGATGGACGCGACTTTTGCAGCGGCAGGTATGGCTGACGAACTCGTTCTGGTCGCAGCTGAGGATTTTGTGGCAGGGCCTGCCGCGGCAACTGGAGCAGGTGCTGCTTCTGGTGGAGCAGCCGGGAGCGTCGACTTTTTTGGAACTTTGATCTTCTTGCGGCAACGCGGGCATTCACCACCACGCCCTCCGGCGCGATCAGGGACGCGGATGTGCGCTTGGCAGTGGACGCACAAAAATTCAATCGTCATGCGAATCTGGCCCGGTCTGGAAAGTCGTTGTCGAGGCGAGATGTCTTGCGGCATCAAGTACGAAGAACCCAGACAAAGAACTTACCATTTTCCCGGCACAATCGGGAGGCCACGGGCTATCCCGATCAATTGGCTGCTGAAGTCTCGTTAGAATCGCAGCTCATGGGGCGCAAAACAAGGAAAATCGAACTGAAGAGGGACAGACATCTGCCCATCCACCAGTTTGCTCCAGAATAGTCTGGCTTCGTATTGAACATCATCAGGCAGTACCTCGAGGGGGCTCAGGCACAAAGAGACGTCCTGTGATTGAACAATGGCCCGAACTTGACGAGTCGTTTGAGTCGCCGGATCAAACCCCCAGAGTTCAAAACGAACCTTCCCCTGCTGATGATCATGCACCAGCTCGGCAGGTTCCCGGCCATAGGTATTCGAGGCGGAGGCAATGAGAGATGAAGTCGCGAAGAGCTGGAAGAGGGCAGGATTCTCGGGAGCAGGCTCAGGCCGGATGAAAAGGTAATTCGCAGAATCGTCCGCAGTGCTCCAGAAGGCTGCGAGTTGCTGGATCTGCGGGTGTATCCAGGGAGCAGCGAGCAAAAGGAGTAAACAACTCGTGAAGAGTGAACTCGAATTCCGCATGTTGGCTGCCTCCCTTGAACAAAGCCGACGGCGGAAGAGCAGTTTCCGAATCGACTGTGTTGATGAAGTTATCGGGAATTCGGGAATCGGACAATACGACAATTCAGAAATTGATGGAATGTTGGGGGTTGGGGGTTGGGAGTTGGGAGTTGGGAGTTGGGAGTTGGGAGTTGGGAGTTGGGAGTTGGTTAGTGTTCAGGTACAGTTAGGTGGCCGAAGAGGCTTATTTGCCGGTGGGAAAGCGGATGGGGTGGGAGATTCGTGGTTGAAGCGGCGGTGGTGACAATGGAGGCGTGGAAATCTCCGACGCCTTGGCCGCCGCCGAGATCACCAAAGAAGAACCGCCTCATATTTCCAACTCGGCAATGGCCAGAGAGGCGATGCGATCTGTCATTAGATTCTGGTTCCGTGGACACACGAAAATGAAAAAAACGTCGCTTCAGTTTAGAGATTCGGCACTGTGCAAAGCCTTGATTGTTCTACTGGTCTTATGCTTGGTGCCTGCGGTATGTGATAGTGCCGATGATCGTGTGGTCAGCAGCGATGACGCAATAACACTCGTCGACGCATGGGACGGTGTGTCGATGCCACTTTACTCGCTTGATGAATTCCTGGAGTTCACCGAAATCGGGGCCAAATTGCTGGAGAAAACCAAGGATCCTCGTCATCCAGAATTTCTGAGAAAGAAATCGATTTTGCTTCGGGCAAAGCGAGAACTGGTTCGTACAATTGAAACGCTTGAAATGGCATCCAGTCTCTATCCGGAACATCCCGGATTGGCCGGCATGTGGTGCGAAGCCATGTGGTTTGGCAACAAAGATCGAAACGCCGCATATGCGAAAGTCAAAGCATTACGACGGTCACATCCTGAATCAGTCGATGTTGCCAAGAGCCTGGCAATAATTGCCTATCAGAATGGAGATGCAACAATCGCCGCTCATTCAGCTTCAAAGGTGCTAGAAGCCAATCCGTATGATCAGGAGTCGTGTCTGACTCTTGCATCGGCTTTGAATGAGAATATGAAGCCAATTAAGGCCATTGAAGTCACCGAGCGATCGCTTGTGAATGGCTCTGGTGTCCACCGGAACGCTTACACCCAACTTTTAGGATTGCGTGGCGTCTTGCTGGGTGAATGTGGACGCTTCAAGGAAGCAGAGCTCTGTCTAAAAAGCTCGCGACACGATGGGCATAAAAGCTTTGCGACAAATTACATGCTTCACAGAACTTTGATTGAGTCCGGGAGGTACAGAGAAGCGGAACTTTTTTTGGAAACCTTGGATCAGGATGAAAAAACGCACCCACGCATCAGCCTTTTGTTGGCAGCTCATCATGTCCACAATGGCCGATTGAAAGAAGCTGAGGCGATTGTGTCACAAGTGGATCGTTCTGCTTGCCTATTTGAGTATGATGCGCTCGTTGTGAAGATTCTAATCAAGAAAGAGAAATACTTTGAGGCCTATAAAGTTCTTAAGGGTTCTGATGTTTCGCCCATGAGCCCAGACTACTTAGTCGATCATGCTGTCATGAAGCTGTATTTTCACAAGGCTTACGCTGTTGGCGAGATGAGTGAAGAGGAAATCAAGATGGTCTGCGCGGCGCTTGATCTGGAGAGAGTACCGCAAGTTGAAGGGGACTGTGGTTTGGTAATGGCGTTTTCTGTTGAGAGTCAAATACTCTCAGCGGTCATGAAGCGGAGCCTTGATCCCAACAACAAGTCCGTCGAGATCAATGAGAATAAGAATGGATCCCGGTTTATTGATGAAAAGCAACAAGCGAATCTGAAGTCGGCTTTGAGTGTGCTGCGGCAGGATGATGTGAGTGAAAATGAGCTTGTGAATGTGTTGAGACAGAATAGTGTGATTGGGTTAAGGGCACCAGTTCTGATGTTTGTAGATCGCGATGCTGAATAGCCACTTCAAACAGCTATGATTTAATGCAATGATCACCTTTGATGAGCGTTGGTGCTGATGCAAATTGCAACTTGAACAGCACCTCAAGAAGATAAATATATCGGCTTTTGCAAAATGTTATGCTGTAGAGTCCTTGCGAGGATCAGGAGCGATTGCAATGGAGCCGTTGAAGTATCCGACGCCCTGGCCGCCGCCGAGGCGGGAACGCGACCGCTTTGATCGGATTCCTCTGCTGGGTGGATTGTTGCGAAGCATTCTCACGGGGAGTCCGCATGACACACTGCTGGAGGGACTGCTGGTTCAAATTGTCGAGCAATTGAAAGCTCGTATAGCGCCACATCCGGCTTGGCCCAACAATCCGGTGGAGATTGAGATCGTCAAGGCGTTGTCGAAGGCGATCTTTGAGGAGAAGTGGATCGAAACCGCTTATCTGCATCCCGACGATCCACTGTTCCTCCTGTGGTGGGGGCCGTTTGATGATTTGACCCCATTGATATTTTGCATTGCACTTCAAAAACCCCATTTGAAGGGGCGGCTAACAAGGGAAGAGATATTGCATTGTGCTTTCGAAGGCTCATCCTCGGGATGTAATCGCCACGATCCTTATTGGTGTCCCACAACGGTTCGCGAGTTTACAGAACGTCTGGCTGAAAAGGTCAGAGAAGTCTCTCTTTGTCAGGCATAGTGCTTGTTGTTCGAAGCTGCGTTTTGTGAAATATCGATTATGTAGATTCATTATGCGGCTCATGTCATTTCCTGGGGCTTCGCCATGTTCATCTCTCTGAGGCGAGGACGAAACCCGCCGGCCATTGTCAGCCGTAGGCTTGTAATCAAACTGGTGGTCGCGATCTGCTGTTGTCTGGTTCTGCGCGTTGTTCAAGTTCAGTTCCTGAATTGGCAGCGCAGTCTGGCGATGGAGTCCTGGCGGCTGAAGTATCGGACGGTGGATTGCTCGGGGCATGCCGATGAATTCGCGAATTTCGTGCATACCGGGTCTGCCAGCTTGGATCGAACTCTCCTGCCCCGCACGGAGAGCGGTGATATGGTTATCGGTTGCGAAGGTGGTAACGTAATTGTGCAGGGTGTGTTGGACGATGATCCGCAGCTCGGATACCGATTGCGACTCAACGATGGGACTTTCATTTGTCCTGCGGGCTCCACCAATGAATGCAAGCTAATTGCGGGATACATGGGAGTTGATCGCCTGAGGCTGGAAGGTCGTTTGCTTCGTGTATGGTATCCAAAGTGGGGAACCCGCCAGATGACGTTATGGCAGCGATTGTTGATTGGTGGCCGTGTGAATATGCACTGGCATCCTTCGGGATATTGCTACTTCCTGAAGGATTGGAAGGTGATCCCTTTGGCGGAGGATGCGGGGTTGGCTGGTGAGGGGGTTCAACCAAATGGTTTGGAGTAAAGTGACGGGTGACGGTGATTTGGGCGTCGTGAGTGTAATGTGGTTTGAACAGGCAGGCGGGAGCCTGCCCTATAAAAACTGACACATCAAAATTGACAAGTCCATGCCACACCGCAAAACTGAAACAATATTCTACCGCACTTTGGCGGTCGAATACCTGTATGGTCGCAGAGGGCGCTTCGGTGGGCATTGACTACAGCTACGAGATCGTCGCCCCACGGAAAGCCGTCATTCGGCTGGTCGAATCGCTGGCCTCGCACCTTGTGCCCGACGATGCCGACCGCTTGTTGTCGGCCGTCCGCAAAGCTCCCGAGCGGCTGATGGCAGTCGCCCGGCGCGGCCAGTACGAAACCCATGACCTTTGCCTGTCGTTCCTGTTCGCACCGGACGATCGAATCGCTGAACACGGCGGGAACGACCGGCTGTCCGACCCGGTCTCCGGCCGCGTGGCTATCGGGTGCGTGTGGAGTTCGCTGCGGTGCGGCGACCGCTTTGCGTTGTTCCGCGGCACGGCGGCGACCTCCGGGATGAGCCACCTATTCGAGTCGTCGCCCAACATTCGGGCTGCGTTCACCAAGATCGGGCAGGATGCGGGCGCGTGGCTGGTCGCGTTCGACGATGAGCAGGACGATTTGCTCGGGGTGTGGCCGCATGCCCGACGAATGGGAGAAGGCGTAGTGGACGAGTTGGTGCGGGACTGCGAGTATGAGCTGCGGGTCGATGAGTATTGCGATGCCGTACTGCGGGCGTTTGGGGTCAGCGCCGGTGGCTAGGTCCAAGACGCATGGTGGCACAGGTTGCTCGTCATCGAGCTACCTGTGTGCCAGCGGCATAAGAGTTATTTGCTGGAAGAAGTGCCCTGCAGGTTCCTCGGGATCTGAGGCGGATTGTTGCATGAATTGCAGCTTTGCCAGTGCTCTTCTTTGGCTTGAACATCCCGTCAGAAAGCAGAGTTTCAGCCTCGATCACCCGGCCAAGGGATTAAAAACTTTTGGTGAACTCATCTCAGTCTCGTTAACCTCTTGTGGCGTTGCCACCCAAGTAGATTGAGTACAGTCAATCTGGGCCACCCTGCGAATCTCTTTTCTTTTTTGGCCATTGGCCACGGCGAAGACATGGGTAAAAACGTGGATCCATTTTACGGCCGGATGTCGGCAATTGGCGAAAAGCTCAAGGCACTTGGATGGATCGAGAAGTTAGATTCGGATAGACAGGACATCTGGTATGAATGGACCGACGTAGGAAAGACACACTTCGACACATTTTTCTCTGACATGGAGTCCACAAAAAAGTTTTCTCGAGAGGAAATGGAATTTGTAGCGAAAAACATTTTCTATCTCGGCATAAAGACAAAGTGCGAAAGAGAATATCTGCTTGTCAGTTTAACCGACACATTCGACCTCTGGGGGAATGAAAGGTTGGTTGCGGTTACCGGCAGTTTGAGATCAGAATTTAAACGTCAGGACATATTTGATTTTGTCAGTTGGATCTACGCCAACAATGACTGTGAAATCGTTATTTACCGCTGGAATAGTCTCCATGACTGGGTTATGCGGATTCCATCCGGTGTTTACAAACTAAAAAGTCCGCCTAACTAGCGCATGCACCGGAACGGCGCGCGGCGCGTGTTGTGACTGCACTGCCTTTCCTTGCCGCCCGGTGATGCGGATCGTTAGGCAGAGCAAGAGGAGTCAATCATGAAGCGGTTGACCGTTGTGGCTCTCTCAGCGGCCCTCGTTGCCTTGGTGGCTGTGGAAAAGCCCAAGGAGTTTTTCCACCACGATTGGAATTGTGTTATCTGCTCGGGGTTCTGGCTTTTCGATGATGTCATTCGTTTGTCGTGACGCATTTCGTGAGCACTTTTCTACCGAGTGAGAAATATCACACGCCGCGGCGGTGGCCGAACCATTCGATGTGGAGGCGGGGGCAGAAGTTGTAGCCTTGCGATTCTGCCAGTGGCTTGAGCCAGGCTCCACGCAAGGCGAGTTCTTCCTGTGTGATCCCCTGGGGCATCAACCAGACATGTTCCGGCGGAACGTGCGGCAACTCAGTAAGAGCCTCTGAAAGTGCATCGAGATCAGCGGGAGTATCGATCACAAATTTGAGCTGATACGGGTAGTCAGTCGTCAGACGTGTGAGCGTGGCGATGTTCCAGCGCAGCTCAGAGTGTCTGCGGGCGACCGCGCCTTGGCTTCCCCGCACCGCAGTGGGATTTACAGGAAAATCGGGTGCGGCAGTGGGGTTCGAATTCGCCAGCTTCGGGCTGATCGACATCAGGTCTGCCATCACGGGACGGTCGACCGTTCCTGCTGTTTCTACAGTGATATGGAGCCCGGCAGCCTTCAGCGCGTGGCTAAGTTCGACAATCGCGGGCTGAAGGAGTGGTTCACCTCCAGTCAGAATGACGTGCTCCGCTCCACTGGCAGTGGCCTGAGCCAGCAACTCATCAATGGTCTGCCAGTTTCCTTCGGCTGTCCACGAGGTGTACGGAGTATCGCAAAACCAGCAGCGCAGGTTGCAGCCCGTCGTGCGGATAAAAAACGATCTCACGCCCGTCAGCGCACCCTCCCCCTGCACCGAAAGAAAGGTTTCGGCAATACGCAGGCGCGCAGAACTGTGGCCTGTTTTTTTAGCAGAAGGAAGAGTGGAAAGATCAGTCGGCATAACGGGTGGGATCTGGAATATGTGCTTCGAGGAACCCCTTCTTGCGAATCAGACAGGAGTCACAGTGGCCGCAGGAAAGTCCTGTGGGAGTTGGATCATAGCAGCTATGAGTTAAAGAGTAATCGACACCCAGGGCGACTCCCTGCCGGATGATTTCAGCCTTCGTGAGGTGAATTAATGGTGCATGGATTTTCCAGGGCTGGCCTTCGACGCCGGTTTGGGTGGCGAGGTTCGCCAGCTTCTCAAAAGCGGCTACAAATTCCGGTCGGCAATCGGGGTAGCCGCTGTAATCCACGGCGTTCACACCTACAAACAAATCCTGTGCCCCGATCACTTCGGCCCAGCCTAAGGCAATCGAGAGGAAGACCGTGTTTCGGGCGGGAACGTAGGTGATGGGAATGCCGCTGGTCAATTCGGCTTCCGAGCGGTCCTTGGGGACATCGATATTGGCGGTGAGGGCTGAGCCCCCGATCGATCGCATGTCGAGGGGAATGACGACATGCCGGGCGACGCCCTGCGCCTGGCAGACTTTCTCAGCGGCTTCCAATTCAAAGCGGTGCCGCTGGCCGTAATCAAATGAGATCGCAAAGGGAGAAAACCCCTGCGCTTTGGCCATGGCAAGAATTGTGGCGGAATCCAGCCCACCACTCACCAGCACCACACAGGGTGGCGATATTTTTTTTTGTGGAGGAGCAGTACTTGCTTTCTGATGATCCAGAGCCATCCCGAGATCCTTCGATCACTTTGCAGTCTACCAGCGGACGTATGTCCGATATCTGGGTGCATAGTAACCGAAAGGCTGATAACCCCAAGGGTAACCCCAGAAACCTCGGTAATAATTGATCCATGGACTCCAGCCGCCCGTGGCGACGTTCACATTGGTTGTCTGGTAGGTGACTGGCCGGATCTGGCCCAGCAACAGTTCCATGGTGGCATCATGGCGATACGCAGGATTGGCATCGTATTCCGAGCGACTGAAAGGGATCTGATTGTACACTTCGGTGTAGTGATGGGCTCGAATCACGCCCGTCAGCGCGCCGGCCCCTGCATGAGGCACATCGCAGTTAAGGCAGCTCTGGTCGGCAACCGCCGGAGTATTTTCGCTGCCAGCAGGTGTTGATTGAGCCGCCGGTGCTGGGGGCATCAGCATATTCGGAGCAAATCGGCCCGGGAGGGATGACAATCCAGAAGTCGATGGGAATCCTGGAGTTATGGTGACTGTCCAGGCGGAAGCAGTCCCTGCACCGAACGTATGGACGGCAGAACCATCTGGTGTGTAGTTCACCGTGACAATGTTCGTTGGGGACATTTCTTTTGATGGTGAGCCGACCTGATTCGTAAGAGGGGCTACTGGCTGATTTTCAGGAGCAATGGCCGGTAAATTTGCGATGGACGCTGGTGGTGATGAGATCGCGTCAGGCAGAACAGGAGCGACCAGCACGGGAGCCGGTGTGAGTGGTGCCACGACTGGTTGAGGAGCGATTTCGGGAGCAACTTCCTGAGCTGGAAGCTGTGCCCAGAGAAGTGTAGTCGTGCACAAAGTTATGCAGCACAGAAGGTTATGATACATTTGGTGGAGATCCACTCACGAAATGATGTTCTGAAGTTTGTCAAACAGATTTCACCTAAATTACCCATTCTTACAGCTGTTGGGGAGCCACAAATTCTGATTGAACCAGTTTTCCGTTGATTTTTTGCCACATCGGGTCAGGAATTGAAGTGCTTTGAGTCGGCGAATGAGCTTCGAATGTGCTGTGGTCGTCCGGGGGAAAAGTGCCTTGCCACCCGCTAAGATGGCAAATGAACCTGAGAAGTGAATCAACTTGACCAATCGGTCATTTCCAGCGAACCCCATCCGAAGGTTCGCCAGCAGGCTCGGGTTGTTAATACTCATTCTGGCAGTCGAAAGAAGTGAACGTGGCAGCTAAAGCTTGGGGTGGTGCATTTGATGGGCAGACGGATCCTCGCGTGGAACGTTTCACCGAATCGATCAGCTTCGACGCCCGGCTCGCAGAGGTCGATGTTCGCGGTTCGAAGGCTCACTCGCAGATGCTCTCGGAAGTCGGCCTGATCAGCGAGCAGGAAAAGAACCAGATTCACGCCGCACTCGATGAGATTCTGGCCACGATTCTCGCAGGGAAATTTCCCTTTCGAATCGAACTGGAAGACATCCACATGCATATCGAGTCGGCTTTGATCGAACGGTTGGGAGATACCGGTCGCAAGCTGCACACGGGCCGAAGTCGCAATGATCAGGTGGCAACCGATCTCAAACTTTATGTACGAGACGCGATGGATCGGCTTGATGGATTGCTTGTTGAACTGCAGCGGGCGTTTATTGGGCGTGCGGAGCGAGATGAGGGGGTAATTTTGCCCGGCTACACGCATCTGCAGCGTGCTCAGCCAGTGCTTGCCTCACAGTATTGGTGTGCCTGGTGCGAGAAATTTGAGCGTGATCGAACTCGCCTGCGGGATGCTCGCGTGCGCCTCAATGAATCTCCGCTGGGGGCCGCTGCTCTGGCTGGTACAACGTTGCCGATTAACCGTCAGCGAACAGCCGAACTCTTGGGATTCGACCGGCCGGCTGCCAATAGTTTGGATGTTTCCAGCGATCGCGACTTTGTCGCCGAGACCGTTTTTGATCTCACTTTGATCGCCACGCATTTGAGCAACTGGGCCGAAGAATGGATTCTGTGGTGTACGACCGAGTTTGGCTTCATCAAATTGCCGAATGCCTACACGACCGGTTCATCGATCATGCCTCAAAAGAGAAATCCCGATGTACTGGAGCTGATTCGCGGAAAAGCAGGCCGAGTGGTCGGTGATCTGCAGCATGTCCTCGTGCTCATTAAGGGCCTGCCCCTGGCGTACAATCGCGATCTGCAGGAAGACAAGGTGGCCTTGTTCGATGCCCTCGATCAGGTTGAGGCGAGTCTCGAACTGGCTGCTGCTATTGTTGAGCACGCCGAACTGAAAAAAGAGACGATCTCGGCCCGCATTGAAGAAGGGTTTCTGGATGCAACGACGCTCATGGAGTATCTGATCCAGAAGGGTGTCCCCATGCGGACAGGCCATGAGACTGTGGGCAAGCTCGTGAGGCTCGCGGAATCGAAGTCCTGCACGCTGGCGCAGTTGCCTCTGGCTGATTTTCAGTCGATTGCACCACAGGTCGAACAGGATGTGTTCGAAGCGTTGGGTGTGGTGAATGCTGTCCGCCGCTTCCGCAGTGAAGGTTCGGGGGGAACGGCATCCGTCGCCCAGCAGGTCGCCAAGTGGAAACAGAAACTGGAGTCAACTTAATTTTCTAGGCCAGCCGTATTCTCACCGCCAAGCCATAGGGCAAGGTCGGAACCAGTGGTTTGGCTCCATTGATGGAGAATCTTCTGGTACCACGGGCCTTTTGGTCCTGCGCCGATCGTATGCCCATCAAACCGGGTGACCGGAACCATCCCGAAGGGAGTACTGGTGAGCCATGCCTCCTGAGCCATCATGAGATCTTTAGGCCAGATTTTTCGACGTTCGACCGTAAGTCCGGAGCGCTGACAAAACTCCAGTGTCGCCTTCAGGCTGATCCCTTCGAGTGCCTGGCCTTCGGGTGGGGAGATGGCGCAGTTGTTTTGAATGACAACCAGATTCCCAGCAGCAGTTTCGGTCAATGAACCATCGTCATCAGCAAGAATACTGAAGGCGTGCGGGTCAATTTTTCGCGCAGCAAGTTCACCCATCCGCCAGTGCATACGGCTTCTTGATTTGATGGTTCGGGGAACAATCTCCGCAGGTAAGGCTTGAACTGGCGGGCAGACGAGGGAGACCCCATCCCGGTACATCGCGTGGTAAGCCTGTCGCCTCAGGCAGAAGGTGTGGATACCTACACTCGGGCCATGTTGCCTGGCATACTCCTGTCCCGTGTAGGTGGGATTTGGCCCGGCGGTGACGAAGATCACGACCCCTAATTCCTGCGGAATCTCTTTCGAATCGATGACTTCTGGAGTGTTAACGACCTTGAAGTTGTGGGTGACCACCCGCGTGCAGATCTCGAAAATTTGACTCTCAGAACAGGGCAACGCAATTTCGACAAATTTCAAAGATTGTCGCAGTCGTTCGAGGTGATCAGTCAATCGAAAAATCTGACCGGCAAAGGTGCGCGACATTTCGGAAACCGCCAGACCACCAACAACCCCCAGATCCGTTACGGGAAGCGCAGCGGCTGATTCGAGAAGATATTGGCCATTCAGCCAGGCGATGGGTGTATTGACAGCGAAGGTCGGAGAGTTCATTTCGAGAATCAGCCTGTCGAGATTTTTTTGCTTTGTTGGGGTCATTCAGTGCACATCATGATCAGTTCGATACGGAGTCTATCGCAGTGAGTCCCCCGCTGCCGGCTTCCTTTGGAAAGGGTAGAACCAGATGCCATAGGGGAGAAATCGCGGTGACAGTTCCTGCGGGAGCCGGAAAGGATTCTGCAGAATCCAGGCTTGCCGGTTAACGAGAAGTTCTGGCGGGACGCAGGCCGCAAGAGCATCAGACGCCTTAGCTGATCGAGCATCCATCAATTCGACTGTCCCCAGGATCACCCCTTTCGGGAGTTGTTCGATTTCAAGATGGTGCTCAGCGGCTGCGACCAGAGCGCAAGGAAGCTGAGAGGGCTTTCGGGATGCATAAACGTAGAAGCGACCTCGCTGATTCGTCATGGTCGAGCGGATTTCAATCGTTTTCTTCCCCTGAAGAATCAGTTCGGCCCAGGGCTGTTGAATTGCCAGGGCGATGCGTTCTTTATCTGGTGATTGTTCCTGACTGGTCAACAGATACTCCCAGACTGACGGATCCATGAAATTGAGCGTGAATGATATGAGTTTTGCAGGGAAATTGGGCATCCCTTACACAAAGATTATGAACATCGCCACAACTCGAGCCAAAAGCCATGGGCGGAAGTGGTTTGTCATTTTTCGGCAGGAAATTTGTGCCGTCGGTAGATCGTGATGCGGCGTTCGGTTCCAATTACGGTTCAAAATCGATGGGTTCGCCAGCCCTGAGTGGGAGACTGCTGAATTTTGAAGAGTTTATGTCACGACTGTGAACATGTTCGAAAGATCGTTTCCGGGAGACAATCTGTCTTCTGGCTCTGCACTCGCCATCAGCAAGATCTCGCTTATGCCAAGTATCCTCCACAACCGCGATTGTCCTGTTCAGGTTTTCAAGTAAGAATTCAGCCGGACGGGCTCAACAATTACCCGAAGGGTGGAAGAGATGCGGGGGTGGAATGATGTCTAGGCCAACGTGGCAGGCACTTTGCAATGAATGGCTGGATGATGGCGGTGAATTCCCGGCAGCCGAAATTGCGGAAGCGGCAATCACCACGATTGCAGATGCAGCCTTAGTGGTCTCATTGCTGGAGCGGCAGGCACAATGGCTGAAAGATCAATTGATTGAATTTGGTGATGTGCGGGCTCTTCTGGTCGCTTTCGAGCGGATCGAGACGACTCAGGCTTTCATGTATCTCGCCCGGCATGCAATGCCCCACCTGCTCGATATTTTTGAAAAAATCTCTGAGAAGATCCCTTCCGATGATGACCTGCTGGGTTATCTGCTGATGCTCTTTTCCCGCTTTGGGACATCCGAAGGCTGGGATACGATTGTGGCTGCCAGCGGCGATGCCAGGCTTTGCAATCTCTGGGTTTGGGATGGCTTTATTCAGTGGCCGAGAGAACAGGATCCGATTATCCCGAAGCTCGTCAAACTGCTCTCCCCAAAATCGACAGAGGATACAGCGGCTATCGCCAGTTTGTTCTGGCTGAATCAACTGGCAAGAGCCGATCAGATTCTGACGCATCCTTATGATTCGCCGGAAGGAATCCAGCGACTTTCGGAATGGCTGGATGCCGCAGCACCGTTGGAAAGCCGAAGTGTGGCAGGCAAGGCGGCTGCCAGTGCCATTCCATTTATCAGTGCGTCCTACCGCCCTGCACTTTTTGAATTGGCTGATCAGCATCCCGAGATGGAAGTGCAGTTGGAATCGGCATGGGCACATGCCTATCTCAAAGAAGAGAGTGGATTCACCAAACTGGTGAGTGCCTGTGAAGACGATGAGCTGGCAGCCAACGCAGCGGCTTACCTTGACGATCTCAATGCCGGACATCTGGTGCCACAGGAACTCCGTCGCCGACTATCGGATTTTCAGGAGTGACCTCGGAACTGACCAGCGGATAGCGATCCGATCGGTTTAGTCATTGCGGCGGAAGACAAACTCATTGCAGCCCAGTCGGCCGCCAACAGTCCTCATCTCAAACAGCGTGAAGCCTCGATCTCGCAAAAACCGGAAGATTTCTTCGGGTTTGGCTACTTCGAAAGGCCAGCCGCCCACCCAATCGACCATGTCGGTCCAGTAGTACATCCCGCGCTCTTTCTGGCCGAACCGCGATTGGAACCAGGCTTGCCAGATGGGGAGCGGGTTCTTGAGGCGGATCACCAGCATCAGGCTGCGGAAGAGGTTCACGGGAATGGCATAGCATTCGTAGGCCACGACTACTGCGAGGACGATCAACAGCCTGATGAACGAAGGTGAAGCCACATAGAGCTGTTTAACAATCTTCCAGCGGTCACTGGCAGCGCCTTGATCGTTGTAGATAGACAGGCAGAAGTGACCACCGGGCCTCGTGGCCTGTGCCGTGATCGCAATGGCTGACCACATATCTCCTGTGTGATGGAGTACACCCCAGGAGTATACGATGTCGAACTGCCCCAGGCTGGCCATCATCGTTTGATCGCGAGCCGAGCCCTGCTGAATCGTCCACCCGTTGCCCGAACCATATCGGCGTCTCAGTTCCTCGGCACAGGCCACACTCTGAGGATCAAAGTCGATCGATGTGACAATGGCCCCTAAGCGAGTTGCTGCCAGGCTGAACAGCCCGCTCCCCGAGCCAACATCGAGAAACGTCAGGCCATCCAGCCGTTCGCGATGGAACAGCTTTTGAATCGATTGTTCAGCAGTGGCGATTTGCGGTTCGGTCAGGCGAGAGAGAAATCTCCACCAGTTGGCACCAAAGGCAAAGCGTGGATCAGTCTCAAGGGTCACGGTCACAGGAGCGATCCAGTGTTAAAGATAAGCTTTATAGCTCAATAAAATGACGTTAAAGAGGTTGTTTGGGCGAGAGGCAGTTGGTTAACTTGTGCGGTTTTGCAGATACCACTTTTTGTCGATTTTTTTGAAGAACATTTTCTTATTCCCGTTAATCTCTTCAGGAAAAATGAACTCTGCGACTAGGCCATCTTCACTCATGACGGGCTTGAGTTCAGCGGCCTTTTTCAAAGCATTAAGAAGTTTTGGGGCACCATTTTTTGCAAAAGCATCAAAGAGGGCATCGACGTTATTCGTCTGCTTGAGAACCTCAAGTTCCTCAGGAATCGAAAATTCCAGAATCAGTTTTTTATGCTCCTTTTCCTGTAACAGGCGAATCATCTCGGCAATTGTCGTATCGAGTTGCTCCTGCGGGTGCGGTTTTTTTTCCTGAGCCACGGATGCACTCTGTGGATTCAGGAAAACACCTAATATCAGCAGAAGAGGAAACAGTGGGGTGAGAACGGTCGTAAAGAGTTTAGACATGCTTTGCGTCTCTCTGACGATGACTGATTTCTGATCTCGAAAGTTGTGATCTCGACAATTGCGATGCCGCAATTTTGAAATGGATGATGTCCTGGCCAGCCTGCCGAAAGATGAAAAGCCGTTGTATCGTGAAGAATGTGGAAGCTCTTATAGAATCCCGGGGCCCTTCACATCGATCCCCTTGAGCATCATTTTGAGCTCTTCCACGTTGGGGCTGATCTCAAAAGCCTCCGCCCGGCTCACGTATTCCTGCGTGATGAAGTGGTACAGGCTGTCGTTGAACAACTGCATGCCGTCGGCCTTGCCGATCCGCATGGCGGCGGGCAGTTTTTCATCCTGCTCTTCGAGGATCAGCTTGCGGACGGTGCCGTTGAACAGCATTACCTCGCAGATGGGGACGCGCTTGGGTTTGTCGCGAATCGTGGGGAGCAGCTTCTGGGCGACGATCGCCTTCATGTTGAAGCCCATCGACGAACGGATCGCCGAGTGCATGCTTTGCGGGAACAGGTCGAGAATACGGCCGATCGTCGAGGGAGCCGACGAGGCGTGGATCGTGCCGTATACAAGGTGGCCCGTTTCTGCCGCATGGATGGCGGTCTCGAACGTGTCCCGGTCGCGCAACTCACCCACCAGCATGATGTCGGGGTCTTGCCGCACGGCATGCTTCATCGCGGTGTGGAAATCGCAGACATCGGGGCCGATTTCCCGCTGGTTGATCAGGCTTTTGTCGGCCGTATACACGAATTCGACGGGATCTTCGATCGTCAGGATGTGCTTGCCGAAGTTGTGATTGATCCAGTCGAGCATCGACGCGATGGTGGTCGATTTGCCCGAACCCGTCACGCCGGCGAGCAGCACCATCCCCTGGTCGTACCGGCAGAGATCCTCCATGATCGGCGGGAGGTACAACCCCTCGAAGTTGGGGATCGACCGCTCGATCTTACGACTGACCATCCCTACCTTCCCAGTCTGGATGAACATGTTCACGCGGAAACGCCACGGCTCACCCTTGTACTCGACGACATGGGCATAGTCGGCACCGCCCGTGTTCATGAAGATCTCCTGGTTGCGTTCGTCCATCAGCGGCCAGCAGAGTTCCTTCATCTGCTCTTCGGTGATGGGAGGCATATCCAGAGGTTTCAATGCCCCTTTGATGCGGAGAATCGCGGGCTTGCCCACCTGCAAGTGCAAGTCGGAGCTGTTGAGATCGACCATGGCCCGAAACAGTTTGTTAATCGGGAAGTCCTTGATGACCCCCGCTCCCAATCGGATCGTGCTGAACTTGGCTGCCGCAGCAGGTGCGCCTCCACCCATGCGATATCCCTTAATAATCAGATGTGATTGTTGAGATCAGATTCTTTGATTTCGTGCCGAGCGTCGATGTGAATGAATCTAATATGTAAACAGAACTCGTCATGACGTTCAATTGGCTGTTGAAAGATTGGCCCAATGGACAGGGCGAATCACACGGATGAAGGCCTTTTGTGTGGTCTCGAAGGCCGTCAATTGTGATGGGATTACGTTCAGGGAGCCTTCTCGTAGAGCGAGTTGAGATCGTCAGTCCAGTTCAGGAAGTGAAATGTCCAGTTTTCGCGTGGTCGGTAATAAGTGATGCGAAAGACAGCTGCTGAGCGTTCGTGATATTCGAGAACTGTGTAGCGGATGAATCGATCCGAGATTTTCTCAGTCTTCAGCAATTCGACTTTTCCGAGCGGTTCGCCATAACGTGCTGCCAGTTTGATCTTTTCCTGATGGATCTTTTGTGTGAGGGCGTCAAATCGAAGTCGCTTTTCTTCGTTCACTTCACCTGAGGAATTCTCAATAGCAGCAATAAACTCACGGATATTGCCTTCCTGAAGAGCATTCATGGCGAGTTGAACGGCCTGACGGCACTCTTCTTCGCTGGATAGTTCTTCTGCAAACAGTGGGCTGAATCCTGTCAGTCCGATGATGATCCCCATGAGAAATGCAGGAATCATTCGAAATCGATGTGTTGGCATGTCCGCTTCCCTTCGATTGAATTGAGATTCGGGAAGGATGACATTTTCGATACTTGCCTGCAACATGTCGCTTTTTGGCATGCGACATTGAGTTGAATCATCAGCTGGCAAGATTGAGCCCGCTTCGGCTGCACGAGCCCAATTCGCCAGTAATCAGCACGAAAGGGCCGCCCGCCGGTGCGAAGTTGATGGATTACGCCGCCCGGAAAAAAGGGATCGTGGCGGGAATTTCGGCTTCCAGTTCGTCGGCCGTTTTTCGGATCAGTCGTTTCTCATAAACAAAGCGGATGAAGTCCGGAAACGAAGCCCAGCTTTGGGGAGACTTATTCCAGACTCTGGCCAGCTGCTGGAAAAAAAGCTGTTCAAAGCGAGCGATGACCAGATCTTCCACGGTTTGAACCGGGTCAAGATCGGCAGGGATCCATGGGCGTGGACACAGTTCGTAGATTGGCAACTGTTCGTGACGACCATGTGAGGGGATGTCGTAAATTTCCGCGATCTGCCCCGATGAACTCAGTCTCGTCGGAAAAATTCGGCAGGCCGATGGTCGAGAGCCATAAATGCCACATCGGGCTTCACCGAGAGGGAAATCTCGATCCGGTGCGCCTTCCATGAGAAATCGACATTTGGTCGATTGTGGGAAAAACTGGCTCTGACTGTGCATCAGGCAGATGGCAAAGGGAACTTCTGGCTCATCGTCAAAATAAAACTGTGGAGCCTGCCCGCGCGTGATGAGCCCTTCGCGATCTTCCCAACGGCAGACGAAATCCCAGAAATTGAGTTTGAGATCACGTTCGATGCGGATGATATCCGCTCCCGTGATGGAAACTGCAAAACTGCGACAGCAGCCGGCATGGCAGTTTTGGCAGGGACTCATGCGATTCCATCCTTCTTCTGCCGCCTGACAGGCTTTTGAACCTGTCGGCTCAGCGGGTGACTTCCGATCGCCCCGTAGGGCATGTATCGATCGCAGCGGTCATTCCGATTGAGAAAAAGTTACGGAGCCATGAAGAATTTGCTCAGAAACGATTCAGTGCTCAAATGAATCAGTGGTCGAAAAGAACGATGTTCGCCCCTTTTTTCTCTAAAGATCTCGAAAGGCGGCAAAGTTGTTCAAGAGCAAGATGATCGCCAGCAAAAACTCACTCGTCGTCATCATCGAGGCATAAGCCGCTTGTTCACGGAAGGCAATCAGGAGGCAATCTCCTTTCTGGCAGCGAAGTGACGGCTTTCATCTGAGGGGAATTCTCGTTCTGATGTATCGAATCGCAAAAAGATCTGAGATATTTATCTCGAGATATTTGTGAGGACACGCATGACGCCGAAATGTTGTCACTTCGAAGAAGGTTCTGCTGTGAAGTACGTCAAAACTGATCGTGGGCTCCTGTCATTTTTCTCGCAAGTTGGATCTTCCTGCATGGCAAAACTCGGCTCTCTGGCAAGTGTTGCCCTGCTGCTGAGCGGTGCTTCACTTGTTGCAGAAGACTGGCCGAATTGGCGTGGGCCTCTCAATAACGGAATCTCTTCCGAAAAAAATATTGCGACCACTTGGTCTGCGGACAAGAACGTCTTGTGGAAAACTCCCCTGCCAGGGCCAGCGGGTTCGACGCCTGTCGTCTGGGGCCATCAGATTTTCCTCACCACGGTCACCGAGAGTGGAGATCTTCAGGTCTTGGGGCTGAGTACCAAAGATGGTGCTGTGCAATGGGTGAAGACGGTATCCAATAGCACTCTGACTGCACGCGGAGACGAAGGAAACGCAGCCTCTCCTTCTCCTGTGACTGATGGCCAGCGTGTCTGGGCATTTTTTGGTGATGGAACGCTGGCCTGCCTGACTGTGGACGGCAAAGAAGTCTGGAAGTTCAATGTCCAGGATCGATATGGGAAGTTCAACATTCAATTTGGCATGAGTTCCACACCACTCTTACGAAATGGTGTGCTTTACCTCCAACTGCTGCATGGTGATGGGAATCCGAAAACCCGTGAAGCACGCATCGTGGCTATGGATGCACTGACCGGCACAGAAAAATGGGCTGTCGATCGACCGAGCGATGGCAGCGATGAAAACGAACATTCTTATGCCTCTCCCGTATTTTTTGGAGAAGGTGATGGAACCGTGCTGGTGACCCACGGAGCCGACTACACCGTAGGGCACAGGCTGACCGATGGGAGTGAAGTCTGGCGGATGAGCGGACTGAACCCCACTGCGAAATACGATCGCACACTTCGGTTTGTGGCATCACCCGTTGCTGCTGGGGATTTACTGGTCATTCCAACGGCAAAACGAGGCCCGGTGATGGGCATTAAGCCCAAGCCCGGCAAAGACCTGTTCAAAACCGAAGCCCATCTGTGGCAATGGGAAAGAACACCTGATGTTCCTTCACCGCTGATTCTGGATGGGCTGGTCTACCTGTGCATGCACGACGGGAATCTCAATGTGCTGGAAGCGGATACGGGCAAAGAGGTCTACTTTGAGCGGACACATCGGCAAAGACACCGGGCGTCGCCTGTGTATGCCGATGGCCATATCTATCTCACGGCACGCGATGGCAAAGTGACCGTCGTAAAGACAGGTCGGAAATTTGAAGTTGTTGCTGAAAACGAGATCCCGGAATCGATTTCGTCTTCACCAGTGATTTCGAACGGAACTCTTTATCTGAGAACGTTTTCCAATCTTTACGCCATTCGCGAATCGAGCCGCAGCCCGTCAAAATGAACGACAGTGCCAGCCGGACTGGTTCGTGGATTCATTGTCTGAGAGCAACCAGTTACACTCTGATGGAAAATGTGAAGGGCGAGCTCTCCATTGGCGAGCTTCGTCAGCTTGATCCTCGTGAGGATCGGCTGAATTGATCATCATTCAACAACCATAACAGGCTCGGGAAGTCTTCACGGACTGGTCAGTGTGACCAGCCGACGTGAGTTCCTAAGACGGGTAATCAGTATGTCCGCTGTCGAGAGTGTTTCCATGTCTGCAACTGGGTCTTCGAAAGAAAACTGCTCCACAAAGATTTGCTGGAGTGATCTTGCTGACAAAGTGATGGGCGGGCACGTGCTGACCCGTGAGGAAGCTCTAGCCATTCTGGATTCAGAAGACGATGAGATCGTGGATCTGCTGGCAGCTGCTTACAAAGTGCGGCGTAAGTATTTCGGGAATAAAGTTCAGCTTTACTTCCTGAAAAATGCCAAGAGTGGTCTCTGCCCAGAGGATTGTGGTTACTGCTCTCAATCCAAGATTGCCGAAACTGAAATTCCTAAGTATGCCATGCTGAATGAAGCCAAGCTCATGGAAGGAGCAGCGCGAGCTGTCGAAGCCAAGGCCCGAACCTATTGCATCGTGGCTTCAGGACGCGGCCCTTCCAACCGAGAAGTAGGGCATGTCGCCAGCGTTGTCAAGAAAATCAAAGAGACCTATGGACTGCATATCTGCTGCTGCCTGGGTCTGTTATCGCCCGATCAGGCCAAAACATTAGCAGAAGCCGGGGTTGATCGGATCAACCATAACCTGAACACAGGTCGCGAGTTTTACGACAAGATCTGCACGACTCATACCTATGATGACAGGCTGGAAACACTGAAGGTGGTTCGTGAAGCCGGTATGGAGCTATGCAGTGGCCTGATTGTGGGCATGGGTGAAACCCAGAACGATCTGGTTGATGTCGCTTTTGAATTGCGGGAACTGGGTGTGGAATCGACCCCGGTCAATTTTCTGCATGCCATCGATGGTACTCCTCTCGAAGCTCGGCAGGAATTGAATCCCCGCCAGTGCTTGAGAGCTTTGTGTCTGTTCCGCTTTGCCAATCCGGCTGTGGAACTGAGAGTTTCCGGCGGACGTGAAGTGAATCTGAGGTCGATGCAGGCGATGAGCCTGTATGCTGCCAACAGTATGTTCGTCAGCGACTATCTCACGACTAAAGGGCAGCCGGCTGAAGATGATTTCAAGATGGTAGCCGACCTGGGGATGGAAGTCGTGATCGGTGATCATGACTCTTTTCTCGCATGGAAGGCAGTTCAGGAAAGTCAGCCCCAAACCAATTGCTGCGAGGGAACTTCGACCTGTGTAACCCCTGAGAAAACAGCGGCAGGTTGTCATGCCTAGTCCGAATGGCTTTGACAGCCGACTGGATACTCTCGTCACAGAAATCCGCACGGTGATGAGTCATGAGACCGCTTCATCCAGCGATGCTGCCAGGTCTGAGTTCATCTCCTGGTTACATTCCCATGCTTCTGAGGTAGCTCAGATCCGGTATGATCGAACGCCGACGGGGTTTTGCCGGACGATCGTCGCAGGCGAGGCCGATCTTCAGCGGTTTCTGGCAGAATCTGGAAAAGAATCGCATTGATGCGGCTTTTGCCAAGAGAAGTCGAGTGACTGAATTGGCAGCAATCAAGATTTCGCGGACCGAAAGTTCTCGTGCGGGTTGGCGAAGTGAGTTATCCAACAGACTCGCTCTCATCTGATCGAGAGTATTGTGGGCCGAACTTGACGCTGCTTTGGGCAATCAGATCTTGTTCGTTTTCAACAGTGAAACTGAACTGAGATTCGTCATTCACTGCCGCAACACACGTCGTTGCGTCTCATGCTTCGGGGTCGTTGCTGGCATAAAAAAAGAGTGGGGAGCCATTGAGACTCCCCACTCGATTACGAATTCATGTGAATTGGCGATCTTTGCAGATCAACCAACCAGCACAAATTTAGTTAGCAGCTGGTGCTGGTGCTTCGGCTGGAGGAGCTGGAGCAACAGGGGCGGCTGGAGCAGCTTCGACAGGTGCTGCTGGTGCAGCACATGTTGGAGCACATGGAGCCACTGGGGCACATGGTGCTACTGGAGCACATGGAGCAGCGGCAGGTGCACATGCAACAGCAGGAGCTGCACATGTTGGAGCACATGGAGCTGGTGCACAGGCGGCAGGAGCTGGTGCAGCACATGTTGGAGCAGCTGGAGCACAAGCGACTGGTGCTGGTGCACAAGCAGCTGGAGCAGGAGCGGCACATGTAGGAGCACAGGCGACTGGAGCGGCGCAGCTAGGAGCTGCACAGCTTGGTGCACATTCGCTTGGGCAGCAGCTGGAACGCTTCTTCTTGCAACGAACCTTCTTCACTTTGCAGCAAGGGGTTGGTTCGCAAGCAGGAGCACAAGCAACTGGAGCAGCGCAGCTAGGTGCACAGGCAACAGGAGCTGCACAGCTTGGTGCAGGTGCGGCGCAGCTAGGAGCTGGAGCACAGCAATCGCTTGAACGACGGAACAGACCGGCGTCGGCAGCGCTTGCACAACACAGGACAACAGCGACGGCAGCAGCCGCCATAGACTTGAACATACCAGCCATCTTCACAGACCTCCTCAGACGTTGAACGAGATTTGTCGGTGCAGACAGCCCCGACCCCCCTGGTGACTCGCTCGTCGATCAGCAAAATCTGCCAATCAATGACTTTTCGAGCGAAACATTTTGACATTGAGTAACTTTGGATAACTCTTCCGGTTACGCCAAAGCAGGATAGCGGGAAGGATACGGATGTCAAATGAAATGAACCGAAAAACACGTTTAGGATGAATGGGAGGTACACATTGTCTGGGATGATATTGTCGTGCCGTTGATGACAATTTTATTGTGGAGAGCAGTGGGGCCAGAGAAACGATCTTCCGAGATGATTTGTTATTTGTCAGAGAATATCGTAAGTCTTTGGAAAATAGGCTGTTATGATAAGATGTGTGCTGAGAGTTGATGGCCCTCTCACGCCCGCCTAAATCGTGAGGACGATGGATATGTACACTTCTTCTGACGTGCGATGGTGTTGTTGCGAGCACACCTTCGAGAAAAGTCGTCAGCCTCGACTGATGGGAATTGTGAATGTCACTCCCGACAGTTTTTCTGATGGAGGAGCGTTTTTCTCGACAGACGCTGCTGTTCAGCAGGCTCTTGATCTCGCCAGTCATGGTGCGGAGATACTGGATATCGGTGGCGAATCGACACGCCCCGGTTCATTACCCGTCGCCGCGGACGAGGAGATCAGACGCGTCATTCCTGTGATTCGCGAAGTCCGAAAGCATTCCCGGCAAGCAATTTCCGTTGATACGACCAAAGCTCAGGTGGCCAGGAAAGCCCTGGAGGTTGGTGCCAATATCATCAACGATATTTCCGGGTTAACGTTTGATGTGGAGATGGTGGCCGTCGCTCGCGACTACAAGGCCGGCGTGATCATCAATCACATTCAAGGCACTCCGCAAACCATGCAGCACAATCCGGTCTACACAGATGTTGTGCAGGAGGTGTTTGATTTTTTTGAGCGAAGAATCAACCAGTTAATCGACGGCGGGATTTCAGCCGAATCGATCTGTCTTGACCCCGGAATCGGGTTTGGCAAAACGGCGGCACATAATCTCTCGCTATTGCGAGCCATACCGCACTTTCAAAAACTGGGGCGACCGTTGCTCGTTGGTCATTCTCGGAAAAGGTTTCTTAAGCAACTTACCGGGCGTGATGTCAACGAAAGAGAATACGGAACGTTAGGTGTCAGTCTGGCTCTGGCACAATTGGGAGTCGATTTTCTCAGGATCCATGATGTGGCTGCACATAGGGATAGCCTGCTGGCTTACAGTGCCGTGGCTTTGAACATCGATCCAGAACAACCGCTTCAGTAAAAGTGAAATGAAACAGTGGACTGACAAAGCATTTTCGTCAGTCCACTGTCAGAATATGATTTCTGCTGAGTGAGATTGCTTTGCCTCGAACGTGTTCGAGGCAAAGATGGTGAATGCGGCAATCACTTTTTGAGCATTCCCAATGAATTCAGCCAGTTGGCGCAAAGTTCTGGCCAAGCGGCAGCGGTTCCCTGCCCCTTCCCGAGGCCAATCCCATGGCGGCCTTTCTGGAAAATGTGAAGTTCGCCAGGAACGCGGTGTTTCACCATCGCGGAGTAGAATCGCAGGCTGTTTTCAGGAAGAACTGCTGCATCCTCTTGAGTATGCCAGAGGAAGGTCGGTGGTGTCTGTGAAGTGACGCGCAAGTCGTTGGACATCCGGAGCACATCTTCATCGGCAGGAGTTTCGCCCAGGAGATTTCTTCGCGAACCGGCATGAGTCACGCCCTGTTCCATGGAAATGACGGGATAGCACAGAATCGCAAAATCAGGCCGTGAACTTAACCGGTCAATCGTATCCGATGAATCCAATAGCCCCAGATCAAACTGGGTGGCAGCGGTCGATGCCAGATGTCCACCGGCAGAAAAACCCAGCACACCCACTTTATCGGCATCGTGCATCCCAGCTTGTGGAGAGTGCAGAGATCGAACAAGACGAATCGCTCTCTGGACATCCAGACGTGGGACAGGATCCTTGTAAGCCGGGGCGTGTCTGTAGGTGAGAACGTAAGCACTGATTCCCAGTTCATTCAGCCACTGGCCAATTTCGTGGCCTTCGTGGGATTTGGCGAGCCCGCCATAACCACCGCCAGGACAGACGACAATGGCACATCGAGTCGCTTTGGAGGGATCGGCTTTGTAAATGGATAAGTAGGGGATGTCGGCAGGAGCGCCGGCTTTGGCCTCAGGTGCTCCATCAGGCCAGAGAATGATTCGAGGTTGATCATCAATCCCACCGGCCATGACTGAAATCGGACTGAGAATAAGACTTCCAATGAGCAAAGCCAGAGTCACGTTCGATTTGATGAATGCCAGAATTCCGGGTTGGAATTGCGTCATGTTGCGCGTCTTGAAGTTGTTCATTTGAATGCGATCTTTGACTTGAGGATGGGACGGGATCAACGCCAGGTGAAGAGCGCCATGCCAGACAGGACGAAAATAGCTCCCAGGATGCGAGTGAAACTCAAAGGAATCGCCTGCATTCCGAGAAGGCCGAAATGATCGACAAGTAACGCCGTCAGCATCTGGCCGAAGAGGACGATCGTAACCATCTGGGCAATTCCCAGTCGAGGTGCGACTGTCATACTCGACCACACAAACAAAGTGCCCAGAGTACCACCGGTCCAGGCCCACCAGGGGGCTTGGGAAAGCCTCGACCAGTCAGGTGTCGGAGCACGTGTCAACAGGCAGTACAAGAGCGACACGACTGCACCTGTGGAAAATGAGATGAGCGTGGCCTGCATTGGAACAGGAACATGCCCCTTTAATTGTGTGTTGACTGCTGCTTGAACGGCAGTTGCAGCCCCCGCGATGACCGCCAGAAGATAAAGCCAGCTATGCATAGATTCAGCCAATGGGAGAATTGTCAGTTCGAAGCGGCTTCGATCATCCCACGTTAGCGGCGTCTTGAAAAGGATAGATAAACACGGTTGTGATTTCGAAGAATTGAGTTTTATTCAGCAGTCTGTGTGAGGGGTTTGATAAGGTCATTCAGTCAAGTGGTATGTTTGTGTGCAGCATAAACTCTGCACTCAGATGACTCGTCAGGAAAGTACTAGCGTATGGGGACGTAGGGGAGACTTGGCTCATTGATGATCGCACGATACCTGGCGATTTGTGGCTGTTGATCCAACTTCGTCGTCACTCCCAGATGCTTTGAGAAAAACTTCAAGACACCTGACTGGATGCGACTGGTCGGCCAGGTGCCATGAGGCAAAGATCGAATTTTCCATAAAGTGACCTGTTGATGCTTCTCCTGCAGCAACCGACTCAAACTCAGCGATTGTTCAAACGGAATCTGATCGTCATCCACTCCGTGCATCAGCATAATGGGTGGCGATTTTTTGATCTGTGCAGCTTGCCACAAGGGACTGGCTGACTGGGCTTCCGCCGGATGTTCAGGAATTGGCCCGCCGAGCAGCAGAGATTCGGGTGCCCATAACGCAAAGTGATTCATTTCATCCTGAGAACCTGCACCAGATTCCAGGGATTGAAAATCGGTCGGTGCGTAAAGTGAGCAAACGGCCTGAACCTGAGACGAAACTTCGGGGCAAAGACCGGTGAGCAAAGCCAGATGTCCACCAGAGGAAGCACCGAATAAGGCAATCCGTTGATGATCGAGTTGGTGTTCGCCGGCATGTTCTTCCAGCCATTTTAACAGTGCGATGCTGTCCTCAAGCTGAGCCGGGAAAATCGCGACATCCGAGCTGCGGAAGTCGTGTGATACGACAGCAAAACCGCGATCAACAAGCTCTGAAATTGGAGCATGCCCGCGATGACCATTCCGCCAACCGCCACTGTGAAATGAAATGATCACTGGCCAGCCTGTCGAAGGGCACTGTAGCCGAGTGGGAACGTGAATATCGGCCAGAAGAGATCCCGTGGATCTTTCGCAATAGGTGACAGTTACTCGTTTCTGTGCAGGAAGAGATGGAGGAGTGGTTGGAGAAACTTCGAGAGAGAAAAACCGTTGTGGTTCTAAGTCCTCAGCTCCCACCAGCCGGACGTTCTTTTCCCACCACTGAGCAGAAGATCCCGCGACAACACATAAGCCACCAAAAGCCAGTATCCAGAGAATTGTGCGGGCAAACGCTGTCATGAAATCCCTTCGAACTCAAGGGGCTGATCTCAACTCTCCGCATGGCTGCGAGTTGCAATGACAGATGGCATCCCGCTGAAAAGATGCCATGGATGGGATGACGTCACCAGGGACTCGAACCAAGTAACACCTGATATTGATGAACGGCAAATCGCTAATCTTCCAAAAATTTCACGGAAGGTACATCCTTTTTTGTAAGTTTTTTATTTTCATGATCTCGTACGCAACATCTGCGCATCGAAAAGGCATTCGATTTTGGAGATTGGTGTTGAGGCGATCTCGCTGGCAATGTTTCTGCTTTGAAACGCCAAAATCTTGAACCAATCAGGAGGCAGAAAGTTTCGCACCTGATTGTGCCTAAAAAGCGGGCTGCTGTGCAACAGGGTTGAGCACTCCCGAGCGGTGAGAAGAGAATGCCGCCCCTTGTGCAGTCTATACAGATTCGGTACACCGATTGCAGCGTAGTCCAACGGGAATTTCCCAGTCGCTCCAAAACTGTATGTGTTAAAGAGGAATCGAGACTTATGAGTGGCAGCCAGGCTCGTCAGCAGGCCATTTCCGCTGTTTTGAATTACAAGCCCATTTCTCCCCCTCTCAATTTCGACGAGACACCAGCCGCCGACATTTACGGTTGCAATGTCTTCAGCATCACTGAGATGGAGAAGCGTCTGCCTAAGCAGGTGTTTAAATCCGTCAAGCGAACCATCGAGCGTGGTGAACCTCTCGATAATTCCATTGCTGACGTTGTGGCCGCCGCCATGATGGATTGGGCAATCTCCAAGGGTGCCACGCACTACGCCCACGTCTTCTATCCTCTCACAGGCATTACTGCTGAAAAGCATGACAGCTTCCTCTCGCCAGATGGCAAGGGTGGAGCAATTGCCGAGTTTTCTGGTGCCCAACTGATTCAAGGCGAGCCAGATGCCTCCAGCTTCCCGTCTGGTGGTTTGCGTTCCACATTTGAAGCTCGTGGATACACCGCCTGGGACGTGACCAGCCCGGCTTACATTCTCGAAAACCCCAATGGCACAACTCTGTGCATTCCCACTGCGTTCGTCTCCTGGACAGGTCCGGCTCTCGATAAGAAGACCCCGGTTCTCCGCTCGATGAAGGCACTCAACACTCAGGCTCAGCGTCTGCTGAAACTGCTGGGGCACAAAGATATTCCTATGGTCACAGCCACATGTGGCCCTGAGCAGGAATATTTCCTCATCGACCGGAATTTCTTCTTCGCCCGTCCTGACCTGGTGAATGCCGGACGGACACTCTTCGGGGCCAAGCCACCCAAGGGGCAGGAATTTTCCGATCAGTATTTCGGTGCGATTCCCGAACGCGTGCTGGCTTACATGCTCGAGTGCGAACGTGAATTCTACAAGCTCGGTATTCCTGTCAAGACCCGTCACAACGAAGTGGCTCCCAGCCAGTACGAAGTGGCTCCCATCTATGAGAACGCCAACGTCGCTGCTGACCACCAGCAGCTGCTCATGATGATACTCAAAAATGTCGCTTCCAAGTACGGCATGTCCTGCCTGCTGCACGAAAAGCCATTTGCCGGGGTCAACGGTTCGGGCAAACACCTCAACTGGTCTTTGGGCAACTCAGCTCAGGGTAACCTGCTTGATCCAGGCGAAACACCTCACCAGAACATGCAGTTCCTGCTGTTCTGTGGCGCTGTGATTCGTGCTGTTCATCTCCACTCCACCCTGCTCCGCGCAGTGATTGCTCATGCAGGGAATGATCATCGACTGGGGGCCAACGAAGCTCCTCCAGCCATCATCTCGATCTTCCTGGGCGATATGCTGGCTGATGTCTTTGAGCAGATCAAGAAGAGTGGCGCCCCAACATCGTCTAAGGGTAAGGGAACTCTCACCGTTGGTGTTGATACGCTCCCACAGTTGCCCAAAGATGCTGGTGACCGTAACCGGACCAGCCCCTTCGCATTCACTGGCAACAAGTTCGAATTCCGTGCTGTGGGCTCCAATCAGTCGCTTTCCGGTCCGCTGGTGGCTCTCAACACGATTGTGGCCGAGTCGATCGATTACATTGCCACAGAACTTGAAAAGGCCACTGGTGGCGATCCTGCCAAGCTCGCTCCTGCCGCTCAAACGCTCCTCAAGAGCATTGTTGAGAAGCATGGCGTTGTGATCTTCAATGGTGACGGCTACTCCGAAGCCTGGCATCAGGAAGCTGAAAAGCGTGGTCTGCCAAACCTGAAGCAGACTGTTGATGCTCTCGAATACATCGCGACTCCCGAAAACATCGCTATGTTCGAGAAGTACGCCGTTCTGACAAAGGAAGAAGTCGTCAGCCGCCAGGAGATTTACTACGAGCAGTACTGCCTGACAATCAACGTCGAAGCCAATCTGATGGCCGAGATTGCCAAGACAGTGATCTATCCCGCATCAACTCGCTATGTTGGAGAACTGGCTTCGTCAGGTGCCAGCTTGAAGGCTGTGGGAGTCGAGTTCGACGCCACACTGCTGAACAAGGTGGTCGCTCTCAACAAATCGCTGGTTGCAACGGTCGCCAAGCTCGAAGAAGCTGCTTCCCACGGTGGAGGTGGTGGTCACGGTGTGGCGAATCCCAAGGAAACAGCCTTCTACCTGAAGAACAGTGTCATTCCGCTGATGGTGGAACTGCGTGGTATTGTCGACGAGCTTGAAACCTACGTCGCTGACGACCACTGGCCGCTGCCAACCTATCAGGAGATGCTCTTCATCAAGTAGCAGCAATTTTTCCAGCCATCACGAGACTGTGTTCCCAGGCTTCGACTTGGTACATGTTTCAAGATTGCTGGTAAAATGAACGAGTAAGTTTCGAAAGAGCCGTTCATCCTCAAGATGAACGGCTCTTTTCGTCTTCTCAGACTCTTGATTTGCATCTTGAAGAGCGAGCACAATTCGAACGAGAATTGTTCTCAGGAGTATTTGCCTCTATGGAGGAACTGACTTCCCATTTACAGCGAATCATCATTCTCGCTGGGGGGAAGTCATCGCGCATGGGTGTTGCCAAGGCGAATCTGGTTTTCCATGGTGAGACTTTTCTGGAACACTTAACTCGTACGCTGTCGCCCTTAGGCATACCGATCTGGGTTCTCGCCAGTGAAAACTCCACGTCGGTTTTGTCAGCCAATGGCAAAACATGCCGCCATCATGTGGATTGCGACCAGCAGCCGTATGCAGGGCCGCTGATGGCCCTCTGTGGGCATATTTCACGCCATCCGCTTTCACCTGGTGCCTGGGTTTTTGTCGTCGGTTGTGATACACCGCTGGTGGATGAGCGGTTTGTGAGAGTGTTGTGGCAAGTCGGTGCTGCGCGAATGAGCGATCATCTCGATGAAGTGGAAGCGATAGGTTATCGCCTGCCCGGTTCGCTCGATCCACTTGAGATGACCCCCTTCCCGGCCCTGATTTCGAGCCGGTTTTTGAACAGTCTTCCCCAGAGAGTCAACGAGGGCGAGAGGTCTCTCTTTCGGGCACTGCAGTCTCGTCCGAAAGTTGTTGTCGAGGGGAAGTTGATCCTTGAATCTCTGGCTGATTTCGCCGCTGGCGATCTTCCGCCATGGTTCAATGTCAATACTCCAGCAGAATATGCCGCCTTAACCGGCTTGACTGAGCCACTTTGAATCAATCGCGCATGAGACGGTCTTGACCGCAAAGCATGATTCCAGAGAGATTCCGCACACACAACGGCAGTCGATTAGACATCGATCGATGGATTTCTCGCTGCTGTTCCCGCCGTCATCTCTCCATCTCCTGGAGCACTTCATGCCTGTCAGTACCCGTCTGATTCTCGCCATTCACAATCACCAGCCGGTTGGTAATTTTGATCATGTCATCAGGCACGCCTGTGAGAAGGCTTATTTTCCGTTACTCGATCTGCTGGAAGAATTCCCGGAAATTGCAGTTGTCCTGCATAACTCGGGAAGTCTGATCGACTGGCTGATGAAGCATGAGCCCGGTTATATCGAGCGACTGGCGGCTTTCGTGGACAACGGGCAGATTGAATTACTCGGTGGCCCATACTTTGAACCCATTCTGGCCGCAATTCCCAGGCGAGATCGGGTGGGGCAAACCGCCAGTTACAAGAAGTTTCTGGAACGACGCTTCGATGCACCCGTGCGTGGTGCCTGGATCCCTGAACGCGTCTGGGAGCAGTCCTTTGCTGCCGACCTGATCGATGCGGGTATCGAGTACATTCTGCTCGATGATGCTCATTTCCGGGCCGCGGGAATCCGTAATGAAGAGTTGCATGGCTACTACTTCACTGAAGATGCCGGTCGAAAGCTGTGTCTGTTCCCTGGAAGTGAGCGTTTACGTTACCTGCTCCCCTATGCAGATCCTCATGAGATCATCGAGCACTGTCGTCAGGTGGCCGAGAAACATCCGGGAGCTGTGCTGACATTCGGCGACGATGGCGAAAAATTTGGTGTCTGGCCCGGCTCGTGGGATCACGTTTACACCAATGGCTGGATGCGGCGATTCTTCACGGCACTCAGAGAGCAATCGAGCTGGCTGAAGGTGACCACGATGGATGAAACAGTCCGCAATGTTTCTCCGCTGGGGCGAACATATCTTCCCGATGGAAGTTATCGCGAGATGATGGAGTGGGCACTCCCTGCTGAGCGTCAGGTGCAATACCACGACGCCATGAATGGCTATCGCCAGCATCACGACTGGCCACAACTGGGTTCATTTGTCAGGGCCGGTTTCTGGCGAAACTTTCTGGTAAAATATCCCGAAACCAACGAAATGTACACACGCATGCTCGGGGTCAGTCAACGATTAGCCGAGTACGAAGAACTTTATGGCGATAAAGAGCACGTGGCGGATCTTCGAGCAGCCCGCGCGGATCTTTATCGAGCCCAGTGCAATTGTCCTTACTGGCATGGTGCCTTTGGCGGTCTCTACCTGCCCCATCTGCGTAATGCCGTCTACAGCCATCTGATTGCTGCCGATCACAAACTCGACCAGATTGCCGGGAAATCGCATCCGTGGGTGGAGGTATCGATTGACGATTACAACTGCGATTCAAAGTTCGAGATCAGTCTGAAAAGTGACAAACTCAAGGCTTTTCTGGCACCTGCGCAAGGTGGTCAGATGTATGAACTTGATGTCACGGCTGTTCGACATAACCTGCTTTCGACATTGAATCGTCGCTTTGAGCCCTATCATCATAAGATTCGACAGTGTGCAAGTTCAGCCCATGTGACAGAGCATGGTGGTGGCGTTGATCCCAATGGCGGTGTGAGCTTCAAGCAGGCGGGGCTGGATCAGAAACTGCAATACGATCAGTGGGCTCGCAAGTCATTGGTCGATCACTTTCTGCAACCAGGGTTGGCTGTCGAATCTTTCGCCAGCGGCGAAGGGACCGTAGGGGACTTTGCCCAGGGAGCCTATAAAGCGATTGTGCGACGATCCGATTCCCATGTGGAAGCGGTCATGACTCGTGACGGACACGTTGGTCCACATCACGCCACTGTCCGCAAAATCATTGCGATGAATGAATCATGCCCAGGTGAAATTCAGATTCGTTATGAACTCTCGAATCTCCCTCTGAATCTGCCATTGCACTTTGGCGTGGAGTTCAACTTTGCCGGGCTCGCGGGGTCGGCACCGGATCGCTACCTGTACGATGCCGCTGGTCGATCAATTGGGACACTCGATTCAACTCACAGTTTGCCCGCGGGAAAATCGATGGGTCTTGTCGATGAGTGGCTCGGGATCGATGTCAATCTGGATACGACGATGCCAGCCGAGTTCTGGATCATGCCAGTACAAACTGTCAGTCAATCGGAAGGAGGCTTCGAACTCGTCCACCAGAGTACATCCGTTGTACCTCATTGGGAGTTCTTTGCTCCGGCTGATGGCTGCTGGTCAGTCGATTTGAAACTGTCCATTGATACTTCAGTGGCCCATGCTCGAGCATTGCATGAAGAAAACGCCAGGCGACCAGTCTCTATGTCACTGACGGTTTGATCCGGATAGCACGAAGTTATCGATTCTTCGGGTGGTAACGGTTATCACAAGCTGAGCACAACCACTCGAAATTATCTTGCTCGCCATCAATCGATTCTCCATCAGCAGGTCTTAAGACAGCTTTGTCTTAAGACCTGCTGTTTTTATTGGGTAGCGGTTCGATGAACTCCCTCTTTTTGAAGTGATGAAATTCGCCATCAATGGTGATGGACCTGTCTCTGAAAAACAGCATTTGATGATTTCTGGCAACTGATCGTCACACACGGAATTTCTGAGCTAAGTTTCCTATGACTGATGGTCGGATCAGTCTGCCAATCTTGGGAAGCTGTCTCTAGATTCCGGAGTGATGCGTCAAATGCCACCTGCCACTTTCAATCCCCCACGTAGCCGCAGCGGTTTATCCTCGGAGCAGGATTTTGAAGCACTCAAGCGATTAATCCACGGCAAACTCGTGGAAAAACTCGATCTCTCCCGCCTGGGAGACCTGGAAGGTGATACTCTTCGCCGAGAAATCCGCCTGGTTGTCGAGCACTTATGCGACACCGAGAACCCCTTGCTCAATCGTTCCGAACGTGAACGGCTGATCGAAGAAGTTCTTGATGAAACCTTTGGCTTTGGTCCGCTGGAGATTCTTCTCAAAGAACCCGGCGTCGCTGACATCATGATCAACGGCCCAAAGAATGTCTTCATCGAAAAAGGTGGACGGATTCAAAAGTCGGAAGTCACCTTCCGCGATAACGATCATCTTCTGCAGATTCTCGATCGCATCGTCTCCCGCGTGGGGCGTCGTGTGGATGAAACCTGCCCGATGGTCGATGCCCGTCTTCCAGATGGCTCGCGACTCAACGCTGTCATTCCTCCACTGGCCCTGGATGGCCCCTCGCTCACAATTCGTCGATTTGGTTCCAAGCCACTGGCTCTGGAAGACCTGCTGAAATTCGGTGCCTTCACACCCGAGATGGTCATGCTTTTAGAAGGAGCCATGAAGGCTCGTCTTAACTGCATCATCAGTGGAGGTACGGGTTCTGGTAAAACCACACTTCTTAATACTTTGTCGAGCTTCATTCCGAATGATCAGCGTGTCATCACGATTGAAGACGCTGCCGAAATTCAGCTTCAACAGGAACATGTGCTGAGGCTTGAAACACGTCCTGCCAATATCGAAGGTAAGGGACGAATCACAGCGACTGATCTTGTGAAAAACGCACTGCGTATGCGGCCCGACCGAGTGATTATTGGGGAATGCCGTGGAGCCGAAGCTCTCGACATGCTCCAGGCCATGAATACTGGTCACGAAGGGTCACTCACCACGATCCACGCCAATACACCGCGCGATGCTGTCTCGCGACTGGAAACGATGATCGCGATGGGTGGTGTTGAAATTCCTCTGCGAGCACTCCGCCAGCAGTTTGCAGCGGCAGTCGATCTGATTATTCAGACGAATCGTCTACAGGGTGGGCCACGCAAAATTACACATATTACAGAAGTGCTCAACATGGAGCAGGACACCGTGGTGATGCAGGACATTTTCGTCTTCGTGCAGGATGGAATTGATGAGACTGGTCGAGCTTTTGGCCACTTTGAGTCCACGGGAGTCAGGCCATCGTTTATGTCTCGACTGGAGCAGGCTGGTATTCGTTTGCCAGCGAACATTTTTCATCAAAGAGCACTGGGTGGGCGGTAACGATCAGAAATTGTTCCGCCGGTGAACCATTGATTGGCCCGACTGAAAATACGGACTGTCTTGAACAAGCTTCGATCCAGACTGTTGAACAAAGGTTTGTTTGCTCATTTCGTGCGTGATTGAGTTTCTCCGAGGGAATTGTCTTATGAGCCCACTAATGATATCGCTGACAGTTTTCGTGGGTGTCTCTGCCTTCGTGGGTGCCATCGCTTCACTGCTCATGGGTGGAAATTCCAAACGTGCAGAAGACCGTCTGGATGTACTTGCCGGTCTGAAAACCAGTGAAGAGCAAACCAAGATCACCAAAGATGAACTCGTTAAGCTCAGCTCTCAGACCATTGATGGTGCACTGGGATTGCTGATGGAGCGATTTCGCGGGATCGGTCTCTTTTTTGAACAGGCCGATTCTCCGATTGGTTTAAGATCGTTTTTGCTGATCAGTGTTTCCTGTGGAATTGTGGGTGCCGCTCTGGGATTGATTGGCAATGCGCCCACTCCACTCCTCCCGTTATTTGGCTTGCTGACATCCACGTTTCCATTCATCTGGCTGTCGTTTCGACGCAAGAAGCGATTCAAGCAGTTTGCCAAACAGCTCCCCGATGCCATGGAATTGATGGGCCGGGCATTGCGATCAGGTCACAGCCTGGCATCAGGTCTGCATCTGGTCTGCGATGAAATGCCTCCACCGATTTCACAAGTCTTTCGCAGTGCTTATGAAACTCAAAATCTTGGCGTTCCCGTCGAAAGTGCCTTGAAAGAGTCCCTCAAGAAAATGCCCAACCTGGACTACAAATTTTTTGTGACAGCTGTGGCAATTCAACGGCAAACCGGCGGTGACCTGGCCGAGATTCTCGACAAGATCAGTGAAGTGATCCGCGAGCGATTCAAAATCCTCGGAACAGTTCAGGCTTTAACAGGTGAAGGCCGCTTAAGTGGTGCTGTGCTGATGGCCATGCCGATTGCCATCTTCTTTGCGGTCTACTACCTGAATCCCAATTACGTCATGGTGCTGTTCACCACCGACCTCGGCAAAAAGATGATTGCTGTCGGGATCGTGATGCAGATTCTGGGCGCCGTCGCCATCAAGAAAATTATCGACATCAAAGTGTAAACATTCGCAGGTTATCTGGAGAGTTCTCCATCAACCATTGGTCATTTTGTCGGATATTGTCACTCAAGAAGTTCTGTTCGAGCCCCGTTTGAGGTTTGCCAATCATGATGATTGATTTCGCTACGATTGTCCCGTTGGCAATCTTTGCCTCGATCACGTTGGCTGTGTTTGCAGCTTTGCAGATATTCAGCCGGGAGCAGAGTCGTGCCAGCCAGCGACTGGATGAGTTCAACAATCCCTTGTTGAGAGAACAGCAGCGAGGACAGAAAAATGGCATGTCCAACCTTCTTGAGAAAGCCGCACCGGCTCTGTCGAAGGCGTTGGAACCTAAGTCGGAGCTGGAACAAAGCCAATTGAAAATTCGCCTGGCGAATGCCGGCTTTCATTCCCCTCAGGCACCCATGATTTATCTGGCCATCAAGACCGTTTGCCTGGTCGTGGGCCTGGTTTTGGGTGGTGGGTTGGGAATGTACCGCTACGGGACAACTCAAGCCGGTTTGACGACATTAATCATTGCTGCTGGTGCCGGTTTTTATCTCCCGGAAGGTGTTCTGGCTTATCTCATCAGTAAGCGAAAACAGGCGATATTTCTGCAACTGCCCGATGTGCTGGATCTGCTGGTCGTCTGCGTCGAGGCCGGTCTGGGATTAGATGCCGGCTTGCGGCGTGTGGCCGAAGAATTGAAGGATACGGCGCCCGAGATTTGCGGCGAACTGGCGATGTGTAACCTGCAGCTACAGATGGGACGAAACCGTCGGGACATGCTGCATGATCTGGGAGTGCGGACAGGTGTGGATGATGTGAAGGCACTCGTGGCCATCATGATTCAGGCCGATAAGTTTGGTTCTTCCATCGCCCAGGCATTACGCGTGCAGTCAGATTCCATGCGTGTTAAGCGGCGTCAAATTGCCGAAGAGAAGGCTCAAAAAACAGCCGTACAAATGCTGTTTCCCATGGTGATTTTTATTTTTCCAGGCATCTTCGTAGTGCTGGTCGGCCCTGCTGCCATCAAGATGATGGATCAACTGCTGAATAAGCCGTGATCGGTAATGCGGAAGCAACCAAACGTTGATCATTCATGTGGTACCCCTGGAACGAATGGTGACTTGTTGGTGCATCTGTTGCCTTGCTTGTTGGAAAATCGAGTGGTTTGTTTCGTGAAAGCGACTGAGTGACGTGAGAATTTGTTGACGCTGTACAACCTGTAACCTAGGTTTGCATACCCTCGACATGCTCCGCTCTCGACTGATGTTTGAATCCACCAACCAGCTTCCGGCAGGTGATGTGTTCGCTGAAAATGCAGCGAGCATTCTTCCTGATGAAGCCATGCCTCCTTTTGAGATAGAGTGCTGGAGTAGAGAATGTCGATGACTCAAGGATCCCTGCTTGTCGTGGATGATGACCGTCAGCTCGCGGAATCGATGGCCGATTATCTGCGCAGCCTGGGACATCGGACAGAGACTTCTTTCACCGCACGGGATGCCATGGCCCGTATGAAGGAGTTTCGCTTCGACATCGTGATCTGTGATGTCAATCTTCCCGATGAAGATGGCTTTGCTGTCCTCGAATGGGCCAACAAAGCTGTCCCGGATACGGAAATCATTCTGCTGACGGGCTATGGCACGATTGAAAGCGCTGTGGATGCGATCCGGCTGGGTGCGTTTGACTACCTCACCAAGCCTGTGATCGATGAAGAGTTGAACTTCTCCATCCAGCGCGCACTAGGCAAGCGGGAAATTGTCGCTGAGAATCGGCAGCTCAAGCAGCAACTCAATGATCGATTCGGTCTATCAAACATTATCGGGCATGATTATCGCATGCTCAAGATGTACGACATTATTGAAAGTGTCGCCGACACGCGCACGACCGTGCTTGTGCTTGGCGAAAGCGGAACCGGGAAGACACTCACTGCCCGAGCCATTCATCAACTCAGTAATCGTCGAGACAAGCCCTTTGTGGAGGTCGCCTGCGGGGCCCTGCCCGATACTCTGCTGGAGAGTGAACTCTTCGGCCACGTGGCGGGTGCATTTACCGGGGCCTCGCACGATCGAGCAGGGAAATTCCTGCAGGCCAATGGTGGAACATTGTTCCTCGATGAAATTGCGACGGCGTCGCCGAGTTTGCAGGTCAAACTTCTGCGTGTGCTCCAGGACCGCGAGTTTGAAGCGGTCGGTGGAAACAAAACCCACAAAGTCGATGTCCGGCTGATTCTGGCGACCAATGTCGATCTCGAAGAGGCGGTCGCCAAGGGTGAGTTCCGCCAGGATCTGTACTATCGAATCAACGTGGTGACTTTGACACAGCCTTCGTTGCGCGAACGCATCAGTGATATTCCCCTGTTGGCCGAGCACTACCTGAAGGAATTTGTCTCACAGACAGGCAAGAATGTGACCGGTTTCAGTGAGCAGGCACTCTCTGCCATGGCGCGTTATCGTTGGCCAGGGAATGTTCGAGAGCTGGTGAATGTTGTCGAACGTGCTGTCGTTCTGTGTAAGGGCTCTGTCATTGGCCTGCAGGATCTGCCAGAAAACTTGCGCCGCGATGAACCGGTTGCCTTGCTGGGGGCCGTCACGAATGTCTCTGCGGGATCAAGCCTGAAAACGGCGCTGGCCTCTCCCGAAAAGCAGCTCATTATCGATGCGCTGGAATCACATGGGTGGAACCGGCAATTGACGGCTGAAGCCTTAGGGATTAACCGCACCACGCTCTACAAGAAGATGAAGAAGTTCGGTATCAGCTTCGAGCGTCATCTGATGATGTCGTAAATCCGCTCGTCAGATAGGAAAGTCACGATTCTTCCCGGCTCTGGGCATGCTTTGCATCCAGTGATTTCCGGAGAGGACATACTTCAAGTCCCTTTGGGCAGACGTCGCCAGACACCGGTAAAAGTCGCCTGAGGCTGATCAGCCGCAGGAATTCCAAGCTCGAATGGCGAAAGTTGCTGGTCGTTAAACGCGACAGAACCGGTTTTCCCGCTACCAAAGTCACAATCGATACAGTCTGCCAAGTTACCGAACCGATACTACCGGCAGGCCCATCCAGCGCGATGGTTCATTATCGGCGGCATTCGCCGATGAGCAGCGGAAGCAACGGTGGTTGCCTCGCTTCAATTTACGGTGCATCGTCAGGGACGATCTGATGCAGACACGGCACTGGTTTAACAAACTTCGCGGCTTCAAATACCTGCTTGGCGGGCTGATGCTGGCGTCGGGCTCGGTCACCATGGGACAAGATGGTCCCATGAACCCGGATTTGAGCGGCTACTATCCTTCGGCAGGCTACCAGCCCATGCCTGGGGGATATGCGCCGGAAGGGTATGGGCCGGGAATGGCACCTCCATCTTTCCAGCCGGGGATGAACCCCTGGCCGGCAGTTTCTCCCTTTGAGGGGCCCCCTTTCCAGCAGATTCAGCAGGAAAACGGCTTCTGGTTTGATAACTCGAAGTGGGGGCCATCACAAATGTCCTTCACTGTCGAAGGGCTCTATGGGGTCTACAAGAAACCCAATAATCGACTGATGGGTTCTGAAGGCATCCTGCCAATCTATCGCCCCACAACTACTTCCGGGACGGGAACTGGTACAGGGACCGGAACAGGTGCAACGACGAGTAACATCACTCCATTCACCTATACCGGCGTTCTGAATGACGCGACTTCGGGTGGTATTCGCTTAACTCTCGAAGGCGAGCAGGCAGACGAAAGTGGTTGGACTTTGTCAGGCTTCTTCCTGGATGAAGGTGCGACGGGCGAACAGCGTATCGCGACTCCGACGCCCACTTCTGTGACCACAACACCCAGCTATACAATTCCAATCACACAAAGATTGCAGATTGTGGGTGCTCTCCCGCTGTTTGATGGTGATACGAACCTTGATAACGCCAACAATACCGGTGTTCAAAAGTACGATCTGTTGTTCGAGATCAACCACACCAGTCAGTTTTATGGGGCGAATGTTGGTGGTATGGCCAATCCCTGGAAAGAGGGAGATGGATTCCGTATCCGGCCCACTTACGGGATTCGCTACTTCGGTTTACGTGAAACATTTGGCTTTCATGGTGTCGATAGTGGTTTGAATTATACGGTGGGGACGACTGACCTCGCCGTTGTAACCACCACTGGCCGACCACGCCCAGCGGCGATTATCGCTCCGGATAATCCCACCGATGTTCTGCTGCTGGACTCAACTCTCCGGTCGGTCGTTCAATCGCAGTTTGCGGGTCCCGAAGTCGGCTTCCGGATTGATCTGGGGAAAGACAAATTCAAGATCATCTCGAATACAAAGTTCGGTCTCCTGGCCAACCACTCGAAACGATCGATCGAATATAAAAACATCTTCAATCAGACGGGTTCAGGAAACGTGCCTCCCGCGACAGGTGTGGATCAGGTCTTCAACGATTCCGATACGACCACCATAGTGTCGCCCATGCTCGAACAATCGGTCCTGCTGAGAGCACCACTTCTCAGTTATGTTCCACTGATTAAACGCATGGCGTTCTTCGAACAGGCTCAGTTCCAGTTTGGTTATACCTTCACCATGCTGGGAGAGGTTTACCGGCCAGAAGAGAATATCGTCTGGCGGGGTGCCCCACTCCAAACCACCATCGGTGACAGCCGAAGCACGTTCTGGACACAAGCCTGGAGCTTCGGTGTTGAGTGGAACTACTAACCCGAATTGATTCTTAACGAAGAATTTTGAGTACTGAGATTCAGATCACCCGGTAAGCCATAGCTTGCCGGGTGATCTTCATTTGAGGCACAGCGATTTGACGCATCAACGTGGAGAGAAACTTCAACCTGCCCAAAGATCCACCATCATGAAGCAGTGGGTTCGGCTGGAGGAGTCATCACTTTTTCCAGTTCACTCAAAAGCTGCTCAAGGCGGAATGGTTTGTAGAGTGCGGATTTCAAGCCCATTTGTCTGGCTTTCACGATCGAATGAGAAGGGTCGTAGCCGAATCCTGTCATCAGGATGACCGGCAGATGCTCATTCAACTGTCGAATTCGCACGAAGCAGTCGAACCCTGTCATATCAGGCAGACGGATATCAATGATGGCGGCGTCGTAATGATATCCACGCACAAGCCGTTCAGCTTCGATCCCACTACTGGCAGCTTCCACCACGCAACCAAAACGAACAAGAAGATCATTGGCGGCCTGGCGAATCGTATCGTCCTGATCGACAACAAGAATTCTCTTGCCGCGAATGCGTGCTCTTTGTGCGGCAGGCTGATAGGCCACTGGTGCGTGAGGAAGTGCCGGTTGAGCAGCTTCTCCGATCTTCATGATCAGATCACGAATACCACGGGTGTGATTAATCACTCGCTGCAATCGCTCACAGATCTCCGGCTGGTGACCAATAAACCCATCGAGAATCCAGTTGGCATCACCCAGAATTTCCGAGAGCGGACGATGAATCTCTCTCAGGACGAGATTCATACTCTCGCTTTGCGCCGTCATTTTCTCGACAGCGAACAGTTCCAGTGTATTCAACGAAATGGCGATTTCGCGTGCAAACAGCTCCAGAAATTGCAGATCTCGATGGGAGAATGCTCCCGCTTTCGAGCTTTCGACGTTGAAAGTTCCCAGCACCTCATCGTGCAGAATCAAGGGCACAGTCAGCGAACTTCGGGCCCCCAGGGCACCGGGCAGGTACAAAGGATCGCTCGATGTTTCTTCGCAAAGATAGCTGCTCCCGGTGGCCGCAACGAAACCTGTGACACCGTTATTCGTCGCATTGGCAAACAGCTTCCGGTGAGTTGCTTCTTCAGTCATCCCGACATGCAGCAATGGATCTAATGATTTCGTGTTGCGATCCAGCAGCCGGATCTCGATCGTTTCGTAGTTCAGTGTATCCTGCGTGAATTGAATGATCTTCTGCTTGAGAAGTTCAATGCGATCCTCCACAGACATCTCTATGAGTTCTTCGGCCGAAAGATCACCCAGTTCTCGACCAGCCTGGTGGATCGCATTGAGTTTTTCGCGTTCGAGGACATCGTTCGAAATGTCATGAACCGTAACGACCAGTCCCAGAGGAAGCTCATTATGTTCGTCAAGAACCGGTGAAACGAGAATTTCAAGATACTGTTTGTCGCTCAACCGCAGCTTTGTTCGAGTGGTTTCGCTGGTGGCCAAAGCTTGATTCAGAGGTGAGAAATCGGGTCCTTCGATTTGCGGGTTTTGTAGAACTCCAAAAAAATCCCGCCCCGAAAGATCGTTTGTTCCAGCCAGTTCTTCGATCCGGCGATTCCACCAGAGAACCTGTTGCTGATGATTGAGTACCACAAGCCCGTCGGGAAGATGCTGAACCAGCGCGTTAATCTCATTGAGCCGCATGGCCAGGGAAGCCATCGTGCCGATCACTAGAACGCCATCCGGTAGATCATCATTCGAGAAGTGGGAAAATGGCGTCGCGGGTGGGAGGACATCCACCGGGAAGCCACGCAAATGCTGCAGAATCTGCTCGTGCTGCTCGCTGCTTGCTCCGAGAACCACCACACGTTCAGGAACAGCCACGAATCACCCTTTTACTGAACCACGAATGACCACAAACAACTTAACTTAGAATATCCGACTTTGTGAAATATTTGCATGGCAAACTTCTCGAAAAAGTGAATCGAGAGCACATTAGAATTTAGCGCCGCTACGGGATTGAACCGCGGGTGACGGACGCAGGCATTAACTCTGCGTTGAGAAAACCGAAAAACGACTCCGAACTCATGCCCAACTCAACGTCCTCCACTTTCGTGCTCTTCGCGACCTTCGTGGTGAATTCTCCATTCTTGAAGTAACGAGCGAATCGTTCGAATTGATGGCAGCATGAACTGTCACTCAGCCCATTTCCCGCTTCATCAGAACGGGCGAACGAACCGATGACACGCTTGCCCGCGAGCCTCATACACAGGCCGCAAGCAAGGCATTCAGCGAACATCATCATGCGAAATGTGTGTGGAAAAAGTCTCCACGATCACTCAGCGTTTCACCAATGTGAACGACAGTTAAACGGTCTGAAACTGCCTGGAAGGTGCATACACGGCCGATTTACAGCTTCGGACTCTCTGAAATCGATTGGTCACACCTAAGACGGTCTCAGCAGCACCAAGCACCAGGTAACCATCCGGCCGGAGTTGTCGTTCCATCCGGTCGAGAATGGTGGTCTTATTGGCTTGTTCAAAATAAATGAGAACATTGCGGCAGAAGATAATGTCAAATTCACCCAGTGAGGAGAGATTCTCCAGCAGGTTGAGTGGCTTAAAGGTGACGGCATTCCGCAATTCTTGCGAAATCTGCCAACCTTCTGGTACTTGCTGGAAATATTTGACCAACAGTTGAATGGGCAGACCTCGCTGAACTTCGAACTGCGAGTAGGTTCCCTGCCTGGCTTTCGACAACGCTTGCTGGCTGATATCGGTTCCAATGACTTCGATACGCCATGACGACAATTGTGGAAAGGACTCGCGAATCGTCATCAGGAGCGAATAAGCTTCCTGGCCAGTGGAAGCTGCCGCCGACCAGATCCGCAGCCTGCGGCTGGTTTGCCGATTCGTAATCAACTCAGGAAGAATCTGTTCTTTGAGTTCATCAAAAGGTGTCTTGTCTCGAAAGAATAACGTCTCATTCGTAGTCATCGCTTCCGTGATGGTGGCCTCGAGATTTTCATCCCGGCGAACTCTGAGATGACGAACCAGTTCGACGAGGCTGGGCATACCCAAAGAATTGGCAATGGGGATAAGACGCGCTTCGAGGAGATACTCTTTTCCGCTTCCCAGGGCTAAACCTGATCGTCTGGCGACCAGAGCCGATAGGAAATCATAGTCGTTGGAATCAATGGTCATGCTGCCCCTTTCCACAATGCAATCTGTCGGAGACGACCTGCAATCTCGGACAGCGAGAGCATCTCATCGTGAAGGCCTGCTTTCACGACGGCTCCTGGCATTCCCCAAACCACGCTTGAGACAGCATCCTGTGCCAATATGTAACCACCCGCCTGATGGACGGCCTGTGTCCCTTCAATTCCATCATCACCCATACCGGTCAGCATGACTGCTGCCAGATGCTTGCCCCAGACCTCTGCTGCTGTCCGAAAGAGCGGATTCACCGATGGACGGCAATAATGTTCTGGTGCTGCCTGGTGAAGTTGGGCAACGATATCCCCCCCTTTACGAACAACTTCCAGATGATAATCTCCGGGAGCCACATAGATGTGCCCGGGGAGAATTGGCATGCCCGTCTGAGCTTCGACACAAACTCTGCGGGAATCACTTCCCAGATGCTTCGCCAGCATTGGTGTAAATGCTGCCGGCATGTGCTGAACAATCAGTATCGGTTGCCAGATCGTGTCATCAATGCTCGACATGATCTGGCTCAGAGCTTTGGGGCCACCTGTGCTGGTGCCAATCACAATGGCCTGCACGGGCCGAGGCATTCTGCGTAAGACCGAAGTGCCAGTTGATCGAATGGCCGTCTCGGTTGTCGACGATGCATATCTTGCATTATTGGTACGGGTCACGTTGGATTCAGCGTGTGGACGAATCTCGGCCTCTGCAACGATCGCCGCATCCGGAGTGTTTGCCTCAGGTTTGTTCGTTAAGGCCCGGATGAGCGGTACGAGTTCGGCCCCGACCTGCTGGATCGCATCAGATGCCGACTTTGCCTGAGGTTTAGCAACACAACCTGCAGCGCCTTGCGCCAATGCTTCAACCGTCACTTTCGCCCCGGCCGTCGTGAGAGCACTGGCCATGATGACATGTGTACCGGGGAATTGAATCTGGATCTGACGCAAGGCATCGAGTCCATTCATCACAGGCATCTCGACATCGAGGACCACGATGTCCACAGGATTGCGTTTCAGAAATGCCAGGGCGGCTTCGCCATGCATCGCTGTTCCAGCAAGCTGCAATCCCTCGGTCGATTCAATGACTTTAGCCATCAGGCCACGGATCACGGCGGAGTCATCCACGACCAGAATTTTCACTGGACGTAAACTCATAGAATCCCTGTTCCGGCAAGCTTTTCGCGTACGATTTCTTCCGTGAACGGTTTCATAATGTATTCGTTGGCACCGGCCTGCATCGCTTCGAGAATGCGGGGCAGATCGTTCTCTGTCGTACACATGATAACGGCTGGTTGAGGCTGCGATTTGTCTTCGCGCAGTTTACGAAGGAACGTGATGCCATCCATCACCGGCATGTTCCAGTCGAGCAGAATGGCATCAATTTCCGGGTGACTCTGCACTCGTTCCCAGGCCTGACTGCCATCTTCTGCCTCAAGAATGTTAACCCCTAAAGAAGTCACCATGCGTTTGGTTGCCAGACGAACGGCACGCGAATCATCGACTAGAAGCAAGGTTTTCATAGAGCAGACCTTTTCAGGGCAGCAAGTATCCCGTTTCTCGGATAAGCCTGTATTTCAATCGCCTGGTCATCGACTTTTGCAAGATGGCAGAGTCAGTCAAATCCGCCGGAGAACATTCTCAAAGTTCATGAGCGAGAATGTTCCCGGCCGTTGACTGCTGTTAGTGGGAACGCAATTTCTGGAGGAATTGAGTCGTGGCCTGATCAAGCCGGTTCGACTCGATCGCCAGACCTTCAGCCGCTGTCAGAATATCTCCAGCTCCCTTACCACCTTCGTCGGCAGCTTGTGAAACCCCGGCGATATTGGAAGAGACTTCGGCTGTTCCACGGGCTGCTTCTGAGACATTACGGGAAATTTCGTTCGTTGCGGCCGATTGTTCTTCAACCGCGCTGGCAATCGTGGTGCTGATCTCGTTGATCTTCCGAATCGATTCACCAATTGAACCAATCGCAGTGATCGCTACACCCGTTGCATTTTGAATGGCATTGATCTTCTGGCTGATTTCCTCAGTTGCCTTTGCCGTCTGTCGTGCCAGTTCTTTGACTTCATTAGCCACCACCGCGAAGCCTTTGCCAGCTTCTCCCGCACGGGCCGCTTCGATGGTCGCGTTCAACGCGAGCAGATTGGTCTGTTGAGCAATCGATGTGATCACTTTCACAACCTGCCCGATTTCGTTACTTGATACTCCCAGATCTCGAATGGTGGCGTTTGTCTTCTCAGCATCATGGACAGCGGTGGCTGTCATTTTTGATGCATCCTGAACATGTCTGGCGATCTCGGAAATTGATTTGCTGAGTTCTTCCGAGGCCGAAGAAACCGTTTCGACGTTTCGGGTGGCTTCTTCACTGGCAGCAGCCACAACCTGTGCCTGTCGTGCCGTTTCGTCAGATGTGGCAGCGAGAGACTTCGCACTGGCCTGCATTTCTGTTGCCGATGAAGTCACGATCTCGACAATCCCGCGAATATCTTTCTCGAAAGTATCCGCCATCTGAACTTGCTCGGTGATGATGGTGAACGTCACCATCGGCCCGACATAGTCCCCTTTTTTGTCGTAAATGGCGTTTACCTGGACATCGAGATGATCTGTGCCAAGTTGAACCCTGGTGGTAAAGGGCAGATTGCCCGGGTTCCCGAGAATTCGAGACTGCAGTTCCGTCTGTCGGGAGAAGAGATCGAAAGGCTTGCCCTTGAGTTCGTTGACCTTTCGGGGAAGTTGATTCTCCAACCGCTTGAGATTTTGAGATGCTGCGGGATTGAAGTATTCCAGCACCCCTTCACTGCTGGCCATCAGGACATTGATGGGCATGTTTTCCATCATGTTCTGAATGCGGGTGACTTCGTTTTCCATACGAAGTTTCTCGGTCACGACATCCCAGGTAATCATCGAACCCACAGCTTTACCTGAAGCATCCGTTACGGGGCTGATGACCAGATTGAGCCATTCCGGCCCGACCTGAATCTGGGCTTGCCGCGATTTTCCACCCAGGTTATTCAGGATATTTCTCTGGTAGGCGGGATCTTTATGGAAGATATCAATGCTCTGTCCCAGGATCCCATCGGCCTTGACTGGGAGATACTTTTCTAAAGTCCGCAGAAGATTGATCGATGCGGGATTCAGGTAGGTGATCTTGAAGTTGGAATCCGCCAGAATCATATTGGAAGGCATGGATTCGACCATGCACTTCATGCGGAAGGCATCCAGTTGCTGCAAAGTGCTGGAGAGTGCACGAGCTACTGCCCGCAAGGCTTCTGCACGTTCTTTAGTCAACGTGATTTCACGAGTGACAAAGAAGTCGATTGTGCCAATCACTTCCCCATACATGGTGATAGGTAATGCCACACCCGACTTGACACCTGCAATCTGAGCAGATGGTGCCCGGACGCAATCAGTCACGCTTGCCAGGTTCTGAACGAAAACCAGATCTTTGTTCAACCACGCCTTGCCATTCAATCCCACACCGCGAGCAAAAATGGAGGTCTCGGTCACCCGACGGAATTCCTGCGAGACGGTTCCATCTTCAGCTGAGAATTTTAAGACCTGGTCTTTGTTATCGATTGCCCAGTAAGAACCATACTCCCAACCAAAGACATCTTTGACAGATTTCAAGGCGATCTGGATGGCTTCTGCAGGTGATGTCGCGAGAGACAGGGCCAATTGAACGCGATTTGTCGCCTCAACGTTCTTGGCGATTTCAGCCTGAATACTCGCTGTTTTTAAACGCTGGATCTGGTTAGAGACCATTCGTCCGACTGACCGCAAAGTTTCAATTCGAGCTGTTGAAAGTTCCAGTTCTTCCGTGGCAAAGAAATCCATCGTGCCAACCACCTGATCATCGACAATCAGTGGAAAGCACACACCCGATTTCACACCGGCTCGCATAGCCACCGGGCCACGCACACAATCCGGAACTTGTGTCAGATCGCGTACGAAGATCAATTCCCGCTGTCGCCAGGCACGACCGCAAAGCCCTACACCTTCAGCAAAAGTTGTGATCTGTGTCAGACTGGCAAATTCGGGATTCACAGTGCCCGATTCCTGAGCAAATCGCAGTACATTGGCAGCGCGATCCATGGTCCAGTACGAACCGTAGGCCCAGCCAAAACCCTTCTGAACGGCTTCAAGTGCTTTTCGTGCAGCATCTTCAGGGCTTTCCGCAGTCTGCAGTTCAACGAGGACGCGATTGGTGGCATTCTGATTTTCCTGGGCTTCAGTAGCAGCCAGTTCAAGTCGTCTCTTCTCGGTGACATCCTGGAAGCTGATAACCTGACCATCGCGGATCCCGCCAGGGACAGTGGCAGGGTGAATATCGACTTGAATCATCTTCGTTGACGTTCGATGGATGAAACGCTGGGCAGAGTAAAGATTGGCCGAGAGCTGTCCCAATTGCGGCAACCTCTCGTATAAAACTGCTGCCGGACCACCGAGCAGTTCATCGGGAACAAGCTGTAAATCCGCAGCAATCGATCGCAGAATTTCGAGGCAGCGATGATTCATCGTGATGATCTGCCCACTCTTGCTGATATGCATGAGGCCCATCGGTGCGGCTTCAACGAGCATACGACTCGATTCTGTACGAGCCAGATCATGAGGGGCAATGCCATTGGTTGAATGAGCGATCTGATCGAGAATTTGTGCGGTCGTCATGGTCGGATCCTGGAGCTTCAGTTCGAAGTTGATGAGAGGTGGAATCAGTCAATGGATTGGTTGGTGATGTGTAGGGAATCGATCTGTTGGAAGTTGCTTCTCGGGTGTGATTTTGAGTCTGTATGCCATCCGTGTGATCAGCATGCGGCAGCCTGTCTGGAGCCAGTGACGGCTTTGCAGCACCCGAAGTATGCAGCAAAATCTGGCTGAGCCGATGCAAGGCCAGTTCCCAGGTTTTCTGTCGGGAGGCACTCCAGCGAGAAGCTTCCACCTCAGCCAGCGATCTCAAGAGGGCTGTCTGAATGGCGAGAAGTTCTGCCGCTGTCCAGGGGATCTGCCGTGTTTGTTCTCTGAGATCGTTGGCGAAAGCTTCGAGAAGTGTTTCATCGAAAATCACACGAGATAACAGCGGAATCCCTTTTTCCAGGGCACTCTTGAGAAGCTCGGGTTGGATTCCTGCAATGATCCCATTGCCTGCTGTCCAGACGGATTGCAGATGCTGCGGGAAGACGCTGGCAACTGCTTTCGCATCGACGTTCTGCTCGACCTGCGCGACTGGATATGCCAGAACTTGAGGACGATTCATGGGGAGCCACTGAGGTCAATAATTCGATATTCAAAAATTCTGAGTTTGAAACAAACGAGCTTGAGTATTGAGTTTGAAAAGCGAGGCGGTCATCCATTCGTTATGGTCGCGATTCCATCGGTGGATGTTCCGATTTCAGCGGCCCGCCAATTGCCAGAATGGCCGTCACGTTGAGCAATAGCAGGAGGTTCTTTTCCAGGCGGATCACACCTTCGGTATAGGCCTTCCAGGTGGATGAAATCGTGCGAGGTGGAGCTTCAATAGGCATCTCGGCGATATCCAGCACATCGCCCACGCTGTCGACCAGCAGACTGAAGGATTCGCCCCGGTAGCGGAGCACCACATTCATGCTTCCCTCCGATTGCGAATAATCAGGCAATCCCAGACGCCGCCTCAGGTTGATGGCGGTGACAATCTGGCCGCGGAGATTCAACAGCCCGGCTATTTCTCGTGGTGCCAGCGGAACGGAAGCGATTGTCTGGGGGTTCAGAACCTCCTGCACAATACCGACGGGAATGCCCATGAGTTGTTCGTTCACCCAGAAGGTGACGAACTGCTTCTGATTCAAGGCGTGCGATTCAACGGTGGGAGTTCCATCAACTGGAGCAATCATGCGGAAACTCCCGAATGAGGCTGCATCCTGCAGATTTGTGCCATCGAAGAACTCAATTCCTGGGGATTAAACTTGGCGAGAAAATGATCAAAGCCCGACTTCAGAATCCGCTGGCGATGTTCTTCGCCCAGAAGAGAAGTCATCGCAATCAATGAAGATCGTTTCTGCTGATCTCGCCGGCAGTACCACTGGGCAAATTCACAACCCGTCATCTCGGGCATTTCAATGTCGCAGATAATGACATCAAACTGTTCACCCCGCTCGATGATCTGTTGCGCCTGATGACCACCAGAGGCCGTGATGATCTTATGGCCGTCGGCTTCAATCGCGGTTTGCAGCAACTGACGGAAAAATGGGGAATCATCAATGGCCAGAACACGCAAGCGGTTTCGTTCATCTTCTCGATGAAACCAATGAGGATTGGCCTGGGTGAGATAGTGCTGAATATCAATAATCTCGGTCGCCTTGCCACCGACGACCGTCGTGCCAAAGACTCCGGGACGTTTCCCTTGCATGCGAATGGTGATGGTCTCTTCGATAATATCTTCAATCTTGTTGACCATCAGCCCCATCATGCGTGAGTTATCGCTGAAGACAACCACCGGTTGAGGATCGAGTCTCTGGACATCACGGCTGTTTCCACGAATCGGGATCAGAGGCAAGAGATCTCCGCGATACTGGACAACCAGTTGCTCGCCGACCTGCTCGATCTGTTTAAGGGAGAATTCTTCGAGCCGCGCCACCAGGCCGAGTGGTACAGCCATGGTTTCCTGATGAGGTGTCGAGAATAAGAGCAGGCTGGTTTTGTCATTTTCTCCATTGGCTGCATCCTGCTGAAGATTCCGCAGCTCTCTCTGGGTTCTGCTGGCAGTTCCACCCAAAGCTGCTGCTGTCCCCGCGACATCCAGGATCATAATGACTCGGCCATCACCGAGAATAGTCGTTCCCTGGTAGACTCGCAGATCTTTCAGAATGCTCCCCAGGGGTTTGACGACGATCTCTTGCGTATCGAAAACTTCGTCAACAATCAGACCAAACTGCTCATCTCCCACTTGCACAACGACAATACTCATGTCGCCTTCGTTGTCTGGGGGCAAAGAAGGAAGTTTGAGTGCATCGCTGAGTCGCAAGAGAGGCAACAATCGGTCACGCAGGCGAAAAATTCGCTGGTCGTGGATTTTTTCAATACGGATGAGATCGTCGACTGAGAGCCTGACGAGTTCGACAATTCCTAATTGTGGAATCGCGAATGATTGCCCGGAACTGGAGACGACCAATGCCGAGATGATGGCCAGCGTCAGTGGGATCTTGATTCGAATTGTTGTCCCCTGCCCCCATTGAGAGCGGAGTTCGACTGTTCCCCCAATGCGTTCAATCGCTGTGCGGACAACGTCCATGCCCACGCCACGGCCTGAGACACTCGTGACGGTCTCGGCTGTGGAAAAACCTGGCAGAAAGATGAACTGAAGGATCTCTTCCTCAGAGAGGTGCGCCAGATCGGATTCGGTCGCCAGACCCTTTTCAAGGACTTTCTGTCGCACCCGTTCGACATGAATGCCAGCGCCATCATCTTCCACGTGAATGATGACATGGCCCCCTTCGTGAAAGGCTTTCAGTCGAATTGTGCCCGATTCGGATTTTCCCTGTTTTCGGCGAATTTCGGCTTTCTCGATGCCGTGGTCGGCCGAGTTTCGCACCATATGTGTCAGCGGATCTTTAATTGCATCGAGAACGGTGCGATCAAGTTCCGTCTCCGCGCCGTGCATTTCAAGTTCGATCTGCTTCGATGTCACTTGCGAAAGATCGCGAACAAGTCTGGGGAGCTTACTCCATGCATTGCCAATCGGCTGCATGCGGGTTTTCATCACCCCTTCTTGAAGATCGGTTGTCACTCGGTTGAGGTGCGTGACTGGCACCTGGAATCGCGATTCATCTTCGCCGCGAACCATCTGCAGCAGCTGATTACGGGTCAGAACCAGTTCACCGACCAGGTTCATCAGCTTATCGAGAACTTCAACATTCACTCGAATCGATAGGTCAACAGCAGCAGAGCGTCGTCCTTCGTTATCGGAATCACTTTCTCCATTCGCACTATTTGGAGCTGCTGCCATTGCAGCGGGTTTGCCGTTTCGATTTGAACCTGGATCAACTTCCGCAGCTTTTGAGACGTTCGCAGAAACAACAGGGGCTGATGAAGTAACTGCTGTAGCCGGACTGGTTTGTTCCGTATTCAGTTCACCCGTCGATTCTGGATGTTGGAAGTTCACCGGCTGACTAGCAGTTGTTCCCCCAGACAGGACCTGAGGTTGTATTGGAGCAGGAACATGTCGAGGCTGGCTGACCGGGGAACTCAACGATGCGAGTAAATCGAGTTTATGAATCAGTGCCGAGGTGTCAAGTTCAGGCTCGGCCTGAGTTTTTTCGATGGTTTCCAGTAGGTGCTTGATTGTGTCGACACCATCCAGCACGAGAGAGATCGCCTCGTTGGTGACATCGAGTTCACCATCGCGCATTTTGCCAAGGACGTTTTCCGTGGCGTGGGCGACTTTTCCCAGATGTTCAAATCCAAGGAAGCCGCAGGTTCCCTTAATTGTATGAATTGTGCGGAAAATACTGGCGAGGAGTGGACTGTTGCTGGGTTCCTTTTCGAGAGCGACAACTTCGGTGTCGAGTTGGGCCAGGTTCTCCCAACTCTCTGCCAGGAATTCCTGCAGAATATCCTCGTCCATTATGTTTGAACCCCCTGCACACTGGCTTCGATAGTCGGAGCGAAGCGAGCTTGAAGGCGTTTGCCTGGAAAGCCCGAATGAATCTGAGATGGACCAGATCGGGCAGACCAACTTTGCAGACGACATCAGACCGGAGCAGCACAAGAGCTTGACAGTCTCTAAGAACTGTCAAACGGTATGTGGCCCAGCGGTCAGCACTGCTTCATGGGAACTATCGGCAGATTGAGCCGATGGATTGCGTGCTGGAGGATCAAAATCAGTTTTTGAGTGTTTTACTGTCGCCGTTGTCAGATCTGTCGTGCTGTCGAGCCGTTGGAACCGTCACGATTGGAAATGTTTGCCGCGGTTGTCGGTCGGCCTGTCGGGTATTCACAACAGTGTGGCGGGCAGACATCGTGGCTGGGGCCGAAGTGACCAATCGCCTGGCGGCAGCTTCGTCGGCCGATCCGTTCTTCGACAAGTTCTCGAATCATGGCAATAAATTGAGGATGAGTCCCCACAGTTCCAGATCGAACAAAATTCAGGCCCAGTTGTTTGGCGAGCAGACTGGCTTCTTCATCGAGGTCATACAGGACTTCCATGTGATCCGAGAGAAAACCCACCGGGGCGACCGCGACATTTCGGATGTTTCGCTCGTGGAGGGATTTGAGATGATCAAGAATATCCGGTTCCAGCCAGGGATCCTGAGGACGTCCACTCCGGCTCTGATAGACCAGTGACCAGCGATCCTTTTCGAATCCCAGGGCGTTCGCAATCAACCGACAGGTTTCAGTCAGTTGCAACGTATAGTTGGATCGATCCGCCATCGACATCGGGATACTATGTGCGGTGAATGTCAGATGGGCCTGCTGACGCTCTTCATCACTCCATGGGGACATCGCAGTTCGTAGCCGTTCGGCATTCGCCTCGATAAAGAGGGGATGGTTGTAGAACATTCTCGTCTTCTCGATGAGAGGTGCCTGGGCACCAACGGCTTCTCGAGCGGCGATAATGTTCTCGCGGTACTGCCGGCAGCCGGAGTAACAACTGTAGCCCGAGGTAAAGAATGCCAGCGCACGCTGCACCCCCTGCTCTGCCATTTCACGAACTGTCTCTGTGAGCATCGGGTGCCAGTTGCGATTACCCCAATAGATGGGCAGATCGATACCAGAATTCTGGAACTCAGTTTTCAAAGCTGAGATCAACTCTCGGACCTGGTCGTTAATCGGGCTCTTACCACCAAAGTGATAGTAATGTTCAGCAACTTCCAGCATGCGTTCTCTGGGGACCGGTTTGCCTCGAAGCACATTTTCCAGGAACGGCAGGACATCTTCAGGGCGATCCGGGCCTCCAAAGGAAACGATCAACAATGCATCGTAGGGCTGGTTCATAAAAATCAGTCTTTCCGTGGAATGGATCATCGAGTCGCCACTGCTATGCCTGAAGTCTGTGCGACCAGAGACTCACGACTTGCACATGGCACGCGATGAGTCAGGTTCTGCGAAGGCCATAACAATCGAGGATAACTCTGGGATTATGGCCATTCGCGCGTCAATCGCCACTCTGGTGAATTGATAAGCCTTAAGAACAGGCGAAATCCAGCTGTGCCCAGTAAGCGGTCGAGCCAAAGTCCTGAGCGGCTTGTGGAACATGCTCAAGTTTTCTTGCGGCATTGGATGCAGTGGCTTAGGATAACCGCCACTGGAGAATCCAGACCAGATATTCAATCAACAAAGACTAGGATCTGCCCAGGGATGGAGGGGCTCCTGAAATGACTTCAGGTACTTTTGGTGCGAAACGAGTCGACCTGCTGGCAGCATTCGAACATTCGGCACCTGCTGAAAAAACGCGAGAAACCTGTGTGGGATTACAGACCGCGATTGCGAGAACTCGCCAGTATCTTCTCGATCAGCAACATTCCGAGGGATTCTTCGTTGCTGAGCTTGAAGGAGATACGATCCTCGAATCCGAGTACATCCTCCTGCTGGCCTTTCTGAATGAAGGGCAATCGCCTGATGCACAGGCAGCAGCCAGGTATCTGCTGACAAAGCAGAATACAGATGGCAGTTGGAGCAACTTCCCAGGTGGCCCCATCGATGTCAGTTGTGCTGTCAAAGCTTACCTGGCCTTGCGAATTACAGGTCATGCAGCCGATGAACCCGCTTTAATCAGGGCTCGTGAAGCCATTCTGCAGGCAGGTGGCGTCGAGCGTGTCAACAGTTTTACGAGATTCTACCTCGCCATGCTGGGGCTTATTCCTTATTCGCTGTGCCCGGCTGTTCCGCCAGAAGTGGTTCTCTTGCCCGATTGGTTCCCGATCAATCTTTCACAAATGTCAGCATGGTCGCGGACGATTGTCGTCCCACTGAGCTTGCTTTGGGCCTTTCAACCCGCAGTGGAATTGAACGACGCGGACGGCCATCAGATCACCATCGAGGAGTTGTATGCCTCTCCTGAGAAGCAGTTGCCCCGGTTTATTCGCGGTGTGAATCATGAGTCGAACTCCAACGGCTGGATGAACTGGAGTCGATTTTTCTTTCGCGTCGATCAATGCCTGAAGTCCATCGAAAGTTATGGAATCAAACCTTTGCGGTCGCGTGCAGTCCGCAAATGTGTGCAGTGGATCCTGGATCGGCAGGAGATGAGCGATGGATTGGGAGCGATCTTTCCTCCGATCGTCTGGACGTTGATCGGGCTTAAGTGTGCCGGGTTTGACGATCAGCATCCAATGGTTCAAAAACAGCGGGACGAATTGAATCGACTGATGCTCCGCGAGCAGGATGCGTTACGCCTGCAGCCTTGCTTGTCTCCCGTATGGGATACTGCAATTTCGATCATTGCCTTGAGGGAGTCGGGAGTCGAGCCAGATCATCCTGCACTATCTAAAGCCCGGAACTGGCTGCTGAGTAAAGAAGTCCGCCATGCCGGTGACTGGTCGAAAGCGCATCCCGAGACCCCTGTCTCCGGATGGTATTTCGAGTTCAATAATGAGTTTTATCCCGATGTTGATGATACCGCGATGGTGCTGATTGCTCTGGCTTCCACATTACCAGAAGAGGCGACGCCGTTAGCGATTTCCCATGGAGTTCTTCCTGTCCAGACCGGTTGGAGTGCAGAAAGTACCTCTCGCGTACAGGCACTCAAGCAACTGGAAAATCATCGGCCAGTCTTAGAAGCCATGGGGCGCGGTGTGCAGTGGCTTAAGGCACTTCAGTCCAAAGATGGTGGATGGGGAGCTTTCGATTCGGATATCAACAAGGAACTACTGACAAAAGTTCCTTTCGCTGACCATAACGCCATGCTTGATGAGACGAATGCCGATATTTCGGCTCGCGTCCTCGAAGCGTATGCAGCCGTGGGGATCAGTTTCAATGATCCATCTGTGCAAAGAGCGCTGGAGTTCATCTGGAATGATCAGGAGGACGATCATGCCTGGTATGGTCGCTGGGGCGTTAACTACATCTACGGCACATGGCAAGTTCTGGTGGGACTGACTGCCATTGGTATTTCCGCCCATGATCCTCGCTTAGTACGTGCGGCGGGTTGGCTCAAGAGCAAGCAGCAGGCCTGTGGTGGCTGGGGTGAAACTCCCGCCACTTATGATAATCCGACCCTCAGGGGACAAGGCACACCGACTGCCTCACAAACGGCATGGGCTGTACTGGGTTTGATTGCAGCCGGTGAGCAGAACTCGATTGAATGCCAGCGGGGCGTGGAATTCCTGCTGAAAACTCAGAAACATAATGGCACATGGGACGAAGAAGAATTTACGGGGACAGGCTTTCCCAGGGTCTTCTACCTGCGATACCACTATTACCCCCTCTACTTCCCACTCATGGCACTGGGGCGTTTTGCCAGAGCTGGTGGAAGAGTAAATTTTGCAGGATGAGTCAGCCAGTCAGCTGATGCTGCTTCAGATGCCTCAAGTAACCTCGTGAGCCTACTTCTGAGTCATGGTGATCCCGATGCGGATTGCCGAGGGTTCTTTACCTGCCGTCATGGCTTCACTGATTTGTTCCAGAGGAAACCACTGCTTGACCAGCGACTCGAAGGGGTAATTCTGGTGTTCGCTGGCCAGAAATTCGATAGCAGTTCGCAAATGCCTCGGGCCATAGTTGTGGACACCCCGCATGGTAATCTGACGACGGACAAGCTGTTCGAGTGCCATACCAATCGCAGGTGATGGGAAGACGGAACCCGCCAGAACAATCGTGCCGCCCAGTCGCACGAGAGGCCAGACACTTTCAAAGGCGGCATTGTTCCCAGAGAGTTCAGCAACGGCATCAACCCCATGAAGAAGACCAGCCGAACGGAGAGTCTCTGCCAGTTGCATCGAATCTGAAGTGTGGGTTGCACCGAACTTCAAGGCTAACTCTCGTCGATAAGGTTGAGGATCAACGCAAATGACATGGGTGGCGCCCAGCGATCTGGACATCGCACAGGCCGTCAATCCCAGCATCCCGGCTCCCAGAATGCAAATACTGCGGCCCTTAAGCGGTTGAGCCGCTTCAAGAACTGCGGCAATTGTCGAGGTCGCACAACTGGCTGGACAGGCCACCGATGTGGGCAAATGGGGTGGCAATTTGATAATTGCCGTCCCGGGGACCAGCAGGCAGTATTCGGCCAACCCTCCCAGAAGTTCTCGCCCGGGACGAAACGCTTCGTGACCATACTTGACCGAATTCAGGCACTTCTGGGGAAGATCGCGTTCGCAATAGAAGCATTTGCCGCAGTTGGCCACGACGGCCCAGGTCACGAGATCTCCCACATGGAGTGGGGCGTTGGCGAGATCAGCGGGAGTAAAGTCTCCGCCGATCGCCGCAATCTGCCCCACAATCTCGTGCCCCAGAATTGTCGGCACAGGAACTTTGCGACGACCTTCTACGCTATGGAGATCACTCCCGCAAAGTGTGCACGCCGTGACCTTTACCAGAATTTCCCCGGCACTCAACATGGGAAGCGGTATCTGATTCAGTTCAAGATGGTGCGTCTCACCAGAGAAGACGGCAGCAGTGCAGGCTGTGGGGAGAAATGCTTCACTCAGCCGCAATCGTTCCATGCGACCACTGCTATCTCGAGAAGAACTGGATGTTGTCGCTTGCATGATTCGTACATCCGAAGAGTGACAAAGAAGTTCCGGCCATCATCAACGGGAGATGCGGACTTCGAGTTCGGTCAATTCTGGTTGACGAGGCTGAACCTTCGAGAAGTAAACCCAACTGATCACCAGGGCAATTGTTGAAACAATTACACTCGCCCAACTGGAAATGATGAGTAGTTCTACAACGTTCGTGCTTCGCGAGATATAGTTTTTCAGGAGAACAATCCCGACAAAGCCCAGATACCCGATGGCATCGACAACATACATCAGGAATCCGACGGTCCCTTTATCGCGAGTCATGGCAATCAGGCGTTCAAAAACGGTGGTATGAAAGGCCACATAGGGGAGATAAAGTCCCAGTCCCAGGAGGACGATGAAAGTGAAATCGTTCATCAGGTCAAGGTGATGTCCAATCAGAGAGCCCGCGAGAAGACCCAGGCCGACGCCGCAGGTTCCTAAGGCTGTAAAAAACGCCAGCCGATTATTGCGGATCAATACGGCTGTTCCATTCACAGCGATCACTCCCAGCGTCACGAGAGTCTCAGACTTGGTAAACGTCGAGGATGTGAATGTGCTCCCCAATGTTTTCCAGATTTCCGGCTGAAAGTCATCACGCAGGCTCCGCAGAATCGTGACCAGCAGATAGAACACAATAATGGGCAATAGACCCGGTGCATAGCGGCTGAAAAACGTCCAGCGTTCATTCCCATTCATGGTGCTCCGCTCGGTTCGTGCAGCGATATCTTCGATCGATGGTGGAGGAACCAGAGCGAGCATCACCAGACAGATTCCCAGGGGAAGCATAAACAACCCCCCGGCCGTTGCGGGCATCCAGTCTTCACTCATGCCGACATCCGTGAGTAGCCAGGTTCCCACAGACTTCATGACTCCCCCAGCGAGGATAAAACTGGCACAAAGACCGGCTGTGAGAGCTTCACTCGAACGACGACCCTCCAGGCAGCCAAGCACTAATCCAAAGACCATACCCAATGGCAGGCCATTGAAAAACATGAAGACCAGATTCCACGGGCGTGGTGTTAATCCAAAGCCAATCAGACTCAGTTGTGCGAGAGCGATGAGAATCAGAATGCCCAGCACCCGGCGATGTGGCGGGGTTTCAGCAATCACTTTAATGCCAATGAACTTGGAGAGCATGTAGCCAAAGACTTGCGAGATGATCAGCACGCTTTTGAAGTCCATCTGAGCCAACAGCGGCTCATTGAAACTCCCGGCAGTGAATGGTTTGCGAAAGGCATACATGGAAAAGTAACAACCAAAGGCAGCCACGACAGTCCAGAGACCCCAGAAGAATTCCTGCCAGGGACTTCGTGAGGTTCGCGGTGGAAAAGCAGCGTATGACACAAGAATTTCGTTCAAAGCTGTGGTTAAAGTTCATGGGATGGATGAAACTCTACCCACGCTTTGATGTGGACAACCACAGTAAAATAACGATTCTCATTGTTTCTTAACAATCAACTTGTTTTCTTTTAGGGAAACGGGATGTCGAAGAGACCTGTCGAAGAATGCGCTTTCAAAATCTGATGGATGCTCCTCCCCCGGATTGGAGTGGCAAGTTTCGTTATTTTTCAACAGCGAATGTCACCACTTTCACCAGGAGGGGGCTCTTCAAGTTGAGTTTTGTCAGCTCGTCGAGAATCAGGTGGCGAGCTTTTTCGGCAGGAAAACCTCCCGAACCGGCACCTATCAGAGGGATGGCCATCGAGGAAAAGCCCTGCTGTTCCGCGAGTTGTACGGCATTACGAGTCGATTGGCGGATGGAATACTCACTCGCCAGCCAGCACAGGTTGATCCCCGCGACATGAATAATGCCTCGAAAGTGCAGACGCCCAGCCGACGTTAAGACTGCAGAGCCCAGGGGCATGATTCCAGCTCGGCTGAGCTCACGGAATGGGGCTGTCCCGGCATGACGTTTGATCGCACCTGAAACACCTTGGGGTAAAAGCAGCCACCAGGGAATGAAGTTTCGATTCCAGGAATTGACAATCACATCCACCGGTTGTTTAAGGAGATCTCCCGAGACGAGTTCGACCGTGGGTGCAGCCATGAGTTCACTTCGGCTCTTAAATTGTGATAAACCAGCAGAGAGAACTCACTGCCAACTGGGTATTCGAAGACTCCGCCGATCAAGGCCTTGAATTCTCACTCGATCTGCAGGCATTTTTGAGTCATGCTGGCGAAGAGTTCATGAACTGTCGTTTTTGATCTGAGGGGAACCTCAGAAGTGCGGGATTCGTAATGATGTCCAAACAAGCTGCAGGTAATCAAGGAAATTGGATCAGTCATCTGATTGGAGTCATCGGGTTTGTGATTGTACCGACGGTGATCACGATGATCGCACCTGTTTCATACGTCATGCTGGAGAACCGGGAAGGACGACCAGTCGCGCAGGCATCGACGTGTCTGCTCTTTGTGATCCCCTTTCGCTCAGCCGTCATTGATCCTTTGCTGGCTGTCGAAACCAGGGTGCGGGCTGCACGGGAAAGAACCGCTGAAGAGCGGCGTCGACACAATCAGGGGCGGGGCCAGATTGACGGCGAAGGAACACTCACGTTTGTCGGTGAAGGACAAAGTTCCTTTTCGATCTCGGTTTCTCCGGTCAGTATTGAGGGAGCCAAAACGCAGGTCGAGAATTTCATCAACCACAAAGAGACAGATTCGAAGTGGCTTTTCTTACCAGCCAATTGGAAGTTCAGCGTCTTTTTTGGAGGTTTCTGGGCATTTCTCACACTGCTTTATGTGGTGGGTGTGACTCTCAAGCTGCTGATGGGCTTGGTCTGGCTGCTGGGCATTGGTCGCCGGTCTGCTGGATTGGAGGAATCCACTTCGTCTGAGGTGGCTTCGTGAGTTTTTTGGTTCGTAGCGAAAGGTAAGTCTTTATGAATCTGGTGGTCAGGAACTCTCTGGTCATTGTTGCCTTGGTCTTTGCTGGCTTTGGCCACGCGCAGGGCGCCGATTACACGACCGATTCACTCGATGTGGTCAAACAGCAGGTTCAGGAAAAGAAAGCCCTGCTGGTCGATGTGCGTGATCAGGCGGAATGGGATCGTGGACATGTCGAAGGAGCCTTGCTGGTTCCCTTTCGTAAACTGCAGAAAGGGATGACGCAGGCAGACGTCGAGAAAATATTGCCCAAAAATCAGATCATTTATACTCACTGCGCGGTGGGTGCCCGATCGCTCGGAGCCGCTGGAGTGCTGAAGGATTATGGCTACGATGTCAGGCCACTTCAGAAAGGTTACAAAGACCTTGTCAAAGAAGGCTTCCCTGTCGCCAAGTAAATTTGAATGGCGGTTCACTCAAGAATGACTCAGAACCATCCATCCACAAAAAAACTCGACCTGCCATGGCAGATCGAGTTTTTTGCTTTTCGCCGACAGGCCGAATCCCGCTTTATCAAAACACGCAGTCATGACACCGAACAAAACGGTCCTCCTGCGAGATGTTTCGATTAGCAGCGGCGGCGGAACTCGCCGGTCTCCGTATCAATTTCAATCTTGTCGCCAATTTCTACGAAGGCCGAAACCTGAAGCTCGTACTTTGAGTGCTTAAGGACCGCTGCCTTGGTAATCTTTCCTGAGGTATCACCGCGGGTCACAGGTTCGGTGTATTCAACTTCGCGAATGATGACCTTCGGGAAGACCACAGAAATTGGCTTACTTTCGTAGAATGTCACTTCGACGACATCTGTCATTTCCGGCATGAGGTATTTTTCAACATCAGCCATCGTTTCGGCATCGATCTCGTACTGGTTGTAATCGCCGTCAACGAACACGTGAACCGGTGGAGCTGAGTAGGAATAGGTACATTCTTTCTTGTCGAGAATGATCTGTTCCATTTTTTCGTCGGCTTTGACGACCGTTTCTGAGACGCGACCTGTCAACAGGTTCTTCATCCGCAGTTTGACAACGGCAGCGTTGCGACCTGACTTGTTGTACTGGGCTTTCAAAACAACAAGGGGATTTCCTTCGACGATCACCACATTGCCCGACTGCAGGTCGCCTGCCAGCTTAACACTCATGAAACAATTTCCTGGAAGATGGTCACAGTCTGATGGGGAGGAACCCAGGCTCTCAAGAGCTTGAAGTTTCCTCACGGATTTTTCTTACGAACATTTCCAGATTGTTTGCGAGATTGCTCTTACGGTCAAGCCGGTCGGCCCATTCCTCGCTGTGTCGATTCCATTCTTGTCGAAAATGAAGCAGTTTTTCCCAGGCGTCTTCGATGCCGCTGGTATGTGCCCAGGAACGATCCGGCGGAATGTGATTCCAAAGACGCCAGAACTCAGAAACTGCCTCAACATTGGAAAAACCCCTCAAATACAGGCTCAGAAAGGCTTCGAGCTTCTTATGGTGAGCAGCATCTTCCTGCGGATAAATCTGCCAGATCAGAGGTCGATTCGCCCATTGAGCACGAACAAAAGAGTCTTCCCCCCGCACAAAATTGAAATCACAGCTCCAAAGCAGTTCGTCGTAAGCCGGGGGTGGCAGAAAGGGCAAAATCAAAAGCTCAAGAGCACCAATTTGCCGTCGATCGCCCGCTTTGAGTGAATAGCCACACCATTTGGCAACCTGATTGGTCGCTAACCCGTGGGTGACAAACAAACTCGTGGGAGCACTTCGGGATGACCAGTAATCGAGAAGTCTGGGAATCCACGGATTCTGATAACAGAATAAAGAAACTCGCAGTTCACCGGGCATTTTCTGAGAGTCAGGAAGTTGGTTTTCCCCCGTTTTCCCAACTAGTCGAGCCCACAGGTCTGGCGTCGCCTGAGAACTTTGAGATGTGAACTTCTGCTGGTAGCGACGAACCTGCCCCCTGAGACCAGCTTCCTTAAGCAGCCCCCCCGTTTCTGTCGTGAAACCCGGGAAGAAGAAATGCTTCCTCAGGCTGGTCGAAGAACCCGGAGTCGCCAGCCCATGGCATTCAGAAACCCAATTCTCGGCACTGAGATATTCCAGATTGATCCATACCACTGGAGGATTTGGCTGTGACTCATGCAGTGACAGGAGTGATCTTTGGTAACAGCCGGGAATCTCACAGGCAAAAGCTTCAATGACCACTCGAGCGGGCTGAGTCTCTTCTGAACAAGTCTCCCATTGACAGATTTCGATACCATCCACCTGCTGACAGCCGAGGTTCATTCGGACTTGTGGGCACAGGTGAGTCAACACATCGAGTTGATCGATCCAGAGCCGGACGCGAATTCCCAGTTCATGATGCAACTGCCGAGCCAAACGCCAGCACACACCAATATCACCATAATTGTCAATCACCCGACAGAAGATATCCCAGTGATCTGCCACGATAGAGCGTGCTCTTTCAGCGTATCAAAAAATATTAGTCGAGAGTTTTTCAGCACTTGACTGGGAAAACAATCGCTAAAAACCTGTCAAGAGACAGTTTTGAGATAGCCACTGATGGTATCACGGATTTCATCACGCACACGGCGGAACATGACCATCTTTTCCTCGTCGTTTCCTTCGGCGTGGGCCGGGTCTGCAAATGGCCAATGCAGCGTGAGTTTCGCTCCTGGGAATACAGGGCATGCCTCTTTGGCGTTATCGCACACCGTGACCACCAGGTCGAAGTTTTCATTCTGATACGGTGCGACCGACTTACTCACGAGGTTCGAAATATCGATCCCCAGTTCTCCCATGGCTCGCACGGCCAGCGGATGAACGTAGCCGGCAGGACGTGAGCCTGCCGAGACCGCTTCCCACGTAGGCTGGCCCAGAGTGTTCCATAAACCTTCGGCCATTTGCGAGCGGCAGGAGTTTCCCGTGCAAAGAATGAGTACGCGTTTCATGATTCGAGCCTGTCTGTCGTAGGGTTATTGAGCTGGAGTTCGTCTTGTGGATTGGCAGGTATCGGAATTTCCTGGTGGAGTTGCTGAAAACTCAAGACAGCGAACGCTGATCCGATGCATGGTGCCAGGATGTAGATCCACAATGAGGCGAGATTTCCGCTGATAACGGCTGGCCCGAATGAGCGTGCCGGATTCATCGAAGCCCCTGAGATCGGGCCGCCGAACATGGCTGCAAAAGCGACGACAGCACCAATGGCTGCTCCTGCCATCACACCTTTTTCGCGAGCCCCCGTGGAGACACACAAAATGACAAACATTAATATGGCGGTAAGAATGATTTCGAGAATCAAAGCCTGCCACCAGAAATAGACCGGCAACGTTGCCCCCAAAGTGGGGTGGTACATGAAGAGCATTCGTAACAGGCTGGCTGCAGTGACAGCACCCAGTATCTGGCTGGCGATATAAGGTGCCAATTGGCGTGCTGGCAGTCGCCGTGCAAGCCAGAAACCCAGTGTTACAGCGGGATTCAGGTGGGCTCCTGAGATATCGCCCAGGGCGTAAATCATGGCCATGACCACCAGGCCGAAAGTTAAAGCAATTCCGGGATGGGTAATAACACCGCCACTGAGATCGTTAACAACGATCGCCCCTGCTCCGGCAAATACGAGGGTGAAAGTACCGATCGCTTCAGCAACATAGCTTCGTGTACTCATGAGGTTGGGTCCTCAGCGAGGCTTTGTTGACGCTTCGTGATATCACATTTGAGAACGTTTTCCAGGCAGGTGAAGAACCCATCGAGACAACCACAGCTGACCCGGTAGAAGGACGTGGTTCCGGCTTTACGTGCTGAGACTACTCCTGCTTCGCGCAGCACAGCCAGATGTTTGGAAACCGTCGATTGATCAAGTCCCAGTTCAGCGGTGAGTTCGGAGACGGAACATTCGCGATCATGCATCCAGTCGAGCATGAACAATCTGGCTGGATGCGCCAGCGCCTTCGCGATCTTTGCCCGGGCTTCGTATTTGATTCGCTGCTCGTTATTCATGGTTGCATGGCAATGTAGCCATGGATTTTACCTCAGGTCAAGTGGGCGAAATCAGATCATAGGAAATCACGCAGAACAAAGGCATTCCGAGTCTCGCTTGGTCTCATCAGCTTTTGATGGAAAGTGGTCTTTTGGGCTGAACTGCAGTTTTTTCGGAATTTGAGTTGACATTTTTCGAAAACGTCCCGATACTAACTACCACTCAGTGAGTGATAGATCTGTTGGGCCACACGGCTCAAGGGTGTTTATCTCGCTGAATCTCCCCTTCCATCGTGTCTGAGACTTGAGGAGTCTCTCATGGATTCGTTCCGAAAATCTCGAAAGGCATTCTGCAGTCGCATTGCGGAAGCTCTGGTCGTTTCTCGTAATCCTGGCTTCAAGCACGTTGAGCTGTGTTCCATTGGCATGCGCTCCGTTTGTTGTTGTTAGTTCAGAATTTCACGTCGTGATCCCGGGTTGAAATTGGTGCCCATGGATGGTGAACGGCGTATCAAATAGGCCTGACAGGCTGTCCATTACAGGCTGTCTCTTGCGAAGAATCACCTGGTCGTTATTTGGCTTATTTTTGAATGCCAGGCCAGTCCATCGGTTGGCCAATGATGACTGCCGATGGGAGGCAGCTCAGTCCCTCCTCCACGTGATGTCGCTCGCCTCCGAGGGCAGCAAAAGCATGTATCCTCGCTGGTTGAGTCGCTTATTTAGATTGGGAACAGCTAGCCCCAATCTGTGTCTGTATATTCAAAAGTAAACACGGCGTAACGCCACAGAAAGATATTATGGTTGCCTTTAATAATTCCGATATCGCCAATTCTGTTTCGCCTTCTGAAACAACGACGGAAAGACAGCTCTACGAAAGGCTCTTCATTCAAGAGCCTGACACATTTCGCTTCATTCAGATTCATATCAGTAACGGTGTGCTTGTCCTGACGGGGACCGTAGACAGCTATTTCGAGAAAGCGCTGGCCGTACAAGTCGCTCGTCGAAGTGTGTTCCAACTCGATGTTGCAGATGAACTTCAGGTCAATCCCTCAATTTCTCGAACTCTTCGCAGCCTCAACCGCATTGCACGGCATGTCACTTCGAATTCCTAACGATCAAATTGAGAACATAGATATTCACAAAGGGTTGATCATGAGTTTTAAGAAGCAAGGATTTACGCTGATCGAATTGCTTGTTGTGATAGCAATTATTGCTGTCCTGATCGCTTTATTGCTCCCTGCTGTGCAACAGGCGAGAGAAGCTGCACGCCGGACACAATGCCGCAATAATCTCAAGCAGATTGGTCTGGCACTTCACAATTATCACGACTTGCATAACACTTTTCCGCCTGGGAATGTCTTTTCATCAAGGCAGCCGGATGCGGGGTATCGCATCAATCTCACGACCGCGAATCGAGCCACGGGTTATTCCTGGGCAGCTTTGATTCTCCCTCAGATTGATCAGTCCACTCTTTACAATCAATTGAATATCGGTAATCGGGAACTCGTTGAATTGCTACTGAATGCGAGCACTCGAAATCAGGTGCAGGCTGTGGTTCCTGGGTACCGCTGCCCTTCGGATACTGCGCCTCAACTGAATGATCAGCGCGGTTTCACCAATGCCGCCTATGGAGATACTGCCGCAGCGACAGCCAGTTATGTCGGTGTTCACGGGACCCGCTGGGTGCACGCCGACGATTGGGTGCTTAATCAGGCAGATCCATTTGGGACTTTCTGGCCAGGAAGCAAAGTTCGCTTAACTGATTATACCGACGGTGCGAGTAACACATTTATTGTCGGTGAACGTAACTGGGACAATCTTTCAGCAATCTGGATTGGCGTTCGAAACTATACAGGCAATGCTGATGTGGGCTTGAGGCAAACTCAGGGACTTGCCAACTGGAAGTTGAATCTACCAAATGCACCCGGACAGACAACGGCTGGCCGTGGATTTCATAGTGCTCATATCGGTGGTGCCCATTTCCTCTTCGGTGACGGCCGGGTGCAATTCGTGAGTGATGCGATCTACTTCGATAATACGCCAGAAGTCGTCGGGAATCCTCGTACCTTGCTAGGAACGTACCAGCGGCTGGCAATTCGTAATGATGGATCAGCATTAGGTGAATATTAATGATAGTTGTCATCAGTAAATTCGTAGGTAGGGTTCTTGATAGAAGGTATTATCGCCAATGAGAGTTTCTTCAAAACTACCACCCATCTGGTCGGTGATAGGTGTGGTCTGCGGAGCGTCATTTCTTCCCGGTTGCTTCAATTCCGGGCCTGCCCTGAGTGAGGTCCATGGAAAAGTGATGTCGGCTGGTAAACCGGTGGCTGGGGTGAGTGTCGAATATCAGCCACTCGATTCAAAAACCGCTTCATCAGTGGGGTATACAGACCAGAACGGCAATTTCCGTCTTCGTTTTACGCGCGATCGCTACGGTGCTGCTCCCGGGCAGCATCAAGTCAAGCTCTATATAGATCCTGAGTCCGGGAGTGATACGCCTCCGCAATTTCGTTTGCCAGATAAATACAGCAAGAAATCTGAGATTAAAGTCAACGTTCCCGGTCTGGAAAGTGAACACATTTTTAATGTGGAGCTGGAACCGTTCAATAGAAACGCGAATCGTCGAACAAAACAGGTCGCTATTCGTTAAGTCATACTTATGTGATTCTTGCAGCTGAATGCCTTGGCAATGGCCATCAACCCTTCGTCTTCCAAAAAGTACTGAACCATGAGTTTTTTTACGAAATGCCTGACGGTCCTGGCTGTGGGGATGGCCGCATCTGGTGAGCACCTTCAAGCGCAGGTCAAGACACCCGCAACTGCCGAAGAGTCCAGGCAGGTCGTCTCAGCGCAAAACTCGCTGAACACTCGATCTGTTGTGGTTTCAGGATCTCTACAAGATTCACAGCTTCCAGCCGATTTTGAATTCTTTGAGAAGAAGGTTCGGCCAATCCTCGTGGCGCATTGTTACACATGTCATTCCGCTGACAACAAAGCTGCTGGTGGTTTGCGCGTCGATGATTATCAGGGATTGCGTAACGGTGGTAATCGAGGTTCTGCAGTTGTTCCACATCAGCCTGAAGAAAGCCTGTTAGTTCAGGCTGTTCGATACACTGGCAAGCTGAAGATGCCTCCTGAAGAAAAACTGCCTGACGAGAAGATCCAGATTCTTGAAGACTGGATTCGTCGCGGTGCTCCCTGGCCTCGTGTGGAAGTTTCACATGAGATCGGCAAAGGGAGTAGTGATTATCAGGAGCTTTTGGCCAGCCATTGGGCTTGGCAGCCATTGAAAGCTGTGACCCCACCTGTCATACAAGATTCGAACTGGGCCACTGACCCCATTGATCAGTTTGTGCTGGCAAAGTTGAATGATCACAACCTTTCCCCTGTGAGTGATGCTGACCCTGCCTCCCTATTGAGGCGAGTCGCCTTTGATCTCACGGGATTACCTCCCGGCGACGAGCAATTGCGAGCTTTTGAAGCAAACCCATCGACTGAAAATTATGCTCAACTTGTCGACGGATTTCTCGCTTCTCCTGCATTTGGAGAGAAATGGGGTCGCCACTGGCTGGATGTCAGTCGTTTTGGCGAGTCCACAGGGTCTGCTCGTAATATTCCCTACCCTCAAGCCTACAAGTATCGTAACTACGTTATTGATGCGTTTAATAAAGATAAGCCCTTTGATCGATTTATCGCTGAACAGGTCGCGGGTGACCTGCTCCCCTACTCTTCCGAAAGTGAACGCATCGAAAACCTTGTGGCTACGGGCTTCCTGGCACTGGGTGTCAAAGATGTAAACCAGAGGTTTAAGGTTCGTTTCGTCATGGACAATGTTGACGAAGCGATTGACACCGTGACCCGTTCAGTCCTGGGAGTCACTGTCAGTTGTGCACGTTGCCATGATCATAAATTTGATCCGGTTTCGCAGCGTGAGTACTACGCACTGGCAGGAATTTTCACGAGTACTGATATTCTGGCTGGTGTCCGAAATAAGATGGGTGGTGGAGGTCTGGATTATTACGACACTGCGGCATTGCTGGTGATTTCACAAACCAAATCTGAACCTGATCCTGAGCAGCATCAAAAAGTTGAGAAAGCTCAGCAGGCAGTTGCCGAAGCGCGTGAGGAATTTGAAAGACTCCGTGGGACACCCGAAGGCCAGGAGAAAGGCCCGAATGGCCGTCCCAGGCAGCAGATGGCTCGCCAGAAATGGAACCGTCTTCAAGCCGAGTTAAACCTCCTCACTGATCCAGCTCATTTAGGCGAAGTGACTCTTGGTGCCCGTGACAGTAAGCAGATTTCAGACACAGAACTTCGCCTGCGGGGAGAGGCTGAGCAACTCGGGCCGGTTGTCCCCCGTGGATTCTTGAAACTGGCGACTTGGGAAGGTCAGCCACAGATTACCGCTGGGCAAAGTGGCCGGGCCGAGCTCGCTCAATGGTTAACTGCACCGCAGAATGCCATTACTCACCGGGTGATAGTGAATCGTGTCTGGCATCATCTATTTGGTCGAGGAATCGTCTCGACAGTCGATAACTTCGGTCTGACGGGTGATACCCCCTCTCATCCGGAACTCCTCGATTTTCTCGCTCAGGATTTCATTCAAAATGGAGCCTCGCTGAAGAAACTGATCCGCAAGATTGTTCTCACAAAAACCTATCGACTCAGTACGGAAAATGTCGCTGCATATCAGCAGATCGACCCTGCGAATCGCTGGATCTGGAGGCACACTCCTCGCCGCCTGACTGCCGAGGAGATTCGCGACAGTATTCTGGCCACAACTCAGTCTCTTGATACTTCTCGTCCCGAGAGGTCTCCCGCTGCTGAGTTGAAGGTGATCGAAATTCGGAACAACGGCCCGGAGGCCCGCAATCTTCAAGTGGCGGCCGAGAACTCAACTCTCCGCAGTGTTTATCTTCCACTCGTCAGGGGGATTCTCCCCAGAGCGTTAGAAGTGTTTGACTTTGCTGAGCAAGGGATGGTGACTGGCGCCCGAGACCAAACAACTGTTGCTACCCAGTCGCTCTACCTCCTGAACGACCCTTTTGTGCGGCAACACAGTGTTCGGCTGGCACAATCCTTGCTTGATGGTGAAGATCACGACGATCGATCCCGCATCGTTCATGCGTATCGCCAGATTCTTGGACGAGATCCCTCGGTAACTGAAGTTAACACAATCGTTGACTATTTATCTGTGTATGAGAAAGAAGCCAGTATCTATCTGGCATCAAACACTGCTGGGTCATCTGAATCGCTTTCAACAAATCGATTGATTGCGGCTGCCTCCAGTAAGCCTGAAGAGACGTCGGCTGCTTCGGGAAACAATCCTTCTGGGGCTACAAATAGTGCGTTGGCACTCGCGAATGCCGATGAGATGGAGCAAAACGATCTTCCGGTTGCCCTGAAGAAGATCTCGATTCGAGATTCCCGGACCGCAGCCTGGGGTTCATTCATTCAGGCTCTCTATGCCTCGGGTGATTTTCGTTATCTCAAATAGTCTGATTGATGCAAAGAGGTGACAGAGTCTATCTCTTGTTCAATGCTCGAAAAAATACGTAGTGCCTGATTTTTGCAAGGATGAATTTCATGAGCTTCCGATCCATTCCACGGGGAAATGCCGATCACAATGGTCAGCCACTGGGTCGCTTTCTGCCTGACCGCCGTCAGTTGCTCAAGTCGGCCAGTGCTGGTTTTGGCTATCTGGCCATGTCGGCACTGTTGGCCAGCAAGGCACGCAGTGAGGAGGTTGCGCCGGCTTTGCCTCCAGGGCATCTGGCACCTCGAAAGCCACATTTTCCCGCCAAAGCCAAGCGGGTAATTTTCCTCTTCATGCAGGGCGCGATCTCCCAGATGGATACCTGGGAATACAAACCAGAACTCCAGGCGCGGGACGGCCAGAGCGGTCCAGGTGGTGGCAAGCTGATGGCTTCGCGATACAAGTTTGCCCAATATGGAGAGACGGGTACGTGGGTCTCTGAGCTTCATCCGCATTTAGCCAAACATGTCGATAAATTCTGCTGGCTGCGTGGATTGCACACCGATACTCCTGCACATCCACAGGCCGTCATTCAGCTTCATACCGGGACAGCCATTGCCTCACTGACGAGACCATCGATCGGTTCGTGGCTGCTTTATGGTCTTGGTACGGAGAACCAGGATTTGCCAGGTTATATTACAATCAATCCACCTCCCAATTTTGGTGGTACCGTTAACTATGGCAGCGCTTTTCTGCCCGCTCACTATCAGGGAACCCGTATTAATGATGCCGGCTATCTACCGAATCTTGAAGCACAGACTCCCATCGCACTCCAGCGTCGCCAGCTCGACCTGATTCAGTCCATGAATAAAGATCTGGCATCCAGGCCGCATGCTCCCTCTGCGATTGAAGGTGTGATCTCTTCTTACGAGCTTGCCTTTCGAATGCAGTCGAAAGTACCTGAGTTGCTCGATATCTCTAAAGAGCCTGAGCATATTCAACAAGCGTATGGAATCAAAGATGGGCCTGCCGGCAGTTTTGCCAGGCAATGCCTGATGGCTCGCCGCTTGAGTGAAGCGGGAGTTCGGTTTGTCGAAATCTGCCATCCGGGCTGGGATCAGCACAACAACCTTCATCGCGGTCTGATGAACAATTGCCAGGCTGTTGATCAACCGGCTGCAGCACTTCTGGCAGACCTCGAAAGCCGTGGCCTTTTGGAAGACACATTGGTGTTGTTTGGCAGCGAGTTTGGTCGTCTCCCTTCGGCTCAAGGCCCAGATGGACGAGACCACAATATCACCGGCTATCCGATGTGGCTGGCTGGTGCCGGTGTGAAGCCTGGCTTTACTTTTGGCGCGACGGACGAAGTTGGCCAGTTTGCAGTGGAAGGGAAAATGCACACCAATGATCTGCATGCGACGTTATTGGCACTCATGGGGCTGGACCACGAATCTCTCACCTACGAATACGGCGGACGAGAGTTCCGCTTGACCGATGTCGCCGGTCAAGTTGCACGCGAAATCTTCGCTTGAAATAGGGACATCATCAGTTATTTAGCATGTTTTCCCAGCGTGACAAAATCAGTTCCAAAAGGCGCCAATCCATCCCAGAAATGCAGCAAAAAGTGATGCAAAAATCGCCTGACGAGCCATCATTTTCACGGCAAACCGCCAGCCCATCTCTCGCGAAATCTGCAATGCAGTGACGAGACAAGGAAACAATACTCCTGCAAGATAGACGGCAGTAAGAAACTGGAGCGTTGTCATGGGAGTCGCAGCTCCTTCCAAAGGTGTCAACAGGAATATTCCATCCTTTCGAATACTTGCCATAACCATAGCGACTGATGCTGAAGCAGGTAGATTAAAGATGGTCATGATTGGTGAGAGTACGGCCGAAAGAACCGCAATCGCTCCACTGTACGCAAGCAAGGATGTCACTCCACAGATCACGACGAAAATCGGCATGGCCTGAAATAGGAACTGTTCCAAAGTCCCTCGGATTTCCCGATAAATCGCCGCCCACGACGGCCATTGCAGGAATGGTCGCTGGAAATGCATCAGCATGTTCAGGCGATCTCTCGAAACAGAAGTTGATGTCAGCCTCAGATAAATCATCGTGGTTACGGGTAGATAGGCGAAATAGCCAAACATGGGCCATAATGGATTCGTTCCGTTAGCAACTGCGCCAGCAGAGAGAACTGCCAGCGTCGCGGGCAGTTGATAACTGCAGGCTGCCCCAAAAGAGATCGCCGAGATCGCATTCCCCCGCGAACAGGAGGAGCATGCTCGAGTACTGATCACCGCGGGCACATTGCAGCCAAAGCCTACCAGAACTCGCACCAGGTCTCTGCCACTTAAGCCCAGTGGGCGAACTAAAGGATGCAAAGTGACATTAATCCGTTCAATCAGTCCTGTCGTTTTGTAAATCGCACTGACTACTGAGAATAGTAAAACGGTCGGAAATGCCCACACGAGCAGGAAAGGCCCCATATTGAGCAAACCATAGCCAAAGTCGTCATATTCGGCAGTCAATGGGGCTGCCAGCCATGCGGGAAAACTGGCATTGACCCACTCAATAGCTGGTTGGATTGCTTGAGCCACCAGTGGATGCAGAAAGTCGGCCAGTCGATTCGCACCAAATATTGTCAGAAGGGCTGGAATCAGAAGTAGTATCAGGCAAAAAACTGCCCCGAATCGTCCTTCCAGAATCCCCGGTCTAGGCTCAATGCGCCATCCAGTTTTTGACTTTGGTGGTTTCTCAGGAAAAGCCTGTGAATGCTCGATGGCTTCCTCGAGTTCGCGTAGTTGTTCTGTTGCTGGCATCCGAGCATTCATAGCAATGAATCGTAGCCTGGTCTCCTTTTCCAGACGTTCAAGAGCCTCTTGCGAGGCCTCTCCCGGTTGTACTTTATCCCAGAATGTGACAGCGACCGCGCCTCGCTTCCCTTTCAATAATGGCAGCATCTCGGCTAAGTCCTCGTCGAGACAGGTTGCCTGCACGACGAGAAGCACGGTTTCGTGCTGGTCCATTTCCTGCATAGCCAGACGAGTTGTCTCGCTGTCGGAGCTTCTAAGAATTCCCGGTGTATCAACCAGATCGAATCGCTCAGTACGGTAGTGTTCGATGTGAACAGTTGAGCCCCGGAAATTATCCGATCGCGCCGGTTGATTGGCCCAGGCAGCAGCCAGCTGGCTTTTCCCCACACTTTCTCGACCTGCCAGAAGCACTGTTTGACGTTCTAGAGCTATTGTTATCGTCACGATGGATCCCTGCTAAATAAAAACGGAAGGTTTCAGTGGGAACTTTCACTGATCGCAACAGAGCATGCTCAACAGGCACATTCATCGAGGCAGCATGACAAGTCATCCAGAAACATCTGCTTTTTGCGATAAACTTCCAGTGGCGAGAGATCCAGCCCCATTCGTTGACCAATCGCATTCGCAACAACTGCAAATCGCTGTCGGTACTTGTAGATGAAGCACATGATGATCGCTCCATGCCGCACCATTGGTCCGCATAGAAACAGCCCTGGCGTAATCGTTGACTCGTCATCCGGCGAAAGTTGGAGCACGCCGGCTTCATCTCTTGCGAAATGAGACTTAACTAAAGAGAGACTGCCATCAAAGCCGGTCGCCAGAAGGGGCGGAGTCTTTGTGCGAAGGACAGTTTGCTTCTTCTGACGCTGCCTCCCAATCACCAGAAACTCTTCACCCTCGCGTTGAACCTGCATCACCTTGAAGTTTTCCAGTACTGACAGCCGCCCCGTTCGATCGGCCTGTCGCAGACGAGCTTGAGTAAAAGGAGAGAGTACAACACTTGGATCAGATGTCACAGACGATGAAATGGACCGGCGATCGAGAACCGTTACCGTCTTTCCCAATCGACATAGCGCTGTAGCTGCATCGATTCCACTTTCGTAGCCGCCAATGATCAGGAACTCATCGCCAGCGACATCTCTCCAGCTGGAAACGGTTGCTGTATGCGGGCAATACTCAGCGCCGGGAAAAGGATCGATTTTCGGATACTGAAATTCTCCAGCGGCCCAGATGACGTATTTGGCTGTCCTCGTACCCGCATGAGTCATGATCTCGAAGCCGTCAGTGGTCGATCGAACTTCAGTGACATTGACTCCGGTTTGCACCGGGACGTTGAACTCCTTCACAACACGACGCAGATAGCATGCATATTGACGACCGGTTGGGTGTTCCGTTTCAAGTGTGTACCCGGGAGAAGTATCGACCGTTATGGCATTGAGGTCAGGGAACCCATAAGCGTTACTGGGGAATGATGGAGTTATCAGTCGCATCTCCCGGGGCCAGCGTTGAAAACTGGCGCCGACTTCGTACCTGTCGAACACGACAAAGTTTTCCAAGCCTAAAGCCTTGAGAACGCAAGCGACCCCGATCCCTGCTGGCCCTGCTCCAATCACGACCACGTCAAACTCATGTGCTGGCCGAATCATCGTGGAACCCCTTGGGAAAAGCCTTGGAAAGATCTCGTTGAAAGTGAACCACACCATTTCAACACCAAATTAACTGCACAATAATTGCAAAAGAACACAGTATGGCGTTGTGGGCGATGTTTCACAAGTTCGGCAGAAATGCTGGCTGTGCAGGGAGCCGTTGCCCAAGGGTGGCCGCTCACGCTGGCATCGATTCGCTCGACAGCAGCGACCTGCGTAGAACTTCTTGTTGGAGGTTCTATTCCCTAACCCCAACAGAGCCTGATTTTTGCAATCGAATCAAAGACCGATTTTTTGGATTCGGGCTCTTCGACTGGGAATCCCCGTAAACCCCATAGAAAATTCAGAATCCTCCGGCCCTGCTAGCTATACGGCATACAAGACAAGAGGTCATCAAAGTCGAGGAACGAGAACGCGAATAGAACTTTTCTGACATGAGTCCGTGACTGGGAAGTCGCCACAAGTCATCTCATTCTGTTTCTGGTATCGTCAAGGTTACCGAACGTCTGCTCAACTTTTATCCGTTTCGTTAAAAGCGATTATGTCTGAACGATCGTAGGAAACATCTTGAAAGTCACCGAAGTCATTCGCCCCGAATGGCCGCATCGAGTGTATTACCAACTTTATGGACTTAACGGTTCATGCACCGGGCTCAATCCTTATAAACGGCATTTGAAGCGGCAACCTGGACTCGCTGCCCGATTTGGACGGTCAATAAGATCGATCAGGACTGGCTCTCAGGCGGTCCTTGATGAGATGCTGCTGTACATGAACGCCCTATTGGCCATAATGTCGTACTGAATTGACAGCTTGCCGCGTATGGCATCAAGCGGCCTCTGCTGAGTAAGGGCACGGTTGTGGGAGAGTCCTGTGTTATGGCCTAGGCCATCACATGGATCGATGGCAGGGCGTTTTTCGGAATTTGAAAGATAAGAATGCGTCCAGAAAGGGTCTAATGACGAAAACCTGTTTGTTGATGCTGTGTGTAGTGACAACCGCTGGAATCGCTTGGGGACAATCGGCTGACACGATCTACCATGGTGGCGAAATCGTGACCATCGACGACAAGAACCCGACCGCCGAAGCGGTGGCCATCAAAGGGAGCAAGATCATCGCCGTCGGCAAGACAGCGGATGTGCTCAGGCTCAAGGATGACAATACCAAACTGATTCACCTGGGTGGCCGGTGTCTGTTGCCGGGATTTGTGGACGGCCACGGGCACGTCTTCAACTGCGGCCTCCAGGCGGTCTCGGCCAACCTGCTACCCCCGCCTGACCACACGGTTAAGGACATCCCCAGCCTGCAAGCCGAACTGAAAAAGTGGGCGGCCACCGAGACCTCAAAGAAGTTCAAGATCATCCTCGGGTTTGGGTACGACGACGCCCAACTGAAGGAGCAGCGGCACCCCAACCGGCACGACTTGGACGAGGTGTCGAAAGACCTACCGGTCTACTGCATCCACCAGTCCGGCCACTTGGGCGCGTGCAACACGAAGGCGCTGGAAATCGCCGGCATTTCCGCCGAAAGTAAGAACCCGACGGGCGGGGTGATCCGCCGCGAGATGGACGGCAAGACCCCGGACGGCGTACTCGAAGAGACGATCCACCTCACCGCGCTGATGAAGGTGATGCCCAAGATGGGCGAGGCCGAACTGGATGGCCTGGCTCAGGCCGGGATGAAGATGTACGCCGCCCAAGGGTACACCATGGCCGAGGAGGGGCGATCCATCGAACTGATTGATAAGTCATGGATGCGACTGGCCGAGAAGGGGAAGTTGCTCATCGACGTGATCAGCTACCCGGACATTTCGTTCAGTGAAAAGCCCTTCGGTCTGGACACCCCGTGGTATGCCAAAAACCTGAAGGGCGGGTATCGCATCGCTGGGGTAAAAATCAGTCTGGATGGTTCACCGCAGGGTAAGACCGCATTCTTGACGCAGCCGTATTTCATGCCGCCGCATGGTCAACCGGCCAGTTTCCGCGGCTATCCCGCCATGCCCGTCGAGGACGTGAACCGCAAGATCGCCCTGTGCTACGAGAAGGGCTGGCAGTTCCTCGTCCATTGCAACGGTGACGCCGCCGGCGACATGATGCTGGGGGCGATCAAGGACGCACGCGCGAAGTTCGGCCCCGGCAACGACCGCCGGGACGTGATGATCCACTGCCAGACGGTTCGCGAGGATCAACTCGACTTGATGAAGGAGTGTGGCGTGATCCCCTCGATGTTCGGCATGCACTGCTTCTACTGGGGCGACTGGCACCGGGACTCGGTGCTTGGAGCGGAGCGCGCTGAGCGGATCAGCCCGGCTCGTTCGGCTCTTCGCCGAGATATGATTTTCTCTCAGCACCATGACGCCCCGGTAGCACTTCCTAACGCGATCCGTATTCTGTCGTCTGTGGTGACCCGCCGTACCCGCAGCGGCGATATCCTCGGGGCCAGCCAATGCATTCCGGTCGAGGCGGCATTAAAGTCACTCACGATTTGGCCCGCCTATCACCATTACGAAGAGACAAACCGAGGGTCAATTGAGGTGGGCAAACTGGCAGACTTCGTGATCCTGGACAAAAATCCGCATAATGTGCCCATCCTGAGCCTGTCGGACCTGAAGGTGATGGAGACAATCAAAGATGGGAAGACAATCTACGTCGCAGAATAGAACCGCACATTGACTTGAGCACTCCCCTGTATCTCCCGCGGAACCAGAGAGTCAAAATGAATCAGATTAAGAATTCGAGATGGTTTTTCGCCTCCAGGAGCAAGGTCTGCCTGTGTCTTGCCATCGCGACGTTGCTTGCCACTCCACCAAGCACATTTGCATGTACACGTCTTGTTTACGAGACGGGCTATCAATCGTACATCACAGGACGGTCCATGGACTGGATGGATCCATCGGCTCAGACCGCGCTGTGGGTCTTCCCCAGGGGAATGAAGCGTGATGGCACGGTGGGAGCTAACCCCATCCAATGGACCGCCAAGTACGGTTTGATTGCAGTCTCATTCTACGATGTAGGCACGGCCGACGGCATGAATGAGGAAGGTCTCGTCACCAACCTGCTATATCTGAAGGAAACGGAGTGGGGTGACGCTGCGAAATCGGGAAAGCCAACCCTGACCGCTGGTGCCTGGGCTCAGTATTTCCTCGACAATTTTGCCACAGTGAAAGAGGCCGTGGCTGCGATGGTTGATCCTCCCTTTGCTATTATCGCTCCCGCCTTGCCCAATGGTCACGCAGCAGGCCTGCACCTTTCGCTCTCTGATTCCACTGGCGACTCTGCAATCCTGGAATACATCGATGGCAAGCTTGTGATACACCACGGCTCGCAGTACCGGGTGATGACGAACTCTCCCACGTTCGATCAGCAACTGGCATTGAACACTTACTGGGAGCGAATCGGGGGGAGTCAATTCCTGCCTGGCACCATCAGTGCCGCCGATCGTTTCGTGCGAACAACCCACTATCTCAAACTGTCACCGAAGTTCAAGGAGCCAGAACTGGCACTTGCATCGGTGTTCTCGCAGATCAGGATGGTCAGCGTTCCACTCGGTCTCGCCGATGAGAAGAATCCCAACATCGCGATGACCCTGTGGCGAACTGTGGCCGATCACAAGGCGAGAGTTTTCTACTTTGAGTCAGCCGTGTTTCCCTCGGTTTCCTGGATCGACATGAATAGGGTCGATTTCACGAAAGGTGCGGAACCGAAGGTCGTTCGGGTTGTGCGTGGTCAACCGCTTGCGGGCGAACTCTCTGGATCGCTCAAGACTGCCGAGCCGTTCAAGTGGCTCGGAGCAAAATAGCAGTGCTCGTTTTCAGAACTTCCACAGAAACCGCGTCGCGGCAATTGTCGTGTTTCTGTCAAGAAATGCGTTGGGTTCGAACTGGGACAAGTCTGGCTGGCGACAGACAGTCCACCTTCGTACCAAACTGGACGGCCACGTGCACATCCCACGCCCGATGTTCACCCAGATGATGCCATTCGCGTCGGCGTGCAAGCTTTTCGTCCGCATCCGCCATTCTGTCGAAACAGGTTCGATGTTCGTTTCTGACAACGCCATTTTTAAGGGTGATCAGAAAAATGGAAGGCGGCAATCAAAAAGAACTCGTGCAGGAAACTAGAAAGACGAGCGACCCGATATTCTGTCGTGGTACACGAAATGATCGTAAGTCCATGAATAAAGCCAGCGTGCGACAAATCGCAGGCCGGCTTTACATGGAGGCGGGGGGACACGAGTAGAACTTTTTCTGACAGGAGTCCGCGAATTCGGTTCTTCTGGAGGCGAAATGATTCGGATCATGCCGGAACCACTTTCAAGAAAGTTGCAGACACTCGTCAGGTACCAGCGTCTGGATCACTTTTCACGAGGATTCATCTGATGGAGAGTCACAAATGCCGAGGTTGATTGAAGTCGCCATCTGCGTCTTCGCACAATGCGTCTGTGTCCTCGGTATCCTGATAGGGTTGAGGTTCGTCACGCCGCTGCTGAAGTATGCCTCCAGTGCAATTCAGGGGCAGCCGTGGCATGCTGGAGAACTTGCCCGGCTGATCGCGCTGGTTTGCGGACCGGTCTTGATGGGGTTGCTGACCTTTATCGGGTTGTCCTGGCATCTCTGGTCCTCGCAAGTCACTCGACAGCGGATGAGGCAGTATCCAGATCAGCCGTGGATGTGGCGGTCGGACTGGGCCGCGAAGTTGATTCGTTTGTCAAACCACAAGGCAATCTTGGTTACAGTCATTTCATCCGCACTTTATGGTCTTATCGTCGCGCCGATGGGGATCTACTTGGCCTCAGTCAAGAATGCGACTCTCGTCTATTCATTCTTGGGTGCTGTCGGATTCTTCCTGCTGATCTTCGTTCGCTTGCTTTGGGTAAATCGCCGTTGGAATTGCTCCAGCATCGAATTGGAGACACTCCCCGGCGTGATTGGCGGACGATTTGAAGGAGTGGTCTCAATTCCGGAATCGATTCCAGACGGCACGGTCATGCGCATCGCACTACGATGTCAAATGACACGAAGTACTCGTTCTTCATCGGATCGGAGAGAAGATCTGTTCGATATAGCCACTGGCATGAAGCGGAGCGGGAATGGACAGTCATCATCACAGACTCAGACGATCTATGAAGACGTTTGCCTATTCACCATCATAAGAAATTCACTCGGATCGGCGGCAACCGTTTTGCCCGTCTCGTTCTTGATACCAGAAAAACTGCCCTCTTCTGGCAAGCAGCCTCTATTAGCATCAGATGGTCTATCCCATCGCACTCGCATCAACGACTACTGCGACTGGCAAGTACAGGTCAGACACGAACAGACGTCTGATTTGAGAGAAATCGTCTTCGAGGTTCCAATCTTCGACTTAGCGAACTCAGCCATCTCGATGCCATGACTGAAGATCTCCGCCAAGGAAGCACACCTGATCTCCGCGAAATCCTTCCACGACAGCAGAAGATTCAAAATCCCCTTGCCTCGCGTGCCACAAGACATTCAAAGACAAGGGGCTTCAAAGTGGAGACGCGAGAACACCAATAGAACTTTTTTGGAGGGACTGACCAGTTGGGGCATTGAAATCCGGCGGCGGCTGGCTAGCGGCGAACGCGAGCAAAAAATGGAATTGCCATTGGGCTTACGCGTGCCATGCAGTTCACTTTCCTTCGGTTTCCAGTGAGCGCAGTTCTGAGAAACGTCGCTGACAGTCGTCTGTCCGCCCTGTCGACGATTTTGATCTTCGCATAAGTCGCGATTGAGATGACTGGGCATCAGAAGTCCAGAGATCATTGTTGTTGCCGACCGCGTTTCGGCTTATCTGGTCTCCCTCCGCCTTGATTGCCGCGCGGGCGTTCGGCTTGGGGGTCGTAGCTGGGATTGGGACCAGGCGGAATGGATGCGTTGGTTTTCTTTTGCCATGCCCGTAGCGTCTTCGCGAGTGCGGCGGCCTTGTCGGGCATCACGGAGGCAAGGTTTTTCTCCTCGTTTGGATCGTTTTTCAGATTGAAGAGTTCGACGCGTCCCCCTTCTTCAAAGAACTCAATCAGCTTGAAATCCCCTTCTCGCATGGCACTCGACGGAGTCGCTTTGCCGACATAGCACGGGAAGTGCCAGAAGAGTCGCTCACGGTCGAGCGTTGCATCGCCTTGAAGAAGCGGGGCGAGGCTGACGCCGTCAAGCACTTGTCCTTCAGGCGGCTTGATACCCGCCAGTTCGAGCAGCGTCGGATATAAATCAATGCTCGACACCGGCACATCGCATCTGCTGCCGAGGCTCTTGACTCCTGGTCCGGCGACAACCAGCGGGACGCGAATGCCACCTTCATAGAGTTCGCCTTTGCCACCTCGTAGCGGCGGTGTGTATTGCTGGGTGCCGCCATTGTCTGAGGTAAAGATCACGACTGTGTTATCGGACAGCTTTAACCGTTTGAGGTGATCCATGATTCGTCCCACGTTGTGATCGACGGCCTCGATCGTCGCCGCACAAGCAGGATCGTCGCGACGATCGTTGCTCGCTGCCGCCTTTCGCTCGTATTTCGCCAGTAACTCCGGCTTGGGATTGAATGGTGCATGGATGGCATGATCGGGGAGATAAACGAAGAATGGCTGCTCGCGATGCTCGTCCACGAATTTGAGAACTTCATCGGTCAACCGATCAGTCAAGTAGTGCTTGCCATCATCAAAATACTCATCTTTGCCGAAGCCAAGGTTTTCTGGAAAGACGACTTTCTGGAAACCTTGACCGCCTGGTGTGACTGGCCCGGTGCGACCGCGTCCGAGGTTCCACATGCCAAAGAATGCGGTCGCATAGCCCCCATCCCGCAGCGCTTCGGCGATGGTGACGACGTTCGTGTCGAGTTCTGATTTGCTTTCTGCTGCCTGCCACTTATGCCAGGGCGAACCGGGTGGCTGACGAGGATCGACGACGGTGTAGATTCCGTGCCTGGGCGCGTACTGGCCCGACATCAGACATGCACGCGTCGGGGCGCAGTTGGGGGCGCTGGCGTAGGCCTGGGTAAACACCAAGCCGGTCTTTGCCAAACGGTCGATATGAGGCGTCTCGACGAACTTGTTTCCCATGAATCCGACATCGCGCCAGCCCATGTCATCCATCAGGATGAGAATGATGTTCGGTGGCCGGCGGCTTTCAGCTGCTAAGGAATCGGCGTGAAGAGGCAGCCAGAGCGTCAAGCAGAGTATCGCCACCCGCATCGTAAATTGTCGGATGGACGTGGTCAGGAATCGCGTCATGATCGTCACCGAGCGTCCTTCCGTTCGTATTTGAAGTCGAGCGTTCCGGTGGCCAGTGTGATGTCCTTGATTGCCGCGAGCAGTTCCGCTCGTGACGCTTTCTCCGGAGGCAGATTCAACTTGGCCGAGAGAGCGTAGACCGTAACGTGGTATGTCTTGACGCCGGGGCCTTTCGAGCACATCGGGTCGTATTCGGCGCGACGGCGATCATTAGCGCCCACCGTTCCTGCTTTGGGCGACTTTTGAGCGAGGCTCTGCGTCGTCACGGGGATGTTGTAGACGACCCAGTACGATTTCTCCTGATCCGGAGCTGTATGCCAAAGACTGACTGCTAACGACTTCGTTCCCTCGGGCGCGTCTTTCCAGGCGACGGCAGGCGATTCCCGCTTCCCGTCGCAGGTGCATTCGACGGAAATGAAACCGTTCGCGTCGATTGAGGAACTGGTCACTTTCAACTGGGGAAGTTGGGCGTTGATTGGACTTGCAGCCTGGTTCGCTGGTGAGCCTTCAACGTTACGAGGAGGCGGAAGTCCTTCGTCGCGCGGCGGGCGTTGCCCAACACGGGGGGGTGGATTATCACGAGGCTGAGGCGGTGGTCGTCGCTCTCCGCCTCCCGGGCCGCGCTGCCTTGGTGAGTAAGTTTCCTCAGTCGTCTTGCCATTCGTGTCGACGAACACAAACTTCGCCGATCCATCGTTCGAGAGGGTGTAACTGATGGTTCCCTTGGATCCTCGAACGTCATAGGTCAAGGTGTAACCGCCGGACTTGGTCTTCTGGAAACCGGTGATTTTCGCATCTCGTAAGGGGGGGAGCGCCGGACGGAGCGGTTCCGCCCGTGGTTGCGGATCGACCTGGCCATCACGTTCGGTCACAACCCCGTAGAATCCGCCATTGAGATACGGGTACTTCTTCGTCGCGTGATAGTGATAGTTTCCTTTGGCATCTTTGTGGCCGTTGAGAGCATCGAGATTCTTGACGGGTGAGCCGTCCGGCTCCTCGTAGCCATAGATCGGGTAGCCATCCAGGGCATAGGCAATGGGCTTTCCCTTGCCATTCGTTTTTTCCAGATGCACCGGCGCAATGTGATAGTGGTAATCGTCTGCCCGCCCGCAGTGACCGCCGAATTCATCAAGCTCCCCGAACAGGTAGGCATCATCGCCCCGATTATTGAGCGGGTTGAAGATGGGAATGCCATTGACAGCGACCGCAATCGCTCCTCGCAGAAAGCGATTTTTAGCCGTGGCAGGGGTCTCAGCGGGGATGGGATGTAACGGGATTTGCCAGGCATTCTCGCCGACGTATCTCTGCGGCAGCGGTACCTGCTGCTGCCAGGCTGTGATGCCGACCATCATCTGGTGATCCGGCGTTCCATTCGATTCGACGTAGAAGAAACGGTCGTCCCAACGGGTCTGAATCGCCTTGAGGTTCACGAACGTCTCAAAGGCTTTGGCGATTTCAGGAACCTGCTCGCGTGCCACGATTTTCTCCGGCTTTCGATTTCCTAATTGTGCAAGGAGCAGCTCCGCTGGCAGATCTACATTTCGGCGAACACCCTGTTGAAGCGGGAACTCGTTCGTGACGAGCGGAAAGAATCCAACCGCTTCATTGGGCTGTGGAAGACGCATGGGTATGTCGAGTCGCAAATTGCCTTCTGAATTTGCCCGCACGAGTCCGTTCGTCTCAGCGAGACGCTGAATCTCGGACATTCCCCGCTCGATCCAGTTTTGATCATCGCTCCGCAGCAGCGCGATGGGGATTGAAACCAATGAGTCGTCGTCACGGCGGATCTGAACCAGGCCATCGCGCGCCATGACGAACGACCCCTGTTCACGAAACGCGCCGGTCGAGGACGTCCAGATGCGTTCTGAGGTGACTGACGCTTGATTGTCAGCGGGTGATGACCTTTTACGATGCGAATGGCCGGGATGAGCCTGTACGATCGAGGTCGTGAACCCGATGGCCAGAATCAATAGTCCGGCTCTAATGGGAACGTGCATGTCAGTCTCCTGAAACATATCTGGGAATCGCCCTGAAGCGGGCTTCTCATTTCGTTGCGGGTTTCCCGGGTTTGTTCTTCCCACCACGTTTTTTCGGTTCAACTGGCTGATTGGGGTCGAAGTTCGGGTTCAGTGTCGGGAACTGCGCATCGACTTGGGCAAGGTATTTGTCGAGACGCTCACGGAGCTTTTTCGTCTCGGCAGGGCGCTGTCCTGCGAGGTCATCTCGCTCGCCGATGTCTTTGGAGAGGTCGTACAACTCGTCGCGGTTGTCTTCGTAGAAGTGCAACAGTTTCAGGTCACCAAGGAAGATCGCCGAGTGCGGTGCATCCCCCTGATAGTGTGGAAAGTGAAAGACAAGTTCCTCTCGCGAACGCTTGACGTCTCCCCGACCTTCGGTCTTGAGCAGTGAAGCGATACTGCCTCCTTCGATTCCCTTCGGCAGCTTGCCGGGAGCGATCCCCGCCCACTCGCAGAAGGTGGGAAAGAGGTCGTAACCGACCACTCGAGTGTGACACCACGAGTTCGGCTTTACGCCTGGGCCACGCACGATGAAGGGAACACGAATCCCTCCTTCCCACACTCCCCCTTTACCGCCGGCCAGAACTTTTTTGCCACCGCCAGCACCGTTATCAGCCATGTAGATCACGTAGGTTGTTTCGGTCAGGCCGAGTTGGTCAATAGCCTCCAGGACACGGCCCACCCCCGTATCAAGGTCTTCCGTAATCGCCGCTGTGGTGATGCGTTTTCGGTTCTCGCCTTTGAGTTGCCGCTCGTATTTGGCAAGTGTGGCCTGATTCGCATTCTCCGAGGCGTGCAATGCGTTCCAGGAGAGTTGAATGAAGAACGGCTTCTTGGCCTTGGAACTTCTATCCATAAACGCGGCCGCGCGATCGGCCATGCCGAAGATATCGACGGGGTTCGGGTCTTTGAACTGATAGGCGTTCTCGTTGCCGGTGTCACCATCCGATTTGTCAAAACCGTGCTGTTCTGGACCGCCGCCGCCAATATGCCATTTGCCGTAGTGAGCGGTCGCGTAACCTGCCTGGCGCAGGACATCACCAATCGTAGTTTCATTCGCCGGGATGCTGCGGATGTTTCGTGGCTCTATCAATTTGTGCCCGGTCTCCGGTGGAGCGGCCTTTGTCCAGTGCAGCGCGGCTGGACTTTTTCCGGTCATCAAACTGATGCGGGTTGGAGAACAGACCGAAGCTGGCGCATATCCAGCTGAGAACCGCATCCCTTGAACCGCAAGTTTCTCCAGATTTGGCGTATGAAAAATATCTCCCTTAGAGCCCGCTAGCTGGGGGTGCATCGCCACCGATAGACCGTTCCAGGCTTGATCATCCGAAAGCATGAAGACAATGTTGGGACGTTCGGCTGCGACGCCAATGGTCGGCAGCAATAGCAGACAGGTCGCGAATAGAACTCTCATCAACAGGGACCTCCTGACGTGTGCCATCAGCAGACAGGGCGAACTCACCGCTTCGATTTTTTGGGAGGCGAATCCGGTATCTCATTATTCAGGTTCGAGAAGTCGGGCCTTGTTTTCCCATCCGGCAGTGACTTGACGACATGCCGAAAAATGACGGTGTTGTCGAGCTCGATGTCATCGGTCCAGATGAACTTTGCTCCCTTGAAATCATGTTCGAAGAACGGTTGTTTCGGTTCGACTTGCGCTTCGGTGTACTCCTTGGCGTGGCCCCAGTCGCTATCATCAAAATCGACGGCGTACCAGTCTTCTGGAATCGGAAGATTCTCGACGCGCGGGTTCCTGGTATCCCGGTTAATGGGCCCCCACGAGTACTTCTTCGCTTTCCACTTCGCATTCGTGACTGTGCCATCACCGAACTTCAACACGAAGCCGGCGTCTCCGATATTCGTGTTGGCATATTCCATCCCGGTCTTCGGATCGGCGTTGTCCCTGGCCATGACTGCGATCGTCATCGGATAGCTGGGCAGAATGTCGACCGAGACCACGTTGTGCGGAATGAACTTGATGGAATCAACGGCAACAAGCTCGCCGTTGATGTAAAGTATGAACCAGTTGTCGGCGTAAATACTTGCTTTGATCGTGTCGCTTATTTGTGGCTTTCGAGGTTTACCGGAAGGAGGCGAATTGCGATCCTGCCCAAAACTCCAGGCGGCGAACAAAGTCAACGGCAGTAACGACCAGATCATTTTCTTCATCGAGTTACTCCACCTCCACAACGCGATCTGACGCATGGTGTGATTGGTGATCAAAGAAAGTAGGTCCAAGTGGGCGTTCTTCTTCTTGAGTGAGCCGCACTGTGAGATGCTCAGGACCGTAAGGCATCTCTATAAAACGAAGTTGGTGAATCTGACCGGTAGGAACAGAGTAAGTGATTTCAACCCGCTGCGGCCCACGGTGGCCACGTTTCTTCACTGCGACAAGTAGCCGGGTCGGCAGGTCCTTTCCCGCCGAATCGTCGCCATTCTCAATCGGCAACAGTTGGATCTCGTAGGCGTTTTGTAACTGGGCCAATCCCCGTTCGATCTGAATCAGCGGAAAATCATGTTCATGGCCCGGCAGATCCCGGTTAAATCGAGTCAGGTCAGTGCTGATCCGAACGGGACCATCTGGCCGCACTGCCCAACTCGTCTGACCATTGCTCCCCGTTACGAACTGCTGGCCGCTCGCCATTTGACGAATCAGCACGAACTGGTTGCCCTTTCGGACATGCAACACGGCATCATCCAAGGGAGGCTTCGGAGGGCGATTCCCGTCGATCACGGGTTGCCGTTTTCGACGTGGAGTGGGTGCTTCTTCGACCGAGATGCGATATGTCCTGTCGAGTTCCGTTTCCTGAGCCGAGATCAACCGTTTGAGTTCCGTAGACGCCACTGCCGAAGTCTGACCGACTTCCAAAGACATTAGAAACAACGTGACGAATGCTGCCATGACACCACACGCGATGATCACGGATCGCCAGATCCGCCGAGGTACTGGGAAAACTGTGTCGGGTTGATATCTCGGTGAGGGTTGGGTGATCGAAATCGCCATTTGCTCTCCACGCAGGCGGTCGTGGAGCAATACAATGCGGGCGAATTCCCGGGCATGATCTGGCGATGAGCGCAACCAGTCCTGTAAATCGCGATGTTCGTCCTCGGTCAACAGATCATCCAGGTATCGAGAGACAAGTTCGCCGGGATCGCGCGTCATGGCATTCCCTTTTCGAAGGAGACTTTTCGCTCAATACATGCTCGTAACTGTTCACGTATTCGCTGAAGCGCCTTGGAGACTGTGTTGCCAGACATACCCAGTGATTCGGCAATCGCCGTTGGCTTCAGATCGCGACCATACCGAAGTTCGCAGAGTTCGCGGGCTCGACCCTCGAGCTGATCGAGACAGCCCCGCAGAAATCCGAGGGATGGCGACTGTTCCGGAAACGCCTCCTCAAAAGCCGCCGCTAACTGAACCAGTACATCTTCGTCAAACACCAGTCGATCGCGTTGAATGCGTCTGAGGTACAGGCGGACTTGATTCTGGGCGATCCCCATCGCCCAGGCGACGAATGGCCGCTGAGGATCATAGCGATCAAAAGATTCCATTACCGCGACGGCTGTTTCCTGCAGAACGTCGTCCCGCGCTGTAAAGTCCCGCACTGCCGAAACGACGAACGCCGACACGACCGGCTGTGCCAGTGTCCAAAGTCGCGTGGCTTGTCGTGTGTGATCGTCCAAGTGGCCTCCCATTCTTTCGCCATGGTTTCTTAACCGAAGTGGAGAAATCGTGACCAGAATTCGCAAAGTTCTGCAAAAATAAAATCGCTTGGAAATGATTTGCAGCAAATGCAGTCGCAATGTTCCGTGAGAACAGAATGGATGAACGATCGGGCCACGTGACAGCTGGTGCAATCGCTGCCGGGTGGGACGGGTCAACTGTAGTCGCAAACAACGACTGTCACCTTGATCCGAAATCAACAGGCGAGCCCGTCTGGCCGAATCATTCCACAGCGAGTCGGTAACCGACTCCTTGTTCTGTCAGGATGTATCGGGGTCGGGCCGGATCGTCTTCGAGTTTCCGTCGCATGCTGGCGATGAAGACCCGCAGGTAATGGTTCTCCTGCGAGTCCTGCGGTCCCCACACTTCACGCAGCAGAAACCGGTGCGTCAGAACTTTCCCGGCGTGCTTGATCATCGTCACCAGAAGCTTGTATTCGAGCGGCGTCAGATGCACCTCTTTGTCGCTGCGGTAAACGAGCCGGGCTGCCAGATCAACACGAAGAGCACCAATTGTGGCGGTCGTCGCCTCCGGCCCGACTCGGTGAGCATGACGCATGGCCGTTCGCATGCGGGCGAGAAGCTCTCCGATGCCGAACGGCTTGGTCAAGTAGTCATCGGCACCACTGTCGAGTGCCTTGATCTTCTGCGTCTCCTGGTCCCGTGCGGAGAGGACGATCACAGGAGAAGTGTACCATTCCCGAAGCCGCTTGAGCACGTCTTGTCCATCGAGGTCGGGCAGACCCAGATCGAGAATCACAAGATCGGGTGGTTGGGCCGACGCCATCCGCAAACCTTCTTCACCGGCCACTGCTTCACTGACCCGATAGCCCTCGTTCGATAACGAGGCCTTGAGGAACCTGCGAATCGGTTGCTCATCTTCGATGATCAGAATGTGATGGCTGTTGGCTTGCATTGCTCTATTCTACCATGACTTGCGGTGCATCCTTCGAAACCGGTAAACGGATCACGAATTCGGCACCGCCACCGGGTCGGTTGGCAGCGACGAGAGTGCCGCCGTGGGCCTTGATAATAGCCCGGCAGATGGCGAGTCCAAGACCACTGCCTCGACCACCATCAGCCGTTGGAGACGCTCGATAGAACTTGTCGAAGATTCGCTCCTCGGCACCGGCAGGCAGTCCCGGCCCGTTATCCGAAATACCGATCCGCACGTGATCACCATCGAGCGCCGCCCGGATTGTCACTTTCGTTCCCTCCGGTGTATAACGTGCCGCATTCTCGAAAAGATTGACAAACACCTGTTCCATAAGCAGTCCATCAACGTACAAGAGCGGCAGTTCGCTTGAGAGTTGGACAGCAACGTCATGCTGGGCCAGTTCACGACGAGTGCGATGGAGTGCCGAGCCAACCAGTTCTTCCAAGACGTGCCATTGGCAAAGGGGAACTGCTGCCCCTGCATCCAGCTTCGACATCTGAAGGATGTTTTCGAGGAGACGATTCAGACGTGCCGCTTCATCGGCCACGGTCTCGAGCAACTGACGGCGTGTCTCTTCGTCCAGCGACGTGGCTTCCAACAAGCTGCTGCTGGCCCCGGCAATGGCTGCCAGGGGAGTTTTGAGGTCGTGAGACACGCTACTGAGCAGGCTGCTCCGGACTTGTTCGGCTTCCGCCTGAATGCGAGCGTTTGCGGCCTCGATAGCGAGTTGGTCTCGTTCCAGTGCCAACGCCAGTTGATTGGCACACGCATCCAGAAGACGGCGGAATTCGGGGTCGAGCAATCGCTCGGTGTCCGGCACTCGAATAGCAATCGCACCGTGTGTGCCTTGTGAGCCGGTCAAAGGGAAGAACAGGGCCGCGGCATTGGGAAGTGTATTCGTACCGGCCCCTGCAAGTTGATCATGTTCAATGACCCACTGTGCCACGGGTAGACTCACTGAATGCTTGACAATTGTGGTGTCATGCCCGAAAGCGAGTTCGGGCGGGCCGGATGGCTGACGTAAGTAGATCGCCACTTCACCGCCCACCATCTCGGCGACCTTGCCACCTGCCGCTCCGACGAGAAACACATTCCCGTACAAAGAACTCAGTTGCTTGCCTAGTTCGTAAAGCGAAGAAGTCCGTCGCTCTCGCAGGCGAGTGTTCTCGATCTGTGCCCGGAGTCGAGATGTCAGCGTGCTGATCACCAGCCCGATGGTCAGCATGACCGCAAACGTAACAACATACTGCGTATCGGCGACGGCGAAGGTGTGGAACGGTGCGACGAAGAAGAAATCGAAAACCAGCACGGCCAGCACGCTCGCAAACACGGCTGGCCCCCGGCCATAACGGAAGGCAGTCCAGGCGACTGCCGCCAGGAATAACATCACTGTGTTTGCTTCCGCATCAGCGAGATGCAGAAAGCGAAGTCCGTAAGCGAGCAACCCGGTCAGACTGACGAGTCCAACCGCCCAGAAGTACGGGAGCTTTTGAGTAGTCGATGCTGTTCGGGCGGGAGCGTGTGCTGTTTTCTCTTCCTCGCCGCGAATGACATACACGTCGATGTCGCCGCTCTTTTCAAGCAAGTCATCCACGACGGTGCCAGCGAGCAGTCGCCGCCAGCGAGGCTGATTCGTCTTGCCGATCAGTATCTTGGTGACGTTGCGAGAACGCGCATAGTCGAGAATCGTTTCCGAGACGTTCTGCCCAGCCAATGTGACCGTTTCCGCTCCCAGGCGTTCGGCGAGGCGGAAATGCTGGCTGACCTGCTGCTTTCGAGGACTGCTCGCTGGTTCGCCGGTGAGATCAACAGAAACCGCCAGCCAAGGTGCATCGAGAGCCGCCGCCATCCGTCGAGCGGTGCGAATGACACGTGCGGTCGTGGGGCTCGGCCCCACGCAGACCAGCAGCCGCTCGGCAGTGGCCCACGGCTGGATTGCCGCCTTCTCTCGCCGAGCCGACTCAACATCGGTGTGAATGCGTCGAGCCGCCTGTCGCAGCGAAAGTTCCCGAAGTGCGGTAAGGTTCGACTTCTGGAAGAAGCTTTGAATCGCTCGTTGAGCCTGATCGGGAACGTAGACTTTGCCTGCCTTGAGTCGGTGTAGCAATTCTTCTGGTGTGATGTCGACAAGTTCCAGATCGTCCGCCAGATCAAACGCCCGGTCGGGAACCGTCTCTCGCACGGTGACGCCCGTGATCTGGCCGATGACGTCATTCAGGCTCTCAATGTGCTGAACATTCAGCGTTGTCCAGACATTGATCCCGGCTTCGAGAAGCTCTTCGACATCCTGCCAGCGTTTCTCATGGCGACAGCCGACCGCGTTCGTATGGGCGAGTTCGTCTACCAACAGCAGGTCGGGATTTCGAGCCAGAGCGGCATCGACATCAAAGTCTCGCAGCCTCACGCCACGATACTCAAACTCACGCAGCGGAAGGACTTCGAGACCAGCGAGCAATGCCTCCGTTTCCGGGCGACCGTGTGGTTCAACATAACCGACGACGACCTCACGCCCAGCCGCTTTCGCTCGCTGAGCATTTTCCAGCATCGTATAAGTTTTCCCGACACCGGCAGCGTAGCCGAAGAATACTTTGAGCGAGCCACGCGTGGACTCAGTATCTTCGGCCTGCACCTTGGCCAGCAGATCATCAGGATTGGGACGAGCATCAGGCATAGACGGCCTCAATTTCCCTGACGTTGATCCAAAGCAAGATTCAGTCGCAGTACATTCACACGAGACTCCCCAAGGATTCCAAGTTGTCGGCCTTCTGTATATTGGGAGACGAGGTCACGCACGGCTCCTTCCGACATTTTCCTCGCTGCGGCGATTCTTGGCACCTGGAACTCGGCTGCCGCCGGAGAGATGTGAGGATCGAGTCCGCTCCCGGAGGCGGTCACGAGATCGACCGGAACCACTTTGCCCGAAGAACCTGCCGCGTGCAGGGCCAGAATGCGATCTTCGGCAGTTTCTTTGAGCCCCGGATGTAACGGGCCGAAATTGGAACCGCTGGATGCCGCTGCGTTGTAAGGGTGAGGACCAGTCGCCGAGAGCCTTCCCCAAAAGTATACGGGGCGAGAAAACGGCTGCCCGATCAGTTCTGAACCAGTGATTTGCTCTCCTTGTTGAATCAGGCTGCCGTTGGCCTGCCTCGGAAACGCCACTTGAGCGACGATAGTTACCACCAGTGGATAGACACCGCCAGTGAGAATGGTCATAGCGATCAGTACGAGTGTCGCCGTGCGAAGTTGTTGAAGCATGTTTTCTCTCTCCTTATGCCAAGCCCACGGCGGACAGCAGCATGTCAATGGATTTGATGCCAATGAACGGCACAATCAATCCACCCACACCGTAAATGAGCAGATTATTGCGAAGCAGTTGAGCCGCTCCCACCGGTCGGTAGGCCACACCCTTCAACGCTAGCGGCACCAGGGCGATGATGATTAAAGCGTTGAAAATGACCGCCGAAAGGATGGCACTGGAAGGAGACGACAATCGCATCAGGTCTAACGCCTTGAGGGCCGGATAAGTCGCTGCGAATGCCGCCGGAAGAATCGCAAAATACTTGGCGACGTCGTTAGCGATGCTGAACGTTGTCAGTGAGCCGCGAGTCATTAACAGCTGCTTGCCGATGTTCACGATCTCGATCAGTTTCGTAGGATTGGAGTCAAGATCGACCATGTTCCCGGCTTCCTTGGCAGCCTGCGTGCCGCTGTTCATGGCGACCGCCACGTCGGCCTGAGCCAGAGCCGGTGCGTCGTTCGTGCCGTCGCCGGTCATCGCCACAAGGCGTCCGCCCTTCTGGTAATCCCGGATGAGTGACAGCTTGGCTTCGGGAGTCGCCTCGGCCAGAAAATCATCCACGCCCGCCTCGGCGGCAATGGCGGCGGCAGTCAAGGGATTGTCGCCCGTGATCATCACGGTTTTGATCCCCATCTGCCGCAGTTCTGCGAACCGCTCCTTGATGCCCCCTTTCACAATGTCCTTAAGTTCGATCACACCAAGCACTTTGTCGTCCCGGCTGACGACCAGCGGCGTCCCACCGGACTTGGCGATCTCCTGAACGGCACCTCGGACATCTTCCGGCAGGAATCCGCCAAGGCTTCTCACGTGCGTCTCGACAGCTTCGGCGGCCCCTTTACGAATCGAATGGCCATCGAGCGTCACGCCGCTCATCCGAGTCCGAGCCGAGAACGGAACGAAGTGCGGCCGGATCTGTTCCAATTCCCGGCCTCGCAGACCGAACTGCTTCTTTGCCAGAACAGCGATGCTGCGTCCTTCGGCGGTTTCGTCCGCCAACGATGCCAAATGGGCTGCGTCGGCCAGTTCCTTCTCGGTGGTTACCGACGCCGGAATGAAGCGAGTCGCCTGACGGTTGCCGAGCGTGATCGTGCCTGTCTTGTCGAGCAGCAGCACATCCACGTCACCCGCCGCTTCGACCGCCCTGCCCGACATGGCGATGACATTCGCCTGACTGAGGCGATTCATTCCGGCAATGCCAATGGCGGACAGCAACGCCCCGATGGTGGTGGGTGCAAGGCACACGAAGAGAGCCACCAGCACCGTGAGACTGATTGCCCTTCCCTGGCCGGAAACTTCAACACTGAAGATCGAAAAGGGGAGCAGCGTGGCCACCACGAGCAGAAAGATCAGGGTCAGGGCGGCTAACAGAATTGCGAGGGCGATCTCGTTGGGAGTTTTCTGCCGCTTGGCACCTTCGACCATCGCAATCATACGGTCGAGAAAACTTTGGCCGGGGAGCGTCCTCACCTGGATAATAAGCCAGTCAGAAATCACTCGTGTCCCTCCGGTCACCGAACTGCGGTCGCCGCCGCTCTCTCGCACAACCGGAGCACTTTCGCCAGTGATGGCACTCTCATCGACCGAGGCGACTCCCTCAATGACTTCGCCGTCCGCCGGTATCGTTTCGCCCGCTTTGACAATCACGATGTCGCCGATCTTGAGGTCGGTCGCCGGAACTTCTTCGGTGATCCGATCTGCCTTATTGGCGATCTTGCGGGCTATGACCGTTGTGCGACTCTTCTTGAGAGAAGCCGCCTGGGCCTTGCCATGGCCTTCAGCGATGGCCTCAGCGAAGTTGGCAAACAGCACGGTGAACCATAGCCACACGGCCACGCCAAGCACGAAGGTTGATGATTCGCCGGTCGATCCGCTCAGCGAGTTCAGCCACAGAATCGTTGTCAGGATGCTGCCCAGGTAGACGGCGAACATCACCGGATTGCGAAGCTGCACACGGGGATCGAGCTTCAAGAACGACGCCCTGACGGCATCACTGAGAATTTTGCGATCAAACAGTGTTGTTGATGTTTTGGTCATGATGATTACTCCTGGTTCGCCGTTAGCAGGTGCTCGACAATTGGCCCTAGAGCCAGGGCTGGGAAGAAGCTCAAGGCTCCCACCACGATCACCACGGCCACCAGCAGGACAACAAACAGCGGCGTGTGTGTTGGTAAAGTTCCCGGCCCAGCAGGCACGGTCTTCTTCGCCGCCAGCGAACCGGCAATCGCCAGGACCGGCAGCATCACCCAGAACCGCCCGACGAGCATCGCCAGGCCCAGAAGGCCGTTGTAGAACGGCGTGTTCGCTCCCAGTCCCGCAAAGGCACTGCCGTTGTTGTTCCCTGCTGACGAGAAGGCGTACAGCACTTCGCTGAAACCATGTGGACCAGGGTTGAAGATCGTCGCTCGACCAGACGCCGAGACGACGGACACCGCCGTTCCCACAAGCACCATCGCACAGGGAAACAGGATTGCCAGAGCAGCCATTTTCATTTCGAAGGCGCCAATCTTCTTGCCGAGATATTCCGGCGTGCGTCCGACCATCAGGCCGGAGAGGAAAACAGCGACAATGGCGAACATCAATAAGCCGTAGAGGCCGGAGCCGACGCCACCGAAGATCACTTCGCCCAACTGCATCAGCCACATCGGTACAAGACCTCCCAGGGGCGTGAAGGAGTCATGCATCGAGTTCACGGAACCGTTCGAAGCAGCAGTCGTTGCCACCGCCCACAGCGACGAGTTCACAATTCCAAAGCGGGATTCTTTTCCCTCCATGTTTCCACCCGGCTGTGAATCGGATGCCGACTGGTCGGCCCCCAGGCGGGCGAGGATCGGGTTTCCCGACTGTTCAGTGATCGTCGTGGCCGCCAGCAGCGGAACGAAGATCACCAGCATCGCCGCCAGTACTGCCCAACCCTGGCGGCGGTCGCCAATCATCTCGCCGAACGTGTAGCACAGGGCGGCAGGAATCAGCAGAATAGCTAACAATTGAAGGAAGTTTGAGAGCGGCGTGGGGTTCTCCAACGGGTGGGCCGAATTCACGTTGAAGAATCCGCCGCCATTAGTGCCAAGCTGTTTGATCGCAATTTGCGAAGCGGCTGGACCGACAGCGATGCTCTGTGTGGTGACGGCATGACCTTCGGCATCAACGGTCGGTTCAAGAAACGCGACTTCGTGATACGAGTTGAAAGTCTGCACGACTCCCTGCGAAACGAGTGCGACGGCCAAAAACAGCGACAGCGGTAGCAGGATGTAGAGCGTTCCACGCACGAGATCGACCCAGAAGTTGCCGATAGTTTCCGTTGTGTGCCGGGTAAAGCCCCGAATCAGAGCGACCAGCACGGCCATGCCAGCTGCCGCCGAAACGAAATTCTGCACGGTGAGGGCCAGCATCTGCGTGAGGTAGCTCATCGTGGTCTCGCCGCCGTATCCCTGCCAGTTCGTGTTCGTCGTGAAGCTCACCGCCGTATTAAACGATGAATCAGGCGAGACGGCAGGCAGCGATTCAGGGTTGAGCGGCAGCCAACCTTGCGTTCGCTGAAAAGCGTAGACCGCAAGGAAGCTCACCAGACTGAAGGACATCGCTGCCACTGAATACTGGCGCCAAGTCATCTCGGCGGATTTGTCGATGCCGCAGAGTCGATACAGCAGTCGTTCCAGTGGTCCGATGAAGCGGTCAAGAAAGGTTGCCGACCCGGAATATACCCTGGCCATGTAAAAGCCCAGGGGCTTCACGCAGGCCAGAAGAACTCCGAGATAGATTGCCAGTTGCACAAGTCCGTTGGATGTCATGAGAACTTCTCCGGTGCGAGCAGAGCAGCCGAGAGGTAAATCACCAGCACGACCGCCACGACGAGAGCGAGAATTGTTGTCCAGTCCACAGCTAGTCCTCCGCCCTTAGGCTGCCGAAGAAATGCACAAGGCCGCACGAGCCGACAAAGAAGGCGACCCCGGCCAGGAGCCATACGATGTCCATGTCTGATTCCTCCTCGATGGGTTTCATCGAATGAATTGAATCAGATGTCACATCAAATGGGGGTCAAAAGAGGACCGAGAGTTATCAAATTTGTGTCAAGATTGTCCCAAACACATCTTGTCTCACTCCCAAGTCGGATCGAGGCGTCTGACCCGTGTCTGTCTGGTTCCTCGGGTATCAGGTGGAGCAAAGCTGATGGGCCTGTGATCGCGGATCACTCCCCGCCGTATTCCCCTGATCCGAATGACGTCCGTGATGAAATGGCAAAGTGCGTGGCTGTTGGTGATGACTCTCATGGTGGGCTGTTCGACGAATCCCGTCGGGACCGAAGCCGCTGCCCGAAACTTCTTTCAGACAGAATTCCAGAAGTGGATTGCCGGTGAGTCGAGTGACGTCGCCACCAGGCAGTCACAACGACTGCTGCTGGCTCCACCGATCAGTTACGACATCCGGAGTATCGTCCGGGACGAACCCGATTTCTTCGCCTGTCAGGAAACGGAGAAACTGCCCTCCAACTGGCAGACCTGGCCAGCTTTCAAGCGGAATGTCACCATCGAGTGGAAAGCTGAAGACAGTTCTCTGACCAGGCAAAGGCGGTTGGTCATCTGCAAAACCGTTGTCAGTGTTTTGGCAGTGTTTCGGGTGACTTTCAGCAGCAATCACTGGCACAGCCTGACACTTTCCGCCAACAAGACGGGGCAGGCAGCCATGACGCAAAGTCTTGCAGTTTGTCACGTGTGGCGCTCATGAACAAAAAAAGTCGTCAGGTGACTCACCTGACGACCTATGGAGGCGGGGGGAATTGAACCCCCGTCCTGTGATGCCGCGGGAACAGCCTCTACGTGTGTAGTCCGTTGATCAATCTCACACCTCGAAGCTCGCCGGACAAGGCTTCTCTAGTGCCAGCGTCCCACAAATCTTGCTGCGGGCGTAGGTCGCATTGACCCGCAGCCAGCCCGTATTTGCGAACGACTTTTGAACGCCATGGGCGGGGCTTTCGCAGTCGCGGTTACCTATCTCTAGGCAGCCAGAGCGTAGTTGCCAGTGTTGGCAGTTGTTGTTTGATCAGATTTTTACGTGGCCGTCTGATCAACCACGACACGCCACCATTCCGTATAACGATCCAGTCGATTCCGATCGCCCCCGGTTCGGTCACAGTGAAAAAAGACAAACTTGCTCAGGGCTTTTCTCCTTCACTGCAGTTGCAAGGATAACTGTTGGCGGGCTGTCGTCAATGGTGAGGCTGTCTTTGCTGGTTGTGAGTGGATGGTTGATAGTTGTAAGTGGCAAGAAGAGACGGACCTTAAAGTTGTTCTGTCCGAATCTACTTTGATACCACCTGGACGGATCACTTCAGGGACATGGTGACCGTTTTGAGTTCCGTGTAGCTGGCGAGGGCCGCTTCGCCGAGTTCGCGCCCCATGCCGCTCATTTTGAAGCCGCCGAATGGGGCAGCGGCGTCAAAAACATCGTAGCAGTTGATCCAGACGGTTCCTGCCCGCACGTTATGGGCAATGCGGTGCGCTTTGGCGACATCCCGCGTCCAGACGGCAGCCGCCAGACCAAACGTGGTGGCATTGGCGCGACGAGTCACTTCCTCGATGGATTCAAAGGGCAGAATGCTGAGCACTGGCCCAAAGATTTCATCGGTCGCAATGGCCATGTCGTCGGTGACATCGTCGAAAACGGTCGGCGCAACGAAGAAGCCACTCTCGCCCACGCGGTGGCCGCCGGTGACGCAGGTGGCCCCCTGCGATTTGCCGAGTTCGATATATTTCATGATCTTGTCGAATTGATCGCGGTCGACCTGCGGCCCTTGAGTGGTCTCCATCTCAAGTGGATTTCCCAGTTTGCGGGCCTTCGCACGGGAAACAACCTTAGCGACGAACTCCTCGTGGATTGATTTTTCCACGAACAACCGGCTGCCCGCACAGCAGCACTGCCCCTGGTTGAAGAAGAGGCCGAACTCCGCTCCGGCGACAGCGGCATCGAGGTTCGCGTCGGCGAAGACGATGTTCGGGCTCTTGCCGCCCAGTTCAAAAGTGATTCGTTTCAGTGTGGTAGCGGCGTCGACCATGATCCGCTGGGCTGTTTCGCCGGACCCGGTGAAGGCAATCTTGTCGACATCGGGGTGCTTGACGATGGCGGCCCCCGTTTCACCAAAGCCAGTGACGACGTTGATCACACCGGGGGGAAAGCCAGCTTCCATCGCGAGTTCAGCCAAGCGGAGGCATGTGAGAGGTGTTTGCTCGGCAGGTTTCATGACGATGGTGCAGCCGGCGGCGAGCGCAGGGCCCCACTTCCAGGCAACCATCAGCATGGGAAAGTTCCACGGAATGATCTGTCCGCAGACGCCAGTCGGTTCACGGCGGGTGTAGGTGAAGTATTCACCTCGAACAGGAATTGTCTGGCCCACAATCTTGTCGGCCCAGCCCGCATAGTAGCGAAGGCAATCAATCACCAGCGGAAGATCAGCACCCCTGCTATCGCGAATTGGCTTGCCATTGTCGAGCGTTTCGAGAGCGGCCAACTCGTCAAAGTTGGCTTCGATGAGATCTGCCAGTTTGCCGATCAGTTGGCCGCGATCACGGGCATCCATGGTATGCCACGGTCCCGATTCGAAGGCCTTCCGAGCGGCGGCTACAGCGCGATCGACATCCACTTTTACAGCGAGAGCAACATCCGCGATCTTCTCTTCGTTCACAGGATTGTAAGTGGCAAAAGTTCGGCCATCGGCAGCATCGCACCATTCGCCGCCAATGAGGAGCTTGGTCTGTTTAATGGCTGGAGCGGCATACTTTCGAGGCGGAGTCAGGGTGGTTGTCATGTTGTGGCCTTCTTTTCACACAGGTGTCGATGAATTCAGGATTCTTAATCTGTCGTGGTGAGATACTGGCGGTCATATCAATTGTAACAGATGAATCGATGTCGCTTATGAAAAAGTCGTCGATCAAAAGCTGAAGTTTCCCTTCAGGTTGGTGTAAGTAAGGAAAACTCAAACAGAAGTCTTACAAAACATTCAGGTTTCCAGCCTTCTGGAGTCAGTGAAATTGTTGCTCGTCATGTCGTCCACTTGCTCTGAAGCCGAAAAGAGTCTTGAAGAGGGGCCGGTTTGTATCCGACGACTCCATCCTTTGGATGTATCACAGTTTGACCTGATGAAGTGGCGAACACTTTTCAGTGAATCCATCGAACCCAATGTATTTCTCGATCCCGAGTTTGTGATTCCTCTGATCGAGGAAGTTCCTACCGGTTTATGTCCCATACTATTGATTGCAGAAGATTTGAGGACAGGCAGATGGTTGGGGCTCTGTCTGTTTGAAGTCGCCTGCTGGAGTCTGTTGAGTCCTTTACCGATGGCGAGAGGATTAGCTTCGCCATACGCCTTTCAGCAGGGGTGGTTAGTTTCCCGTGAAAGCGAAAAACGGGCCATCGATGCGCTGTTGGACTATCAGTTACAGCAACGAGAGTGGCATGGATTTCAGATCAAGAATCTCCCTGTGAAATCGATGCAGACTCAACTCATGATTGAAGCCGCTGAGAGGCTGGGAATCTCTGTGACAACGACTGGAGAATGGCAACGAGCAGAGTATGTGACGGGCAGAAACCAGACGACCGAAGATCTGCTGCAGGCGTGTTCGAAGAGTCGACGGAAGTCGTTGAAACGCTGTCGGCGTGCTTTAGAAGAATTGGGAGAAGTTCAGTATCGGCTCGAACCCGTGCAAAGCAGTCGTGATCCTCAGGTCAATGACTTTCTGCGTCTGGAAAAATCGGGTTGGAAGCTGCTGTCTGGCACTGCCATTGGATTGAAAAGTGCGGACGAAGCTTTTTTTCGAAGAATGATCGATGGGCTGGCACGCGAAAAACGAGTGCTGTTCGGTGAACTGCAATTGAATGGTCAGACCATTGCCAGTACCTGCAATCTGCAAAGCGGTGATACACTCGTGGGATTCAAAATTGGCTGGGATCCTGCTTACTCGGCTGGAGCGCCGGGGTTGTGGTCCGAACTGGAAATGGCTGCGGCTGTCAGTCAGCGATATCCGGAAATTACACGCATCGATAGTTGTGCAGTGCGTGGTTCTTATGTGGAATCAGTCTGGAAAGACAGGCAGGAGTTATTTTCCGGGACGTTCTCCTGGTCGCGACGAGGAAAAGCTCTGCAGGCGGCGAAAAGTTGTTATCGCACGGTCCGCGATCTCTGTCAGTCTTCAGTCAAAAGTCATGATGAGTAACATCGTGTCCAACATCCTGCAGAAACCCCCGGCCTACGTTCCAGAAGATTTGGTTGGCGAATCAGCTGATTGCCTTGCATGCTCTTAAAGACTGTCCGATGAATTCGTGCTTGAGAAAAGCAGCCCATCTGTGGTAACACCACACGAATTCACCTCACACTTCGACTATGGTCGTTTGCTGCGGACAGGAGTTCGCTGGCTGACTGATTCCTGGATTCCCCTATGGATGACCGTGCTCGAGAATTCTTAAAGAATCTGTTGCATCAGGCCATCCATGCCGGAGTCTGGCAAATGATGTGGCGACTCCCCACCTTGTGGCTGGTCGTCGCCTTAGGTCTGATGATCGCGGCAGTGGTCTATTGGCAATTGTATTAGACTGCCCATATTTCAGTTGAAACTCACACGATCAACTGGCTACCGATGTGAGCAGGGTATCTGTGGTCTGAGGCAAGAGTTTCAAGAGACCTTGGGAACGTCGATCCACTTTCCTTCGGCTGAAGAAGCGAGGACAGCATCGGCCACAGTTTGTGCATGAGCACCGTGATCAAAGCCAGGCATCGCTGGTCGATCTTCTAAAATCGACGAAACAAACTCATAAACGAGGTCATAGCGGAAGAGAGTGGTCGGAAGACCATCTGTGGTCGATCGTGGGCTGCCCGCTGGTTTTAAGTATTGGGAAGGCACATCGACCTTTTCCATCGAACCACCGTGTTTACCAAGCATAATATGGTGCGGTTCATTCAGCAGATAGGCGGCTGAGCCTTCGCTCCCATTGATTTCGGCCCATTCGTAGCCGACACCTTTGTTGTGGTGACCTTTCATCAACGTACTGCCTTCCCAGACACCCACAGCACCGCAAGCAAAGCGGCCAATCATGGCTGACCAGTCATCGACATCGGAAGGTTCGCAGGATTTGCCATCTGCGGTTTTGTCACGAGGGACAAAAGTTTTGACAGCCCCGCAGACACTTTGAATCGGGCCGAGCAGATCTTGTGCAAAGTCGATGCGGTGGATGGTCATGTCGTAAAGATCCCCTGCCCCGGCAAGTTTTTTGTATTGTCGCCATCCCCAACTCGTTTCAGGCCAATCGAGGAATCGCTGGCTGCGAAAATGCCTGGGTTCACCGAGACCACCCGATTTCAGGAGATGTCGGAGATAAATCATGGATGGGGCAAAGCGGTAGGTGAAGGCCGTCATGTGTTTGAGTTTCAATCTGTCGGCGAGATGAAACATCTCCCAGGCCTCGGCTGCAGTGACCCCGAGTGGTTTCTCGCACATGACGTGCTTACCACCCTCCAGGCAGGCTTTCGTGATCGGCAAATGTGTAAAGTTCGGCGTGGCGATGATCACTGCATCAACATCTGGAGATTGGGCAATTTCCTCGTAACTTGTGGTGTACAGCGCGTCGCCCCATTCGGTCTTCCGCTTGTTGAGAAGCTCTTCGTTGGGGTCGCAGACGGCAGTGAGTTTGCTCCGCTGGTCAATCCGAATCCCTGGCACATGGTGAAAATCGGAGACCAGCCCTGCACCAATAATGGCTATACGAACGGGAGCAGTCATCTGTCAGGCTTTCGGCAAATGGATGTTGTGCGGAAGAGGAGGAATCAAGTGTGATTATCAAGGCATATGTCGATGCAAAGATTCGCTCATGGAGATGAATTTCGCAACTCCAGAGGTGTTTTGTGACACATCGATGGCCTGGCCCACCTTTTGGATTAAAAATTGCAGCCAACCATCCATCTGTGGGATGACATGCAGCTTTTGATCAGGTTCGAGGGAGATAGTTTTCATCAGCGAGCCACTGATGAGCGGCTTCACGGCTGGTGAGCCGGCCTTCGAGTTGGCCATCTCGTAATTGTTCGAGAATCTGTTTGAACTGTGGGCCGGGCGAAATCCCCCAGTGAATGAGGTCTTCGCCTGTCACTTGTAACGGCGGATCGATCTCCTCCTTTGACCAGGATTGCAGCCTTTCAATGGCAGCATCGACATGGCGGCTTTCCAGTAATTGGGCACTGGCCAGAGCCTGGCCTGACGCAATCAGTTCATTGACCAAAGGATATGCCAGAAGCCGCTTTTGTCGGCATACCGGCCAGTCACTGAATTCCAGCCATGCCGACTGCATGGTATGCAGCCAGACGATGGCATCGCGTTCCTGATTCGACAGGCGAAGTTGAGAGCAGATGCTTCTCAGCGTCTCGACGGGCAGTTCCCGCAACCAGAGAGCCATGGCTGTTTCAAAGTGGTCTGTCTTCAGCGATTGGAGAGCGAGGAGTAAATCAGGGCTGGTGGCTGAAAGAATCTTGCCGAAAATAGCTCCTGTTAATCCCGCGTGGTCTAAAGTCTGGATCGATGAATGACGTGAAGGATGGGCCAGCATGCGGCGCAGTTCCGCAGCAATACGTTCGTGGCTGACAACACAGATCTCGGGTGCCAGATCTTGAATCGCTCGCCATGTCTCGAATTCAATCGAGAAATCCAGGATGGAATTAAACCGAACTGCCCGGAGCAATCTCAGCTTGTCTTCTTTGAAGCGGTCGGCTGCGATGCCAATTGCGCGGAGTTGCCTGGACTGCAGATCAATCTGGCCTCCCACAAAGTCGTGAACGGTTTCAGTCAGTGGGTCGAAGAACATGCCGTTGATCGTAAAGTCTCGCCGTTGAGCATCTTCTTCGGGGGAAGAAAACGTGACAGTTTCAGGGCGGCGACCATCGACATACAGACCATCTTTGCGAAACGTGGCAACTTCCACGGGTGGTATGGCTGGTTGATCAGATTTGTGATGGGGTTCGCCTTTTTTGCGAGCAGGGAGCACCATGATGACGCCAAAACTGGCACCCACGGCTTTCGTGCGGCGATAACCAAACAACTGCTGGACTTCCTCCGGATTGGCAGATGTCGCAACATCATAATCTTTAGGAGTTTTGCCAAGCAGCAGATCGCGCACACATCCACCAGCAAACAGAGCGATGTGCCCTGCCTGCCGGAGTGTGGTGACGATTTCGATGGCGAGATCCCACTGTGATGACATGACTAGGGTGTTGACATGATTAGGGTAATGACATGATGAAGGTTAAGCAGTTGTGAGAAGTGCCGGTCAGCGGGGCATGTTACGAATACACACCAGTTCGGAACCTTTCCGGATCAGCAGACTGCCTGTGACGGCAGCCACTCCGTACTGAGTCGGGCCGGAAAAATTAGCGGCTGCCCGGCGTCGTTCCTCGGTTTTCTCTCTTTCGGCAATGGATGGATCGGCTACAATTTTCTCGGGATCCCAGAGCCGGTTCTCACTCAGTTTCTTGAACTCCGGACCCGTGGCGAGAACTGTCGTCACGCCTTCTTTGCCGAAGATGTAGAGGCGATCGCCAATGCCAAGTGGTGTGGCCCACATCGATTGAGCCAGCCGCTCAGCGTACTTTTGTTCGCCCGTTTGTGTGTCGATACAAAAGACGACTCCCGCACGATTGACCCAATAGGAATGACCTGCAAATGTCATCGGTGAACCAAACGTGGGCATTGCGTCTTTAGCGATCCATACGGTTTCCAGTGCGAGACCTGCGGGGCCCGTGACCATACGGACGGCCATGTTCGATTTTTTGGCGTTCTCGGAGCGACCGGCATCATCGCGGCCGACGGAAGCCCCGACGAGGAAGAGACTCTCGCCAGCAGGGATCGGTGTGGATGAAGTATTGCCACCAACATCCGTGCGAGATGCCAGCAGCTTGCCATCCTGGGGATGGTAGACATCCACACTTCCGGCTGAACTGCAGACAATCACGGGTTGGCCTTCATGCACGACAATCGCTGGTGAGGCCCAGCTTTGCCGAGCTGATCGGTCGATCTTCCATTCTGTTTCACCAGTTTTCTTCGAAAGCCTGGCGATGTATCCGCCGGCATTGTGATCCATCAGCACAGCAATCCAGTCGGGGCCCTGCACTGGCGAAGCAGCGAGGCCAAATTCGTTCACCAGCGGACCATAGTCCTTGGTCAGCGCACGCGTCCAGAGACGGTGTCCGGTGTGATCACTTGCGAGGATGTCGCCACTTTCGAAGATTGCGTAGACACCATTGTCATCGACCACAGGTGTGGGGGCTGCTCGACTGACATACAGGCTGGATTCAACTGGTGCAGTATTGGCAATGGTTGATCGCCATTTTTCAGCGCCGTCCGACAAGTTCAGGCAAACCAGATAAAAGGTATCTTTTTTAGGTCCTTCGACCGAGGTGATATAAACGTGATCCTTCCAGATCACGGGGCTGGATTGGCCATAACCTGGGAGTTGAGCACTCCAGGCAATGTTTTTGGATTCATTCCATTCGAGTGGAATCGATTGCGGATCAATCTCTCCGCGGCCCTGTCCGAGAAAAGCAGGCCAATGAGCACTGGCTGGTTCATTCGCATGGAGTGCCGTTCGATCTACCGTTGCGAATGCCAAACAGCCGACGACAGCAAGGATCATTTGAAATCGAAAAGATGGCAGATTCATGAGTCATTCCACTGGACTGTTGTTGTCAGTAAACGGGGATGGCCCGACGTGATCTGGCTGGCAAATCCTGAAACCTCTGGTCGCTGGATAGGACATCGCGAAGAGGCCTCAAATCGCTTGCTGGAAACTCTGCTGGCAGTTTAGACAGAATTGCGGCAAAATACTCGTGAGTATAAAAACTCTTAAAAGGCAGGATGCAGACGAACCTTACAGAATGGTTCAGGCTTCAGGGATGAAGGAATGCGGCACAGTTGGCGACATTGGTGCGAGTTTCAGGCCTTTCGCTGCGCCGTCTGCGTCTGCGAGATGTTGCCTGTCGTGTGGGTCGATAGCCTGGCGCACACGTTGGCCTGGCTGCTCTGCGATGTACTGCCGGCACGATGGACTCGAAAAGCTGTGGCGATGGAGAATATTGGCCGGGCATTTGGCCAGACCCACACATTGAAGCAGCAGGAGGCAATTCTCCGGCAGATGTGGGTGCATCTCTTTCGCATGATCCCCGAGATGGTTCAGGGGCCTCGTAAACTGCATATTCATTCCTATCGCAGGATTGTGCGTTATGCAGAATATCAGCCCACCGTCGAAGCGATGTGTTCAGGTCGACGGGTGATCTTTGTGGGTGGGCACTTTGGAAACTGGGAGTTAGGAATCAGCACCTTCGGGCTTTGGGGATTTCCTTTAGGAGTGATTGCTCGAGCTCTGGATAATCCGTATCTGCATGAATGGTTCAAGGAGTATCGTGAGGGGACAGGTCATCGATTGATGCTCAAAAGAGGCGACTTCGACGAAATGCTTGAGCTTCTTTCGCGTGGCGGGCATCTGGCGCTGCTGGGTGATCAGGATGCTGGATCAAGAGGTCTGTTCGTCGATTTTTTTGGTCATCCCGCATCGACCTTCAAATCGATCGCCCTGTTAGCACTGGAGTACGATGCACTCCTGATGGTGGGGTATTCGACGAGATCGAAAGACTCATTTCATCAACAGCACTGGGTTGAGTTCGAGATGGGCTGTGAAGCCTTGATTGATCCTCGCACGATCACAGCCTCAGATCCTGTGCGGGCGATTACTGAGGAATACACCCAGGCTCTGGAGCGGATGATCCGCCGTTCGCCCGAACAGTATTTCTGGGTTCATCGCCGTTGGAAGAGTGAGCCGCGAGTACGTCGCAAAGCCGCCTGACGTCTGTGAGATGACATCTTCGGAGTATAACGATGCGGTTTGTGCCTCTGGTCGCTGTCACCGAATTCTCGGCAGGTTCTGCGGGTGAGTATGTGGTCGAAGGCCGGATTATAGCGCTGTTTCATCGCGAGGAAGGTCTTTTCGCCGTCGAGGGGATGTGCCTGCATGCCGGTGGGCCAATTGCCCGTGGTGCTGTGCAGGGCTGCCTCGTGACCTGCCCCTGGCATGGTTGGCAATACGATTTGCGGAGCGGCGAGCATGCCTTAAACCCCCGGCTGAAACTGCAGTCTTTTAGTACGCAGGTGATTGACGGCATGATTTGCGTCGAGTGGCCGGAAGCTGATGTCTGAAAATCGGCAAGGTTTGCTGCATCAGCCAGCGTTGTTGTCGATTTTCCCGTCATGATTGATTCGATCGGACGACGATACTGAAACATGAGAATGGATGCTGGCCAGGATGGCGCGTGCATGCTCATGAGCTGGTGAACGGAGATATCTGAGTACTCTGCGACCACACGATTGTTGCAGGACCGCAAAATTCAGTGCGCTGGATTGAGTACCGGATTGATGGCGTTCTGGAATGGATTCAACTGTCAGTGAGCCCAGGGAAGGCGTCTCAATGAACAGGTCTGTCATACTCTGGTTGTCGGTACTCGTGCTCCTGGTTGAAGCCAGAACCACAGCACTTGCCGGTGATGGCCCAAGGTTCTGGTCGAAGGAATGGTGGGCTGATCGTGCCACTGATCCTCCGGGAACACGTCAGGTTTATAAGGATGGAAAAGAGTGGCCCCCCTATCCTCGTCCGGTAGGTCGCGGTCAGACGTTTGTGCATAAATACCATCACGCACATTACTGGCCACATCCTTATCGCTGCGAAGATGAAGCTTCAGTGCGGGATATGTTTGCGATTCAGGCCAATAATGGCTGGGCCGATGCCACGACAATTCATGAGTATCACTTCGATTCCGACACCAATATGCTCACCTCTTCGGGGCTGAGACAGGTGCATTGGGTACTGACATCGGCACCTCCTGAATATCGCATGCTCTACATGGCTAAGTCGGGTGTACCAGAAGTTGATCAGGCACGGATGACACAGCTGCAGGCGGCTGTGGGGACGATTGACCCCAGTGCCATGAGTTTAATTCAAGAGCGTATTGACTATCCCACAGGTCGGCCGGCCCGGGAAATTGATCGGTTGAGGAATCTCGAACTTCAGAGTATGCCCACTCCGAGGCTGCAGATGACCGTGGGGACATCCTCAGGAATGCCATCTTCTGGAGCTGCGACCTCCACGGGCAATATGGGATCTCCTGCCATCGCTCCATAAGTCCAGGCGTCAATCTTCTGGCAGAAACAGGTGGATACTGTCGAGTTGAAGGTCTGTTGATCTGTAGAGAGGCTTGAGGGGGTTTCAATGAGCGATAGCACAGGATCGCAGCGCTCCCCCGGAAGCTTGCCTCCCTCCAGGATCGAGGCGCATCATTCCAAAGACGATGCCATCAAAGATCTGTTCGGGGTTCCCTCTCGACCAGTTGTTCGAACAGCAACCGCTGCCCAGTTCATCGTGAACGATGATGAACTTGAAGAGTCAGAAGGCATGCCCTTGCCATCAGCCGGGCGACAGCGGAGTCAGAATCCTGCCGTCTTGGTGCCGGCACCACGTGTGCCGACCAATCTGAAAGAAACTGGCCTGGGGCTGGGGGCGATGGCAGAGTTCGTCCTCAAAGAACTCTATGTTCATGGAAACATGTTTGGGGCAGATATCGCCCGGCAATTAAGGCTCCCCTTTCCGATTCTCGATGAAGCTCTGCGGTTTCTTAAAGATCAGCGGTGTGTTGAGGTTTCTCAAGGCGATCTTCTGGGGCGAGTTTCTTATCGGTTCAGTTTGACGGATATGGGGCGCGTGCGTGCTCGGGAATGCTTTGAGAGTTGCCGCTATGCGGGCCCTGCCCCAGTCACGTTGGAACAGTATGTGGAGCAGTGCCGGCGCCAAGCGGTATCAGGTGTGTACTGCAATCCGCAAACGATCATGCAGGCCTTTCAGGGGATGGTTCTGAAGCCAGGGTTGCTTGACGAAATTGGCCCGGCAGTCTGCAGTGGCCGCTCGATCTTTGTCTATGGCCCGCCCGGTAATGGGAAGACCATGATCGCCAAAGGATTGGGGCGCTATCTCAATCTGTATTGCGGCGAGATCTATGTCCCTTATGCAATTCAGACTGAAAACAGCATTATCACGGTCTTTGATCCCATCCTGCACAAAACGACAGACGATGCGGAACAACCCACGACAGGAAATCCCGCCCAGACCACTTCAGCAGGATACAACACCTCCAGTGGATCTTTGGTCGTTGGGAATGGTGTGGCTGACCCGCGGTGGCGCCGAATCCGACGTCCAGTGGTCATCACAGGCGGTGAACTGACGCTGGATATGCTCGAACTGCAATACAGCAAAGTTTCGCAGTTCTATGCAGCACCTCTACACATCAAGGCAAATGGCGGGGTGTTTCTGATCGATGACTTCGGCCGGCAACTGGTCAGCCCGAGGGATCTCCTCAACCGGTGGATTCTGCCACTGGAAGAACGCATCGATTACCTCACGCTGGCAACTGGCCGCAAGTTCTCAGTCCCCTTTGAGCAGTTGACGATTTTTTCTACGAATCTCGATCCCGGAGATCTGGTTGATGATGCCTTTTTAAGGCGTATCCGACACAAGATAAAAATTGAGGCTCCTTCCCGTCCGCTGTTCACAGAAATTTTCAAAATGGCCTGTGAACAAAGGCAAATCATCTTTCGGGAAGAGGCAGTTGAGTATCTTTATAGCAATCACTACGACCGTGGCAGATTACCTAGATCGAGCGATCCGCGAGATTTGCTGGAGATTGTGGTGGCGATCTGTCGATTCAGAAATATCGCTGTAGAAGTCTCCCAGAAACTGATCGCCGATGCGGCAGCGCGTTTCTTCTACACGGGTTGATAAGAGTTGAAATTCTGGCATTTTCTGCGGCCACTTTTGTACCCAGGAATGACCAGTGAGAACACGAACTGGCGAGCGATTTCAGAGCCGTCAGTATGCGGGTTTTAAGGAGAGAATCCGACATGTCAAATCCTGATGCCGAGACTGCAAAAGGGTGTCGTGTTCTCCTCAAAAGTCAGCAAAGAGATCACACAGCTTCTGCCAGAACTGTATGCTTCCTGGTGATGGCCAGTCTTTCTGCTGCGTTTCTTGGAAATGGCTGTACAACGACTCCCGGACAGGCTGCTTCCAGCATCTGGCCGACGACATCACGTTCAACCGACAACGATCCTGTGAAGCTGCGCGATCCCGTGCGCATGCATGTGGCTTACGGGCAGTGGAATGAGCGATCTGGCAACAGCAAGGAGGCGCGGGCCTCCTATGACGAAGCCATCGAAAAAAATCCCAAGTCAGTGGATGCCCTGCTCGGGCTGGCAAGGTTAGACATTCTCGGCGGTCGCCATGCGGATGCTGAGACCTTGATTGCGAAAGCGGCCAAGCAAGCTCCACAGAATGCACAGGTGCGTGCCACTCGCGGGCAACTGTTCGAATCCAGGGGTGAGTGGGCACTCGCCATCGAAGAGTATCGAGCAGCGGTGAAACTGGCACCGGAAGAGACGAACCACCGGTTTCAGTTAGGTACGGCTCTGGCCAAAAGTGGGGATTATGAAGCGGGTCTGGCTGAACTGACCCGTGTTCAAGGGGCTGCGATCGCGCACTACAATGTGGGCTATATTCTTCACGAGAAAGGCGAACGTGGTGCCGCAGAGCGTTACTTTGCCAAGGCTTTGCAGTTCAATCCCGAATTGAAACCGGCTGGAACGATTCTCGCACAGTATCGTGAGGCTCGTGGACAGATCTCTGCCGACGCACTGGCTCGAATGGAAAACCCGGAAAGTGGCGTACGACAGGTTTCAGGCTTAGTGAAGCCAGAAGATGCCAATCGCGTGACGGGTGATTTCAAAGCTGAGAGTGCCGTCTATCGATCGGAATCGATGGCGCCACCCTCGAACCTGACCGATGCGCAGCGTGAACAGTGGATGAATCAGCAGGTACAGCCCTGAACTCTGGTGGGGCATGATTTCCACTCTGTGAGTGATGCTGTAGATGACCAGGGGACATGGTCTCCCGCATGCCTCTTTAGTTGCAGATCATTCTCTGCAAAACACGATTTGGCTGTCCGGTTTTTGGCCTAGCAGCAAGTTTTTGTTGATCAAGGGTGATACCTTTCCAGACTTGCGGGAATGAGGCTGGGCTGCTGCAATTCAGCGAAGAATTCATTTTCGCTGGAGCCCTGTGGATGCAGACCGTCGTATTATCAGATGCTGAAGAAGCCATTCGCGCCTTGAAGGCTGGTGAGTTGGTAGCACTCCCGACGGAGACGGTTTACGGGCTTGCCGGGCTGGGTTTGAATCCAGAGGTGCTGGCCAAGATTTTCTCTGCCAAGGATCGACCCACGTTTGACCCTTTGATTTTGCACATCGCAAGGCCTGGTCAAGTCTCTCAACTGGCCAGCGAAGTACCGCATGATGCCCGGCGGCTCGTCGATACCTTCTGGCCCGGCCCTCTAACGCTCGTGCTTCCCAAAAAGCCGCATGTTCCGGATCTGGCGACGGCTGGCCTGGGGACGGTCGCCGTTCGATGTCCGAAGCATCCGCTGATGCGAAAAATCATTGAGAAAGTTGGCGTGCCTCTGGCTGCCCCGAGTGCGAATTTGTTCGGGCGATTAAGCCCCACCAGTGCCCAGCATGTGGTGGAACAACTTGAGGGACGTATTCCTTATGTCCTGGATGGCGGGGCATGCGAAGTGGGTGTGGAATCGACCATTATTGGTTTCATGCCGGATGGTGTTTACCTGCTCAGACCTGGGGGCTTGCCTGTGGAACAGGTCGAGCACATGATCGGGCCGCTGAAGAGATTGCCTGCTCAATCTGTAGAAACAGCAGCGAGTCAGGCAGCTCCCGGAATGCTCATGAAACATTACGCACCTGCAACACCACTGGTGATGATTGATCGATTTGAAGAACTCAAACCCGGAGATGGTGTGTTAACCTTTTGTGGTCGACCCCAGGGGCATCTGGGGCCCGTCATGGAGCTTTCTCCTCGAAAGAACCTTCAGGAAGCCGCCAGCCTGCTCTTCCAGGCTTTGCATCAACTGGATCGATCAGGTGTCCCTCGAATTGCGGCATTACGATTCCCGGAACATGGGCTGGGCATGGCCATCAACGACAGACTTTCGCGTGCAGCAGCGACACATCGGCCCGCTTGATGCTTTCCCCGGGATCTTGTGATGCGATCGTGATGCATGAATCGTTCCTTGAGTGACAACCCTTTACAGTTGCGGAACCTTGCCGAAGAGGCCGCCACGATTCTTTAAACCTATCTCTTGGCATGGATGCAGGTTACGAGCGTATTGGAAAATGGGTTCGAGCGAATCGATCTCACTGGGGCTTGAAAATGATTTGCGGCGTGGTACTCTCCCTCCCGACATGGGTGCTGGTGAGGCTTGTGGCTTCACTGGAGAATAGGGAAGACGGTGCGAATCCGTCACGGTCCCGCCGCTGTATCCGGGGACGACATTCACGTTGAGCCACTGCGCTGTAAAGCGTGGGAAGGTGTGATTGGTCGAATGATCCGGGAGTCAGAAGACCTGCCCAGATGTCATTTTGTTGCCAGCAGGTGAGTGATCACAGATCTGGCGGTCTGAGTCGTCTTATTGATCTGAGCAAGGGATACCAACCGTCATGAGGTTGGGCCTCAAACTAAGATTGATAGCAGATTCAGTCTGCCTTGATGTGACTCTATGCGCAGGCAATTGAACCTTCGTGGTTAAGGTTTTGACAATGATGTTCTCTCTCCCGGCCGCATCACGCAGCGGCAACAGGCCCCCTCTGCGCCGTTCAACACGAGGTTTTACCCTCATCGAACTTCTGGTGGTCATTGCCATCATCGCGGTCTTGATCGGGCTTTTACTTCCGGCCGTGCAACAGGCCCGAGCAGCCGCCCGGACAACCCAGTGCCGAAACAATCTCAAGCAACTGGCACTTGCCGTTCATAATTATGCCGATGTCCACAACGGTCATATCGTCCCTTATGTGATTGATGATGTGCGACAGCAGCAGTATGTAATGGCTGGATATACTCCTCCGAATCGTGGCAGGAATATCTATTGGTTTGGTGAGGTCAATCGTGATGAGACCGATCCTTCCCGCCAGCTCGATTTTCAGAAAGGGCCGCTGGCCCCCTATATGGAAACTAATCGTGCTGCCTATCAATGCCCTGATTTCGGGCCAGGTCAGGTCGACGGTATTCGCTTTGGACAGATGGCCTCAGGCTATGCGCTCAACGCGCTGGTTTCGCCCGGATTAAGCTATGCCGGCTGGCCACCTGCAGTCTCTTCGACTCCCGTCACGTATCGCTTCCGCGATGTTGCCCAGATGACGAATACGATTCTTTTCTCAGACAGCGCACAAGTGGATTTCACTCTGAAATTGCTGGAAAACTGGCGTCTGGAACCTCCCAGTGCTAACTATCCCTCAGTTCATTTCCGGCACTCGGATACAGCCAATGTGGCCTTTCTCGACGGGCACGTGGAAACCAGACCTAGAAACTTCCGTATTGAAGTCCCTGGCTCCAACTACATGACCCCTGCCCAGGCCGGATTGATCGAAGAGAAAAGGCTTGGTCATGTCAGTAACGGAAATCTGAGTGATCCTCTTCTGCAGAATGAACTTTACGACCGTAATTAAGGCCAGTTCGTCCCCGCGATGAATTCGTCGTGTTGTATGGACGTTCCTTCAGAGGTCCAGGTCGATACGTGGGCCTCTGGAGCGTGATCATGGAGTTCAATTTTATGGAAGCGAGTCTGGCTCAATATGATAATGATCAAATACTCCAGGCAATTGTCGGTATGCTGCATGATTCTATGTTTCATGCTGGCGTCCATCACCTGCGGCTGTTCTTCATCGACAGTCCATGATGACGAACGACCGCTGACAACTTTTGTCCGGCAAGGAACAGGAGAAGCGAAAGAGTTTCGAGTTCTTCCTGTGGGAGAAGAACAGGAGTGGTTGCCAGCTTTGTGGTGTCCCAGTTGCCAGAAATGGCAACCCATGCCACCAGGAGATGAATGGCAAAGAAACCCTGCTCTGCGAGTCTGTACGAAGACAAAGACAGCACTGGTTCAAAAGCCCTGAGTTTCGACCCGGAAGACCAGATGGGTATTACGCGATGGCGTGGAAAGTTTTCTACGATTGCCGGTGTTGAGTTTGTGAGTTTGAATTGACTTGCTTAATGCCTGCACTGACTCGATCGGTACTTGTAATGCCCATCAAAGTAGTTGTTTCCTGGAGTGGCGGTAAGGACTGCATGCTCGCCTTGCACAGGTTATTTTCTCAACCATTGGCTTTTGAAGTTCATGCGCTTTTCACGACGTATTGCGAAGAAAGTGGGTTGTTAGCAATTCATGGGACACCCTTGAGCATGATTCAAGCACAGGCCAGATCCATGAGTATTCCGGTTGATCTGATTCCTCTTCCTGATCAATGCTCGAACATCGAATATGAAAATCGGCTCGCGAAGTATTTTTCCAAACTTAAGAGCCGTGGGGTTGATCATATCGTCTTTGGTGATCTTTTCGTGGAAGAGATTCGAGCCTATCGCGAAGGGCTCTGTGCTCGCCACGGGATGACTCCTTTGTTCCCGTTGTGGAAGTTGCCACCAGAAGATGTCGTGCCGCAACTGGTTGCGGCGGGGTATCGATCCATCGTGTGCAGTGTGCTGGCACCTTGTTTGAACGCTGAATCCCTGGGATGCGAGCTTGATCATCATTTTCTGGAATCGTTACCAGCAGGAGTGGATCCTGCAGGTGAGAATGGCGAATACCATAGTCTGGTGGTGAATGGCCCGCTGTTTCGGTGGCCGATTGAGTATCTCCAGCAGGGGATTCGCCACGAAGGGCCTTACCGTCAGTGCGAATTCGCCATAGCCTGATGTTTAATCGTTTCGTTTATAGATTGAGCCAGCCATGCAGAGAAGACCCGAGCGGATTGTGTCGCTGATCGCCAGCGCGACAGAAATTGTGGATCGCCTGGGACTCGTTGAAGAACTCGTGGGCCGTTCTCATGAATGCGATTATCCGCCACAAGTGCTGAGTTTGCCCAAATGTTCTTCGGCCAAACTGGATGTGAATGGTTCCAGTCTTGAGATTGATCAGCGTGTCAAAGATGTCCTGAAAGATGCGACTTCTGTTTACAACGTGGATGTGGAACTTCTGAATCATCTTGAGCCGACTTTGATTCTCACGCAGACTCAGTGCGAGGTCTGTGCCGTGAGTCTCAAAGATGTGGAAGCAGCCATGTGCGCGGTGGTGACAAGTCAGCCTCGCATTGTCGCCTGTGAACCCAACTGGCTGAGTGATGTCTGGAAAGATATCGAAAGAGTGGCCGTCGCTGCTGGTGTGGCCGAGCGGGGTGCTCAGTTGATTGCAGATTCACAGCGGCGATTGGACGAAATCTCGCAAACTGCGAGTAAAGTCACCCGAAGACCGCGAGTCGCTTGTATTGAATGGATGGAACCCATTATGGCGGCAGGAAACTGGGTTCCCGAACTGGTGACATTGGCCGGGGGTGAGAATCTTTTTGGAGTGGCTGGGCAACATTCGCCGTGGATGACCTGGAATGAACTCCTGGCCTCCGATCCTGATATCGTGCTGGTGATGCCTTGTGGATTTGACATTCCCCGTATTCAGCAGGAATGGCCATGCCTGGCGAAACAGCCTGAATGGGCAAAGCTGCGGGCTGTGCAGGGAGGACAGGTTTACATCGTTGATGGCAACCAGTATTTCAATCGACCTGGGCCTCGACTGGTCGAATCGGCCGAAATTCTCGCGGAGATTTTCCATCCGCAGATCTTTTCCTTTGGTCATCGTGGAAATGCCTACATTCCATCGGAATGATCGTATTGTCTGGCAACTATTGCCGTTATGACGCAGGCTTCATTCGCATCATCCGTAAGGTTGATTCAAGGGCTGGTCAGTCTTTCGTCGATTCTGATGGGAAGACGAACGGTCGTTGGATGTCGCTGGAAAATCCCAGATATGAGCTCGGGATCTTTCGATCTGACAGCGACCTGAACGATGATTGGTGTGTTGGTGACAACCATCGCTGGAGGAGGCTGCCATCATGCGAATACTCTACGGAGCCAATTCGCAGGGTCAGGGGCATCTTTCGAAGGCCGCCAGTCTCATTCCCATTCTGGAAGCGCGAGGACATGACGTCCGACTGATCACTTCCGGGCCAGCTCTCACTTCCAGTGGATATCAGTTCCGCTGGCATCGGCACTTCGCAGGCCTGCCTTACGCAGTTCATCAAGGACAGACCGATTTTCAGAAGACGGCGTGGAACTGGTTCAAGGAATCGCCGAGAACATTTGGTTGTCTCCGTGCAGTTCGGCGAATCGTCAGGGAGTACCAGCCGGATTTGATCATCAGTGACTTTGAACCGCTGACTGCCAGTCCGCTGCTGGCTCCTCGTTGCGAGGTGCTGGCTGTTAGCAGGCAGGTGGCGCTCCTGGACCGTGATCTGGAGTTCCCGGCACACCTGGCCAAGAATGCACGTCTGGCTCGGGCTGCCATGCGATTATTCACTCTCGGGGCAGACCGCTTTTTTGGATATCACTATGCACCGACGACCTATCGATGCCTCCCACCTGTCGTCCGCCCTGAAATTGTGAATTCCCAATCGAAGCGAGGTGAGCATCTGCTGGTCTATGCCCACTTTGCCGACTCCGGCAAACTGGTCGAATGGGCTGCCAGAGAGAAAGTTCCCGTTGTGGCGTATGGCTTTGCCGCAGCGAGTTGGATCGAGCAAAAATGGGTTCAATTTCGTCAAGCCAGCCGCCAGCAGATGGAAGTGGATCTGTTGTCAGCACGGGCAGTGATTACCAGCGCAGGCTTCACGACACCTTTGGAAGCTTATCTTCTGGGCTTACCCGTGACTGTTGTTCCACTGCCCAATCAGTGGGAGCAGCAGGTGAATGCCTGGCAACTTGAGCAACTGGGGATTGCCTATGCCTGCCAAGACTGGGACTACGAATTCGCCTGGCGTCAGGAGGCGGCGGGACTGAATCTTCCCTTGCGCCGGTGGCTTTCGACGTCGATTGACTTTATTGCAGACCGAATTGTCGGACAAAAATCCCATTCCCGCGACTCGACGGATCAAATTGATGGTCAGGGAATCCGTACTTTCGACCGTGCGGCTTAAAGCCACATTTATGGGCAGAGATCCCGGCAACTGATCTGGACGAATGGGAAGCCAGCAAGGTAAAAGCCAATCGTGGAATAGAACCCCGGTCTCCAGGAAGAATCAAGAATTTCTCTGGTGGGCTTCATGTTAACGGAAATGAATCCTTCCGACCTCATGGCAAGTCACGCGGAAATGCAAGCAACATCGAAGACTGTTGCGTTCGAACAGAGTCAGCGATGGATGTTTCCATCATCGTGGCCTTTCGGGCTGTGGAGTCTGCTGCTAGCTATGACTACGATCACTTCTTCATGTGCTTCGTGGCAAAATGATCGTCAACTGGGTTTTCAATCCTGCCCCTGGCCCGCGGGCCAGCAGGTTCGCGAAGTCTTAAAGATCACTCCGCTTGGTACTGAGCGTGAAGAAGCGATGGCCAAGCTTCAGAAGGCGGGAATTCAAGGCAGTTACGGCGCTAATCAATCGATTTTCTACTGTGATGTGTGGCGCCGGGAAGATTCGATCTGGCACATCAATGTGGCTCTGCTCTTTGATGAGAACAATGTGATCTATGCGACGATGCCAGATATTGATGGGCAGATGGTGGAAAGCCCTAAGTCTGCCAAGGGAAAACCCGTCATGAATCAAAATGCTGCAGAGCCCACTCAAAATGCAACATCCGACGATCCATTTTTACAATGAATCGTCGGATGGTTTGAGTATCCGGAAATGATCAACTGCTCGTCGCCTGTGCACTGCTGCTCAAGGTCTATCAACGAGTAGCTTGGCATTGATGCTTGTGGGGCATGTGGTTTCCAGGGGATGTGGCTACTGGTTCTGAATCTGTCGCAGATTCCGTGGGGAGAAGCATCAGGCGACCATCACAGTGCCGGCAGGCCACTTTTAATCCCAGGTATTTCGGGGCGAACTTCAGTGACTTCTGGCAATGCGGGCAATCTGAATAAACGCTGTGGTTCCTGAGAGCCGGGTTCGTCAGATCGAAACAGAAGTTCGATTGGCAATGCTTACAACTGACGATTTGCCCCTGATATTTGCGGTGAATCCGTAATTCTTTCTGACAGCCTGGGCAATCGATGAAGTAGCCTTCGAAGTTCAACTCCACGACGGTCTCAATGATTGGTAAGGGGACGAATTCCGGAGTGACAATCGCCTCTGGCTGAAGCTCAGGATTCAGCAGGCAGCGACAACTGCGGCAACGGACGATTCGAGGGGGGACATCCTCACCACATTGCGGGCAAGGACCTCCTGGCCAGGCAGGCATATGCCGTCCTTTACTAAATGGAAGAGATTGAGAAAGTAACAACAGAAAATGAAGACGGGTGAAAAAAGAAAATCACCACTATTCAAAGAGATAGCACATCCCGTGCCAGCGGGAATATCGAAAGAACTGAGAGCGAAAATGCGGCAATCAGATGAGTTATCGGGTGGGCGGCAGGGCGTAAAGTTTTGTAAATGTCTTGGCGTAGACCACACCATTCGAAACGGCCAGAGATGAGTAGGAACCCTCACTAAGACTGGTATTTCCAAGCACTTTGAAGGTTGAATCAGCGGCGAGGCAAATGATCTTGCCATTTTCATCAATGTTGTACAGCCGATCATCGATCACAATCGGGGATGCTGTAAATTTGCCTCCGGCCCGCTCTGTCCAGATGGGTTCACCTGTTTTGGGGTTGAAGCATGAGACGACTCCACCATCGCCCCAAAGAAACAGCAGATCTTTGTGGATGATCGCACAAGGGACGTAAGGTAAGAGTCGTTCGAGTTTCAGTGCCACAGGGAGCTGGCCATCCGTCGGCTTCGCCAGTGGGTCGATGATATGGTACATCGTCCCTTTCCCCCCCTGACCTGCCCCAGCGACAATCCGACCAGCCGTCACCAGTGGAGAGGCGACAGTTCTTTGGCGAAAGGCTTCACTCGTCCAGAGAACATCTCCCGTGTAAGGATCGAGTGCTGTCACTCCGGAAACACCGTTTACACAAATCAGTTGCGCTGGAGCGCCGTTGGCAGGTTCATGGATGGCAGGTGTGGCGTAAGACGTTTCTCTCGATTCGCGGGCTTTACGCCAGGCCACTTCTCCCGTTTTGCGGTGCAGCGCTACAATCGAACTGTCAGAGTCCTGATCATTGGCCATGATCAGCAGGTTCTCGAAAAGGATTGGCGAGGCCCCCTGCCCGTGCTGTGATGCAAAAGGGCCGAGATCGTAACTCCAGAGTTTCTTGCCACCAAAATCAAAGGCCTCCACAAGAAACCGCTCAGTATCTGCCCAGGCAATGTAAACACGCTCTCCATCAGTGGTTGGAGAAGCGTTGGCAAAGCTGCTTTTGGCGTGTTTTCCGTTGACTCCGAGAATCGTTGAGGCTGTCCACGCAATTTCACCAGTATCCGTCTTGATGGCGTGTAATGATCGCTTGATCTTCTCGTTACCCAGCACCTCAGCAGAGGTGACAAAGACTCGGTTATCCCAGATGACAGGAGATGAATGGCCTTCTCCTGGCAGGGTGCAGACCCATTTGGCCGCCTGTGGATCCCACTGGGTAGCAACTCCTTTTTCCGTTGACAGACCAGTGCCGTTAGGCCCTCGAAATCTGGGCCAGTTTTCGGCCTGCGAGAGTCCAGGAGTCAGCCAGCTGATTGAAATTGTCAGCATTAGAGCCAGGTACAGGCTGTTATTGATCACTGTCGAATTTCCTATTGCCAGAACTTTGTCTTTGTGGGCAGTTTTCGCAGCTTAAAAATTCGTATTGATGCTGTTGATTTTGTGCCCGGGTGGACCAAGAGTGTCTATGTCATGAATCCGTTGGGCCGTGATCTTCACCCGGCCATTCCATGGTCACCATGTTGAGGTGGCAATGTTGGCTTGTCACTCTCCCAAAGGAACTCAGTTCGAAAGAAGCTCGATCAACACTGTTCACCCGTCCCTGCGAACTTCTTCAACGATGACTTGAGTTTCTGCGAAGTGCAAGAGCCGATCTCTCCTGAAACTCAATCTCCGCAAGATTTTCGAACGGCTCTCTGCAAATATGGCGACGGAAGAGACAGGATTGATGGCTGAACACAGTAGATGACAGGTTTTCCATCTGCTCCTGCGACACAATGCCATTTGGACAATGCACAAGCCACAGGTTACCGTGTTATAATCGTTGTGTTTGGCTTTTTGCTGCGCCTGAACGACAGACTGAATAGCGACAGATTCCTGAGTTCCTGTTGTGACAGCCGTAGAGACGACTCTATGGTTGAGAACAAATTCCTGTACGAGAAATATGGCGGCGTGAAGATTACCATGGCCATGAAAAAATCCAGTGGCCTGGTAATTTTGTAGCTCCCTGATGAATTGCTGGCTTTATGTCTCAAGAGGTTATTACAAAAGCAGACCCCGCATACCTGGTCGTTCGCACCGGCGTGAAACGCGGTGATGTCTACCGATTGCCTCATAACCAGGTGACAACGATTGGCCGGGCGACCACTTGCCGCATCGTTGTGCAGGACGAAATCTGCAGCCGTAATCATTGCGAGCTGTTTTTTGACGTCAATTGCTGGCGCCTGCGAGATTGTGGCAGTCGCAATGGGACAAAACTGCGTGGTGAACGCATTTCAGGCGATGTGGAGTTGAAGTTTGGCCAGTCGTTTCAGATTGGCAGCACGATTTTTGGCCTGGCCGGAAGTCTCACGCAGCGTTGGGATGATGACGATGGGTTGGATGAGCCCATTGAATCTGACACAGTCGATGCACTCCGCGAGCGGCACGAAAGCGACAGTAATCCAGAGATCCTACATCGCCGGCGTCAGTCCCGCTTCCGGCAACCTGTGGACGCTGCCGCCAGAGATAAGACTTCGCTTGAGCTTTCGAGGTTGTATCGACTGGCTTTGGAAATGGGTTCAGCCACGACAGCTCAAGGCCTCTCAGAAATTGTGCTTGAAGGTCTCCTCAATGCATCATCGGCCACCATCGGGGCCATTTTGCTGATGAGTTCGAGCCTCGCCAAAAATTCTGGCGGCAACGATCAACTTTCGGTTGTGGCTTATCGAGCTCAAAACCATCAGCCCTACCATCCGGTGTCTGATTCATTATCGCAGATTGTCCTCAAGGATCAGGAAGCGGTTCTGGCTCGCGATATCTCTTCGGATGATCGATTTCTGGATCGGGACAGTCTGGGTGAGATCGAGGCTCAGAGCGTTATCTGTGCACCTGTACGCACAGCAGAAAAGGTATACGGGCTCATTCATCTTTACTCGACAGATAACGTGAGCCAACTCGAAGTCGACGACCTGGAGTTTACATTGGCTGTGGCTGATCAGATGGCCGCTGGTCTGGAACAGTTGCAACGTGTCGAGAAGCTTCAGGCAGGTTTGCAGCGTGCCGAGGTCGAAAATCAGACGCTGCGTGAGCAATTACGCAGTGAGATGGATCTGATTGGCGAAAGCCCGGCCATGCAGCAGTTGAAAAACCGGATCGCACGCATTGCTCCAACAGATGCGACCGCACTCATTCGGGGGGAAAGTGGCTCTGGCAAAGAATTGATCGCGCGGGCGATTCATTTGCATAGCAACCGTCGGGGTGGCCCTTTCATTACGATGAACTGTGCTGCACTTTCCGAGAGCTTGCTGGAAAGCGAACTGTTCGGCCACGAGAAAGGCTCATTTACCGGTGCCGTTGGGCGCAAGTTGGGAAAATTTGAACAGGCGCATCAGGGGACGATTTTTCTTGATGAAGTGGGCGAAATGAGCCCGGGAGTACAGGCCAAATTTCTGCGAGTGCTGGAAGGACATCCGTTTGAACGGGTCGGTGGCGGCGACCCGGTGCATGCCGATGTTCGCGTTGTGGCGGCGACGAATCGGGATCTGGAGAAAGCTGTTTCCGAAGGAACCTTCCGTCAGGATCTTTACTTCCGGTTGCAGGTGGTCGAATTGGTGGTGGAGCCACTCCGTCGGAGAAAGCTGGATATTCCGCTGCTCGCGAATTATTTCCTGAACAGGTTCGCTCGAAAAATGGCACGGAATATGGTCGGGTTTACGCCTGGAGCGATGCAGGCACTGATTGAATACGACTGGCCCGGGAACGTGAGAGAACTACAGCATACCATCGAGCGGGCAGTGATCCTTTGTCCCCATGAGGCGGTTGGTCAGGCCGATCTGCATCTTTCGGCACTTGGGACAACCGGCAAATCTGTGGAGCCTACGCGCGACATCTCGACAAGGCAGACTTTTGAGGCCTTGCCCCTGGAGATCGTTGAGCAGCAGCACATTCTGGCCACATTAGAATGGACAGGATGGAACAAGTCTCAGGCTGCTCAGATCTTGGGAATTGAACGCTCGACACTGGATCGAAAGCTGAAGCGCTACGATGTGGAGAGGCCTCGGGAAAGAAACTGAATTTGAAATGGTGGCGGGCCGTTAATTTTCCAAAGAAAAATTTCTTGAGGCCAATTCGGGAAAAAGGTCGGAAATCAGCGGGAAACTGATAAAAAGTCAGTGGTCTCGCGAACTGGAGCCAATTCTGCATGCAGATCGTGTGAAAAAATTGTTGACAAAACCGGCCAGGAACGCACAATACGTCGTCAACAAAGAGTCCTGCCTCGAAGCCCACGCCTTGAAATCACACAATTTTGTGACGCAACTCGCAACTGATTGCCGATGGGTGCTGACGATGTCGCATCCCGCACAGTTGCAAAGCATCGGTCTGAGTTCACGATGTGCGTCCACTGGCCCCGCTGGCATGATGCTGGTGAGGTTGCCAAGCTGGAGTGATTGAATGGAGTGATTTCGCCGGTGGGTGGCATTGGTTCTTCTTGTTCGCGTCTATTCGGTCACAGATTGTGACAATTAGGTGTCGATCGGGAAGATGTTCAATGTGCCAGTGCACTGGTTGATTTGAAAGCTGGCTAAGAAATAGAGAGCCAGTCGACATGATGGGGCTGTGTGGTCATTCATTCAACTTTGACCGGATGTAATGGGTCTGTTGAATGATGACCGATGGCAACATACTGAGTGAAAGGTGAGGTTTGAATGGTGCGTAGAACAGTTGAGTGGTGCGAATTTTCAACCATTAACTGATTTTGTCTCGATAGCCATCAGACTTCACAAAAAGTTTTCACTCAGAGTTTTTTCGAATTAGATTTTTGGTTTGTGATCGTACTCAGTGTGTAGACAGCGGCTGCCCGAATTCAAGTTTCAATGGGCCGCTTGGGCTTGGAAAATCGATGTCGAAGCGATTCGGCAAGTTTGAGCATAAGTTTCAGCGTTCTGAAAACATTAGACTTCATCAATTTATTAGTAGAAAGGAGTGATCAAAGATGGCTCGCGATTTTGATCTCGATGATCTGGAAGAAGAGACCCTGGGATATGGCGAAGAAGGTGAAGAATTAGAGGGTGAGTTCGAGCATATTGACTTCGAAGCCCTGGGGATTGATCCTGCTCGTCCAACCACAGCAAAACCAGGTTCGGAAGATAAAGTTCTGATGCTGGCTGCCCGCTACTCCGCTGGTGTGCCACTCTGGAACACAGATGATTGCTACGATCATGGTCCTGCCGAAATGCTGGCACGACTTGCCCGTGGAGCAAAAGCCTAGTCTTAGGACTATGCCATTGGAATTGCTGCCCCAAATAGCAAATTCAAGAATTGATCAAACCTCAAGCGATTTGCTTGAGGTTTTTTTGTTTCTGCGGGAGACACCTTGACGCTGCCGACGGTTGCCAGCAATCGTTCAAAATCCGCCCGCAGGAACAATCTCTCGATCCCGAGGCATCTGTATAGAACCAGTTCCTCGGTGATTTCTTGGCCCATCCTGAACCATGGGAGCAGAACGAGGATCGACTGGTGTGGCGGGCCGCAGTATTTGTGGCGCTAAGCCATTCGTCGCTTCTCTGGTAAGGAGTGGTTGTCTCTCTGAGCTTGGTCGACTCTCGTCAACAGGTCTGGATGTATTCCCTCTCCATGGGCCGGGCCAGTTCTCAAGAAGTGTCTTTGATACGATCTGTGAATACTGTTCAATCGCCGCCGGTTGCTGGCTGCCTGCCATAGAAGTGGTCATGGCATCGGGAAGGTTCTGATCGTTCCAGGCCGATGTGGCATTGATAAGTGGAAGTCGATGTGTCTGGCAGAACTCAGAGAGGAGTTTGGCAAAACTCTGGTCTTCAGTTGTTCTCTGTGAGACCGGTGAAGTGATCACGATCACCGGGGTGTTGGATCGTTTGGCAAGATCGAGAATTGTCAGGATCGGACGCAACGTATGCTCAGTTCCATTGATCAATGCTTTCTGGCTATCTGGACTGCTGAAGGAGCTGGGGGAGCGTGACGGCAATTGGTCGTCATTAAGCTTTTCTGCGGTCTGCGAATGCCACAAGTGGGCAGTCCAGGCAATCGTCAGATCGATCAGTCGCCAGCGTTCTCGCCAATCTCTCGCGGGTTGAGATGCTGAGGGTGTGGTTAGCGAGGGATGAGTGCAACACAAAGGACGGCCATCGACGGAAGCGTGTGTAAATCGACGCAACTGGCGGTCGCGCTCAATCGCTGATCGATCAACGTGAATCAAAATGAGATCGGGTTCCGTACCGGCCCAATCGTTCATGTACTTTAGCGACATCAGCAGTGGGCAGCTTTCGGGAAATCCACCATTAATAATTTCGACGGGTGCTGGCGATCTGGTTTGCAGGAATGTCCGCACGAGGTGCGGTGGAGTGAGAGGTTCATCGAGCATGGGAGCTAAAACGGTTTCATTTCCCAGCCAGAGCACACGAAAGGTTCCTTGAGGCTTTGGGGTCTGCAATTCTTCCCCCCGTCCACCTCGGCTGTTGGTGCGAAAACGAACGGTTTGCCCATTCGTGCCGGGCCAGGTTCTTTCCGTACGAGGGATGAGTTCCTGGTATTGCCTCGCGGAGGGCACGAGCAGCGTGGAGAGTGAAGTAGCAGGTTTGGGACTATGTTCAGGAGCGTAGGCTTCCCACACTCTCAGCCCGACCTCCATGCCGCAGATGGACATAGTCAGCAAAAGTGTGGCTTTGACAAATTGTGTAACCCAACCACAGGCACGCAAAATCATTGCGGCCTCTCCTGTTCAGATTCCTTCCTGAACTCTTTTCGGGCCAAAGCCCAAATCTGCATTCTGAAGAAGTGTCTATGGGACTGAAGGGAACGCCATCCAGTGCGTAAATTGATCCCTGAATTGACCAGCATGAGAGTATTGGCATTCATCTGTTCAATCAAGATCGCTTTGGGCAGGTTTTCATGCTTGCAGAGCGTTCGATACTCACGCAAGCTGTGCATGAAACAACAGGTGGCGGAAAGTGTCGAGGTTTCATCTGAAATCCGGCAGTTTTATGACAGAGCGCTGAGTCAAATTCTCTGAGTTCCGAGGGATTCATGTCAAACTTTTCTGCCGATCTCGTGGGGCGTATTCGAGCTGGCTATCCGCTGGTCGTGATCAAGACACACGAAGAGGAACGCTGCCTATCAATCATTCGCCAACTCTCGGAAGAAGAATCCTGGGAATTGCGTGAGGGAATGCCGGCTGAACATCAGCCCGATCTTGCCGCCACGAGGCCCATCGATTCGGCTCAATGGGTTGCCGGCGCCGAGGTCGCTGCGGAAGGTCTGGTCTGGCTCATTTGTCGGTTAGGCCGCTTTCTCGATTCTCCGCAGGCCATTCGAGATTTTCGTGAAACCGTCACCACGGCACTTCGTCGCCGTCAAACTTTGATCGTTATTGATCCTGACCCAGATCTTCCCGTGGATGTCGAAAAGCTGGCTATTTCAATGGCCCTCCCTTTGCCTGATCTCGCCGATTTGAGACAGATTTTGCAGGAGTACAAGGAAGAATCTCTTGCGATGCATCACCAGGTCGAACCTTGGAGCCACGAAGAGGAAGACTCATTGCTTAAAGCACTCGCCGGTCTGACCTGGCATGAAGCTCGCATGGCAATTCGCCGGGCGATGCTTGATCGCAAAACCGTTGATGATGATGTCATTCGTCTGCTGATCTCCGAGAAGAAGAGCCTTGCTTCCGGATCGGAGTTCTTGACCTTTTATGATCTTCAAGAAGGTCTAAACAATGTTGGTGGACTCGATCAGCTCAAGGAGTGGCTGACCCAAAGATCAAAGGCTTTATCACCCTCAGCCCGAGAACAAGGGATCCCTGCCCCAAAGGGAGTCTTTCTCCTGGGGGTTCAAGGGTGCGGAAAAAGTCTTTCTGCACGCGTGACTGCCAGAGTCCTGGGGTTTCCTCTGGTGCGGCTCGATGTCACTCATTTACTGGCTGGTCAGCACGGTGGGCCGGAAGAAAATCTGCGAAAAGTCCTGCAGACGATGGAGAATCTCGCACCGGCTGTCCTCTGGCTCGATGAAATCGAAAAAGGTTTTGCAGGAGCCGAACAATCATCCGGTGGAGCGACCGACTCAACCATGGCCCGCCTGCTGGGAACTTTTCTGACCTGGATCAGCGAAGTCGAGCAACCTGTCTTTCTGGTAGCCACAGCCAATTCTGTTGAATCTCTTCCCCCGGAGCTGCTGCGCCGCGGCCGATTTGATGAACTCTTTTTTATCGACTTACCCAACTTTGATGAGCGACTAAAGATATTGCAGATCCATCTCGAAAAGCGAGGCTGGCAACCTTCCCTGTACGATCTCGATCTGTTGGCGCGGCAGACCGATGGCTACAGCGGAGCGGAACTGGAGCAGATTGTCAGTTCAGCGATTGTGGAATCTTTCAGCCACGGTCGAATTCTGGAAATGGAAGATCTTGAGAAAGCACGTCGATCACTGATTCCCTTGTCGATCACTGCCGAAGATCAGGTTTTTGCGATCCGCCAGTGGGCGGAAGGTCGTTGCCGCAAAGCGACCAGCGATCATCGGGTTGTCCGCATGCTCGACGATGAACAGCAGGCAGAATTACGCACGATTTCCGCAGCTCCCGCAGTGACCATAGATGCTGCAGAGGCATGGCAACAACTGGCAGCTCACGGCCAACTGAAGGCTGCAATTGTCGAATATGTCAGACGAACCGGTGAGGCGGGCTTTGCCCCTCTGGCCGAAAGTTTTGATCGATTTCAACCCACGAAAGGTGACTACGGTTTACGGCTGAAGCACCCGGCTGGCGTCCTTGTCGCGGCCGGATTGTCTCGTGAGTTTGCCAATCTTCTGATTGAGTTGTTCTCGTCGAGAAGGCTCTACTTAAGAGTCGTTCCTCCCGCGCATGAACTGGTGCAAGTCCCATTAAGGCTCGCTCTTCTGGATGCTGTTCCCTCGGAAGCGCTGGCGAAACCGGTCTTTCTTCCCTGCACGTTACGACTTTCGCCGGATGTTCGTAACGCTAGATCTCTACAGGAGTTAAAAATCGTCAGGCTGGGCACTCAAGCTGAATAACCGGCCGCAGAAGAACTCAGCCATCGCGGTCCGATTTGCCTCACCCGGTTCTTGAACTAGCTTTACCTGTAGTGAAGGTCATTGCGGGATCCACGTGATCCCGAGATCAAGCGACAGGAAAAGGCATATCGGGATGGGAAGCGCTGCAGCCGGAACAGTGAGGGCGGAATCATCTGCTTCACCCCCTGAGACTCCTTCGGCAGTCACGTCAATTCCCAAAGCTGATGGTCACACCCAGCGAAATAAACGACGCATTCACGAAACCGATTTCCGCATGGAAATCGTTACCGATCATGCCCGCCTGCAAGAAATCATTCCACAGTGGAGTGAATTAGCCAGTCGGTCGATCGAGCCCAATCCTTTTTATGAGCATTGGTTTGTCCTGCCGGCGCTGCGACATTTTCCGCACGATCCGGGACTTCGCTTTATTCTCATCTGGCAATCGGGATTGCGGCCCGGAGAATCCGAAAAGCTGGTCGCGATGTTCCCTCTCCAGCGTCAGCACAAGACATGGCAACAGCCGCTGAATTGTGATCGACTCTGGCAGCATGATTACACGTATCTTTGCACTCCCCTGGTTGATTCTGAGAACACAGCGATCATTCTGACCGAGTTCTTCAAGTGGACTCGGACAACAGCCTGCGGTGCCAGTTTTCTCGAGTTGCCGCATATCCATGGTGAGGGGCCATTTCAACACGCTTTACTCGAAGCCATGGAGCGACAATCGGTCTTTTCGCTCGTATCTCATCAATATGGCCGGGCGCTGTTTCGAAGAGCCGCCAGTGCTGAGATTTATCTGGATCAGGCGACGACATCGCATCACCGTCAGGAACTCCGGCGGCAACGTCGTCGGCTTGCTGAACAGGGGCAATTTGAAACGCGTGAATTGAATGCCGGGGAGAATGTTGACCCCTGGGTGGATCTTTTTTTGCAGCTTGAAGGTGGAGGATGGAAAGGTCAGCAACAGACGGCGATGGCATCGCTCTCTCACCACGCACAGTGGTTTCGTGATGTCTGCCGGGCAGCTCAGGAACGCGGACAATTGATGATGCTGGGGCTGTTTCTCAATGGTCAGGCGATCGCTGTCAAATGCAATTTTCTGGCGGGAGATGGTGGCTTTACATTCAAGATTGGATTTGACGAAGCCTATGCCAAATTCTCTCCCGGGGTACAACTCGAAATTGAGAACATTGGCTTTGCTCACCAGAAGCCTGACTTGAATTGGCTGGATTCCTGTGCTGCTCCTGGCCACTTCATGATTTCGCGGCTCTGGCCCGAGCGACGAACGATTCAGCGACTACTCGTCTCGACGGGACGCTGGGGTGATCTTTCAATTGCCGCTCGCTTTGGATTGCGTGCCTTGCGAAGGGTCATTAAGCCTCCACAACAAACCGCAATGGCCGACAATTAGTTTCTCGAAACCCGGCAGATCAGAACTCATTGAATTTTATATGCAGCGATAAAGCCACATTGCTACTAGCGATCGAATCAACCTTGTGCGAACTCCATGTTTAATGCTTGAAATGCTCTCATCCTAAAGGCGTGATCATGTTGACAATGACTCCTCCGAACTCTGTGCAGACATCAGCAATTGCCGGAGAGAATTCGACTCTGCTCGAGTGGGATACTGCCGAGTTTGATCGCTGCTTCAACAAGCAGCCATTTCTCATTCGGCATCGTCTCTGCGAAAACCCGCTGTTTTCCGTAGAACGCCTGCTCAAGCTGGCTCAGGAACTTCCTGAAAACGATATCGAATACAATGCCGGCAACTTACCGATCAATCAGGATCCCGACCTCACGCCTCGTAATGGTCTCAGTGTGGCCGATACCGTTCGGCGCATTAAAGAATGCAAGTCGTGGATGGTTCTCAAGCATGTGGAAAACGATCCCGCCTACGGGAAAGTCCTGGATGACTGCCTGGCTGAAGTTCGTACCCAATCGGAAGCCATTGTCCCGGGCATGATGTCGGCTCATGCCTATATTTTTCTCACTTCTCCGGGTTCCATCACACCCTATCACATGGATCCGGAACATAATTTCCTGCTCCAGATTCATGGCAGCAAAATCGTTCATCTGTTTGATGGAAATGACCCGTCGATTGTTTCCCAGGAAGACTTCGAGCGTTTTTATGGTGGACGGGTTCGCAATATGACTCTCGCCGATGAGAATCGCTCAAAATCATGGGTCTTTGATCTGCAGCCCGGTTATGGACTTCACTTCCCAGTGACCTATCCACACTTCGTGCAAAACTGTGAAGAGGTCTCGGTATCGCTGAGCATCACCTTCCGGACACCCGATCTCGATCGCCGTCTGGGTATTCACTCGATCAATTGGAAGCTCCGCCAGCGTGGCTGGAAGCCCTCCCCTGTGGGTAAGCATCGACTCCTCGATTGGGGCAAGTATCAGTACTATCGAGCGGCCCGCCGCCTGAACATGATCTGATGGTTCGAGCGATCAGGCGTATCTTGAGCTTGAATCTGTAAGGACAGCCCGTCATGGGTTGTCCTTCAGTTTTTCCATGGGAGTGTATGGCCGCGCCATTTTTCGCTGTGTAAGCGTCCCTGGCTGGCTAACTCACCATGCCATGTTGAATTTGATCCCGGCTGGCTCATCGTGGCTTCCGGTTGACGGTTGGCAAAGAAGATCAACTGGTCGGCACTGGTCCATTCGTCTTCGATGGGCCATTCATCGCGAATACCCAATAAACGCTTCATGCCCTGCACCAGCCAGAGTGAGGCGACGAGCAGTACCAGCATCACGGCGCCAATGATGAAAAGTAAGGGCCCCATCGCAAAGAATTTCTCGGCTCGCGTCATGATGGGTTGCCAACCGAGTATCACAATGAGTGTGGCGATACTCAGGAAAGGTCCATAGGGCATTGCCCGGTTTTTGATCCACGGGAAGGTGACCGCCAGTGAAAGAAGAGCCACGACTGGTGCCAGAAAGAAAACGACTATCGAGGCTTGCCAACCAACGTAAATGCCGATCACTCCTCCCAGAATGACATCGCCAAACCCCATGGCCTCTTGACCGAAAACCCAATGTCCCAGGATTCTGACCAGCCAGATCAGACCAGCGCCAACGACCAGACCTGTCAGGCTGAATACGATGGCATGCCATCGAGGCCATGCAGAAATCCAGCTCGGGATGCTCCATGTCTCCCACCAGCTCAACATTCCTTCCGGGAAGAACAGGCCCAATGTGCGGATCAGTTCCGGATCGTGAAACCAGACGGGCCAAAGCGCTGTTGTACCCGTGATAATGGGTATGGCGAGACCAAAAATCGCCATGGGGACAGTCACTCCATCGGGAATGATCTGCAGATCAAAATCAATCAAAGTGGCAACGAGCAGCCCTTCAATCAGTACCAGAAAATAAACGTAATGCCATAACGCACGACTGAAGATTTCTTGACGGCTGACGACCGTTGCATCTCCCGGAAGCAGTTCAGTCCAGACACAACTCGCTGAGGCTTCGTGAAAGTAGCCTTGAGGCACGATGGCGAGATAGAGCACCACCCACAATATGCCATTGAGGGCTTCGATCGCCGGGTAACGCCACGAAATTCGAATTCCACAAGCCCGACAGCGGCCCCGAAGTAATAACCAACCCAGAATTGGGACATTATCTCTCGAAAGAATCGGCGTCCGACAACCCGGGCAGGCTGAAGGGGGATAAACGACCCCTTTGAGTGATTGAATCCAGTCGTCGTGGCGTGGAATCCGCCAGACAGCGACATTCAGAAAACTCCCGACCATCGAACCCAGAATAAAGAGCGTCGAAAGGATGAACCACGCAGGGAGATCGAGCATGCATTCCCTTCGGGATTTCGTTGAGAAAGGGGGAAAGGTTCTGAAGTTTGATAATCGTCAACAATCTGCCGAAAGTTGCATGCTTATGCAATTGTGCAGGTTGTAAATCCAATTCTTGAAGCAATGGTGATTAAATTAATCATCATCCATGCCTTCGATGTTTTCTCGACAGGCTCACCTGTGGGATTGAATTTTCAAGTCGACAAGTTTCTCCAGAATTTCTCGCACGATTTGTGTCTCATCCCGTTCATCGGTCGTGACATCAAACGATGCTGTCTCTTGATAGAAAGGTTCTCGCCTGGCCAGGAGGGTGGTCACTTCGTAAAGCATTTGTTCTTCTGGGGTATGATCTGGTTTCGTCTCAGCCAGTAACGCGGGACGTTGATGGGCCGTGGCCGAGTCCAGTTTCAGCCTTGTGCAGATGGTTCGTGGTGTCGCCTTCAACCAGACCACCGGGCCTGCTGATTGCAGCGCTGCTCGATTCTCAGGCCGCAGGATGACACCTCCACCCGTTGAAAGTACGAAGGATTCTTTCGAGTTGGCCAGCTCATGAATTAGGTCGGCTTCGAGCTGTCGAAAAACGGGCTCGCCATCGGTCGCAAAGATCTCGCTGATCTTGCGACCTGCTCGTTCCTGCAGCAATTGGTCGGCGTCGATAAACCCCAGGTGCAGATCCTCCGCGAGTTTCGCTCCGATGGTTGTTTTGCCAGTGCCTCGATAACCAATCAGGGAGATCTTCATGAGTCGCTCACTTGTCCGTTATCCGCATTTCCATCGGCAGCCGAAGGATCGGCCAGCAGATCGTCATGTCGAACAGGCGAAATCAATCGACGGAAAATCGTACGGACATCATCGAGCGAGAGCTTGAGCCCGGTAAACAATCGGAACTGTGCCGTCGCCTGGCGAATAAACATTTCTACGCCAGTGACTGTCGTGCAGCCGCGATCACGGGCATCTTTGATCAGCAAAGTTCGCTCGGGTGTGTAAATCGTGTCGAAAACTAGCATCCCCTCGCGCAGCCAGTGAATGGGAAAGGGGGATTCATTCAAGTTCGGATGCATACCCACGGGCGTGCAATTGATCAGAATGTCGGCAAATTCCGACCCGCGGTTTTCCCAGGTGATTGCCCGCCCGCCAATTTGATCAGCCAGTGCTTGAGACCTTTTCAATGTGCGGCTTGCCACCACGGTAATGGCTTCACTCTTCTGCATGGCCATGCCAATCGCTTTGGCAGCACCACCGGCACCCAGCAATAAGACACGTTTGCCAGTCAGGCTTTCTCCAGGTTTAAGCCCACTGAGAATGGCATCGAGTGCCGCCTGGTAATCGGTATTCGAACAGGCCCAATGCCCCGCCTGATCGCGATAGACCGTATTCGCAGCTCCAATCGCCCGGACGAAGTCATCACACATCGGGTATTTCTGAAGCACAGATTCCTTGTGAGGAATTGTGGCACTGTAGCCAGTAAAACCCAGTTGTTCGTAGGCGTCGAGTGTTTCACTCAGTTCTGAGGCGGAAACTCGCAGTGGCAGGTAAACGCCATCGAAACCAGCCTTTCGCATGAGCGTATTGTGCAGGAGAGGACTCAAACTGTGGGCCACCGGGTCTCCCAGAACACCCAGCAGAATCGTCTTGCGGGTAATCTGTTCGTAGCGGAACATTTTCCGCATTTCGTCGAATGAAAACTGACCAGGTGCCAGTTCACGTTCTTTATTGAATGTCGCGTAAGTGAAGGGCGAACCAAAGGCACCACACAGGACACGGGTGAGCATCCCCTTCTCCCCCATACAGAAACCGACTGTGGGGACTTGTGCACCTTCGACAAGCTTGAGCATGCGGACACAATCCTCAGCCCGGTTCGCCATCGTCACGATCTTGACCAGATCCGCATCCAGTTTGCACATCTGTGCATACTTCTCTTCCAGGTCATCAGGAGTCTGATCGAAGTCGTGATGGCTGATAATCCGTTTGGTCTTGCCATATCTGCGGATCTGCGGGGCAATATCGGCTTCGATATCGACATAATCAGCCCCGGAAAGAATGGCGGTTCGCAGGATTGTCTGCCGCTCTTCTTCTGTACCGCGAAAGCGACCGCGATCTGCCACGCGACGACAAGTGACGATGGTGGGAGTGGGCCGATCCGCGAGTAATCGCTTCATATCGGGTGTTCGCGACAGGTAATCCACCCGGAGTTCCACCAGCTCGGCACCTTTTTGCGCCAGTGCCTGATGTTCCGCAATCATCATCTGGTGCCGGGTGCGGCCTATTCCAACACAAATCTGCGACGCCACAATATGCCCTATCAATTGATGCGTGGATAAAAATCGTCATTCAAACAGCCATCAGGAACCCAGACGTCCAAATTGCCGATCAAGTTCGCTTCTTGACAGATTGAGTGCCGTAGGCCGGCCATGAGGACAATGATGAGCATCGGCGACAAGATGTCGTTGTCGCAACAGCTCTTCGATTTCCTCCTGGCTCAACTTCTGCCCCGATTTTACAGCCGCCTTACAAGCCATCATATTCAGTAGCTCATCCAGAATATCGCGATGAGCACTTTCCAGTGATGAAGACTCCAATTGTTCCGCCAGATCACGAAGCAATTGCTCCTGATTCAGTTTTCCGAGCATCGCCGGGTAGGCCGAAAGGAGAATGGTTCCCTGCCCGAATTCGCAAATCTCGAATCCCAGTTGATCTAACGCTTCCCGGCAATCGAGGAGCAGGCTGGATCCCCGAAAGCCCAGGGCAATCGGTACCGGGATGAGCAGTCGCTGCGATTCCATGGCCTTGCTATGCACTCGACGGCGGAATTCTTCGTAAAGAATTCGTTCATGCAAGGCATGTTGATCGATGACCGTCATCCCTTCGGGAGTTTCGACCACCAGATAGCAGTCATGAATCTGCAGCGCTCGCACCCCTTCCAGGAATTGTGTCGAGAAATGATGGTTCTGGCTCCCAGCGGCATGAGGAAGTTCAGAGATTTCCCTCGCCTGAGAGGAGTCCAGTTCATGATCAGATTTCTGGGGCTGCTCTGCGAATGCCGCCTCTTCGACTTCTGGCGTATCCATGCCATCCGTCGATTCGGAATGGGCTACGTGATCAAAATGCGATGGTGAATTCACTCTGCTGACTGTCCGGTGAGTCGTGGCCGACCATTCCAGATTCTCAGTCTCGAAGCGATTCAATCCGGGAGCGATTTCCGAGCTCCAGGGAGAAGTGGCTGAATCCGGCAGGTTCGGCGAAAGCAGCGAGAGTGGACTATTTGCGTTGGCACTGCCGATCGTCGATCCAACCATGAGCGGAGACCCGGCGATCTCAGCCGTTTTGAAAAGTTCGGTCTTTGCCCATTGGGAGAACTCTTTCTGGATTTCGTTCTGCTCTTGAGGATCGACTGTGCTGGCTTCAGCAGGAACCTTGAGCTTGCTGTCGAGATCCATGCCTAGAAATCGATTGCGTAGTGATGAGAGCATGAGGCGATAGATTGACTGCGGATCTTGAAAGCGTACTTCCACCTTGGTGGGATGCACATTCACATCGACATCAGCCGGGTTGAGTTCGAGAAAGAGAAAACAGATCGGATGACGCTGCACCATGATCAAGCCGCGATAAGCCTCGGAAAGAGCATGTTGAATGGATCGATCCTGGAACCAGCGGCCATTCAAGAAAAGATGCTGCCATTTCCGTGTGGCTTTATTGACAGCCGGATGGCCGACATAACCCCAGAGTCGCATTTCTCCGAGTTGATGATCAATCGAGATCAACTGTTCGGAAATGGCCGAACCATAGAACATTTCGAGACGGTCAATCAGTCGGTCTGTGGCAGGGAGTTCGTACACAATTTTATCGTTGTGACGAAGCACCATGTGCACATGAGAGCGGGCCAGTGCAATCCGGGTAAATTGTTCACTGATGTGTCCGAATTCGGTGGCATCGCTCTTGAGAAATTTTCTGCGGACAGGTGTATTTGCAAAGAGTTGTCGAATCTCGATACATGTTCCCGTCGCACAGCCGCAAGGAACGACTTCTCCCCGCTCACCCAGATTGACGACCAGCTCTGAACCCACATCGCTGTCTGGAATTCGCGACCGGATTCTCAGTTGACTCACTTCGGCAATCGACGCCAGGGCCTCGCCACGAAAACCGAGTGTGGAAATCTGAAACAGGTCGTCAGCCGTGCGGATCTTGCTGGTCGCATGTGTGGTCACAGCGAGGAGAATGTCATCCGCGTGAATGCCTCCGCCATCATCGGTCACGCGAATATATTCACTGCCACCCGCGCCAATATCGACTTCAACCCGAAGTGCGCCGGAATCGATGCTGTTTTCGATCAGTTCTTTCACCACGCTGGCAGGGCGCTCGATCACTTCGCCTGCTGCGATTTTGTTCACTACACTGTTGGAGAGCTGTTGTATCCGACCCATGGCTATCTCTTGGTTGCCCTTTTCGCTCTCTGTTTCTTTGCGGAATCATCCCTGTTGAAACTCCGCCGCACAGCCAGCGACCATGACGCACAAACTCTGCAGTGTAACCGGTTTTGACCTTCACAGAACCTGTGTCAGCATCGATCCCGCAAAAGTTTTTCATGTTCGGCGAAATCTATGAGCTACCCTTGCTAGTGAGAGTTTCTGTCAGCAGTCTTTCACCGGAATCGAACCACCAAAATCTCCTCCCACTGAAGCCAAGTTTCCTTCACATGGGTCCAACGACAAGTCCTTCATCAGCCAGTCTCAGGGCCGACTATCAGATCATTTCGATCGATCGTCTTCGGCCCGGGGCCAATTTGCGGTCTCCGCTCTACGATGCGGATAAGCCGACCTTTCCCCTATTGCTGGCTGCGGGAACTCGCATCACTTCTCATCTGCTCGAATTGATGGCCCGTCGCGGCGTCAAGTTCGTGCATGTTCACAAAAATGAACTGAACAATGTCTCCGGCCCAGGGCGGATTGGCGGCACTTATCGGGCTGGTGCCAAGACAGCACCTGCTCAAGAAACATCAGCAACGCCCGCGACTCCGCCGACTCCCAAATGGAATATCAGACCGGATTCGTTCATTCATGATGTCTCGCAGAGAAGTAACATTGACCCTTCTCCGGCACTGGTTCGAGAAATTCAGCAAGGCGTGGAAAGATCACTCGGGCAGTTGAAAGACGTCTTTCTTGATATTGGTACGAAAGGCAAAGTCAACACGAACGCCGTCACTGGCGTGGCTCGACAGAATCTGATTCTGATGAGCCGCGATATTGATCTTTTCGCCGAAAATGGTTCACAGCCAGTCCTTGATCGATATCCCATGCAGCATGGTTTGAAGACATCGATGCTGGCATCGGCGATGGCCACTTTAATGGGCTTTCGAAAGGACGAACTTCTCGATTTGAGCTTTGGTTGTCTGATCCATGATTCGGGGATGCTGAAAGTTGCCCAGAAGCTGAAAGCTGATCGCAGGCTGAATGCCGGCAGCCAGCTCGAAATCATGAAGCATCCGATCTATATCTGCGATCTGCTCAGCAAAGAGCCCACCGTGACACATGGTGCCAAACTTGTGGCTTACCAGATGCACGAACGAATGGATGGCTCAGGTTATCCCCGGCAGCGCAGCGGCAATCAGATTCATCCACTTTCGCGTATTGCGGCTGTAGCGGATACCTATCTGGCGTTGATCTCACCGCGACCGCACCGCCCGGGAATATCTCCTTATGCAGCCATTGAACATCTGCTGGAAGGGACCCGAGCCGGCCATTTCGACTCTTTATCTGTCAGGGCCTTATTGCACCTGATTTCCCTCTTTCCTGTAGGGAGTTATGTCAAGCTGAGCGACGGACGAACCGCGAAGGTCGTGTTGTCGAATCGCGAGCGATTTGCTGAACCAACAGTGCGTATTGAAACTCCCGGCACATCTCCACTCATTCCGGGTGAATCGATCAATCTGGCTCGAGTCTCACACCTGCGGATTGTCAGCAGCCTCGATGGTCTGCTTCCTCAATGGAGTGACGTGCAAAAGAGCGAAGAGTGGTAAGGCCACGGATCGAAGTTCGGAAGCATGCAATTTCTACAGAGTCGCGTAGGCAGAAATGATGCTGAGTGAACTTATTCTACGCATTCATCAATCAGGCATTTCCTGAATCATTTTTCTTGCGGCCACCCGGCGGCGCTTTCCATGTTTTCAGCTGCTGACGCATTTCTCGAAGAGTAAAGTTCAGTCCCAGGAGATTGAGTTCCGGCTCTGCATCGGCACCCGTCCATCCTGAATGGCTGATCCCCTCATTGAGTTCTTCTTCCAGTGCCCTGAGCCAATGGGGCACATCGAGCCCTGAGCCCAGCGAACTCTTGAGATACTCTTCGATCTGCGCCACCAGCGATCGGATGGCAATGGTTTCCATCGGCGTCTTTTTAGCTTCTTCAACAGCCCTTGGGATCAGTGCCAGCATGTTGTTAACAGCCAGTGGTTTAACGAATCGCTCCTGGAGATGACTCGTAACCGATGGCAAACGCATGCCATATTGCCGTTCGAGTTTTTTCAGTTCGGCCAGATGTCGCTCGGACATATCTTCGGTTTTGACTGTAAAGACTTCCTCCCAGATCTCTGCAGCTTCCTGCCTACCCTGCCTGGTCAAGACTTCGTGAGCAATCGCGACAGGGAGGAGATTCCAGGCATCTCGTTCGTAGGAAGTTTCTAACCTTAAGAAGTCGAGCAGCGAGAAAAACAGTTGCCCATAGTCGGATTGAGTTGTGGTGGAGTTGTATTCCAGAAATCGATCAAAGCGATCAACAATCACCTGATAGATCAGCCGCAACGTTTCAGAAGCTTCTCGCGTACTGATCTTCCCTCCGCGGATATCTTCCAAAAGCGGGATGGGATGGAGTGGGTCTTCAGATTCCTCCAGATAAGCGAGATATTTTTCGATCCCCTGGTGCAGAATTGTGCGGAGGTTCCCAAGTGTCAGCACGCGAGCATTCAAAAACTCATTGCCATACTTCTTGATGAACTCTCGAGTCTGATCCCAGACACCATCCATCTTGAGCGATTCAACAGTCGAGAGCCGCATGGTGGAACTGTGATCGAGCCATTGATCGAGATAATGCTCGACAGTCGAGCCGACAATTTCGATCAGATCTTCATCCGCGAATTTGCCTCTCTGCCACTGACGGGAGGCATGGATAATACTTTCAAGCGAATTCCGGAGGGCGATGCGGAACAATCGGTCGAACTCTGTCACAGCCATACCGGCAGGCCGGGATGAGCGTTCCATTTCATGAGCAGCCTGCAGCAGATGCCAGGTTTCCTTGAGCAGACCGAGCCTTGGCAAATGGCACAACATGAAGCGGATAATCGCCTGCGCGATTCGTGCATTGAGCATCTCGCCGGGATCGCCATCGTGCTCCAATGGAATATAAAGGAGTGGGCGTTTCTGCAATTCCTTCAATAGTGCAGGCAAAAGCTTGCGAACTTCCGCAGGATCGCGTCTCAAGATTCCTAAAATCGACTCCACGATCATTTGTTCTTCGTGGTCGCTGGCGACGATTTTTCCTGTGGTTTCGGCCAGCAAGGCTTCGAGACACCAGCGTGCGACCTGAGCGCTGATCTGGATGTAGATAATCGATTGCAGCAGATAGAACTTGGTCTGGATCTGCATGTCGAACTCGATGTTCGCTTCATGATCGCCGCTCGATTCGATCACGCCATGCTTTTCAAGATCTTCCATCAGCAGCTTGAGTTGCTGCTGGAGTTCGACGCATTGTTTAAGCCATTCTTCCACGTGATCTGCCGGGAAAAATGCTGCGGGACGACTGGTTTCTTCAGACGAAGCAGTCTTCTGTGTGGCCTCCGCCATGGTGCATTCGCTGGCAGCGATCTGCCACATTTGCGTCATCATGCGGGCAAATTTGAGCCTCGGTTCCAGCAAGGTCTCGATCACTTCGAATTCACCCGGTTCGGCACTGCCACCACTGTCTGCCGTGTCGCTTTCCAGGCCGTCGTTTGCAGTATCGCGAAAGACCATGCCATCGTATGCCGCACCGAATAATGTGCTGTCGCCATCATTCGCGTCGTCTTCGCCAGAGGTGGTTTCATGTTCCTGCTGAATCCCACCTTGAAGCACTGTCGAGAGTCGGGGAATTGTCCATAATTCACCCGCATTGGCTTCCACAGAATCGAACATGCGTAAAATGTTCTTCCACTGTGGTACTGGCGGTTGTGAATTGGAATCGAGTGCTAATTCGAGCCAGTCGACCATCAATCCGAACAGTGAATGGGGACCCGACTCGAGTCCCACTTCTTCCACCTGACTCAGCCATTGAATCAATAGGCCCAGCGAGGCGACTGTGTCTTTACGATCCAGGAGAGATTCAACGACTTGGGCATACGCTTTGGATGATTCAAATCGATCGACATGCTGCCGCCAGAATTGCACATCGCCGGCAGCCTCACCGGCCGATCGCCATTCGGAAAGTGTTTCGGCGACATGCAGTGCCGAATCGTAAGATTCCTGCCCTTGAACCAGGGGAAGATCAGCGACAGTCGGTGTCCCGAATCGATCCCACCATTCGGCAAAGCGTGAGAATTTTCGCTTCAGTTCGTTGTAGCGATCTGTCCTGCCGCGGACTGCTGCATCCTGCAGGGCAATGGCATAGGCTTCCAAAATTAATTCGACCAGATTTAACAGTTGTTCAACACGTTGATCAGGCACACTGTCTTCTCGGGAAGAAAACAGCGGGAAGTGCCCCTGAAAGCCCAGGATATTCCACGGATCAACAATGGCTCCACAGCGGATGCCGCGATGCAGGAAACCTTCAATCTCATCGATCAATCGGCAAGCCTGATCGAGATCCCCCTTTTCGATTTCTTTGCGGAAAAACGTAAACCGCCACTGGATTTCACAATCAAAGCGAGCTGCAGCCGCAGGGATGATACCTGCCTGTCGCCGGGCTTCATCCGCATAGCCCATGCGTGCAAACAGATAAGCCAGATGCCGTCTTTGAACCTGCTGGGCTCCATATTCGGCCAGATACATATTGAGATGCTGTCGCACGTGCCCAAAAGGCTGTTGCGTGACCTTGGCCTGTTTTTGAAGCCGCTTGGCTCTGGCTCCTTCGGCGTTTTCCAGAAGCGTCGCATAGAAGCGGTCTCGCTGTCTGGCCACACGTGGCAGCAGAGATGTTAACGTAATCGTCGAATCATGTGTTTCCGGCCCTGCACCACTGATGGCCGAAGCCATAAGAATGGTTCCAGCCAGGACGGCGGCTGCATCATAAACAAGTTCATCATGAGGAACTTTTTTCTGCTCGCCCATCCACTTAAGTAGAGCGTCCAGAATGACTTTTCTCACGACGAACCGGCGGTACATGCCGTGCAGGTCGATCAGATGGGGATCCCACTCGCCGAACAGGTAATTTGTTCGCTTGTTGGCTGGATGAAGATGATCGTGTGCCCGTGGATCGAGAGAGAGTTCGTCGAGATTCTGGAGATAAAACCAGGCATCTGTCAGAATTTCGGGAGTCGTGTTCGAAAGGAGTTCGAGCGACTTCTCGATGATCTCCCGGTAGGGAGATTCACCGACACCTGCCCCTTTGATGTAAAGTGGCAGCGGGCAGAATCGCTCGTTGGCATAGGGTTCGAGCTTGCGCTGATTTTCGAGTAAGGCAATTGGCCGATAGCCGAGGAAGTCATTCAGGATGCGCAGTGAGCCATCGACAATCCTTGGTTCTTCGTTCCAGGGCCCCCCCTGCTCCAGAATCGATTCAAAGATTCTGCCAAGAAAAAATGGCAGTTGGAGAGTTTCAGGTTCCAGATGTCCCAGCAAATCCTGGTGGTGATTCACATAAGCTGGGAAGACGTGGTCGAATGCCAGGCTGATGGCACTCTGGCCTTGTTCAATATTCTCAAAGCCTGTGACATTTTCCCGATGGCAGGCTTCAAGAGTTTCGTTGAGCAGTTTCTGCTGGAGTTTCCACTGAGGAGCCAGTCGTGCCAACTGGTTCAATCTCATCAGAAACTGCGTATCACGACGACCTCCCGACAAGTTGAGATAGCCTGCGATCTCGCGGGTCAGTGCAGAAACTTCCAAAGATCGATTGTCCGGAGATGATTTCAATGCGTCGATCCCTGACGGGCGGAGTGCGTCAGTCCACTGCCATCTGTGAATGCAAGGTCATGCCTGTTCACGACTTCTATTTGAGAGAATAGACAATTCCACTCGGTCGAGGCAATTGAACGGAAGTCGGAATCTTCAATCATCCCCCTCTCTTCGATTCAACTTGTCTGGCCGAGTTTGACGATTTTAACGATTGTCATGAGGAGTGATTGCACAGCGCTGACGCTACGTTGGCACCTTACGATGGAAGATTTGATTCTCGATCAAATACGACTTGATGAGTGAGTCGATTTTACTCACGTCACTCCCGGTCAAAACTGCAGGATGAAAAATTAGATGCAAAATCAATCTGCAAAAATAGTTGCGCACAAATCAAAGCTCGATTTTTCCTGGGTGATCGGTGGTTTGGCAGCAGTTGCCTTTTACCTTGTTTTACCATCGATCCCCCTCGATGAGAATTTTAAGTATCGCTACTTCAATTCTCACTGGATTGAACATTGTACTGTAGCGCTATTTTTTATTGGCCTGGCGATTCTCGGGCGAAAATTACTCAACTGGCCCTCCGAACGGGGAGTCTTGTCAGAAAATATTCTGGATGGGATTAAATTTGACCCTCAATCAGATTCATCTGTGGTGGCTCAGCTCCTGCGAGAACACATCCAACTGACCGGCCGACGATATCAGTCGACCGAACTTTTTCGCCGCATTGAGACTGTTTGCGGCTATGTGATTTCCAGGCACACTGCCGCTGATCTCGAATCACACCTGAGTTATCTGGCAGATACGGCGATCGCTCGACTGCATAGCAGTTACGCCGCACTACGCACAATTACCTGGGCAATTCCGATTCTGGGCTTTCTGGGGACAGTTATTGGGATCACAATGGCCATTGCCAACGTGACCCCCGAGCAACTGGAGAGTTCACTCAACGAAGTCACTTCAGGTCTGGCAGTTGCTTTTGATACGACCGCTCTCTCTCTGGCTCTGTCGATGATTCTGGTCTTTGCCACGTTTGCGATCGAGCGGGGTGAATCGAATGTCCTTGATCAGATTGAGGACTTTACCGTCCATCGCCTGCTCGGATTCTTCCCAGCCGAAAAGTCTTCCGAAGTCTCACCTCTGCTGGCTGCTGAACACGATGTGGCCCGCCGCTTCCTGGATCAGGCCGATGTCTTGACCCGTCAGCATCTGGAAGCCTGGAACAATACTGTCGCGACATGTCGTGAACAGTGGGCCTTGCTGGCTACCGAACAGGGGCACAGTCTGGCTGGTGCTTTAAGTGCTGCCATGCATGAAGCTCTTTCGACTCAGCAGCAACTCCTGCAGCAGACTCAGGCCGAATCCCGGCGTGAAGTCGAGGCCCTACAGGCTTCATTTGCAGAAAACCTATGCCTGATGCAGCAGCAACTGGCAGAATCGGTCCGCAGCCAATTGGAGTTGATGCATCAGTCCTGGAAGTCGGCCAGCGAGGCTCAATCGAGCATCCAACATCAATTTACCTCCGCGCTGGCCGGAGCGATCGATGCCGTCCAACAGAATGTCAGTACTTTGGCTGGATCTCTTCAGGATGTCAGCACTCACTCATTAGCGCAGGCTGAAGCGCTCGAGCGACAGACAATTCAGATCAGCAGTCTTGTTGGTAGCAGCCAGCAATTGATTCAGGCGGAAAGTCTGCTCGCTGAGAATCTGGCCACGCTGAGGCAGACGCAAACGCTTGAGGAAACGTTACTCAATCTGAATGCGGCAGTTCACCTGCTCTCAGCAAGGGCACATCACCGCGCTGCGTGAAGCAAGGGAGATTGCTGGTATCGAGAGAGTACTGATTCCGTGGATTCATGAGGTGAGGCATGGCAAAAAGGCAAACCAGAACCGGCGAAGGAGTACAGCTCTTTCCGTTCCTTGCGGTTCTTGTCTGCGCCATGGGCGCACTCATTTTCCTGCTGCTCGTGACCACGCGGATGATTCGCCAGAAAACAATTGCCGCGGCTGCAGCCATCGAGCAAGTCCATCCTCCCGAACATAAGCCAGTCTTGAGTCTTCCAGCGGAATCGATTGCGCCACCACAGCAGCAAGTGCCACCTCCCGTTTCAACGGAACCCGCCACTGCTCCAGTTCCCCTGTTGGCAAGTCAATCCATTGAGCTGAAACCAGTCGATCCTGTTCCCCCTGAGCCGGAAGTGGTGATTGATCGCACACGCATCGATCAGCTTCAGAGTCGAATTCAAGAGCTGCGGTCTCAGGAGCAGCAGCTCTCCAGAACTGCAACCAACCGGCAGGAACAACTGGAGCACCTTCTCAATGCCCGTCAGCGAACAGAAGCAGAACTGGCTCGGCTGAAAGCAGAACAGAATGACCTCTTTTCGCAGGCGAAACTCCTCCAACAGACACCGGACGAAGCTGAAATCGAACTGGTCAACAAACAGATTCGAACTCTTGAGAGTCGTCTGGCAGGTCTCAGCACACAACCAGGCACCGGCGGCAGCAAGTTTATGATTGTCCCCTTCGATGCCCAGACCGGCACGACGAGGCGACCCATCATTATCGAATGTCATGCACAAGGCCTGCGTTTTGTTCCCGAAGATGTCACGATCACCGCAGGAGATCTGGTGGGCTTCAATGAAAAGTTCAATCCTCTTCTCGCTGGGGCAACTGCTCTGACCCGCTATTGGGCCAGTCCACACCGGCAACGCTTCCCGAATGAGCCCTTAGGCGAGCCTTATGTCTTACTCCTGATTCGGCCCAGTGGAACCGTCGCTTACTACGCTGCATCGCAAATGCTTTCGACCATGAGGCAACCGTTTGGTTACGAACTGATTGGTGAAGAAACCGAACTTCACATGCCGACTGTCGATGAAGAAGCAAAACGCCTTTGTGAAGCGGCTGTCCGTGGGCTCATTAAGGAGCGAGAGGCGGTGGCTGCCGCCGGTGGATTGGCGATGGGAAAAAGCGGTGGAGAGTTCGCAGTGGCTCCCGATGATGAGTTCGCAGGGAGCGGTCGAGAAGTCCCCGCAGGTGCATCGCGTCAGCATTCAGCCGCAGCGACTGGTCGTGCCATTGGCAGCATTGATCCACGCCCGGGACGTGGTGGCTCGGGCGCGCACCTCGATCCATCACTGGGAACGACGGGTTCTCATCAATTCTCACGAGGGCCAAACTCTGGTAACAACGCGGTCACCACGAATGTTCCAGCAGGCTCTCCAGGTCGTCCGGGTGAACCGATGAACGGCACATCTCCCGGAGAATTTGCAGAGGCAGAAAAACTCACGGAAGCATCTTCATCGGCAGCAGCGCAGCACCCTGCAAATACGCCAGCGAAACCAGGTCATGACAGTCGTGCAATTCCTGCAAAGCCCGGGGCTCAGTCGAGCACAGCCAAAAGGTCTGAAGGCTTTACCGATGTTCCTGTTGGTGAAGAAAGCTGGCAGAAAGTCGAGAAGTTTGGCGGGCAACAATTCCGCACACAGAAACAGGGTGGTTCATCAGTTGCCAGTCTTGACGAAGAAATCACTCAACGGGAAAAAGCGATTGAAGAGGCTGATGAAGATTTTGCCAGGCTGTTGAACAGTACTGAAGGTTCGAAGAAGAAGGATGGCCCGCAGGAAATCCGACCCGAAGATGTCAGCTCGCCACTCCAGCAGTTTGGAGAATCAGAAGATAACAGGCGACGGGCACGCGGAATGCCAGTCGAAAATTTGCAGCGTCGCCGCTGGGGAGTCTCGGATCTTTCCGCCACAATTGGCATGGAGCGTCCTCTCAACGTCGTGGTGTCTGCTGATCGTCTCGTGGTGGATGACAAATTTCTCATTCGAGTGGGAGCAGGTGAAAGCAAGACCGACACTCTGCGAATGCTGCTGCTCGCCGTCGATGAACTCGCTCGCGACTGGGGGCGTCCACCCAAGGGCTTTTACTGGGTTCCAAAAATTCAGTTCCAGGTGGGCCCGGGGGGCATCCAGCATTACGAACGACTCAATCCCTCCATCAATCGCGCCGGTCTGAAGACCAGTCGTGAGTTCATTCTTAGTACGCCTCCATCAGCCAAAGGGACTCCATGAGCCAGCGTCCCGCCCCGAAAGAAGCCGAGTTTGGTTCCGATTCATTTCTCGATGTGATTGCCAACATCGTCGGGATTCTCGTAATCCTGATTGTCCTGGCGGGACTCAAAGTCTCACGCATGCCGGTTGTTACCAAATCTTCTGATAATCCCGTTATGGCGACAGCTACCGACCATACAGCCCCTGCCCTCACCGTCAGTGAACCCATACAGCCACTGGGCGAACTCCCCACTGATGAACCTGTTTCTGTTGATTTGAAGCCAGATGCTCCACCTGTCGAAATTCCACCCAAAGAAATTCCGGCGGAAAAGCTCGTTGTCGAAGCCGCTCGCCCCGTCAAAATCATTTCGCTCAGTCCCAATCAAGCTTTGCGCGAAGAAGCCGAGCAGGCAGCTCTCAGTACAACTGGGCTGGAAACGGAAATCGAGAGCCTGACAGCACAGGTTGCCGAGCAGGAACAGTCGCTGCTGCGTGCTCAATCACAGGCCAGAGTGATGGCTTCGGAACTCCAGGCGGGACGCGAACTGCTCCGCGCCAAACAGGATCGACTGACTCAGGCGCATGAACAGCTTCTGGCAGCGCGACAGAAACTGGCCACTTTGAGAGCCAGGGTGATTGAGACCGATTTCGCTCCTCCAAATGTCGAGAAGATTGAACATCGCGTGACTCCCGTCGGGCGTGTGGTTAAAGGGAGCGAGCGACACTTTCGTTTTGAACGAGGCAGAGTAGCCGAGGTTCCGATTGATGCGCTGGTCGAACAGGTCAAGCGGCAGATTGAAAGTCGCAAAGACTGGTTGATTAAAACGCCAAAAGCTCAAGGAGAAGTGGGGCCGGTCGGTGGCTTTCTCATGCGTTACACCGTGCAGCGTGAGAATGGTGGAGTTCTCAGTGAACTGGAGATGGGGCCCGGCCTGGTGAGTATCAGTGTGACTCAGTGGCTGATTCAACCTGCGCGCGATCTGCAGACAGAATCGGTCGAAGAAGCCATGCAGACCGGTTCCCGGTTCTACCGTTCTTTACTGACGACTCCCGAAGATGCCACACTCACGTTCTGGGTCTACCCCGACAGTTTCAGTGAGTTCCAGCGGATTCGAAAGTTCGTCCATGAGCAGGGATTTCTCGTGGCCGCTCGCCCGCTTCCCAAAGGCGTGCCGATTGCCGGCTCTCCCCACGGCACGCGATCATCGGCTCAATGACGCTCTTTCCGAGTTTGTTTGTTAAGTTCGTTTGCTGAACCCTCTCATTGGCCTCAGATCGCTATTGGGTGGCACGAAATCTGGGTGGCACGACCCTGAAGGCTTTGCGTAAGGGCGTGGTCTTTTCGCCTGCTAACTTCACATTTAACGTATATCTGTGTGCCATACTTGCGGCTCGGAGCAAGCATCCCTTGCAGACGTTCAATTCGCTATTGATTTCCGAGATGCGTATCAGCCCCAAGTTGTCAGACCCCGTCCAATTTGAGAAGCTGCCACCTCCTCTCCAGCATCAATTCATTCCTTTCAGGTGATCCATGGACGAAGCCGCGATTCACAGACTCACCGAGGATGCTCAGGCCATCTGGTGGGCTGGTGTGCAGGCAGCCATGCCAGGCGAACTTCTTCCGCGTTTCGTTCATATTGAGAATGAGAGCATCATCGTTGGTGGCGAAGTTCGACCATTGGCAAGCCTGCGCCGCATTGTGGTTCTGGGGGCTGGCAAAGCGGGCGCTGCGATGGCGTTGGCCTTGGAAGCAACTCTGGGTGAAGAAATCACAGATCGACTGGTTGTTGGTCAAGTGAATGTCCCCGAAGATTGCGTGGTGCCCACACGCCGCATTCATCTGGTGGGAGCCCGCCCTGCTGGTGTCAACGAACCGACAGAAATAGGCGTCGCTTCCACGCGAGAAATCCTTGAACTGGCTGCGACAACGACCGCAGATGATCTGGTGCTGGTGCTCCTTTCCGGCGGAGGCAGTGCCTTGCTCCCCTTGCCCAGGCCACCAATCACCTTAGAGCAGAAGCAGCGCGTGATCCGTCTGTTGTCGACTCGCGGTGCATCGATTGAACAGCTCAATCTGGTTCGAAGAAACATATCGAATGTCAAAGGTGGTGGCCTGGCCCGCGCGCTGGGCCCCTCGCGCACTCATGTGCTCGTTATTTCCGATGTCATCGGCAATCCACTGGATCTCATTGCTTCTGGCCCGCTCCTGCCGACACCCGATGAATTTGTGTCGATCCAACAACAAGCCGCCCTGGAGACTCTGGCTGCATTTGCTGAACATCATGAAGTGGCTCCCGAAGTCTGGAATGCGCTTGCGGGAACTGCTCAATTGACGCTGCCGCCAGTTCGTGCGGAGATTTCGCACCATCTGCTGGCAAGCAATCATCAGGCCGTTCAGGCGGCTGTCCAGGAGGCCCAGGCAAGAGGCTATACCATTCGGATTGCCGTGAGTGATGTGGGTCGGACAGCCAATGAGGTCGGGACAGACCTCGCTCATGCGATTGCCGATGAACCCTGTCGTGAACCGCTTTGCTGGATCTCTGGCGGTGAGCCCACAGTGAAACTTGTTCCTTACGACGGGCCAAGAAAAGGGGGCCGCAATCAGCAGGTGGCCTTGGCTGCAGTTTGTGAATGGCAACACTGGGATGCTGATCAGGCAGAGCGCATGCTTCTGCTCAGCGGCGGCACCGATGGCGAAGACGGCCCTACTACCTGTGCCGGTGCGATCGCGAGTGGTGCCATCTTGCGCAAAGCCCGGGAAATTGGGCTGGATCCGTGCGAATTCCTCGAAGTTCAAAACGCCTGGCCATTCTTCGAATCCACCGGCGGCCTCCTGATCACCGGGCCCACCCACACCAACGTCATGGACCTCAGAGTGGGCCTACGCTTACCTCTCCCGTAGGGTGCATGGAGTCTTCGGAATGCACCAACTTGGTAGGGCAGGCTCCGGCCTGCCTGTTGCATGTTCGTTTGGATTGACCCTGAATAATGAGTGCCGCCGAATCTGACGAAGTGGAAGGGTGGCAGAATTCAAAAGTCTTAATTTTCCATGTTGAATGCTGCTAGGCGTCCTCAACGACCTCATAACTTTTTCACTTGTTGCTCAATTTGCGACTGAGGTCTATCGCAGATTTTTTACTATTGGCGGGTTTTGTTGCCACGTGTCAAAAAGTAAATCACCAGTCCGATGGCCAGGAGAGCACCTGCGCCACCGACAGTCGTCGATACTTTGTGGAGATCAACACCACCGCCGAGATTTCCAACGGGCAGAGTGTCTGGCTGTGGTGCTGTTTCTGCATTCGTTGGAGACGGTGGCACGATGGACAACGAATCAACAAAACGATTCACGGTAGCTGGATCGGGGTTCTTTCCAACTGTTGCTGCCATCAATTTGTAGAGCGCACCATCATGTCGAATGACTGCCTGCGTGATTTCGACCGAGGTACCTTTGCCGACCATCTTCCAGACTTCATGTCCCAATACGCTTCTGGTCGGCAATCGAGTCACCTTCCCATCAATCTCTTTCGCGAGCCCCTCTTCAACTGACGATTGAATGAGCTTGATTTTTGGCGGGATATCGATTTTCACGACGCCAAATTTCATGGATTCGTCGTGGGAAACCCAGAGTCCAATCAAGGGAGGAGGGGGCTCAGGAATGAATTGGAATTGACCGGCATCGGGTGGATTGATGGTTAGAAGTCCATCTGGAGAAGTCCACGTCTGTGCATTTGCAATTGTTGAGACAGCTAGTGAGAGCACAAATGTCGTGAGAGTACGGAGAGTCATATTCGGGTGCCCGATTTCACATGACATAACGACAAAGACATCGATTCGTCACCAAGTTAGCAAAGCTTCATCCCCCGTCATTTCTGCTTTCTTCTTCACAAACTCCCGGTATAGAGAGTGCACCGCGTGTTTTAGCTTAGCTCCAGGCCAATGGGGCCTGCCAGCTTTGTTTGAACTCTTCGTTCGCGGCACTGACAAGCTTTTTCCCCTGACCACTGATCTCCACACGGCCGGTCTCTGTCACCACACCCAGTTTCTGATGCGGCACACCGGCCAGCACTTCTCGAAGGCGTGCCTCATCATCTGGCTTCACTTCGACCACAAAGCGCGTCGTCGATTCCGAGAAGAGTATTGTCGTCGCATCGGCATCACCAAGATCGATATCAATCCCCAGTTCGCCGGCAAACGCCATCTCTGCCAGTGCCACCGCCAGGCCCCCTTCACTCAAGTCGTGACAGCTTCGCACGAGTCCTTGGGCAATCAATTGATGAGTCCGTGCCAGCACTCGTGGCGCCAGTTCCCTGTTGACTCTCGGCACACTGCCACCAGACAAATCGTTGACCAGTGCATAATGGCTGCCACCAAACTCGTTACGAGTTTCACCAATCAGATACAGCACATGGCCGACACTCTTGAGATCCATCGTGATCGCCCTGCGAACATCAGTAATCTGCCCAAGTGCCGAGATCAATAGTGATGAAGGAATTGCCACGGTTTGTTTCACGCCCTGCTCGTCAACGTAGCTGAACTCATTATTCAAGCTGTCTTTTCCACTGATAAATGGCGTTTTGTAAACCAGAGCCGCATCGTGGCAACCCAGAGCTGCCCGCACGAGCGAACCGAGCGTTTCCGGCCGTTCGGTATTTCCCCAGCAGAAGTTGTCGAGAATGGCAATCTTCGACGGATCAGCACCGCAGGCCACACAATTTCTCAAGGCTTCATCGATAGCCGCAAATGCCATCCAGTAGGGATCATGATCGCCGTAATGCGGATTCATTCCATTCGAAATGACGAGCCCGCGTTTCGAAGAGAGAATGGGCTGGATGACGGCGGCGTCCGAAGGTCCATCGCACATCACACCCACCAGTGGCTTAACGACACTTCCGGCCTGCACTTCGTGGTCGTATTGCCGGATGATCCATTCTTTGCTGCAAACATTCAGCGAGGAGAGGATCTTGTGGACATCGTCGGTGTAGTCTGTTTTAGGAGCAAACGTGGCCTTCGAGCCGTCTGTCTTGGGCGAATAGGTCGCTTCCCGAATCACAGGCGGGCGGCCATCGTGGAGGAACTCCATCGAAAGCTCTCCCACAGGCTTTCCATCGTAAGTCAGCGTCAGCTTATGATCATCCGTGAATTGCCCAATCGCCGTCGCTTCGACACCTTCCGAAGCACACAAAGCGTGGAATTCATCCCAGTTCTCAGGAGGTACGGCCAGCACCATGCGTTCCTGAGCTTCCGAAATCCAGATCTCTGTGTAGGTGAGACCAGCGTACTTCAGCGGTGCTTTTTCCAACCACACCACAGCGCCGGTCTCTTCGCCCATTTCGCCGACTGCACTGCTGAATCCGCCAGCCCCGCAATCGGTAACGGCTGAGTACAGCCCGCGATCGCGAGCCACCAGCAGTACATCCATCAACATTTTCTCTGTGACAGCATTCCCAATCTGCACCGCACCGCCCGAGATCGTTTCGCTCTCCTGCGTTAACTCGGCAGAAGAGAACGTCGCCCCATGAATTCCATCGCGCCCAGTGCGTCCACCCAGTGCGACAATCAATTCACCGGGCGAAACTTTCTTTTCGCACCGGTTGGCAGGGATCATGGCGACCGTGCCGCAATAAACCAGCGGGTTGCCCAGATACCGTTCATCGAAGAAGACGGCTCCGTTGACCGTCGGGATCCCCATGCGGTTGCCGTAATCGCGCACCCCAGCCACAACACCCAAGGCGACTTGCCGCGGATGCAGCACGCCGGGAGGAAGCGTTTCGTGCGGAGTATCCGGCGGCGCAAAGCAGAAGACGTTTGTATTGCAGACAGGCTTCGCACCCAGGCCCGTCCCCAGCGGATCACGCACCACACCACCAATGCCGGTATTGGCACCGCCGTAAGGCTCAATGGCGGAGGGGTGGTTATGCGTTTCCACTTTGATACAGACGTTTTCACCTTCTTCGAAGGTGACAATCCCCGCGTTATCCTTGAAGACACTCACGCACCAGTCATCTTTGCCCCATTCTTTGCGCAGTTGCTGGGTGGCAGCGAAAATCGTTTCCTTCAGCATGTTGCCAAATTGACGAGTGCCGTGTTCATCGGAGTAACGAATCCGTCCGCCGAGCGTCTTATGAGAACAGTGCTCGCTCCATGTCTGAGCGACCGTTTCCAGCTCGATATCGGTCGGGTCGCGCTGCAGATCCCGAAAGTGCTTCTGGATCGTCTGCATCTCGGCGAGGCTCAGATATAACTGGCCTTCCTTGCTGAGCTTCATCAGTGCCTGATCATCCAGTTCGCGAATGGGCACATGTTTGAGCTCCAGTTGATAGGTATGCCCGAAGCTTAATGTCGTCATCTGCAGCGGGCCCCGCACAATCCGCTCGATGGCGTCATTCCCCAACACCCGCTGTGCCAATACGTTGATCTGATTCGACTGAGCTTGACGATCAAACCAGTATTTGCGGCAGGTAGCCACTTCCTCAATCGCAATCCCGGCCTGCTGAAGTGCCCGCCGGGTGCTGAGTGCTGTATTGTCCGTCACACCAGGTTTGTAGAGCACGTTGAAAAGCTGCCCAGTGGCCGTTGAATCGTCATTGGCATCGACTTCGGCGGGCTTTCGCACACGTGCGATTTCCACAACTTCATCGACCAGCAAGAACTGCATGGCTTTCAGGATGACGGCTTCGTCAATCTGACCTTCCAGCAAAAACGAGCGACCCGCTCGTACCGTTTGAACCGAGTTGAGGCCCAGTAAGCGAGCCTCCCCCAGAATTCGCTGGCCTTCCCGGTCAATCTGTTCCGGACGGGAGAGAATCTCAACTTCCCAAAGCATGTTCCGTCACCCTTATCGTTGTCACTCGCGGGCCAGAGGCTGGCCTCACGAAAACCATGGTTTCTATTCCATCATTTCCCGTTTGATGATGGGGAAATGCCTGTGTTTATTCAGCTTTCATCAATATCGAGCTGCTTGCGTCTGATTTCCCCAGCCTGCAGAAGTTCAAGCAGATTTTTTGAATCGTTTGTCTTCAGTGCCTCGACGAAGGCCCCCAGTTGATCTTTGAGTCTTTCCAGGCTTTGCACCACCGGTTCGCGGTTCGACTCCAGAATTGAGACCCAAAGTTCCGAGGGGCCCATGGCTACTCGGGAAGTATCGCGAAAACCAGTCCCTGTCACAATTTGCCACTCATCCGGCAAAATTCCCGCCAGTGCTGCAGCAGCCACATGTGGCAAATGACTTGTTGTGGCCAGGGCTTCATCGTGTTCTTGTGCCGACATCCGGACCGTCTGCATCCCTAAGGCTTGCCAGAATCGTTCGGTTTTCAAAACAGCCGATTCAACGACGTGATCCGGACAGATCACGCAAGTGCGGCCCATAAAGAGATCACTGGAGGCATGCTCGAATCCTGCTTTATCGCCTCCGGCAATGGGATGTGAACCCACAAAGGGAATCGTTCCCTGCTCTCCAGTCAGATCGGCCAGGCTGGTGGCGAGTTCGACTTTTGTGCTGCCGACATCTGTCACGAGGCAATTCGCAGGGAGTGCTGGAATCACTTCTCGAATCACTCCGGCAATTCGATCCACTGGGGCCGCTGCCACAAACAGATCTGTCTGGGGTGGGATCTGCGCAGGGTCTATACAATACGAGTCAATCACGCCGGCTTGCTGTGCGGCCGCCAGGCGTTCGACATGACGCCCCATGCCAACAATGTGCCGGGCGACATGGCGGGATTTTGCTGCCAAAGCGACCGATCCACCCAAAAGCCCCACTCCATAGACGACCAGAGTGTCAAAGAGTGGCGTGGCAGGTGCAGATAAAGTGGGGAGATCGCTCTTCATAACCTGAAGTGTAGCGGAGTCTGCTCACGCTCAAAAGTGAGTCCCACGCTTTACTGATTTCTGATCGTTTATGCCTTGAAAAGTGCCGCCAGTGGCTGGCCGCTGGTGAGCCGGATCGGCCGTCCAATGGGAGTGAAAATCTCCTTTTGGAAGTCGATTCCTAACACTTGCAGAATACTGGCCATAATCTGCGGAATTTCGATGGGATTTTCTGGTGATTTGACCCCTTGTGGATCGGTCGCGCCGATGACCCGTCCAGACGCCAGTCCGCCGCCACCCAGCAGAATAGAAAATCCATGGGGCCAATGGTCGCGGCCATCCAAAGGATTGATTTGAGGAGTCCGCCCGAACTCTCCACAGACAAGGACAACTGTCGAATCCCACAGATCGCGCGACTTGAGGTCTGTCACCAGAGTCGATAGTGCCGGATCGAGAATTTCCGCTCTCCCTTTGGACAAGCCAAAGTTGTTCGCGTGAGTGTCAAAGCCGTTCAAGGTCACATCGACCGCGCGAACGCCCATCTCAATCAATCTCCGGGCCACAAGACAACCTCGCCCAAAAGGATGATCCCCGTAGGCCGCCAACACAGCGGCGGGTTCATCGGAGATCGAAAAGGCCTTGAGCTGTTCCGAAGTCATCATTTTGAGAGCAGAATCGATGGTCTTCTGATGCAGCGAATTGGCAATCGGATAGCGCCGTCCGTTGAGAAATCCCTCTGAAAGTTGCCCGAGCGTTTCCAGTCGCCGCTGATGACGCTCAGGATCGACAGGAGCTTCAAGGTTCGTCAGATTTCGCCCAGGCTCGAAAACGCGAAAAGCCGTGCTTTCTTCCCCTAGATAGCCGCCTCTGGTCGCAAACTGCCCATCACCCAGGCTCACATGCCCGGGGATTTCCAGGCCTCCCCGCGGGAGTTCGTGATAGACGATACTTCCGAGTGAAGGATGCACCACAGTCGGTTCCGGTCGATAGCCAGTGCGAACGACATACGTACCTCGCTCGTGATCACCTTCCTTCGAAACAACAGATCGGATGACGCAAAACGAATTCAAGATCTCGGCCGTCTGCGGATACCACTCACAGATCTGTGTCCCTTGAATTGATGTGTCGATGGCTTTGGTCGGGCCACCGATCCTGGTCCCAGGATGAGGATCCCAGGTTTCTAACTGGCTGGGGCCACCCGCGAGCCAGAGGGTGATCAATGATTTGCTGCGCTGGGGCCCTCGCTCTTCTGCCGCACGTGCAGAGAGCTGGCTGGTTGAGAACGCAACGACTCCCGTTGTCAGTAGTTGGAGCAGTTCCCGTCGATTCCAGCAGCAGTTGATGAGTGAATCAGACATCTTCAAGCCCTTTTGAGATTCGTCGTTCAAGGCCGGGATTTGTTACCAGCACGAGGAATCTTTTCGCAGGTGGCAAATGATCAGTGATTCCAGGAAAACTCAGGAGAATTGAACAGCGTCCAGTACAGATCTTCGGCAAGCGTTGCATTTGAAACCGGGTGAGCCTGGCACATCGCTTCAATCAGTTGAAGTTCTTCGGCTGTGGGCCGCCTTGTCAGACATGCCAGAAAAACCCCGGTAACCAGTTCCTCACGATCATTCGAAAGACTCGCCAGCCTGCCAGCAGCACTCAGAGGTGTGGCCTCGCTGAGCTGGCGGGAAAACTCGCCATTCATTCTGAGCAAGGCCTGCGGAATCGTCCCCGTAAAGAGTGCCAGTTCCTCTTCGCCCGTGTCACCATATTCTTTGAGAAAGTCTCTCTCCCGAAACAGGCGGAACAGCCTCACGAAGACATGTGAGTTCTGATCAATGGTCTGGAGTGACCAGGCCTGCAGCATGTTGCCAATAATCTGCTCCGGGCGAAGCCTGGTGAGTGGATACATCGCCCAGTTCTCCGACGCTACGTCGAATTTCTCACCATTTTCGGCACTGGGATGCTTCGATTCCTGCTGGAAAGCTTTCGTTTGCACGATGACTTGAATGAGCCAGTGCAACGATCGGCCATGAGTTCGAAATTCATCGGCCAGGACATCGAGCGGATCACTTTGTCTCTCAACGGGTGGATCAGGCAGATCATCCACTGGCTCAACAAGTGGCTTACCAAACATCAAGCCCCACATGCGATTCACAATCGCCCGGTCGAACCTGCGGTTCTCCTCATGGGTGATCCAATAAGCCAGTTTCTGACGTTCGGTTCCTTGTGCAGGCAGCCACTCCTCACCAAAGGGAACCCGGAGATCGACAGTTCGTTTGCCACCTTCGGCTTTGGAGTCATCTACCTGATATTGAAAGTCTTTTTGATCTTCAAGGCCGACTGCTGAGATCCGTACGGGAGCATAAAACGCCGCCAGTCCCTCAAAGTCGTGTTGTTTCCATTGGGCAAAAAAATGATCGTGGCATTGAGCACAATCCATCCTTTGCCCGAGAAAAGCCCGGGCGGAGCGTCCTGCCAGTTTGTTTTCATCGACTTCCTCACCCGTCACTGCGGCTGTGATAAAGTTCCCGGCGGGCCGACCTGTCCACAACCCTTTCTCGGAGACCATCTGCTGCACAATTTTGTCGTAGGGTCGATCGTCGAGAATCTCATTCGCCAGCCACTGGTTCAATCGATCTCGACGAAAGACGATGAACTGCCCGTCTTCGATGCCAACAAACACTTTGCTGAGTCGCTGGGCCAGATAATCACCTACACGCGGATCCATCAGCAGATGATTCGTCCATTGGGCGATTCGATCCTGGCTTTCCATGGCCTCAAAAGCTCGAATCTCTTCCAGTGAAGGAACAGTCCCCACCAGTGCCAGATGCAGACGGCGGAGAATCGTCAAATCGTCGGCCCGTTCCGCTTGACTCAAAGTTTTGGAGGTGCCCCAAATCTGGTCGACGGCAGCAGCGCTCACCTTCCAGCTCTGCAAATCTGGCGGGAGCTTCGCCGACATCTGCCCGTCTGCTTCCAGTCCCATCTGTGCCAACAGGGCGAAGAGACTGATCACACCGGCCGTCGTCAGGAATAGAGGAAGGACGAGTTTCAGTGCTCCGATCCGTGGCAATGGTTCTGCCCTCTTTGTCGAAGTGCCGATGGTTGAAGTGTTCATGCTCACTTTTCCCGACATGCCGACAGTTCTCGAACACGCGTCAAATTGTTGCCTGGTGATCTAAGGACAATCGGTTGAGTCGATTAAACCATGTTTCAACACTGATCAGCATACCTGAGATCGGCAGAAATAGTTTCGATCTGCGAAACCAACCGTCCTCGAATCTGGTATCTTCTAGAGATTTACCGTTCTTTTCATGGTTGATGGACTGGCGAGAATTTTACGATCTGAACCTGCATGAATTCAGCCCGAGAAAAGCCCGAGAACTATGGCCACTTCTGGAGCCACCACAACGATAAAGGCTGCCAACAGAGCACTCCGTCCCGACGACGAATGTTCCGTCCAGAACAAAGATACTCCCGATCCAGCAGACTTAGAGACAGTTAGCCACGCTTCGCTTGTCATTCAGGATTTCTCGCCTCAGCAAGAAATCTTTAGTTTTCACGATTGGGAACCATTTCCTGTCCCATGGCGGCACCCGATTCGTTGCCTGATGTGGTTGATGCGGCTGATGTTTGGACTGACCAGCCTGCTGCTAATGCTCTCGATCCTCGCCGCGATTCCAATTGTGAATGTCTTTGCGCTGGGGTATCTCCTGGAAGCTGAAGGTCGTGTCGCACGGACTGGAAAGCTCCGCTATGCGCTTCCACTCATGGCCATCGCTCCGCGGTTTGGCATGATTGTTCTGGGCCTTTCGCTCTGTCTTCTGCCACTGGTCATTCTTTCCGATGTCGCTGCAGATGCCCATCTGATCGCACCTGGTGGTCAGAAAGATCGAGTCTTCTCATTCGCGTTGCGCGTACTGACCGTCACCCTCACCATCCACGCTCTCCTGGCCATTGCTCGGGGCGGGCATATCGTCACTTTTTTTCGACCAGTCAAGAATTTTGTATGGTTGATCACTCGGGCCTTTTCGCGGGATCACTGGGCGCGATCATCCTCAGCCATTCGAGAATTTTTCTCTGCCATGCAACTGGGCCAACAGTGGCGCACTGGATTTACGGCACTCCTCGGAACGGGTCTCTGGCTGTTGATACCCACAGTGATGTTCGCTGCGCTCAATGATCGTCAGCAGCCAGGTCAGGTCTTGCTGACACTGATCGGTGGTGTGCTTCTCGTGATCGTTTTGTCTTGGCTCCCTTTACTGCAGTGCCGACTTGCAGTGGAACGTCACTGGCGCTCCATGTTTCAACTCCAGGCTGCCCGCAGGCTCTTTGCTCGTACACCCATGTGCTGGTCATTAGCCATGGTTCTCGGTTATGCACTTTCCTTACCGCTCTATCTTTTCAAAACGTTTGCCCCCCCGGGTGATCTGCTGTGGATGTTCTCGCTGATCTTTATCGTCACTGTTTATCCAGCGAGAATTCTCCTGGGGCTCGCTTACTCACGATCAATGCGGCTCGAAAAGCCGGCCTTCATTTTATGGCGCTGGCTCTGGTCACTCCTGCTGCTGGCTGCCCTCAGTGTTTATGTGTTTCTGCTCTTCTTTGCACCTGCGATTGGTGTGAATGGTCGTCAGGTGCTCTTTGAACACCCGCTGCTCATGCTTCCTGTCCCGCTTTAGCCAGCTCTGAGAGTTTGTCAGGTGACTGTCAAAACTCGCGTGTCAGGATGCTGGCCTTCTCAGGCAGATGTGCCTCGGCCTGCAGAATCACTCCGCAGAATCTCCAGCATCGCCAGGCTCAATACAATCGCAAAGAACAGGCTTCCCGTACTGATGACCAGCACGATCAGCAGTCCAGCCAATCCCCATACCACAGGCATGAGTTCGCATAACCAGCAGACAACTGCCACGATCCCTGCAATTTTGGTGAAGAGCAGCAGAATCAGTTGTGCCGCTACCAGATGAGGGAGCCACTTTTTGAGAAGCGGCGCGAGCCAGTGGGCCATCGTCTGTGCAGTTGGTGAACCGCGCAATTCTGAGGGTTGATCGCTCACTGTTTCAGCCTCCCTGCCAATGGAATTGCCGCACGGATTCACACTCTTCAGAATTCTTTTTGCTCTCGACCTGTGATCAGCAATCCCGGATAAGTCTCTCCTGCGGCATGATCTCGCACTGTTAGTGATTCTGCAAGGTTTCTGTACCAGTTCTACAGGAACCACTTAACGACGGATCTTTACTGAAAGCGTCATAGCGTTCAGAGTTCTTCAGGTCAACGGGAGCCAAGAGTGTCGGAGTATATTCAAGTGATACTTCTGGCAGTCCTGCAGGGGATTGCCGAATTTCTACCAGTCAGTTCCTCGGGGCATCTCGTTCTGGCCAAGCATGCCATTGCTCAAATGGGAATCACCCCGGCCTTTGCCTGGGATGACATCACGCTGGATATCGCACTGCATGTGGGGACGCTGGGCTCGATTGTCGTGGTTTACCGCCACGACCTGCTTCGTATGCTGTTTCAGCCGAGACTACTGGCATTACTATTCATCGGGTCAATACCTGCTGGTCTGGCGGGAGTTTTTCTGGGCGATTTTCGTACGGAATACTTCTCGAATCGAATGACCGTCGGATTTTGTCTGATTATGACTTCAATCCTTTTGCTGGTCGCTCAGCAGGTTGAACGCTGCCGGTTTGATCTGTCGAATCTCCCTTTTCCGGTCGCGCTGATTGTGGGCTTGTTTCAAGGCTTTGCTGCCATTTTCCCAGGAATCTCTCGTGCCGGGAGCACGATCTGCGGCGGGCTGATTGCGGGGATGGATCGAACTTCGGCGGCTCGCTTTTCGTTTCTGCTGGCCATCATTGCTATTGGCGGTGCGGGGACTTTAAAATTGAAAGAAGTTCTCCTCGATAGCAACGTTCCCGTTCGCTGGGATCTGTTAACCACCGGGATAGTCGTCAGCTTTCTTGTCGGTGTGCTTTCACTCGAATTCCTGCTCCGAATGATTCAGGCCAATCGCCTCGGATACTTCGCCATCTATTGTGCGCTCATGGGGATGACGGCCATCCTCTGGCAAATGATCTCACCATAAAAACGTTCTGCATGTTCATTCAAGTTTCATGCAGCAACATGTTGTGGTCGAGTTTTCCATCGCTTGAAGCGACTCCAGAGACTGCTGGCCAAAGCCCCAATGCAGACTGCAAATCCAGCAGCACTCGCTGCAAATGCCAGCCACCACACCAACCCTAACAGTGCATAGGCGGCATGAGGGTGCTCGATTAACCAATCTCTGAGACCGACGGGACTCAACCGCGAAAACAGGTATCCGCCCAACAACAACAGCCCTGTACTCCAACTGATCCAGTACCAGATGCCGCTCGATAGCCGGTATTCAAAAGTCTGCTTAGCTAAGAAATCGATCAGCATCCACGTGGCACGACGATGCCCACTCGAAGGTTTCAGCGGTTGCGCACCAGTCATAGCCATCTCTTCTGGCGATTGATCGTCCTTCAGATATTGAGGCAAAGTCTCTTCCTGGGTCAACAGGCTCTGAAGCGTCAACGCCTGCTGATCTTCCGGTAGCTGATCAGTGGCCTCTGCTCGACGAAAGGGAGATGGATTTTTACTGAGTGGAGGTAAGAAATGTAGAACTTTGATGGGAGCAGAGCTATTCGCTCGGGAGAAATCTCTGGAATTTGTAACGACCTGCTGCGCTGGCGAAGAGACCAGCAGCACTCGATGTTCTTGCGGTGCGACACCGACCAGGTAAGGCACGGTCATTTCCTGGTAGCCGAACGCAGTTTGAGGATCCAGTAATCCCCATAAATTCTGAAACGTCGGTGGTTTCCCGCGCCGATGCCAAAAGAGCCTAATAACATTTGGCTTTGATGAGTCGAGTTCGAGAGAGATCTGCCCACTTTGCATATTCGTGATCGGTCGGAATCTTTGATTAACAATGACTGCATCTGGGGTGATTTCTGCAGCGATCTTGAGCTGGATCGACTGCTGGTTTTGAAGATTGATTTCGCGCGGGTCGATTTGAAAGTACGAGATTCCCGGAGTTCCCCCCTGCTGGCCAAACCAGATCACATGCTGAGCCTGTGCCTGAGGGATTGTGTTTGTGGCCATCCCCCATGACAGGATGGGTGGTTCCGGCCCTGTGCTGATGATGGGACTGGTTTCGTTAGTCAGGCTGTTGCCAACAAACTTTTCTACCCAGGCGGGGAATGGAGTCGAAGATCGACCTGGAATCGATTTCAAAAGTTTCACATCAGCATCAATAGGAACCACCATCACCAGATGTTCCTGATAACTCACTTGATCAATCGCAGGCAGAGGTATTGTCCAATTCTGTTCCCGCGGAAGGACAAGATCTGATTCGCATTGAATGACCAACTCTGTTGATGTTGCCCGGGGAACTTCTTTCGAGATTGGTTTTTCAATTTGCGTCATGCCGTGACGAATCAGCTCAAATCGACCGCTTTGCGCGTCCAGTTCACGGATATTGCCCCATTCAGATGTCAGACGTGTGTGATTTGAGTCCCTTAAAGCGGATGGCAGTTCAATTTCGAAACGATTCTCGTTGATGCCGTGAGTTGCGATATCCAGATGAATCCAGGTCTTTAATCCGATTCTCTGGGCATCCTGGAGATCGACTAACGTGATGGAGGTGGCCGGGAAGGATGTCAGGATGGGAGTGACTGTCAATGTTGGCGTCTGATTCAGATTCCACCGATAAGCAAGGTTTTTGAATGTACCTCGCTCTGTGCTGCTGATCCCTTTGACTTCGGGAAACTGAAGTTCTGTACTACTTAGTTTTTCCAGCATACCGTCAACGGTGACTGCCACCTGTGGCAAACTGCGAACGAGTAACGTTCCCGGAACAGGAGGAGCACCAGCCAGTTCAAACTTTGGCAGAGGAACTGTTCGTTGATTTCTCAGTGAAATCGAACCGTGAATATGAACCGTATGAATTCCTTTCAAGGGACTTGAAAGGAGCATGGTCAACGTTCGGCCTTGGTCACGACGTCGTTCGTCGGAAACCCGTACCAGTCGTTCAGCACCACCTTGAGTGATCGAGACATTCTCGATCTGCAGTCTGCGGTCAATCGACCAGCGATGAGAGAACATGGGGTAATCATCAGTTTCAATAGTTGCGATGTAATCAACTTCGATCCTTTGGTTGATGACTGTGCAGAATTGTCGCCACTCGATGGTCTTAATGACAGGAGTTGCGGGGCTGAGAGCAAACTCGATCTGAAATGGTTTGCTGCTTCTCGAGACGATTTTCGATGCAGAAACAGCCAACGACTGCACCCCATTTCCAGTTCCTTCATGTCCACTGACTCCTGCTGCCTTAGTAGCGACTGAAGGGTTGGCAGGAGTACTCAATCTGAACTCAGGATTGCAGTCCGTCGTCAGTTGATAGTCGCATTCGATCGTTGAATCACCTTGAGCAGCGCTCCATTGATCGAGTTGAATGATGGCCTGCTGAGATGGTTGTTTAGGCAATATCGCCAGCAACTCAACACTGACCCATGCACCCGTTTCGATTGTCTCTGTAAATAGTGTCGGCTCTGCCACGGAGCGCAGTTCGAGATTCAGGAAATCCGTCTCCAATCCGATTTCCCGATACCAGTGCAACAATCGATCAGATCGCAATGAGCGAACAACCAACGATTTAGGAATCGGTAATTTTAAGGATTGCATCGTCTCATGCTTTAACCAGATTCGGCTCTGATGGGTGATCTGAATTGAATCCGGATGAATTGTCGCGATGGCATTCACAAGTTCACGGTGGGTCTGCTCCAAGAGATGATTGCTGACCTGAGCGGCGTTATCAGCCTTGGCATCAACGGCAGTTCGCAGAAAAATCTGTCGTAATGGTCCCAGCCACTGTCGGAAGTCTGATGATTCCGCAGAGGATGCCATCGACGTGCCTGTTGAAAAGCGGATCTCATCTGGCTTGAAATCTGGCCACGATAACGCTGTCTGCAATGTTCCTAATAGAGGAACCACTTGCGAAAATCCTGAATGATTGTCTGTGCGTGCTGGACGAAGTTGGAGTTTCATCTCGTGATAGACCGGTGACTTAACTGTTGTATCAGCAGGCAATTTGAGCAGCAGTATCTCGCCGTTCTCCCGAGAACGCTGCACACTGGCCGGTGAGCCATCCAGAAGAACCGAGTTTCTCCCACCCAGGAATCTGTTGGGAACAGGGATTTTGATTTCTGCCTCGTTGGCACCGGGGAGCACCCAAAGGCCGCAGGTCACTTCAAAGATCACCTGCTTTCCCGGCCCCCATTTCCCCACATAGCTGGCATTTCCCAGTAAAGTGTCGAGTCGTGCAGGGATATCGACAGCCAAGGCTTTGAGGCGTCTTGCAGTTTCGGGATGCAGATAAACCAGTGGAAGTTCCGCCGCTGGATTTCCCTGAGCATCGACTGGAACCAGCAGTTCCCGTAACTGAGTTTCTTCACTTCGAAGTGGCCCCGCGGGATCATCGGGATCGATGGTCGTCGGAAGTGGGCGAAGATTTTCCGTGCTGTTTTCGGATGTTACTGTGCTTTCCTGTGCTGTTTCGGCTTCGATACCAGCCAAATTCTGGAAAGGCAGCGCGAGTTGATTGGCGACAGCAGGTAGAACTAGCAGGCTGGCAATCCACCCGAGAGTCAAGACTCTCCACCAGATTGCGGTTCCCAGCAACATGGCCATGGATTGTATGGGCAGGCGATAGCTCAATGTACTGCCAGCAGGGACTGTGCTCGCAGATGGAGCAGCGAGTTGATATGTCCACAGTCGAGGTGGAATCACCAATAGTAAAAGGATCCCTGTCAGAAAGGATCCAGCGAGTGATTGTTCAAAGACTCCCCACCAGGGATGGATGGCTGCAGTGGTCACTCCCAGAAGAAAAAGCGACATGACCCCTTTTCGAGGAAACCAGGCAATCACCACGACTCCAACAAGAATTGTCCCCAGGAGGATGGCCCAGTTCGCTTGTTGAACATCATTTCGATTAAAAAACGTCAATTGTGTTGGGGGGAACGAACTGCTGGATATGATCGAGGCTGTGTCAGGCTTTTCTAAGCGATCATTCTGTGGAACTGTCGAAGTGCCAATCGCTGTATTCCACGAAGTTCCCGTGGGGGCAATCTCAGGAAGTGAAAAGCAGAACGTTTTCCATTGTGTCTGGTTCACCGCCAGATCTTCTGGGTGTTGATCTGACATCCCGGCAGTTGCCTGCCGGGTGGCTTCTTTACCGGCAATCAGTTTTGAAACAGGGCGACTGAGCGGGTCGAAGATGGTCTCGGAACTTTTCCTGCCCAGAGGACCAAACCACCGCTCGGTCCAGGCAGGTCCTGTGGATTGATGAGGAAACCAGCCTCCTGAAATCGCGGAAACATCGACCTGAGGTGGAACCTGAAGTGTCAGTGTTCCGCTCAGGATCACCAGAGGTGTCCTGGGAAGGGGCAATTCCATCTGCTGTCTGAGCCATTGCTGTGCAACGACACCTTCGATTTCCAGTTCGAGTCGATTCCAGCGAATCGTCTCCGTATTTGGCAGTGCCTGGTTCACGATTTCCAACGGCAGATCTGTGCCATCACAACGAATGGATTTGAGTCGCCAACCCTCTGGGAGATTCACATTGAAGAGTCGGGATTGGCGGTTCTCAGGAAGTCGATACTCCAGTTGGACTTGACCGATTCCCCCCAGTGTTGCCGGTAACTGGGCCGTTAGGAAAATTTCAGCCGGAATCGGGCCATTCAGTTCGGCAGTCGTGAGGGGGCTCTGCAGTTTCAGCTGTGAATCGAGCAGGCGATACTCAAAACGTTTCCAGCTGAGTTCTTGAGATTTTTCCTTCTGAGCAGCAGGCAATGGCTCATTCGGAATGGGACTCCCGTTGGTTTCATGGTCGGGGAGTTTTTCCCACTGAGGCAGGAATTTCAGTACATTCACATCGGGCCGTGTTTCGGAACCGAGCAATGTGGTGACAATCTCGTCCCCCTGGAGAGAACTTGTCTCCAGAAAGACATGGCCCTCGAATTGAGTGGCCTGAGGCATGAATGCCAGTCCAATGGTCGCCGCTTCCTGAGGACGCTGACGTGAGCCGACGATTGTCAATTGGCCTCGAGACCACTCTTTGGGGGTCAGCAGCCATAGCTCACCAGTTTCTGGATAACCCCATTCGGCATATGTGCGGTTATTTGCTCTCCGGGATTCGAGACGGGTGGCCTCTTCACCTTGGAACGCCAGCCAGTTGATATCTTCTCCAGGTTCAGAAATGAAGATCAGCACTTCTTGAGGTGGTGGCCCTTCGGAAGTGATATTCAGCACAAAAAGTTCGTGAATCAAAGCCTCATGGGCTGTAACCAGCACCTGAGCAGTCGTTTTGAGTGGTGTCAGTTGACTGCTGAATTCCAGATCTCCCGTCACCTGCGGGTCTGTTGCCCGATACCAGGAGAAATCTTCAGGTTTCAGTGACGTAGAAAAGCTCTGGATGTCTCGTACATACCTGGGGTCAATGGATGTCGGTAAAGCTGTTGATTCATAGCGTGAGTTGGCACCTGGAACTGCTTTTCCGGCCGATTCTACCTTCACTGCGAGAAGATAGTCCGTCGATTCGGCATTCGATGGTTTAATAGCCGGTATAGGAATTTTTCCCGGTGTGGAGGGAAATGAACGGCGAGCCGAAATACGGATTCGCCTGGGTTGTCCGGGGGAAGCAGGGAGTGCGAATTCCAACATGATGAGCGAAGATCTCGTCGAATCCCGTTGGATTTCCCAATCGGCAAGGCGTGAGGATTCGTCTTCGCCTGTCACTTCGGTGATATCCCAACCCGGAGGCACGGAAACCACGGCCTGTTGCAATGCTCCACTTGAGACCTGCCAGTCGACATGGCTCTGAATCCTCCAGTGATCCAGCGCACCGTAAAGAATGGTCGACGAAGTGGCTGTAAACCGGGGAATGGGGCGCCGAACTTCGAGTTTGAGTGAGGAGTTAAGCGCTTGCCGATCATAGGTGAAAACTTCACCATCAGCGGTCACGGTCACCGGGCCCGATTCGCGATAGCCTTCCATTTCCACATTTCGAACCTGTAGAGGTGAAATGACGGAAACAGTCGCCCTTCCCCGAAGAAGCGTCGCATGGGCCAACTCGACCTGCGGGATCGAAACCATAGGCAGGACATTCCCGGGCAACGTCCCCTCCAGGCGAATGGCACGCAAGCGCCCGGATGTCTGGGCAGGTAATGTCAGTACAATCGAGGAATCAGTGGCCGGGTTGGCAGAACGTTTCCAGGGAAGAACGGTATCTGCCCCGAGGGTTGCCGAAATGATTTCAAAGTTGTCAGGAAGCTTGATTTTCAGTTCGCGAATGGACACTCGATCTGGTGTCTCGATGCTCAATGTGGTTAGAAAACGCAGTTCGTCTTCACGAATGAGAGCAGTGACATCTTCTTCGTAGATGAGATGACTTGCCAGGACGTTCTGATCCGGCTTACGCGTGAATGTCAGCTCACATTCAGCCAGGCCAGCCATGCTGAGCAGCATGGATTGAGATGATTTCTCGTCTTGAGGCTTATCACGAGTTAAAACCCCTGCGGATGAGGCGAGTTCATAGCCCTGAGGAACTTCCAGATGGACCTGAGTCAAGTCAGCCGGGAAGAGACCTAAGCGAAAGAACAGGCTTTGAGGGAGCCGTGTTCCCGAGACAAGACACTCACCCGTGAGTGGATCGTTGCTGACATTCCCCTTGCCATCAATCCAGAGGTATTGCCTATCGTTGCCAGCCAGTCCCAAAACTGCTGGTTGGCCACTTTTCCAACTGGTGTTTTTGACAGCGAGATTCACCGGAGTTAAATCGAGAAGTTCGCCTGCCGGCAACGATGTACCTGCCAGATTCAGTTCAAATGTCCCCTCCAGTCGCTGATCAACAACTTTCAGGTGATAGATTGCTTTATGAAGCCGACTGCGAGTCGGGCGTGACTTTTTTTCTTCAATCTTCTTGAGCCACTCGGCAAACTCTTCTCTGGGAATGGCACTCCAGTTGCCCTTCGGCCACTGTTCAGGCTGATTGGCAGGGACATTAATCCGCTGTAAACCCAGATCGTCTGCCGCCACTCCCTCGATGAGGCCAGAAAACACAAAGATTGAAACCAGCACCCAGACACACAGGCCCCGTCTTCTCATGACAACCCTCGCTCACCTTCTGAGGCTGGTGTCAATTGAGGGCGTCGATACTGTGTCGAACCATCATTCGAGAACAGGGCCGTCATTGATGGTTCTGCACTTGCTGCTCGATAGCTGCCCGTCGAATCATGAGAAAGTGTCAGTATCGATTGTCCATGACGATAAGCTGTCCATCGCTCAAGAAGAATTGCGAGGATCGGAAAGATCAAGCCGATGATGATGGGTTGAGCCAGGAGTTGCAGGACTGGCATTTGAAAGAGTCCCACCAGTGAGATCGCAAAGACGAACATTAAAAGAGGGATTGGTTGACGTAATCTGGGGATCCGCAGCAATAAAAAACCTGTGGCCAATGCAAACCCGGCACCTAAAAAGACGATCAGTGGCATGCTGATGGTGGCAATCTGATGGGCATCCGGACGGCCAAACTCCGTGAACAGATATCGATTCAAATCGACTGGAAGCGAGTCGGGATTTGCTGCTCTCTGCACAGAGGGCGTTAACGTGGTCTGAAGCTGTTGGGCGTACTTCTGAAACCCTTCTGAAATCGGAGTGGCTGGAGAATTTCGTCTCCAGAATAAACCTTGTCTCTGCCAACGAAACAATGGGGAGAGCTTACGGGAATAATTCAGTAAGTACTGATTTCCCGAGAGCCTAACGTCCCAGTAACTTTGACCTGACCAGTTCACGAATGGAAGTTGTGCCCCCTGGAGTCGGATTTCACTCGACCAGCGACTGGATACGGGTATCTCGCTCAACCATGTGACTTGCAACAGGAGAGGATTGCTACTTCCCACTATGAGTTGAGAGCCTGTATTCGGATTTGGAAAGACACGTTGGCTGGATTGAGTTTCAGATCGAGCGGTATTGGGTCTGAGTAGCGTGTAAGTCTTGACCTCGGGTGTTGTGATGGTTGTGGAAACGGGAGGGACTTCCTGCCCATTCCAGAAAAATCGGGGAGATTGTGGATTCCCGGGCAGTTCGACAATCAGGTTCGGTACTGAAGACGAAAGCAGTATGCTTGTGGTCCACAAATCTTTACCCGACTCATCGCAGATGACAGTGTTCACACACTCATCAACATCTGGTCGATCCCCGTCCAGTTCACTGCCAGGTTCCAGACGCAACGTGATGGAATCCACGCCCTCATTACTGATCCACTGATGCGGTGACGATGGAGATGAGTTTGATCTCCAACCGGCAATCGGGCTGGTGGGTGCCAGTGCCTGGCCTTTGGGATATTCGACAGTCGAGGACGAGATTGAAAAATCAACGGGAGTAATCAGTCGTACTTTGACAGGCTCGATTTTTGTGGCTTGATCGGAAAGCGGAAACGAATAAGTCGCCTTCACGATCGAATTCCCCAGGACGGGAGTACGAAAATTCAGTTGCACCTGTCGGTGTCCGCTGGGCAACAGTGGCCCCCAGACACTTGGCAACAATTCACCCTTCTCACTGCGAAACTCACAACGGTCAACAATCTCTTCTGGAACTTTCAATAACAACGATTCGAGTGGTTCGTATTGAACTTTCAGCTGTAAAGATTGATCGATGCGGAGTTGTCGATCTTGCAGAACAATCGATGTCTGTGAGGTTCCGCTGATTTTGCGAGGTTGGGGCCGAATCGTGGCATGCAGGTCATTGAGTTCTGCAGGAAGTCGATAGACCGTGTGACGCAATGAATTCAGTCCTGCGGGCCAGAGCAGATCCTGGGTTGTCGTGGCCGCAGGAGATCGCAATGGCACACCACTGCTGGTTTGAATGGTGCTTTCAATATTTTCACTGTTAGCAATCACCAGCGTTGCCGGCACCTGTGCCGAATCCAGTGGCATAGGGACCGTGATAAACTGTGACGCACTCCCGGCATCGAACATCCGGCGTGCACGCAAGCGAATCGTAAACCTTTCACTGCGTGGAGATGACAGGACAATTGTAAGATTCGAGTTTGAGCCCCCGGAGTCGACTTCAGCGTTGGTTCGATTGCGGGGAGACGAATCGAGTCCACCAAGGGCTTTTCTCTCTCCACCAATAATGAATGATTCAACCACCGGGCCTCGAGGCTCGATCGCCTCCATCACCCAATTCTGCCGCTGCCAGCTGGGCCAATGAAATTCCATTGAGGTGATTCGTCCACGGTAAACTTCCACCGGATAAACGGCTTCCAGCTTCCATTCATTTTCGGAAGCTGTCAGAAAGATCTGCGGTTCACAGACAACATACGGAGACACAGGTTGAGGGGTAATACCCAATTGGAACCCTGAGCCGAAAAACCGGTAAGCTCGAAAGACCTGCGCGCCGGAATTCTGAGCCTGCCAGTCGGCGACAGCCATCCGCACCATTTGGGGTGTGCGAAGATCATCGGTTTTCAGTTGAATACCGTCACTGGCGATTAAACCAATCTCACCATTCTGACGGCGTGCCTTCTCGACTTGAAAGCCCTGGATGGTCATAGCTTCGCCAAGTTCGATACTTTTACGAACAGTCCAATTCAAGGTCACCAGACCCGTCGTTGAGGCCGAAAGTGAGATCAGAACTCGATTCGGAACGTTCGGATCCAGGGTATGCTCTCGATAATCCCGGCTCTCAATCGTGACGAGTTCAAAACCTTGCGGAATGCGCATGGCAAACTGGACGGGATTCCCCGTAGGAACTCTCAGTCGTTGGACTGCATCCATCACACATGATTCCGAGTTCACTCGCGCTGTCAGAATGGTCGACGACTCAAGGCTGGCATCGGCAGCCTGCACTATCGCAGGTTGCCAAGAAACATCCATTTTTGGGCCGAATCCGAAAGCATCGACAATCGTACCGGGAGTCGATGTATTTGCCGGTAACTGAGTGAAACTCTCAGCCATCTTGATCGTCAGATCGACTTGAGGAATTGTCAGGGAAGCATGGCTCACTGCGGAGGGGGGTAAAGTCAACAGCAGCCTGGTTGTGGCCGATTGCTTTCGAAGGGGAACAATGGCCTCGAGTTCGAGTTCATGCCGGCCACTGCGGGCAACCCACCATCGATAACCTTCTTCTCGGTCAAAACCACCAAACAGTAACTTGCCTGTCTCGTTGACTTTGGCCTGATCGACGCTCTGGGTCTCATCTCGCTCAGAATCAACCTGAGGCTTTTGGGTGATCTTGGTTAATGTGGCTTCGTTCAAACCCAAAGCAATGGAAAATGGGGCATCACTCGCCAAGGAGTCCATGTTAATCTGAATCGTGAGACGAGCATGTTCATTTTCAACAACTCCACTCACTTCAACGGAACTTACACTCCAGGGGGCTTTGGGAGCTTTACTTTTGCTTCGCTGTGCTTTGAGCCACTCGACGTAACCTTCCACAGTTCCACCTGCCGGGACGGGGACTAAAGTCCCGGCAGCATTGGGTAGATAGATCACTTCGGCGGGAATCTGCTCGAGCTCTCTGGCCTGGCTGGTCTTAGCAGAAAGACCATTCCCTGTTGGTTGATTGGTATCTTGCAGAATAGCAGGTGCGGGTGCCGTTTCCTGGGTTGGAATTGTGGGAGCAGGATTTGATAAGTCTGTAGTCTGTGCCAGGCAGTCTCCAGTCGCGAACAGCAGGAGCCCGAGAACGACAGTCCAAAAAAGTTGACCAATTGACGCAGGCTGGCTGATGCCAAAAGAGAATTGCTTTCTCTGGCTTAGAGATCGAGGGCAGATTCTGTCAGAACTTAGAAGGTGCCGGGAGATCAAGCGATGGTTCTTTGCCGTTGGAAGGGATCTGATATCACCACGAGATGTTCGACAGCCGTTCGTCGTAAACTCCTGCATGATCGAAGACAGGGTTTCTCGCAGTACGATGACAGTACCATGATGTGAGGACTGAATTTTCGATGCTTTATCTGATGAAAGGCCACCGATCAACAGCATCCTGAGTATACGATGAATCAGCTGTTGATCGCTGATTATTCTTCGAATTCCATGGTGAAGAGATGGAAAGTCTATTCCGATGTTCAGGCAGGCATCCGCGTTCTCAGGTCTATCAGCTAAACGATGGATTTGCTGATTAAGTCGTCTCAACGAAAATTTGTTGGATCTGTGCGTGGAGTGATTCTGTGGCTGTGGCGAGGATTTCGGGCTGATAAAGATCAAAGCTTTGACCGTTTAACTTGGAAACTTTACCCCCCGCTTCGCGAACCAGTAAAACCCCAGCAGCCATGTCCCAGGGCTTGAGGCTTGATGACCAGAAGGCTTCAATTCGACCAGCAGCTAAGTACGCCAGATTGAGTGCGGCTGAGCCCGTTCTCTGGACGGTCTGGCTCCGCCCGATCATCGATAGAAATCGTTTGACGGCCGGGTCGGAAGTCGATGTGGCCGTCGGCAGACTGGCAATGCACATGGCGTCTTCGATGCGAGTGACATCTGTACAAGACAGTCGCTGGCCATTCAGGAAAGCCCCTTGTCCTTTGATAGCTGTAAACAAATCGTGCCTGGTGGGATCGTAGATGATACCCACAATCAGTTCCCCATCGAACTCCAGGCCGATAGAAACTGCATAATAAGGGAACCCGTGCACGTAATTGGATGTTCCATCGAGCGGGTCAACCACCCATTGGAACGGTGAGGATGTGGGGCGAGTGGCGAGATCTTCTTCACCCAGAAAATTATGATCAGGAAATTCATTCAACAGAGTATCGTGAATCAGCTTCTGCGAGGCAAAATCGGCCTCCGTCACCAGGTTCGCCCGGCCCTTCTCGGTGACAGTAAAACGGCTTCTCCACGATTCGAGCATGGCTCCACCCAGACGGGCGGCCTTTGTGCCTGCAAAGAGCAGTTGTTCAAGTATTTGTGCAGAGGGCAACTCTAAACTCATGGACGTTCCTTCGTATTGAGCCAATTGTCTCTCACGCTGCGACAGACTTCCCCGAGCCGTAAATGAGTGCAATTTTTTTCGACAAGCTCATGTGTCCAATCAGCCATTGATCCATGAGTTTATGAGAAAGCGGGCGTTCTGGCATTTGAACTTGTTCGCATTACGGCAACCTAAACTGCCAGCACAATCCCTACAACCGAATACTTCAAAAGAACCTGAATTTTTTCTGGCAGTGATGCCATTTTGCCATCTCGTCGCTTTCGGGAATCACGTCAACATCAGGAAAGTCAACTCGTCCTGCTGGCAAAACACAACCTATGTTTTGTTAAGCCCGTCGAATCCAGCTTGCGCCAGTTTCCAGCGTTCTGATTTTCATGGGTTTGAATGATTTGATGGATCTCACTGCATCAGTGTTAAGGCACATTTTCATGTTCGATATGAATCCACAGACCATGGTGTTTCTGGCCGGTGTGCTCGTCCTGACGACGACAGCGGCTTATACCGACCTGCGGTACTTCCGGATTTACAACTGGTTGACGTTACCAGCATTTGCTCTGGGTTGGATCTATCAGGTCGCCTTCTACGGCCTTCCAGGGCTGGCCGATGCAGGCCTGGGCTTTGCGATTGGCTTTGGGCTGTTCTTTCTGCTGTTTGCCATTGGTGCCAGTGGTGGTGGCGATACCAAGCTGATGGGCGCACTCTCTGTCTGGCTCGGTTGGAAGTTAACGCTTTATACGGTCGTGCTGACGATTCTCTTTGTGGCAATTGGATCAGTTGTCATGCTGATCTGGAGCGTGCTGCGACGAGGTGTCTCGAAAACTCGAGAAGACCTGCGGGCCTCGACGCTCAAAGACGAAAATGGAAAGTGGCGAAAGTCTCAGACAGAGAGTTTGCGACGAGTCGGTGGCCTGATGGCTTATGCCGAACCGATTGCCCTCGCGACATGGTGTGTGCTCTTTCTGGATGCCACTGTGTTACACGTCAGTCAGCGGAAAGTCGAAAAGGCACCTGCGGCGGCTGTCTCTAACGATCATCAGCCAGTTGCAGCCAGCCATGAGGCGGGGCCCAGGCTCGCCAATCATTAGGATTCCGGGCAAATGAAGTCGGTCAGTCAGTCAGGCACATGTCGTAAACGACGGGGCTTCATCACGATGGAGCTGGCTCTGACTTTGCCAATCCTGGGACTGATGCTTCTGGCTCTTCTGCAGTTTTCCATGCTGTTTTATGCCCGCAGCCAGGTGGTAGAAGCCAGCCGAGCCGGTGCCAGGGCAGCCAGTCTGCCGGGAACAACTGCCGACGATATCGAAACCATCGTGAGAAGTGTCCTCAGTCCAGGACTACAGGATGGCTTACAGGTCGACTGCCAACTGGCCGAAACACCTGGTGATGTCGTAGCGGTTGGAGTCTCTGTACCAATGACGGTGGCTGCACCGGATTTGCTGTGGGTAATTGGAATTTCGCTTGCTGATCAGAATTTGTATTCAGAAACACGAATGATCCGTGAGTGAAAGACCTTCAACGGGCGATATCTCTCGATATTACGAAAGAGTTGTCAGGCCGCAAAGGATGGTGGCACGGTGTTCTGGCCGGAGGCCAGTGAGTTGGATGGCAGAGCGAGTCGAACTGGTGCTCTGCAGATCAATGTGCCATTACGTTTTTTTCCTCCTAGAGGAAAGAGACATTCCTACGGAGTGACCTCAAGTGCGTCGACTGACCCCTGCTCTTCTGACGCTGGTAATGTTCGGTGTCGTGGGACTTCTCGTGGTCGCCTACATCGGAAAATCACTCCTGGCACGTGAGGAGAAAAAGCCCGTCATTGCCACCCGCAATGTGCCCATGGCGATCTCCGATATTGAACCGGGAACTCTCATCACCGAAGGTCATATCGGGTTGGGGCCCGTGCAGAACAGTCAATTGAAGCCCGACATGCTGCTGGCCAATCGTGTGATCGTCGGACGAGTGGCACGGACCAAAATTCGAGCCGCCGAACCAATTCGCGCCGGCCAACTCTATCAACCCGGTGAACTCCCGGATCTGAGAGTTGCCGACGGTATGCGGGCGGTCTCCATTTCGGTGGCGGAAATGGTCGGCATTGTGGATGGCATGATCAAGCCCGGCAACTACGTCGATGTGCTCTTCACGGTCGAATCTCAATCGAATGCCGATTTGCAAGGTGGCGTGACAATGCGACTTTTCGAAGGAGTCAAAGTCATTGCCATCAATCGCAGTTTCACACAGAGCCGAGTTGAACGCGGTGTGAACCGAGTCACACTTGAACTGACCCAGGCCCAGGCCAACATCATTACTCTTGCTGAGGCCAAAGGGGCATTAACACTGATTTTCAATCCGAATGGTGCGGGAAGCGGGGGATTAGCACTCACAAACTCGGAACGTGTGACACTCAATGAGATCCTCGGACTTGAACCACCTGCTCCGCCGCAGCTCCCACTCCTCACTGAAATTTACCGGGGTCAAGCGAGGCGTGTCCAGCATTTCAACAAGCAAGGCAGGCTGCTCGACGTTACCGAAGTTCCTCCCCCCGCGCGAGATAACGGTCAACAGGTGCTTCCGCGAGGAGATAACTCGGTACCTGCCGCACAGGATCCGGCACCTGCTTCGAATGCTCCCAGTGCAAACAATGCTCCCGCACCACTGAAAAGTATGGCCCCCACGGCCGTTCGCAATTTGTTGAATTTCCGGCAGTAGTTCATCGAGGACAACCGGCTGCCTTGATGCACATCATGCCATGAGCACCCAGGGTGGCTCGACAGAATGTCCGAGCGACCCTGTTTTCTTATCTGGATGAGTTTCGAACGCAAATGAGAACTGCACGAATCAGCCTGATCAGTCGCTGCAATCGCCGGGGTTTTACGACCCCGGCATTTGCCGTGGCATTGGTCGTGGTGATGCTGATGCTGGCACTGATTTGTGATCGTTTGTGGATTGAAGCGGCTCGAGTCGAGCTTCAAACCGGTGCTGAAACTGCCGCGCTGGCTGCAGCGAGAAGTCTCGCCAGCGACGAGCTACTCAAAGAGAAGCCCGATCTCTCTTATCTCGAAACGGCTCGCTACCAGGCCGCTCATGTGGCCTCGCTCAATCTTGTCGCAGGTGAGCCAATAGAACTGAATCAGGGATTTCAGGGAGACATCCGGCTGGGCAAACTTGAACCTGCTGGTGAGGATGCAGGTGATGTTGATCGTCCCCCACAGGTTGATGTTTCATCACCTGACGACTCCACTCGAGTTCTGTCACCGACAGAAATGACCGCATCCCGTGACAACGTGGTCTTTTCTCGAAATACACGATTCGTCGAGACAGACGAATCTCCAACAAGTGTGGTTGTGTTCGGAGAACGAACCCGATTTCGTGAAAACCCTGTGGGCCTGTTTGTCGTGGGGGCAACAGGACTCCCCTGGGGTGATGTTTCCACTCATGCCGAAGCCAGTTTGCTGAGTCCCGTGGTTGGACTCAGACCTTTGGATGGATCGAGCACTCCGCTGTTGCCGCTCGCGATCATGAGAAGTGAGGGGACTGGTTCGGTAGACCAGACATGGCAGAAGGCGATCACGGAAAATGGTGGGCCCGATGAATGGTCTTACGACGAGACGACATCAACGATCAGTCGTGGTGCCGATGGATTACCGGAACTTAAGCTGACTTTTGGCTTGCCGACATCTTCCAGTTCAGCCGTGACCAATGCAGTCTTGCTCGACCTGGGAAGTGACTTCAATACGGAACTGGTGGCATCACAGATGGTTGAAGGGGTGCATGGCGAAAATCTGCACCAGTGGAATGGTGAACTTCGCCTTCCCGTTGAGGCCACTCGCAAGGCGATGTTGGCTGAATCGAAAGAACAGCAAGATTCAGAGGCTCAGAATGCTTCTGCGTCATCACCAAATGTCGGTCTGAGTATGCCAGCCTCTTTGATCGATCTGAAGACGGCCGAACGCGATGCATTGACATCATTGATTGGACAGAACCGGATTGTGATTTTGTTCAATGCCGGAGGGACATCTGATTCGAACAATGGCAAAAACGAGTCGGAATCAAGCACGACTCGCGTAAAGACCGATTTGCAGGTGGCGGCGGTCTCTTTGGCTGTTGTGCGCATTCTGGAAGTGATCGATGAGAAAGATGGAAGATGTGAAGTCATCGTCCAGCCCTCTGTGTTGGCAACACGTACGGCACTCGTCGATGCTTCTGATCCCAGGCAGCAAACCAGCCAACCACAGTATTTGTATCAGTTAAGACTCACGAACTGAGTTCCTCATTCGTGCTGCTCATAGTTTTTCGATGTGCATCCAGTATCAAATGCGACCATTGTCGAGGGTTTTTCCATGATCGCTGACCTGCAGAACTCCTCTGGAAATCGGATGCAAGATCGTCGTCAGGAATTTGAGATCCTGAAGACCCGCATTCACCGCCAGATGATCGATGCCATCGACCTTTCCAAGGCCAGTGATCTGCCGGAAGCTGATCTGCGCGCTCAGTTACGAGCTTTGGCAAACCATCTTTGTCAGCAGCAGCAGGCGAATATTCCAGCGGATGACCGTGAGATCATGGTCACTGCCATCATGGATGAGATCTATGGCTTTGGGCCGATTGAACCGCTGATGTCCGATACCGATGTGACCGACGTGCTGATCAACGGTGCTGATACGGTGTTCGTAGAGCGTAACGGGCTCATCGAACGGACTGATATTCAGTTCGCCGACAACGAACATCTCATGCAGTTTATCCATCGCATGGTGGGGCGCACAGGTCGTCGAATTGACGAAGTCTCTCCGATGGTCGATGCAAAACTTCCGGATGGTTCTCGACTGAATGCCGTGATCCCTCCCCTGGCCTTGCGTGGCCCTACGGTTTCAATTCGACGGTTTCGTTCGCGTGCTGTGGTCTTTGAAGACATGGTGCGTATGCACACATTAACACAGGAAATGGCTGACTTTCTGATCGCTGCCGTCCGCGGGCGTCTGAACATTGTGGTGAGTGGTGGTACGGGTGCAGGTAAAACCACCATGCTCAATAACATTTCACGTTTTATCCCGGAAACCGAACGTGTGGTGACGATCGAGCAGACAGCGGAACTGCAATTGCAGCAGAAAGATGTCGTTTCGCTCGAAACTCGCCCGCCAAACATTGAAGGTCGTGGGGAAATCACTCAGCGTGATCTCCTGAAAAACAGCCTGCGTATGCGTCCTGATCGGATCATCGTGGGCGAAGCTCGTGGCGGTGAAGTGCTCGATATGCTCCAGGCTATGAACACTGGCCACGATGGTTCGATGAGTACCATTCACGCCAACGATACGCGCGATGCTCTGGATCGTATGGAGCTGATGGTCGCTTTAGCGGGTGTCGATCTGCCGCACAGCGTAGCCCGGCAATACATCGCGAACGCGATTCAGATTCTCGTGCATATTACGCGATTAGGGACTGGTGAGCGCAAAGTCATGCGTATCAGCGAACTCACCGGGTATCATGACGGTATCTATGAACTCAATGATATCTATGTCTATCGGATGACGGGTATCGGCAGTGACGGTCGCGCTCGAGGAGCTTTCTACGCGACAGGCCATGAACCAGAGATGCTCAAGAAATTGGCCGCTCGCGGCTACGAAGTTCCCCATATGAACTTCAGTGCCCGCGAACTGGGAAGTCAGACGAACGATGCACCCTACTCTGCATAAGCTGAGTAACAGTGATTTTTATATGCCTCGAAATGTGCTGTCATTGATTTCAAGGTTGTGGTTCTATGGCGTCTTCAACCATTACAAACGCTGATCGACCGGTCGATTTCTCATCGATTTTGAAGCCGCGTGAAGAGTTCGCCCAGCCACAGGCCAGTGGCTCTGGTGAGCGACTCAATCGCTGGTTTGATCAGTTGATGCTTCAATCCGGGCTTGGGATTTCGCCCGGGATCGTGCTGATGCTCTGCCTCCTGGGTGGTATTACAGTGGGAGGATTTATCTTTGTCCTTCAGGAAAACTTTCTGACGACAGCACTGGCGGCCGTTGTAGGTTTTTTGCTCCCTGTGTTCTTCCTGATGTATGTTCGATCGAGTCGGCAAAACCAGATTCTGGGCCAGTTACCAGCGATGTTGGAAGAATTGGCGCGTGCCGCGACGACGGGCCGAAGTGTGGAGCAGTGTCTGCAACTCGTGGCAGCTGATACGCCCTCCCCTCTAGGTGATGAATTGCAATTGTGTGTGCGGCGTATGCAGATGGGGATGCCGATGAGGGATGCTGTCGCCGACCTCCCGGATCGTACGGGGCTTATGACTTTACGACTGTTTTGTATGACGCTCGGCGTTCACCAGCAGACCGGTGGTGATCTGGTCTGGGTGCTCGAGCAACTTTCGAAAACAATCCGTGATCGACTTCAGTATCTGGGACGGTTGCGTGCGATGACGGCAGCCAGCCGCGCGACAGCTCTACTGATGGTTGTATTGCCGCCAGGCGTGCTCATCTTCTTTACGCTACGAGACCCGGATTACTTCTCCAAGTTGATGGGAAGCTCATGGGGTCGTAACGGAACAATTATTGCCTTTACATTGACCATGATCGGGACGATCTGGGTGTTAAGGATTTTGCGGGACAGCCAGCGGACATAAGAACTCTGATGGATTGTCGATTGCGGTTGAGCGGTATCAGTTATTGATTACATCGAAGTTTTTCAGAGTTGACCGAATCTGCCGGAGAGCATTTTTCTGAGCAGGCTAAGGAATAGAAGACATGTTTCCTTTAACTTTTACAAATTTGATGTTATTGGCCATGGGGATCATCAGTCTGATCCTCCTCTACCGTCTGGCCAGGCGCTGGTTAAGTGCCCGCAGCAAAGTTGTCAGAGAGAACTCGGAAGCAGATCAGTCCCAGTGGTCGCTGGCGAAAGCCAATTCCGCAGCGCCAGAAGCGGCCATCACAACACCGTCAACAGTTCAACTCGACGCGAAGCCAGTGACTGAAGACATTTCGCCAGCAACCGAAGGTCTCAGTATTCTCAAGACCGCTTATGTTCCTGCGGGCAAAGCGAATACCGGTGGCCCTGCCCGCTGGGAAAATGAGAAACTCTTTGTCGATTCATCGAGCACTTATCGAGATCGCAGCCGGGGTTTGCCTCGAGTGCTCGCAGAAGACTTGCCTGATGAACTCAATCAAGGCGAAATGACATTTGGCGCATTAACGCCCGCTCTAGCCTCGCTCTTGCCGGAAGCGGGGAGCCGCCAGGATTCCATCCGCTCGGATCTTTATGCTGCGGGTTATTATTCGCCGCGGGCAGTGATGAACTTTTCTGCTGTTCGTTATCTGGCAATGATTCTTCCCATGCTCTTCTGCGGCGTACTACTGCTATTCGTACCTCCGCGATTCGAGCCGATTGTCATTGGTGCCATCGTTCTCATGCCGATCGTGGGCTGGTCGCTCCCGCGACTGATGGTTCGCAACAAGGCTCGCGACCGCCGCAACGAGATCGAAAAGGCCATGCCCGATCTTCTCGATATGTTGAATATGTGTGTCAGTCAGGGGATGACGGTGCCTGCATCGCTGGAACGCATTCGCGTCGAAATGAAAGGTGCCTACCCGGCCCTGGAGCAGGAACTGAAGATCATCAACGAACAGTCGAGAATTGGCTCGATGGACGTCGCGCTGAAAAACTTCAGCCAGCGTGTTGATGTGCCGGAAGTTCACTCGTTTACGTCGCTGTTGATGCAGACTTCCCGTATGGGGACAAGTGTCAGTGGTGCCCTGACTGAATATGCTGAAACGATGCGGGAAAGTCTCAAACAGCGTGCGGAAGAAAAAGGAAATCGGGCCACATTCCGCCTGCTCTTCCCCACTGTGCTCTGCCTGATGCCGGCGGTCTATCTCTTCCTGATGGGGCCCGCCATTATCGAACTTTCACGATTCTTCTATGAAGGCGGTCGCGATGGACTGGATACGGGGTCATCGGTCATTCAACGTCTGAATACCAACGCCCGTAACCGAGTCGATGGCCAGCAGGGACAGCAAGCTTTCTAAGGTTGCCTTTAGTCTTAGAGACTGTGATAGTCGCCCTGATGTTGACGCATGATGCTGTGTCCGAAGGATTCATCGATCGATCAGCGGCTGCTGTGTCAGCAACTGGCGGTCAACCCTGGGCAATTCGCTAAGCGTTTGTTCGCTTGACAGATGAATCGTCTCGCCGGTGCGATAGGCGACATTCCCTAATAAAGCCAGCGCTGTGCTGCTGGCTGCCACAGTCAGATTCGCGGCTGGCTCTTTTCGCTGCTGGATAGAAGTCACAAAGTCCGCCAGATGAGGATTCCAGAGCGGTTGAGGTTCACCACTCTGGCTGGCTCCTGTGCCATAGATCTTCCACCCACCGCGGTCGATGATCAGCGTCCCCTTTTCGCCATAAAAGGCTGTGGCGGCACTGCGGCCTTCCAATCCATGCGGAGACCAACTGCGGTGCTCCCAGAGAAGTTTCGTTTGGGGATAATTGTATTCCACCATCAACGTGTCGGGAGTTTCGCCATCATCCCGGGCAATCAACCGACCACCACTGGCACGGATCTCCTGAGGAAGTCCAAGTTGCATGCCCCACAAAGCCACATCCAAAAGAGGGACACCCCAGGCACCGAGTTCGCCATTCCCGTAATCCCAGAACCATTGCCAGTTCTGGTGAAAGCGATTGGGATGAAACTGTGACAGAGGTGCCGGCCCCAGCCATGACAGGTAATCGACACCTGCAGGAGTAGAGACAGGAGCACGCTGGCCGATCACAGGCCTTTGATGTGTGACCCACGAACGGACCAGAGGAATTTTACCCAGGACACCACTTTGAATTGCTCTGATCGCCGATTGGTACATTGTACTGGATCGATGAATCAGTCCGGTCTGAACAATACAACCGTTGGCCGTGGCCAGATCAGCGAGAAACCTGGCATCTGCTGGTCTGAGAGTCACTGGTGTTTCGAGATAAAGGTCTTTTCTGGCAGTGAGAACTGCACTCGCCATCGCGAAATGCCAATGATCAGGCGTCGCTATGATCATGGCATCGATCGATGGATCGTTCACCAGTTCCTGCCACTGGCCGACTTCTCTGGCTGGCGGTCTCTCCAGTCGAGTCAGCAGACCCTGTGCAGGGCGAAACTGCCTGCTGTCGACATCGCAAAGAGCGACAATTTCGACCTGTGGAAGATTGGCAAACTCTTTGAGAAGTAACTGTCCCTGATTTCTGAGCCCGATAATCCCGATTCGCAGCGGTTGATCTATCGACCGAACGGCACTAATTGGTTCGAGTACTGTTGAACCCGTGCGAGGATCGGTTGCCGGACTGCCAGGCAAATGGGATGTTGTTGCAGAAGCGACGGTATTTGTGGCAACTGCCAGCCCTGTCGCAGTCGCCGCCACAGTGGCAGCCTGTTGAGCACTTCTTCCGAGAAATTGGCGGCGATTCAACGCCACCGAGCCTAAAGGGCTACGAAGAATTTTTTCTTCAATATTCGATTTTGTGAGTTCGATCGGATCCGTTGCCTCGCGATTGGTAGCAGATAACTTCAGCTCCGCTTCTCGTGCCCCAAGAGGATCGTTAAATGGATCTGCAGCAGACATCGAACTGACCTGGCGAGAGAGAATTCGCATCGGTTCAAGGTGGTGCCAGATCTTTCGGCAGCAACCCTGAATCAATGGCGGGATGACATCACGTACTCTCTATTGTGGCGCCTCATACGACAGATTCCTACTCGAATGAGGCAGACTGATCAGGATTTTTGCATCTCATCGCTGACTGATTGCCTGGAAGTCTTGGCCAGTGATCTCTATTAAAGTCCGTTAAAAACGGTCGATCTGATCAATCCAGATGCCGATTTGCTCGGCCCAGGTTCCATCCGGGAATTCACTTCCGTCGCCAGAGGCAAAAATGGTTGAAACAGCTGATTTTTGCTTCTTGAGAGATTCGACCAGCTTTTTGAGACCATCGGCAGAACGGCTTCCTTCGGGAATAGTAAGGTTCAGGTGCAGCCGAGCAGCAGGATCCCGCTCGGGTGGCTGCCCTGCGGTGGGCCCACCCACAAGAATGGCTCCACGATAGATCGAGGGATCCTTAAAGACCAGAAAAGAAGCCAGTTTCGTGGAATCTGTCTGTCCCATCACCACAATGCGGCTGGGATCGACGGGATATTCACTTCGCAGATGTTCCACAAGTGCTTTGACGAAATCGACATCTTCGGGAGTCCAGCCCTTCCCCTCAGCTTTGGGGCCCACCAGCATGATCTGGCGGCGGTCACATTCCACCTTCAAGCTTTTGAGCACAGCCGCCTCCATTGAGTTTCCTGAGGGATGCAGCCAGACAATCAACCCATGCGGCTGTTTGCCAGCAGCACTCGCGGGAGCATAACCCCAATACTCGCGGCCATTGACGGCCAGCTTCTCAAGAAAACGGCCTTTGGCTTTGGGAGCATTCTCGCCTTCAGCGAGAGGCTTATCGTTCGTAATCGCAGGCAGTTCTCCAGGGACAGGAAATGGTTGACCTGCCAACGTGATGGAAACCTGGACTTCTTCGGCCTGACCATTTTGATTCTGGCGGCGGAGGGTGAACCGAGGCTGGTCTCCAGGTTTGCGTCGATCCAGAAGTTTCCGCAGTGAATCGGCAGTTGCGACAGACTCCCCATCGATGGCGAGAATCTCGTCACCAGCCAGGAGACCACCTGACATGGCCGGGCTATTCGGAAAGACCGCTCTGACGATGAGTTTCTCTTTTTCGGATTCAGCATCAGTCGATAAAGAGTTTCGTTTGAGCAGAAAGCCAGCCGTCGCCTCATCCCATGGAGGAATCTCGGCCACCAGCGGAATCGTCACTTCCAGTGGATCCTTCTTACGCAGGATTTTGAGCTGGAGTTGGTCGCCGGCGTATTTGCGTCCCAGGACATGCTTGAGATTTCCCAGCCTGGCAATAGGGATGTTGTCAGCCGCAACAATCACATCATTGACCAGAATTCCTGCGGCCGCCGCCGGTGATTGAAAGCGGACTCTCTCCACCACAGGGGCATCACCAGAAAGATCGTTTCCGGTGAACGAGATACCCATCAATCCTGGCCGCAGATTTTCGCCAGCCTGCATCCGGGGTAAGGCCTGCATCACATCCGCTGCGGGGATGGCAAAGCCGATTCCTGAATCGTACCACTCAAAGCCTGCGGAAACAGTCTGTGATTGAGGTGAGAGAGGTACCAGCAGGCCCGTCATGCGACCTTCGAGATCGATCAGAGGGCCGCCATAGTTCACTGGAGAGACTTTGGCATCGGTCTGAATCGCCTTTCCCCAGACACGCTCTTTGGCACTGATTACTCCAATTGAAACACTAGGTTGATCCGGCGATAACGAGCGCCCCAAAGCCAGAGCCCAGGCACCGACTTCTACGGATTCTGGTGGGGCAATGATGGGTGTGGGGAGTTCGCTGGCATCAATTTTCAATAAGGCGAGCATCCTCAGCGTATCGGTGGCAGTCAGCTTGGCGGGAAACTTCCGGCCATCGGGAAGAGTGATCAGAATTGATGTGGGTTTCGAAATGAAATTAAAAGCACTGGTGACAATCCAGCCGTCACTTCCCACGATCACGCCCGTGGTCGAGCCATTGACCGCCAGAATGCCATCCACTTCATCCAATCCACCGACGGTTTCAATCCGTACAATCGAGGGTGCAATCAGTGTAGTCGCGAGCCGAAAGACTCTCTCCTCGGCCAGTTCCAGCTCTTTTTGCGTGGCTGCACCAGCATTTTCTGCAACGACAACCGTCTCAGTCTGGGCCAGTACCATAGAAAAACTGGTTACGATGGCTAAACCCAAGGCTGCAATACTTGCTCGAAAAACCTGGAGAGGCCATGGAAGCAGCAGATTCATAACGGTCTCACGACATTCAATTGACAGGTCACAGCATCAGTCTTCGCGGGTACTTCCGAGGTATACCCCGCTAAGGAACGATGGATCTACCTGAGTGGTTTTGCAGGAGGTCTTGATTTCCGAGGGATGGGGAGTTCCGTAGTGATGAGCGCATTCTCCCGGCGAACAATCAGTTTCACTTTGCCGCCACTTTCGAGCCGACCGATCTGATCCAGAAATTCGCCGCAGGATTGAATGAGTTCATCCCCGACAAACAGAATCAGATCATTGGGTTTGAGACCAGCGACCTCGGCGGCGGATCCAGGAAGAATTCGATCCACGTAGGCTGGTGTTCTGGGGACGACATTTGGGAGCATGACGATCCCGAAGTCAGTCGAGTGAAACAGTGGGACTTGCCCGGCAGGTTTTTTATCGTCATCCGTGTTTTTCGAACTGCGGAAGTTGCCAGTCATGATCTCAGTCATGGCCTGCTGCAAATGCGAAATGGGAATCGCATAGTTGACCCAGGTATTCAGGTCGGCATTTTTGACCTCTTTTCCGATCATGCCTAACAATCGACCATCGACGGTCGTCACAATTCCTCCACCGGCACCGGGGTTATTGGTGATCGCATCAATCACATAGACTTCACCCGGAAAAGAAGATTCGTAAGCTCCGCGACGCGTGGGCAACTTTGTCCGGGCAGCAATCACTCCTTGAATGACCGAGACAGGTTCATCACCAGTGGCGACTTTGAACATATTGCTGAAGGCGACAATGCGAGTTCCGGGAGCAGCCAGAGGAAATGGCGATCCTGACGAGGGGTCACCAATCTCGAAATGTTCAAGCTGCGTTTCATCAATTTTGACGATCGCCAGATCCAGACCTGGTTCCGCCCCCAGAACCTTGCCTTCGTAACGGCGACCATCATGCAGGATAACGGTGACGGTGTTCTGGTCGAGAACATGATTCCAGATTGTGGCTATGTGACCTTCCGATGAGATTAAAAACCCCGTGTTGTACGAATACAGATTTCTCAACCCTCCGGCCCCGAAGATCTTGACCAGTTTCGGCTGAACTTCGGTAATCATTTCGTCATCTGCAGCTGGCAGAAACTGTGAGCCGCAAAGTAAGAAACAGATACTCATCAGCCAGGCCAGGCCTGGTCCGTGGAGGTCACTTTTGGAGATCCACCGGTTTGTGTGGAGCATTTTTCGGAGGTGCAAGGCGTGATGTTTCATCGAGTGGCCTCGCTGGAAGTGGAGGATTTCTGCTCGAAGGTTTTCAGCGTGAATTCACCAAAAGAACGACCAGAAGATGAGACTTTGAGCACTTGTGGAAAGGGGTGGCCGCCGAGTGTCCCCCATGAAGAGAACCTGATATTGCAGGTTGGCTGGTCGCGGGAGGCCTTAAAATCAAAGCCGGCAATCACTCCATCCTCACGGAAGAAGACTGTCATGGTAGCCCCGGTCTTCGAGAGAACCAGTGCATCGTAAAGTTGGGTGTTAAGAGCATCACCCAATTGGCCATCCAGGGGTTGTGTACCCAGATAGTAGACGTCAGAAAATGCCTCCGGGCCTTCGGTCAGCAGCCATTTCCAGTGCAGCATAGCAGCAAGAAATCCTCCGCTGGATGGTGGTTCATCAATCCAGTTGGCTCCTGCAGCGGGCTGAAGAAACGGAGTTTCACCCCACTGCATGCCAGCACCATCTGGCGAAAGAATCAGCGAAAGATTCGTACCTTTGGCGTCGTCCCCTGCGAACTTCCACAAACCAGTGGCACCCCGCCAACCAGAGAGACTCGCCAAATGCCCGATGAGGCGTTTCTGTTCCCGTTGATTGAAGTGATAGTTGGTAAATCCGGCTTTCGATTGGAAGAGCTTTTTAAGCTCTGGAGAAAGCTTTTCAGCAGGCTTCTCTGAGTGTCCTTCCGGGGGAGACTCTTGAGGAGTCGGCTTTTCTCCCGGTTTGGGTTGACCGGGTTTGGGCTGCCCGGGTTTTTCTGCAGGACGGGCTGCGCCACCTGAGGCAAATTCCATCAGTTCCGTATCGGTATGCAAAGCGGCCAGTTCAACAAGAATCTCCTGCTTCTGCCCATCCCGGCGGTAAACCATGGGGAGTGACCAACCTTTAGGAAAGATCCCCAGCACATTCTTGAACTGGTTGACACTTCCCATCGGGCGTCCGGCAAAGGTGACAATTTCATCACCTTCTCGAAGACCGGCGTTCCAGGCACTCGAACCTTCTAGCACCTGATCGACAAGGACTTCTCGTGATGATCCCGAGCGAACTGTGGCACCCAAAGTGGCGTGATCGACAATTCGTCCCGACTTCAAGTGGCCCAGAAAGTACCGGATCTGATTGATCGAAATCGCGTATCCGGCCCCTGAATTCACACGGCCACGCTTCTCGAATGATCCCCGGCCGTTAATCCCGATCAGTTCACCCTGCAGATTGAACAGTGGCCCCCCTGAGTTACCAGGGTTGATGGAAGCATCGGTCTGTATACAGTCGGCGTACTCTAAAAATGTTCCCGCAGGATATTGGTATCGATGCAGGCCGCTCACAATCCCTGCGGTGATGGTGGGAGTGAAATCCGTGGCCAGAAGAAACGGGTTTCCCATCGCGAAAACGGCATCCCCAGGTTTCAGCAGATCACTGTTTCCCATCCGGGCAAAGGGAAAATCCTGGCGTCCTTGCAGTTGAATGAGTGCGACATCGCCTGTCGGGTCGATTCCTACGATGACGGCATCGTAGAGTTTTCCGTCGTTGAGTCCGCACTTCATGAAGTTGCCAGCACCACTGGTCACGTGGAAATTCGACAAAGCGAATCCGTCGGGGGAAATCAAAACGCCCGATCCACCTCCATCGCCTGAGCTCGAAAAGATGGCGACAACTGCAGGTGAGACGTCGCGGATCATTTGAATCCGCTTCTGCTCAGCTTCTTTCACGATCGCAGGAATCTTCTCGGGCTGGGACTGCCCGGCATCCTGAGTATCGTTCGAGAGGGATGTATTCCCGGGGACGATCTGATCTGCAAAGGCTCGGGTGAGCAGTTGTGGAAAAGCCGGGATCATCAGACCAATGACCATCATCAAACGAAAACAATCGAATCGAATTGCGTACTGCATTATTTTACGACCTTCGCATTACCAAAATGAATGCGGTCACCGATATCCACTTCATCCGTTCCAAAGTCGACGACGATAGTCAATTGAGAGATGTCTGTGATATCCAGATCAACTGAATGTGGCGGGTTTCCACGAACCAGATCAACCTTCAGCAACTCTTTGCCATCACCCAGAATACGTACCAGTGCGGTGCTGGCAGTTGAAATTTCCGGGTCGTAACCCATGACGGTTTGAAAGCGGCGAAATTCTCCACCCAATTGCCATGTCATTTCTGACTTCGAGTGAATCGCCAGACCTCTGCGATAAGTTCGCTGACCGACAGCCAATGGCCTGCCTTCGAAACTTCGATCTTTCCGGTACTCCCAGGTGTAGCCGAAAAAAGGCGTGTACTTGGCCGATCGAGGCTCCTGCTCTGAGAGATAAAGCAATTTCCCGGAGCTGTAATCGATGGAAATCGGGCCGTATTCCAGATCCGCTTCGTAGTTCTGACCCTGACGAGAGAGGATCCACTTTCCGTCGGCCAGACTCACCTGATCAACGAGGATCGTTTCATTGTTGTCCAGATCACATCGAATGAGGGATGGGCTCTGCACTTCACCCTTTGCCAGGACGATTCCAAAAACACGTTCCCTTTTAACAGGGACTTCATCCCCATCGAGCAAGAACTGAATGGTTTTCTCACCAATGCCAATAACAGTCCCTTCCAGATGATCAAGAACATCACCTTTCCGCAGAACGACAAGATCACGCGTTAAGTCTCGGCTCGAAAGTTCTTTCCAGGCGGCATCGACTTTCGTATCGGTGGCAGCCAGCCTGAGGGAAGTGACTTCATTTCGCCCAAACTCCATCTCGCCCCAGACCGGATGCTTCCCCAGTAGACGACTCTCCTGCAGGCTCAGGCTGCTGAGTTTGAGGCGACTGCCATCGCGAAGCGCGGCATCTGTCAGGGCTTTTTCAGCTTCAACAGTACGCGGTGGTTTTGAAGCGGTGGCCTGCTTCAAAGTCAGGACTTGAGAGAGGGGAACCTCAATAACGCCTTCTGGCTGCTTGAGTTTTGCAATGGTCTCGTTGAGCTGCACAAGTTCGGCATTTGTGACTGTTCCTGACAGGAGTTCAACGGCCACAGGGAGTTCAGCCGCGATCAGAAGTGAGGGTGTCACCGACCAGATTGCCAGAAACAATCCATTAGTGACCACGGAAAATCTGGTGGCTGATTGAACGATAAGCGAAATCCCTCGCATAAGTTTCTACTCCGGCAGCATCACAGAATTTTCAGTGGTTTTTCAGGCTCTCGATCCACCAGGTTTCGTAAAAACTCGGAGCGATCAGTTGATTTGTGTGAGAGGTGCTTGGATTTCATGGGGATGGTTTCGCCGGGCGATTGGCCAGTTTTTTCGAGTAGGCATCGATCGCTCGGCCGTAATTCGGAGGAAAGCTCCGACTGATGATATTACGGGCTTCAGCCTGCTGCTTTTCGGGAAGATTCCCCCAGGCTCCGTCTTTGGAGAACTTTTTCTTTTCGCTTTCACCGGGGGCTGTTGCCCCTTTGACAGAGCTGTCTTCAGCAGCACCCCCACTTTCGTTGGAGTTTCCACCTTCACCGCCACCACCACCGCCGCCTCCACCCATCTGCTGCTCGATCTTTTTGATGAGTTCATCGAGGTTCGTGATGATCTTTTCCTGAACTCCCTGCACTTTTTCACCCGCGCGGCCCAGATCCAGCCGACGGCGGGAATCGGCCATTAATCGAGCGACTTCTCCTAGCGACTTCGCTTCGAAAGCATCGAGATCGGCTTTGATCAACTCAGCTGTCGAGCGATAACGTAATGGAGAATCCTGAGTCTTTTCGAGCAGCTGATTCAGAGCTAACCGGCAGTTCTCGATATCAAGTAAAGCCTGGGCCACAACGGCTCGGAAAAAAAACAGAGTGGCGGGCGAGACAACTTCGCGAGCATCGGTTGCCGCCAGCTCCAGCTGGGCTTCATCATACAACTGCCGCTCAACAAGATATCTTCCGTAATACAAGGCGAGATTGGACTTGAGAAAAGGCGTAAGATCACTGCGGCTCATCATGGCTGACCACTGGGCTGGATCTGGGATCCGTGCTGGATCTGGGGTCAGTGTGGGCTGATTGCACTGGGCGACCAGTCGGCCAATCTCAGGATCTGCACTGGCGGCAATCTGAACCACTTTCAGCAGTCGGGAATCGACGTCTGTCGCTTCCTGAAATGGCGCAATTAGGGATTCCAGATCGGCAGGAGGATTCTTCAGATTCAGGAGACTTTGCCTGAGCTTGGTCTCAACTATGGTTGCTGAGGGAGGAGCAAAAACATCGACAGACGATTCTTGCGCAAAGGTTGATGGGGCCACCAATGAACCCGTCAGCATCCAGAAGCAGATGCTCAACAGACTCACCTGCCAACACGGAGATCGATGGTTCTGGAGTCGTGTCGCGTCTCCGGCTGGCGAAGTTCGCGTGAAAAAATCCGTGAAAGTGAATGACGACATTACTCATTCCTTCCTGTGGCAAGATCGTAAGTGGCTTTTCGAACCTGCTCTTGCCGCAGCCCGAGTTCTCGCAATTGACCAATCATGTCGTTATCGATGGCTTGTTCACCATCCACAAGACGCCCAATGAGTTTCGTGCGTCGATTCACGCGGTACTGAAGTGAACGCAGCAGCTTCAACTCAGCCAGCTGATTGACCAGTGCCTTCTGTTGTTGCTGTTGCTGCTGCTGCTGTTGTTGCTGCTGTTTCTCGTCTTTCATTTTTTCCATTTCCTGCCTTAAGGCATCGACGAGTTCTTCGAGAGCTTCAATCACGTCCTTTTCAATCTGCTGCGTCAGCGTGGCGACATCAGCTCTTTCGAGTCGCTGAGAAATGGTCTTCATATCCGCTTGAATTTGCTCGACGGTTTCCGGGAAGGCAATTGAAGAGCCTTCTTCGCGGAGGAGCGTCAAGGCCTTGGACGCTTCGAGCACCAGTTCATTCTGCTGTCGAGAGAGTTCAAGAGCCCGTGAACGATGACGATCGGTTCTCTGTTTTTCAGGAACAGAAGCTAACCCCATGGTGCTGTTGTAAATGGCGATTTCCCGGGCCAGCATTTCCCGGAAGCGGGATTCGAGGGCCGCCAGCATGAGCTCGCGCTCTTCTTCACGCAGTTGTCGCAAGATCTCTTCGAGTTTTTCGCGGGCTTTGATCAGATCGGTCAGTGCCTTGTCCTGTTGATCCGAAGCGCCGCCAGCATTTTTTTTGCGGAGCTCTTCGATCGCTTTATCCATGGCCCGAATTGATTGCTCGACTTCGTCACGGCCGGGTGTTTTCTCAGGCTGTTTGCCATTCTCATCTTTTGACGGAGAAGACTGACCTGAATCCCCTGATTCCGAAGGCTGACTTTCAGAGGGCTGGCCTTCCGATGGTTTTCCTTGGGAGGGCTTGCCTTGAGATGGCTTACCCTGAGAGGGCTTACCTTGGGAAGGCTTTCCCTCAGACGGTTTTCCTTCGGATGGTTTCCCCTCGGACGGCTTTCCATTTGATGGATCGCCTGGAGAATCCCCCGGCTTCTTTTCAGAAGCAGGGTCTTTGGGATCTTGACCTTCGCTTTCCGAAGGTTTGCCATTTTTGCCTTCCGGTGGCGTTTTCGAATCTGGTGATTTTTCTTTGCCATTCTTCCCGGAAGATTGGCCTTCCTTACCCTCTGAGCCCTTCTTTTCGTCAGAGCTGTTCATCGGATCCTTGGATTCCGAATCACCAGAATCAGGCTTGGAGGGATCGCCATCTTTGGATTCACTCCCATCCGACGGTTTTTCACTGCTTTCGGAAGAGTCGCCTTTTCTCTGCGATGGGCTCGATGATCGCTTGGCTGCATCCTGCTGATCGATTTTTTGAGTCAGTTTGCGGGCATCTTCGGCGATTTTGGATTGTCGCTTTTCGATGTCGCCCAGAGGGCCGCCTCGTTCGGTTGCAGAACGAGTATCCTGTTGCTGGCCGATGAGCTTATTGACGTCTTTGATCAGGTCCTGCACGCGTGCCCGTTCGCGTTCGATTTCGTCGCGGCGGTCTTCGCTTTGAAGCAGTTCTAAAAGTGCAGCCATTTGCACAGAGAGATCCTGCTGTCGAGAAATGGCATCACCCAGCCGCTCCTGTTTCAACAGTTCGACGAGGGCTTCCATTTGGTCAGGAACGCGGGTTTCTTTACTCTTCCCAATGGCCCGCACAATCAAATCAGCCCGGGCCGGATCGGTCTTTCGCAAATATTCTGCCAACTGCTGCAGCGTATTTTCAAAACGCTGATACCGGGCAGCCAACGCATCCTGGGATGTTGCCAGTTCCGCGGAAGTTTGTGGCTGACCTGCTGGTGGTTCCTGCCCCTCGAGAATCAGTGACGGCCAAAAGTTGACCAGTATGGCCAGAACCCAGACAGCCAGAGCCACGATTCGCGAATAACGTGCGGGCATAAAGATCCGATTTCTACCCCATGCAGAGGCTTTTTTCGCGAGAGACGCTTTTTGGGCGGCGAACAATGAAGAGACGTTTTCTGTTTGATCGTCCGTTATGGAATTCATTGTCCCTCCCCTTCGGATTCCGTTCTAGTCTTCCAGGGCTTTCAGTGCCTGGGCTTTTCGGCGCTGTTTGGTTTTTTCTGCCAGATCGTCCTGTTCGCCAATGATGGCCTTAAGTAATTCGAGTGCCTCATGAAAAGTTTCGAGCTTTCTCATCTCCAGCAAAACCTGATCCAATGTTTCGAGCAAGCCCTGAATCTGTAAAATTGCATCTTCCACGGGGGCTGTCGGGTCGGAACCCTGTTCATTCGCCAGCCGGAAAAGTCCGATCGTGGCGTCGATGGAGGGAAAATCCTGATCCATGAGCCGGCTGAGCGGATCGACAATCTTGCGGTCGATGCGGTCCAGCATCTGGGGTGTGTCGACACTGTTATTAACCAGTTCCTCCCGGATTTCCCGGAAAGTCTGTCGTACGGAGTCGGTTGACTGAGCCGCCTGACGGATGGCGTACAAAGATCTTTCTCCACAACCGGCGATCGATTGCAGCAATTCGCTTTTGTCGGCGGGAGGTGGTTCAGCCCGGCTGGCGGCAATCATGTCGCGATGTCGTACCAGATCATCGCGGAGTCTTTGAACTTCCGAAATCAGTTGCTCGAATCGCTTTCGCTCGTTGATTTCCCGGGCATAAAGGATCGAAAGTAATTCTTCGGGAGAGACAATCGTAAAGACAAAACGCTGACCTCGTCCGACGTTGGGCCCGACATCAGCAACGTCATTGGCATCGGCGGCTACGGTGCTGATCGTCAGTTTCTGCTTGATGGCCAGGTCGAGCGGTAGAACATCAAAACGGACATAAGGCTCTGCTGCGGATCGTTCTAACTGAACTCGTTTCTGGCGATTCGAGCGATAATCGCCGAGAGGTTGTTCTTTCAGTGTGGTATCGGCATCGACTGAATACTCAAACCAGATGCGATCCACGCCGTAATCGTCGTTGACTTCGCCAGTGACAGGAATTCTGGCCAACCGCGTAATCGATGTGCCAATGCCCCTTAAGGCTGTTTCCACTTGAGGGGCTTCGTCAGGGATCCCTTTGAGCAGCAGCTTGGCCGGCTCGGTGGCGGCGATTCCTTCGGCATCGACCAGCCACAACCGGAAAAGAGTATCCGGTGGGAGCGGGATCGCGTTCTCAATCAGTTCGAGTGTTTCGCCTGCAGCCTGTTTCTCCAGCAGTTCACTGGCCTTGTGATGTAGTCGGAAGGGGATGGCAAGTGTCTTCCCGCCTTCTCGAACAGCAGCCTTTGCAAGGTTTTCAGGCAAGCGAGTCGGTTTTCGGCTTTGGCCAGCAATGGCGGCCGGGAGAATTTCGATTTGAGGCTGAGAATTCAGTTGGTTGGCCAGAACTTCATAGCGAAGAGGCCCCGCCTGCAGTTCGCAGCGAACTTCGCTCAGTGGCTGCGGAGCTGTAATCTGCAACTCGAATGTCGATTCCAGTGGCAAACTGGCTTCTGTTCCGATCACCGGTATCGAGGTGAAGCCATCTCCTGTATTCAATCCTGTATAAGCAGGATATTTAAGGTTAATCGACAAACCGGAGACAATCGGCGGATCGACAACCTGAATTTGCAGGGGTGACAATGTGGTGTAATCTCCGCCCGTCAACCAGATGCTGGTGTCATCCAGCAATGATGTGAAGGTATGTGATGACTGGCCAGTGCTGTCGACCTGCAGATAAGTCCGCCCACTGCCGCGACCTTGATTGAGCCGATAATCGAGGCGAACTCTGGGTGGGGCAAGTTTTCCTTCCGCGGTCTCAATCTGCAATGTCAGATCGGAACCTTTCGGGTGACGATAAACACCCTTTTTGAACGGAACTTTTCGCTCTCCCGGCTGCGCCAGAACATAAGGAATCAGTTCCGTTTGCCGATCACGATAAGTTTCGGAAAGCTTCAAATACCCATTTGCCCAGGCAGCCACGGCACCGAAATTCATGACAGCCAAAAGTGCGATCGGTACCCAGAGAATCGAAGCGAGCAGGCTCGACCGGCGAAATGGCGAGGGGTTAAAAACCTGGCCCAGATCGAGTGTGGTCACATCCTGATTCGCCCGCTCAAGAGTTCGGGCCACCATCGCATCGTGCATGGGTGAAACCGCAGGTACCTGCCCGGCATTGGCTTCAACCGCCAGAATCAGCCGGCTATCCAACTGAGGGAAGCGTCGCTCGAGAACCAGGGACAGAGCCCGCTCATTGAGCTGACGGGCCATGGCTGTCCCGAGTTTCCACAGAGCGAACAAGGCTGTGCCACCGAGGGCGGTCACCAGCAGTAGAGCACGAAGCCAGCGGGGAATTTCAAAGCGGGTGAGTGAAAAGACAAATTCATCGAGCAGAAAACTTCCCCAGAACCAGAGCGCCACCAGTGCTAAAGTTCCCAAAAACCCTTGCCAGAAGAGGTATCTGCGAATTGAACTGCGCAATTGTGAGAGGATCTGCCGGATCGTGATCCCTCCAGCCGCTGGTTTCATGGCTGGTGAGCTGGCGACAGATGTTTCGGAACTGGGAGCTTGCGACATAACCATCGATTCAGCAGGCTTTTAATGAGAGAACGAAGTCACAAGAATTTTCAGGCGAGTTTGATCAGCTTTCTGGTCAGCCACTCGGCAGAAATCAGTCCAACCAGCACAAAAAGTACCCACTCTCGATCCCACAATGTTTTCAGACGCTGGTCAATCAGAATTTGTTCCGACCGATTGGGCAATAATGCGGCAATTCGATCAATGCCAGATTCATTCACAGCAACCGTCTTGGCGGCAGAAAGATTGAGATCGTTCAAATTGAAGTAAGCACCGCCAGTACCTTCGGCAAGATTCTTGAGGCCCACGACGTTCTGACGGATATTTTCATCCTCCAGTTTGGGAAGTGCGACCGAGACCTCCTCCTGCAGCAACTCGGAAGACTGCGGTATCTCGACAGAGAGCTTGTAGACACCTGCCAGCGAGGCACGGAAGTCGCCAACAAACTCCCCGGGCCGATTGGGATCTGCAACTAATGAGCGGGGTGGAACAACCGGTCGCCCTGACGGATCAATCAACTGGAGAGGGACCGAAGGAGCCGAGAGAGGTTGAAATTGAGCGTCAAGAAGCCTGGCACGGATACGAGCCGTCTGCCCCAAGGCAATTTTGCGGGTTTCGGGCATTAAGAGTCCGCGGCGATTCCCTCGTTTCAGTCGACCCTGAGAAAACTCCCGAATCGTTTTGATCCAGAAACGATCATAGTCCTCATCGTCGACAGAACGCAGTCGCCACATCTCTCCACTGCCCAGGTAGAACGTCCGGCCTTGGCCAAAAAATTGAGATGCCATCAAAATCGCTGATTCTGACCGTGGATCCGAAAAGCGACTGTAGACCGTCGCACCGGCTTTCGGCCCGCTGGTAGGGTAGCACTTGTAGAATCCGGCAAACTCCTTCCAGCGTGCCTGCGAAGAGGTGGCTTCATCGGTCAATTGCAGGAAGCTGGCAGCTTCGCCTTCCGGAGTAAATGCCAAAGGCCAAGGCTGTGAATGTTCCTGATCAAATCGCAGGTCGGAAAGGTACGAATTCAGAATGACGGGATACAGCTCCTGCAGTTTCATCAACTGCTTACCCAGCGCACTCTGTTCGGCTGTGGAAGCTGACACTGCGGCGACTTGCAGGGTATTGACATCACCGGCAATGACAATCAGCCCCCCCGCTTCCTGGAAGACCCAGTCGTAAAGCAGGTCAATCGATTCCGGGGGAATCAATCGCCAATCCGGGTCGAAAGCAATCATGACGTCGTAGCTGTAAAGCTCTTCACGAGTTGTCGGAAACGCCGTCAGCAGATTGTCAGATTCCTGGCTGGTTCCTGTAGCCGAAGTTTGCAGCAGGACATCGACGTCGATCCCTTTGTGTCGAAACAGCAGGTTTCTTACGAACTGGTAATCGCGCATCGGGCCGCCGGCCACGAGCAACACTCTTGTGGGCTTGTCGAGAGCATTGATGGTCAACGATTGTCGATTATCTTCAATATTGATTTCCTGTTGTGCGACCACCGGTTGTGCGCGAATCGTATATCGGGTGGAGCCGGTCTTTCCGGCCTTGAGTGGAAACTTGGCTTCCATGGGTAGGTTGTCGCCACTGACGACCATTTCCTGGCTGGCCACAATGGTCTCTGCGGGGTCTTCGGTGGTGCTCGAAACCAGTTCGACCAGCACCTTCTGTCCGGTTAACCCTTGTGCAGTCACAAAGGCAACTACGTCAAAGGGATCGCCAACCTGAACATCGGTTGGCGCCTGCAGATCGGCAACCTGGACATTTCTGGGAGGTTCTGTTCCTCCCACTCCGAGGGTGATGAGCTTCACTTTTTGAGAAAGGGCTCGATCACGGGCCGCATCGAGATCGATGCCGGCATTGTTCGAGCCATCACTGATCACCAGCATCCCCGAGAGCGTTCGCCCCGCCAGTTGACGGACAGCATCACTCAGCGATTCTCCCAGACGTGTTTCCAGTCCTTTGGGAGCCAGAATCTCATCCCAGGCAACAGGAGTGGCCGATTTGTCGTCTGTGGCTTCGGCTGTGTTGGCATTGGCGGAGGCGTTGCTCTCAGTCACCGAAGGTTTGACGGGGAGTGTGACGACTGGCCCTTGTAATGTGGAATCGAACATGAAAACAGAAACTTCGTGCTGTTGCCGCAAAGCTTCGAGCATGGGCGAATCAGCCAGAAGCTTTTTCACAAGTTCTGATCGAGTGGCCGTCGAATCGACAGCAGGTTGAGTGGGTGTTGCTTTGGGTTCTGACTCAGCTGACGCTGAGATGTTCGCTGAAGCATCGATGGCCGGATGCCTCATCGACAGGGATCGATCCACAATAATCGCCACTCTCGAAGGGCGGGTCATCGACTCTTGTGTGCGTTCTTGGGGGTTGAGCCAGATGAGCAGTAGACCAGCGAACATCGCCAGGCGAAGCGCTGTCAACCAGATGCGGGTTGCCAGGCCTGTCTCAGTCGTATCCCGACGATACAGCCAGACCACATACGCGGTAATGGCAACTCCAGCCGCCAGCAAAATGGCCCATGTGAGTGGATCTTCAGGCCAACCCCACTCGACCATAGTGATGGTTGAGTCAGTCGGTGTTGAACCGATGGTTCCTGCCGGAATAATCGTATCGGCCCCGGTCTTTGAAGACTGGCTGTCGACGGATTGCGCCACGGGAAGCATTTGAAATAATTGAGGCCACAGGTTCATCGCGCCACCTGACCTTTCGCCGGGTGGTAACTGAGTCGATAACTGAGCCACTGCTCAGCCAGCAGAAGAATCACGAGCGCCGCCAGCAAACTGGTACGAAGTTCCGAACCTGCCTCTTCCCCTTCGATCCAGGAGACATCCTGTGCCTCATGAATCGATAGTTTTTCGTTATTGCCCATTGTTTTCCGCAAGGAATCGACAGAAATGACTGCCAGCTGGCTCTCTTCCAGCGGCACATTATAGGCGTAAAGTTTCTCTTCGGTGGTCTGATTCTGGGTTGTCAGGCGAACGCTGTAGATGCCGGGCAAATCGGTCTCTTTCTCTTCGACGACCAGCCGAATACCACCTGCGGCGTTTTGATTAGAGGCTGGAGTCGTATCTGGTCGGGTGGATGTCGAAGCGTCATTTCCCTTGGGTTTGCTGGAGGCGGAGGTCTGGCTGTCTTGAGGAGAAGCCTGCAGCCTCACAGTTCTCTGACCGTCAATATCAGGGATCGACAACTCGACCTGATCGGTGTAGAGAGCCGGGTCAAGAGAGAGCAGGATTGGTTCACCCGTGACTCTTAAAGCTTCGTTCTTGTCGGAGGAAATCAGCGATTTGAGCAGATCGAGCTGAAAGACGACATAGGACGGGTTCAGTGCCCAGTCATTCCACGCTGGCTGGGCTGTGGTCAACAGCAAAGTTACCTTCCCTGCACCGTAGGGCTTCTCCAGCATGACGGGGCGGCCACTCTTATGTTTGGCAATGGTTTTGACATTGTCACCACGGACAACGTCATCGACTTCCCAGCCAACCGCTGGCTCAAAGAGTTTTTGAATATGAACAGCATCGAGAAAAGGGTTGTCATCCCCCTGGAGAATCGCGAATGCCGGATGCTTTCCCGCTTTGAGATCGGGTTCTGTGGATGTGACATCAGTAGCAAATTCGAGGGGAGCATTTCCCAGAGGCAAAGGTGATAACCCTTCACCCTCGCGATGAAAGACCCGATTGAATGCTTCACTGCGGACAGAATCCCCCAGAGCCATCATCAAGGCACCACCCCGGCGGACATACTTCTCCAGATAGTCGAGAGAATCCGGCGGCAGTTCGCCCACATTGAGCAGATAGATACAGCGGTAATCGTCCAAGGGCCTGCGACGCAGAATGTCCGGGTTATCGATCGTGGTCTGAAAGCCCGTTGCCGCTGGGTCAGCAGCGAGGGCATCCGCAACATACGAGGCGGCGTCACCAGCGGGATCACCATCGACAATCAACACGGGAATCGCTGCCGAAACATTGACACTTAAGTGCCGCACATTATCGACCGGATACCCATCGGCATCGAGGCGAATTTCAACTCGGCGATAACCAGGTGAAGGGAATTGCAGGTCCACTTCGTGGAGAACTTCTGTACCGGGTTCGATGCGGTCAAAAATGACAGTGGTGGGTGTCTTGACTCCGTTGTCGTAGATTGAAGCCCGAACATCGGTGACGACTTCAGTACCAAAGTTGGTGATCCCGGCAGTTAATCGGAGTGGAACACCAGCGGCGGCTGTGGAGACAGCACCATCGAGCCTCGTAATTGCCAGATTGGGACCGGCCTGAGGGGTGGTGCGAATTAAATGGATTCCCACGTCGGCTTCGGCCAGCGTTTCCATGGCCTGAGCCAGTGGTTTCTGATCGTTCCAGTCGCGCGAGCGATAATCAGAAATAACGTGTAGTTCCCTCACGCCGGCTTTGTCAGCCAACAATAGATCACTCGCCGACTGGATCCCTTTAAGGAAATCGACCCGTTGATGAGTCGGCTTAAAGGAGACAGGGTCGAGTCGCGACGCGAGTTCTTCAACCAGTGGCTGATTGACATCCCGGTCAGTCAGTAAGGGCTTATCAGGTCGTGAGGCGAGTAAGACCGTCAATCTCTGGGTCTGCGGACGGCGGGCACCTTCTGCCGCCAGTTTTCGAATGACTCCAAGACCTTCAGCCCAGGCCGTGGTTTCTCCACGTCGCTCACGGGTTGAGGCACTGTCATCCACCAGCACGACGTGATGTGTCCGCGATTCGCGAAAGAGCGCGAACTGTGAAGGATCGAGCACCAGCCTCGCAATAAGCAGCAGGAGTGCCAGGACGATTAATGTCCTCAGCAGAAGCAGGAGCAATTGTTCAATCAACAGACGTTGACGATTTCGCTGTTCTGCCTGGAGCAGAAACTCCATGGCTGCAAACTGAACCCGTCGATATCGCACTCGATTGATGAGATGGATAATGAGTGGCACAGCGATGAGCCCGGCGCCCATCAGTGCAATCGAAGGATTGAAAAATAGCGAAGAAAGCCACGTCATCTTGCATCCGCACTCAGTTGGTTATGGACTGTTTCCAGACCGGGTTACCGGTCAGGCATGCAGTCATAGACCACTGTCAGCATCCCTACTTGAACTTCACAATCAACACAAACAAAATTCAAAACACTGAAACCCCATGAGCCCCATGGCTTGGTTCAACAATCAACATGTGAGTCATCACATGGGAGATGGTTGGAGTTCCCCCTCAAACATCAATAGAAAACTTCATTTTCGCTGACTCTGGTGCATTCCCATGCGGTGATTCATGTAATGCAATAAAACAGCATCCAGATTCTCACTGGGTCTGACAATCTGGTAATCAATCACAAATTTGGCGCAATGCTTACGGATGTCATCCAGGTAAGTTTTCATAGCAGCCAGGTAACCTTCCCTGAGTGACCTGGGATCACAGACCAGTTCTCCCGAATCTTCCAAACCTTCAAATTTCGTAGGGCCGCTGAACTCAAAGTCGAGTTCCGCATCATCAAGGACGTGAAACAACATCACATCGTGGCCGCGAAACCTTAATAGTCGTAATCCCTTTTTCAGCCCTTCGCGATCTGCCAGCAAATCTGATACGAGAATGATGAGCCCTTTGCGGGATTCCTGATCTGCCACCTGGGCCAGAATGTCGGAAAGATTTGTTTTCTTGGCAGGTTGTTCGTTGGATAACCCCATGAGAATGTCGTGCAGCTGAGTCTTCTTGCTGCTCATGGGAATCTGAGTGCGAATCGAGTCGTCAAACGTCACCAGACTCACGGCATCATGCTGTTTGAGGAGCAATAATGAGAGGACCGCCGCAATCTGCACCGCAAATTCGTGCTTGGTCTTGCCTTTCGACCCAAATTGCATGGATTCGGAAAGATCAACGACCAGCGTCGTGCGAAGATTGGTTTCCTCTTCGTACTGCTTGACGTAATACTTGTCGGTCTTTGACCAGGCCTTCCAGTCAATACGTCTCAGATCATCCCCTGAAACATATTCCCGGTGCTGTGCGAACTCAACAGATTGACCAAAGTACGGACTGCGGTGCATCCCGTTCAGAAATCCTTCGACGACATTCCTCGCGAGAATCTCCAGACGAGAGACCCTTGCCACGGCCTCAGGCGGCAAAAATCTTCTGAAGTCTTGGGTCACGAGTCAGCTCGCCTTCCTTGCTGGGTGTCACTTTGAGCAGTTCTTCCACGACTTTGTCAGTGTTGATTCCTTCGCTCTCCGCCGCAAAGTTGGTCACGATGCGGTGCCTGAGGACCGGAGCGGCCAGTGCCGCCACATCTTCGGGTGAGACGTATGTCCGGCCATTGAGTAGTGCTCGCGCCTTGGCACCCAGCAGCAAAAACTGCACAGCACGCGGGCCAGCACCCCAGGAAAGCCACTCGTTCACAAAGTCTGGGACGCCCGGTTCGCGAACACGGGTTTGCCTGACCAGAGCAAGTGCATAATCAATGACATGCTCGCTGGCAGGAACCTGCCGCACGAGTTTTTGAATCTCAAGGATATCGGCGCCACTCAAAACATGCTGAATCTTGTCACTCTGGACAGAGGTTGTACGCCGCGCAATTTCCCGCTCTTCGAGAAAGGTGGGATAGCGGACATAGACTTTGAACATGAAGCGATCCTGCTGCGCTTCGGGAAGGGTGTAAGTTCCTTCCTGTTCGATCGGGTTTTGCGTCGCCAGCACAAAGAAGGGATCTGCGAGGACATGCCGGGATTGACCAACAGTGACCTGCCGCTCCTGCATGGCCTCAAGAAGTGCAGCCTGAGTTTTGGGTGGTGTCCGGTTAATTTCGTCTGCCAGCACCACATTATGGAAAAGTGGCCCGGTGATGAAACGAAACTCGCGTTTTCCCGTTTCCTTGTTTTCCTGGAGAACATCAGTCCCAGTGATATCGGCAGGCATCAGATCGGGGGTGAACTGAATGCGGGCAAATGTCATCGACAGACAGCGTGCGAGCGTGCTGATCATCAATGTTTTGGCAAGGCCGGGTACACCTTCTAACAGCACATGTCCTTTGGAGAACATGGCAATCAGAATTTGATCGACCACTTCATCCTGACCCACAATCACCTGAGACATCTGCTCTCGAATCGATCGATGAGCGTTTGTCAGTTTTTCGATTGCCATATCCAGGGCGGCACCGCTATCAGCCATGCACGGTCGCTTTCGAATAATGTGATCTTCAGTTGCGGCACTCCCATGTGCCTTCGTCGAATCTTAACCCCGCAGGCTACGCGAATCGACCGCCTGTTTCGAAAATTCTTTCGGAATTCTTGTGAAGCCTTGATTTGCGGCGATTCTCAAATGCACAAGGCTTTCCCGACGGAGTTGTCCATCGAGAAAGCCTTTGTGCCCGTTCGAACCGGATTTTGAGCGTTGTTTTGCAGCAATTGACTCAGATCAGAGCAGTTCAATTGCACCAGGCACCAATCCAACTGCTCATGACAAACAACTGCCGGAAGGCTGTTTGATCAGGTGATAATCACAGTTCGTTTGTCGGCCGCTTCTTCCATGAGTTTCCGCATACGGTCTGCGGTCAGATCTGGTTCGACGACCAAACCATCCAGCAGCATGGCTGAGGCGTAGAGCTGGAGGCCGCAGTCAGCAATAAAGTCATCGTTGGTGCCGGAACTGCTCAATGAGGCCAACCGACTAATCAGCGGTGCCTGAGGATTGACCTCGAGAATGCGGCGGCTCAGGTTGAAATCCTTTACGGTCTGGCTCAGCACTTTTTGCAACTGGCTGCTCATGGAGCCTTGCGGATTGACAAGGCAAACCGGGCTGGTGGCCAGCCGGGTGGCCTTACGGACATCCTGCACACGTTCACCCAACGCCTGGCGGAAGACTTCAAGAACCCGATCAAAACCCGCTGGTGCAATTTGTGACGAACTGCCCTGCTCTTCACCGGTTGTTGAACTCGATGGGGATTCGGCCGAAGCGGGAAGTTGAATATCCGCAGAATCAATCGAAACCAATGATTTTCCATCGAACTCCTGCAGATGCGAAAGCGCGAACTCATCGACGGGATCAGTGAGGAAGAGCACTTCCAGACCACGGTCGCGGAATGTTTCGTAATGCGGGTTCCTGAGCAGACTCGCCAGATCTGGTCCGCCGAGATAATAGATCTGTGTCTGGTCTTCACGCATCCGCTTGACATATTCGCCTAGCGATGTGGTGGCCCCGGGAGTGACATCATGCGATGATGCTAGCCGAAGCAGGCGGGCGATTTTCTCGCGATTCTCGAAATCAACCCCCACTCCACCACGTAGCACCATCCCGAACTGCTCGTAGAATTTGGCATAGGTCGCCGGCTGTTCTTCGGCGAGCTCCGCAAGATAATCGAGAACCTTCTTGGTTAAGACCTTCCGCAGCTTGGGAATCAGCCGATTGTCCTGCAAGGTTTCGCGGGATACGTTGAGCGGAAGGTCGGCGGAATCGACCAATCCATAGACAAAGTGCAGATAATCAGGCAGCAGATCTTTGTTATCGTCCTGAACGAGAATTCTTTTCGCGCACAGCGTCAGACCGTGTTCAAGGCGACCGAACCCCTGCAGTTCAAGGTTGACTGGCGGACAATACAGAATCGATTGAAACTGCAGCGGCGAATCTGCCGAGAGATGCAGATGCCACAAAGGCTCTTCATTCGCGTGGTGTGTGAGCCATTGATAAAAGCTCTTGTACTGCTCGGGCGTCACCTGCGACTTAGGCTCGACCCAGATGGGTGGCTGATTGTTGACGTGCTTTTCGCCCACATAGACGGCATGCGGCACAAATGTCGAGTACCGGCGAACAATCGACTCGAGCCGATATTCTTTAGTGAACTCTTCTATGGCATCCTCTTTGAGATGCAGCACGATTTGTGCACCCCGTGGTGCTTCATCGACCGGCTCAATCGAGTACTGTCCGGTGCCATCGGATGTCCATTTCCAACCGGTTTCTTCGCGATAACTGCGAGTGATCACTTCAACGGTATCTGCCAGCATGAAGGCGGCATAGAAGCCGACACCGAACTGCCCAATCAAGGAAAGGTCTGATTTGCTGCCGGAGGAATCCGCATCATGATTAGCGGACTTAGCCTCAGCCGCTTTCTTCATGAAATCCAGCGAACCGCTGTGGGCAATCGTCCCCAGATTCTCAATCAGTTCTTCGCGAGTCAGCCCCACTCCATTATCCACGATTGTTAACGTTTTCGCGGTCGCGTCAGGGAGCAATGTGATTTTGAGTGCGGCATCGTCCCGGTACTGTGCTTCAGAGAGTTGGATATGACGCAATTTGTTGAGTGAATCGGACGCATTGGAAATGAGTTCACGAACTGCGATTTCGCGATTCTGATACAACGAATGCGAAAGGATGTTGAGAAGCTGCTTGATCTCTGTTTGGAATGTGAATTCTTCGCGGGTGGCGGTCGTCATCGAAGCCCTCACTGAACTTTGGGAAGTTGGAATTAGTTTGAGAATAGCAAGACGGACTGCCAGAATGGCAGTTCTTCATTCTTATGGCCATCTAGGATGCAACGTCTGTTCCGATTGCCATCGGATCTTCTTGCAACGGCAAGGTCGGACTTGTTGTTTTTTCGTAAGTCTTTGTTGTCTGGTTTCTTATGGCGATTCTTTGGTGTTGATTGCGAAGTTGGTAAACCTCCATGTTGCAAGCAGGTTCTGAAGGCAATGAGATTTCTTCGGGAGATCGTGAGGATAAGCCTTTGAAATTGTCACGAACCGCTACCGATGCGTCGTTTTCTATGGGTACACTCAATCGAAAGAGTTCTACAATCCTGTCTTTCGTTCGGAAGTCGTTCCGAACGATCACCTTCACTGATTTTCGTCCAAGGAAAGCGCATGCCAACTGGTGCATGGCGAATTTGTGGCCGCTTGACACTCGCATTTTCCTGGCTGTGGGGAAGTGCCCTGCCAGCCGATGAGTTTGAGTTGCTGAACGAACGCCGAGAAGTCAGGAAGCTTTCAGGAAGGCTGGCGGGTGAGGGTCAGGGTGCCCTTGCCATAGAAAAACCAGATGGCAGTTACGAACTTGTCGGGAGCGGTGCGATCAAGTCGCGGAAGCCTGAAGAGGCACCGGCTCCCATTGCACCGGCACAATTGGCCCGGCAGTTGGAAGACGAGTTCGGCAAAGACGTTTGCGTGACGTCGATTGATGCGCCTTATGTGGTGGCCTTGCTTCTGGCGGCACCATTGCCAAAAAGCCAGGAGTCGCGAGCCAATGCGTTCTGCAAAAAAGCAACGCGGTTTTTTAAGACAGTCGAAAGTGTGTTCGAAAAGTATGCCAGCGACATGGGACTGCCCCTGGAACCGCCCCCGCATCCACTGGTAGTGGTGATTTTTGAGACCAATGATCAGTTCATCAAATACTTCAATGAACAGACGGGTGGGACCGGGCTGTCAGGGGCCAATGTTCTCGGGTTTTACTCAGCAGCTTCCAATCGACTTGTGCTTCGTATGGCGGAATGTGACACGTTTGAAGTCCCACTTCACGAAGCGATTCATCAGCAAGTCCATAATCGAGGATTGCTGCAACGATTGGCGCCTGTTCCTGTCTGGTTCAATGAAGGCATTGCGACGGGATTCGAAGCCAACGGTGAAAAGGTGACTGGCGGCCCGGGCAAGCTGAATCTGCGTTATGCCCGGTCGGCACTGGCTGCGAAGAATGTGAACTGGCAGGAAATCATCACGGATGACAAGGCCTTTCGAGGAGATCTACTGGCGGGCGAGGCTTATGCCCATGCCTGGGCCATGCACTGGCTGCTGATGACAAAGTACAAGCAGAGCTATGCGACATATGTCAAAAAACTGGGCGAAAAGTCGGTTCTCGCCACCGAAACTCCCGAGTCTCGTCGCAGGGAGTTCGAGTCGATTTTCCAAAAGAGTATTGACGATCTTCAGAAGGAACTGCCGCAAGCACTGGAGGCTGCACTCAAAAAGCAGAAGGTGATTGATCGCGACCAGATGCGGCCCGGGTATGTCGTCGCCAATTCCAACCTGGCCTCGGTAGAAATCAAAGCGACATCCTCGCCCGGTGGACGTCTGCAGGTCGAGGGGCAACTCAAGAATCTTTCTACGATCCGGCCTATGACATTTCTTGTGACGCTCGTGACAGATAGCGGGCAATACACCCATTGGGTGCTCCCCAATGTCCCGATCTACAAGACGACACCACTTGTTCGGCAACAGCCTTCGATGCCCATTCCTGGTAGTGGGGTGATCGGGTCTGGCAGCTCTTTCCGATTCTTTATCGAATCGGCTCTTCCGGAAAGTCCGCAGGCCCAGCAGTGGGAAGATGGGCAACTCCCGATCCCTGCCCTCATCCGCGAGTAATCAGCGATCTTTTCTGACTCATCCAGGGGGAAGCATACGCCGAAAATAAGCCAGACCGTTCATCGTATCGCCCAGCGGATCCTGCCCTTGTGTGCGGATCGGCATGAGCCAGCCGCGAAATTGAACTTCTTCCAATGTGGCAATAACTTCAGGCCAGGGGATTGTTCCTTCGCCAATAGGCGTCTCAAGGCCTCCCTGCTGGAAATCACGGATGCCATCGCGAATTGTGACATGGCCGATCTGATCGTGGAGCGAAGTAATGGCTTCCGCAACCGAGAGGCCCTGCATCGCAAACGAGGCCGTATCGAAATCAATTGCCAGTCGGCCGGTGGAGATGGACGTAATGAATTGACGCAGATTCTGAGGCGAATCGGCTGTCGGGATGATACAGAGGATTACTCCATGATGATCTGCCTCTCGAGTGAGATCGGAAAACACATCATCGAGAATCTTGCGAGCCTTGGAGGTCGCTGTCGTGGGATCGTTTTCGGTGGCTTGAGGCAAGTGGCCTGGGCGAAGACAGATGGTGCTCAGGCGGAGTTTTCCTGCAAGTTGAATGGCATGCCGGATGAGCGTCAGTCGGTCATCCAGCCCATCGTCTTCAAAAAGTGCCTTTCGCAGTGGTAACCAGCCACTGGCCAGAGTGAGCCCCAGTTCACTGGCATAATGCTGCAGTTCTTTGAGGGCTGTGGCATTCCAGTCCGGGCCGTTGACTTCTCTGGCGAGGTCAAGTTGCACTCCTCGGGCCCCAGCCTCTTGTGCGGCTTGTAGTGATTGGCGCATCGGGAGTCGAAACAATCTTGTCGGCAGAGAAAGATGCTTTTGATTCATAAACAGACATACTCGATGCTATTGAATAATTGCAGCGGCGTGACGCAAAGCCCCGGAATGACTTTTAGAAGACTTTATTCTGAAAATCTGGCCACAATCCGGCAACTGTGAGGCTTACAAGTTGCCTGCTCACTCGTCCCACCTTTGCATTCATGTTAATTTATATGTTCAAGAAGAGCGGTGGAGAAACTGTTCGCCACAAAATACCGGCTGAGTCCACTTGGGTGAACCCCGCGTACTCGCCTCAGTAACATATGCGGTGACGAACGAAAATGGCTATTGAAGAAACGAATTCTGGGAAGTGAGAGCAATTGATGGCGGCGCGAGTTGGGCTGTGGATGGTCGGTGCCTGGGGTGGCGTGGCAACAACAGTGGCGACTGGCCTGTCGGCACTCCGGCAGGGGTTGTCGGAACCTGTTGGGCTTGTGACAGCGAAGGAACCTCTCGCCAGTCTTCCGTGGGCTGATTGGGGTGATCTGACGATTGGTGGTCATGACATTCGCGAAACCACGTATGCAGCCGAAGCCCAGGTTCTCTGGGAAAAATCGCGGGTCTTTTCTCCCGATTTGCTGAACCGGGTAGCCGATGACTTTGCTGCCTGGGATCAGAATATTCAGCCGGGTGTTCTCGTGAATGTGGGCGATCGAATTCGTTCACTGGCGGGTGAAAAGTCGCGATCATATCTGGCAGAGAGTCCATTGCAGGCGATTGCCAGAATCCGCAAGGATCTCGAAAACTTTCGCGAACAGCATCGACTGGATCGATTGATTGTCGTCAACGTCGCTTCGACAGAACCACCCGTTGACCCGGCCCTGGCAGAACTTGACTGGCCACAATTGCAAAAGCTGCTGGGAGCCAGCGAGCCGATCAAGCTCCCTTCGAGTTCGCTCTATGCAATTGCTGCTTTTGAATGCGGTGCCTCGCATGTCAATTTTACTCCTTCGGTGGGGACTGATCTGCCCGCATTGTCCGAACTGGCATTAACTCAAGGAGTGGTGCATTGCGGGCGCGATGGGAAGACAGGAGAGACGTTATTGAAGTCAGTCCTGGGGCCCATGTTTGCTGCGAGAAATCTGCATGTGAACAGTTGGGTGGGCCATAACATTTTTGGCAATTTGGATGGGAAAGTTCTGGATGATCCCGCCAACAAAGCCACGAAAGTCAAATCCAAGGATCATCTGCTGACGGAGATTCTGGGCTACAAACCGCAGACGCTGGTCTCGATCGAGTACATTGAGTCGTTGGGCGACTGGAAGACCGCGTGGGATCATATCCATTTCGAGGGGTTCCTCGGGACGAAAATGGCCATGCAGTTTACCTGGCAAGGGTGCGATTCCTTGCTGGCTGCGCCCCTCGTGCTTGACCTCGTTCGTATCACTGAGTTGGAAGCACGGCTGGGAAGCAAAGGATTGCTCCCCTTTGTGGGATCTTTCTTCAAGAGCCCGATGGGTTGCTCAACTCCCGAATTTGCCACGCAATACCAGCAACTCGTCGAGTGGGCTCAACTGCGTCAAAGCCAGTTTGAGAAGAAGTGATCCAGGGATCGAGCCGGTAACATTCGATGTGTCTGAATTCTGTCTCTCTCAAGTCGAGAAACTCGGGAAAGTCTAGTATTCCACGGAGTTTGGCAGTTCAATAAATTGAGTTCTTGTTGTAATGCAATGAAAAGTTGAATTGCTCCTTAAACTTATCGCAATTTTAGCGTAGGTAATTGACGCGATGGTTACTGCATGATTGATCAATCGCGTGAAGTGATGTGGCAGGGAGTCTTCCCGAAATGTATTCGCAGTTTTTTCGTGACCTAACGATCTGGAGCAAGCGAGAGTCGCATCACCGCCCGGCCATTCAATCTGTTGGGTTGTTGACGGGTCTGGCCCTCTGCTTGCTGATGGCACCAGCGGTTGCCGCAGAAAAGCTCGATTACAATCGAGATGTGCGGCCCATCCTGTCGAACAAGTGCTTTCGCTGCCACGGATTTGACGACAAAAATCGAGCCGCTGGTTTGCGGCTCGATATGGCGGAGGGGGCACTGGCTGAGCGCGATGGTGCAGCGGCAATTGTGCCCCATGCCCCTGAAGAAAGCCTGCTGGTGGAACGGATCGAGACCAGCGATGTTGATCTCAAAATGCCACCACCCGAGTCACCGCAACAGTTGACCGAACAGGAAATCGCCCTGTTGAAACAGTGGATTCGTGAAGGAGCCGAGTATCAGCCCCACTGGGCTTTTGCTCCGCTTTCAAAGCCTGAGATCCCTTCAGCAATGGCAACGCCTGTCGATACTGTGCCTGGCTCACCGCTCGATGGATTCATCGAGAAGGAGTTGCTGGCTAAAGGGATTCCGGTCGCACCCATGGCTTCGCGGGCTGTTCGAATTCGCCGGCTTTATCTCGATGTGTTAGGGATTCTCCCTTCTCCCGAGGAAGTCGATCGCTTTGAGCAGGATGCAGCTCCTGATGCCTGGGAGAAACTGGTCGATGAGGTTTTGGCCAGCCCGCATTATGGTGAGCGCTGGGGGCGGCACTGGCTCGATCAGGCACGCTATGCCGATTCGAATGGCTACACCATCGATGGAGCCCGTGTGATGTGGCCCTATCGGGATTGGGTGATTCAGGCACTGAATGCGGATATGCCATTTGATCAATTTACGATCGAACAATTGGCCGGTGATTTGTTGCCCAATGCCAGCAAAAAACAACTTGTGGCCACGGCGTTTCATCGCAACACGATGATCAACGAAGAGGGTGGAGTAAAAGCCGATCAATTTCGCCATGAAGCGATGGTTGATCGCGTGGCGACGACAGGGTCGGTCTGGCTGGGCCTCTCGATTGGATGTGCCCAATGTCATACTCATAAGTATGACCCGATCACACACGAGGATTTTCACAGGCTCTATGCGTTTTTTAATGCGGCCAAAGATGCCAACAATCAGGCGGAAACTGTTCCAGTTTATGTGAATGAAGTCTTTGGACTCACGCCTGCTCAAGACGCGCTCCTGGCACAACTGAAAGCTCTGCGAATTGAGCAAGGAAAATTGAAAGAGGCCGTGGGGAAAGAGACGAAGGTCGCCAGTGGCGGAGACCCGGCTGCTGTTCGCTGGAACCGAGTTGAATTCACGCAGTTTGCTGCTGGAAGTAATGGGGAGCTTGTTCAACTTCCTGATCAATCGCTGCTGGCCAGTCGGAAACTCGCCGAGAACGATAACTATGAAGTCACGTTTGATTGGCCTGAGAAAACCCGAGCCGTCAAGATTGTGGTTTTGACCCACGAATCATTGCCCAGGCAAGGCCCGGGTCTGGCCTCGAATGGTAACTTCGTTCTAAGTGACGTTTCCCTGAAGCAGAAAGATCGATCATTCCGCTTCGAGCAGGCTTTTGCTGATCATGAACAACCTGGCTACACCGCCATCCATGCCATCGACAATGATCCTCAAAGTGGCTGGGCAATCAATGTTTCTGCCGACCAGACCAAACGCAATCCGCAATTGAAGATGAACGCTCGGCATGAACTCGTGTTGAAAGCATCTCAAGAGGTCGAGCCAGGGCCCGTGACGATCGTGCTTCGACATGATCGGAATGCTCATTATCTGATTGGCCGTTTTGCTGTCGAACTGGCAGATCAATGGCCTGAGGCGACAACCTCCTCTTCGCAAATCCAGCAGCTGGCGGAAATTAACGAGCAGATTCGTCGGCTGGAAGCACAAGTCCCAGGGGCTGGCCGTGAATATCTGCAGATGGTGATGCAGGATTTTCCCAAGCCGCCACCGACCTATCTGCTGTTGCGAGGAGATTTTCTCAATCCCGATCTTCCAAGAGGTGAACTTTCCCCTGGCGTTCCTGCGGCCTTGACTGTCTCTACCGGCCCGGCCGACAAGCTGAAGAATCGACTTGATCTGGCCCGCTGGCTGGTCAGCAAAGACAATGCTTTGACAGCACGAGTCTTTGTGAATCGTGTCTGGATGCGATATTTCGGCCGAGGGATTGTCGAAACCGAGAATGATTTTGGGATGCAGGGTTCGCTGCCATTCTCACCAGAGCTTCTCGATTGGCTGGCAGGTCGATTTATCGAAAAGAAGTGGTCCATGAAGGCGCTTCATAAAGAGATTCTACTTTCAAAAACTTACTGCCGGGAGAGCCGAATCATTTCTCAGGCACTGTCAAAAGATCCACAGAATCGCGCCTTGGGGCGACAGCAGCGTCTCCGAGTGGATGCGGAGATTCTGCGCGATCTGATGCTTTCAGCCAGCGGGTTATTGACTCCCACGATCGGTGGCCCGAGTGTGTTTCCTCCGCAACCGGCTGGTGTTTTCCAGTTCACGCAGAACAGTAAACCTTGGAATGAAGAACAGGGTGAAAATCGTTACCGCCGGACGATGTACACGATGTTCTATCGGAGTGCTCCGTACCCGCTGCTGGCGACTTTTGACGCACCCGATTTCACTTCAGCCTGTACACGGAGGCAGCCCAGCAGTACGCCACTTCAGGCACTTTCGGTGGCCAACGATCCGATGTTTCTGGAAATGGCAGGTGGTCTGGCTCAGCGAGTGCTTCAGGATCAGCCTCGCGATACGGAGGCAGTTGCCAATGTCATGTGGAAGATCTGTCTGTCGCGTGCCATGAGCGCCGATGAGCGCGAGATTGTGGCTAGATTCTTCGAAGCGGAAAAACAAAGGTTTGATCGATCACCAGAGCAGATCAACAAACTCTTGAAGCCAATGAAACGGTTTTCGTGGCCAGCGGATCTTTCTCAAGCCGAGATTGCAGCCACCATCAGTCTGGCGCGACTCGTTTTTAATACCGATGAGTTTATTACTCGCAACTAGACGATTTTCTGGTCGTTTCTTCTGAGCCTTGCGACTTCTTCCCGAACCAGAACAGTGCAGGTCAGCATGTCAGATTTATCACAAGACAATTCGAAGATTTCGAAACAGGCTGCTGATGTTTTGAATCGCCGCTATTTTCTCCAGCAGGCCCCACTGGCATTGGGAGGGACGGCACTGGGGGCTTTGCTGGCTCAGGATGGCTTCTCTTCGGAACCGGCACCGGCACCCAGGTTGGCGAAAGCGAAAAATGTCATCTTTTTGTTTATGGCTGGCGGCCCGAGTCAGCTCGAACTCTTTGAGGATAAACCCGAGCTGAAACGGTTTCATGGCGAGGCACCACCGGCCAGTTTTACTGAGGGTCGTCGCTTTGCATTTTTGAAGCCGGATGCCAAGCTGCTGGGCAGCACTCGCCAATTTGGTCGCTATGGCGAATGTGGGATGGAACTGAGTGAACTCCTCCCATATCACCGTTCGATCGTCGATGATGTCTGCTGGTTGAAGGCTGTGGCGACAGATGTCTTTAACCATGGCCCTGCCAAACTGTTTATGAATACCGGCTTTCAGGCACCGGGTCGGCCAAGTTTTGGTTCCTGGCTGACATACGGCTTGGGGAGTGAATCACAGAATCTGCCGGCTTTTGTTGTGCTTCAGAGCGGCCCGCGTGGCCCCCGGGCTGGAAATGCCCTGTGGTCAAGTGGTTTTCTGCCGTCTCAATATCAGGGTGTCCCCCTGCGAGGACAGGGGCCGCCAATTCTTCATCTACAAACCCCTGCGGGATTTGATGATGAAGGGCAGAGCCGACTGTTCTCGACGTTGCGGCAACTGAATGAAGTGCAGTTGCAGCGGTCGGGTGATCCAGAGATCGCCACTCGAATTGCCGCCTACGAAACCGCCTATCGGATGCAGACGAGTGCTCCCGAGTTAGTGGAACTCTCGCAGGAGACCGAAGCGACGCTCAATCTTTATGGAGCAGAGCCTGGTAAGGCCTCGTTTGCGAATAATTGTCTTCTGGCTCGTCGGCTGGTCGAGCGCGGTGTGCGATTCATTCAGCTTTATCATACCGACTGGGATCATCACGGTGGGAAAGGGGCCGACCTGACAGACGCCTTAGAGAAGGAATGTCGGGCAGTTGATCAGGCGTCGGCGGCACTGATTCTCGATCTGAAGCAACGCGGTTTGCTGGACGATACGCTGGTTATCTGGGGTGGGGAATTTGGTCGAACTCCACTGGGTGAAGTGCGAGGGACAATTGGTCGCGATCACCACATTGATGCTTTTACCATGTGGGTGGCAGGTGGCGGGTTTCGGCCTGGATACATTCATGGTTCGACCGATGAATTGGGATTTGCAGCGACGAGTGGGCGAGTTCATGTTCATGACCTGCATGCCACACTGCTCCATCAACTGGGGATTGATCATGAACGGCTGACTTACCGCTTTCAGGGGCGGGATTTCCGATTGACCGATGTGCATGGCCACGTGGTTCAAGAGGTGCTCATCTGACGCTTCTGAGATTTTCCTTTTGAGGAATTTCTACAGGCAAACATCAGGGTACCATCAAAAAAAACTGCCGGTCGCGGGCTGCCACCTGCGACCGGCAATCTGTTCTATTGGCGTCTGCAAGCTGCCTGTGACATCTTGCCACATTCTGCAGCCAGCAGCTTTTCACTTCTTAGAGTCGAAAACTCAACTCCTCTGCAGCGAACGCCCCTGCTGAGATTCCGTTCTCAGTCAGGCATTTCCGCGAAGCCCGGTAAGCCAGCGGGAAGAACTCAACAAAATTTACTCAAAGCTCCCCTGTTCTCCAAACCAGCAGGCTTGTTGAACAAAGAATTCACATCATTCAGCCCACAATCTGCCAGGAGTTCCCCGGAGAGGAGAGCTGATCGAACTGTGGGGAATACGTTCTCGTGTACAAATCCCAATGTTCCCGATCCCAGATTTCGACATGATCATTCACGCCCAGCAGATAGATTTCTTTATCAAGCAACGCGTGGGTTGACAGGCGATCTGGTATCCGGAATCGTCCTTGATTATCTAAATCGACCCTCTCCGCAGAAGAGTAAAACAACCGCAAATACGTTTGATCACCGCCGGGAAAGCCTCTGGAACTTAATGTTTCCGACAGGCAATTGAAACCTTCCGGAGAGTAGAGTACCAGTGATTTTTGAGTCCCAGGGGCGATGTACAGATGGTTACATTCGAGGCAACCCAAGTCTTCGCGTAGTCGCTTGGGGAGGCCCACACGCTGCTTCTCGTCGAGAATTCGCAGGTAGGTACCCGTCAGCGGCATCTTGACCCAGTCGCTAGTTACAAGCCAACGTCGAGAGATTTCAAGAAGGGATGCGTTTCCCCATTCCTCCCCACAATCTCCCACAAAGTCCCCGCAGAATATCAATCCGTCACCATCGTGCAAGTTCAGCTCGTGGCCAGAAGGGGCTGATGACGTTCCCCATCGCCGTAGATCGTTATCCACAAAGCGATTCGGTCGTGGAAAAATTTTTCAGTTGATCGACGTTGAGAGTACTGGTGGGCTCACTTGCAGCAATTGCCGGTACAAAAAATCGTAGGCAGAAATCGTCGCCTGTGTCGTAAGCTTTTTTTCAATAAATACTTGCGCCGAGTTTGCGAGGTCGGTGGATCGAGTTTCGCTGCTGAGCGCCTCATCGATGGCTGCAGCCAGAGTCTCGGGATCATTGATGGGGACCAGCCAGCCCCGCTGGCTATTTTCCCCTCGCTGGCCATACCCGAGGAGTTCTGAGCTCCCTTCGACGTTGGTGGCCACACAGGGCTTGCCGGTGGCCATGGCTTCGAGCAGCGCATTGGGCATTCCCTCCCAGCGCGATGCCAGCACGAAAAGATCGCAACTGGCCATCAGGCGAGGAATGTCATTTCTCTGCCCCAGAAAATGGACGCGACCATTGGCTGGGCTTTGAGTGCCTTTGTGAAGTTCGAGCTCTTTTCTTAGCGGACCTTCACCGGCAATCACCAGATGAAGCCTGGGCCATTCAGGGGCCACTTTTCCAAACGCCTCGAGCAATATGTCCATCCCCTTCTGCAGATCCAGCCTCCCCGCCGAAAAGAGCATGATGGCATCGACCGGGAGGTTGAGATCTGCTCTGGTGAAAGGAATGGCGTTTTTCCAGCGGTCGATATCAATGCCATTGGGAATGACGACGAGCCTTGTCTGGTTGAGCTTCCAATTTTTTGCTGCGTGCTGACGAACGCCTTCACTGACACAAACCCAGCGAGTCACCAGCGAAGCTGTGAGCCATTCGACCCAGCCATGCCAATGGGCTTGCCGTTCTGCCACGCGCAGACCGCAAACGACGATTGATCGCCCTGCTCTGAAAGCCGCCAGACGCCCCAGAATATTGGCATGAAACAGAAATGTCTGAATGATTTCGGGCTGAAAACTGCGGATATTCTCAACCAGTTGTTTGAGAACCGACAGCGTTGACCTGGCGCTCCTGGCACCCAGACAGTGAGGAATAATTCCCTGCTCTTCGAGTTGATCGCAAAGCTCGGCCCGTGGCCCCAGGCAAACCACCCGCACCTCCCAGCCTTTGTGCAATAATCCAATGGCCAGTTGCACAAACTGTTGCTCGGCACCACCCCGGTCAAGTTCCGTGATGATCATCAGAATTCGAGGGCGAGGGCTGTGGGTCATGCAGTCCGCATTCGTCAAAACGTCTTTCGATTTCTGTCGATTCTAGCCGTTTTCAGGAATTTCTCTTCCTGCCAAATCAACTCTGGGCTCTGTTCGCCAGACATCTTGTGAACTTCAATGTAGCATCAATGATTCAAGGAGTGCGAATCAAGGCCTGGCACTCGCAGTCTATCGGAGAAAGCATGTCGTCCTCCCCAGATTTTGAGTCACTTTCGACTTACGATTATGAACTTCCTCCAGAACTGATTGCACAGCATCCTTTGCCCGAGCGAGACGCCTCTCGCATGCTGGTCATACATCGTTCGACAGGCATGATCGAGCATCGGTTCATTAAAGAGCTGCCGCTGTTTCTTAAACCCCACGATCTGATTGTGGTCAACAACAGCAAAGTCGTTCCTGCCCGATTACAGGGTGTGAGAGCTTCCACTGGCGGCAAATGGGAAGGACTTTTTCTGGGAGTCACAACCTCCGGAGAGTGGCAGATCATTGGGCAGACGCGCGGACGGCTTGTGGCTGGCGAGTGGATCACGATTCCTGTTCCAGCGACTCATATCGAAAATGCTGCAAGTCGCCAGAACTCCGACCTTCAATTGCAGTTGATTGAACGTGGAGAAGGTGGCATCTGGAAAGCGTCTCCTCAGAGTGAAATTTCTACCTGGGATCTGCTTGAGCAATATGGAAGCATGCCTCTGCCACCTTACATTCATCGAGATGACGAAGAGGCGGAAGATCGAGTCCGCTATCAGACGATTTTTTCCGGGCCGCAAGGCTCGGTCGCAGCACCCACTGCTGGACTGCATTTTACTCCCGCATTGAGAGATCGATGTGCAGCTTCCGGGGCGAAATTTGCAGAAGTCACGCTGCATGTGGGCATGGGGACATTCCGCCCCGTCAGCAGTGAGCGGATCGCTGAGCATCAGATGCATACGGAAACCTGCGAGTTGTCTGAAGACGTAGCACAAAAAATTCGATCGACAAAGTCCGAGGGCGGGAGAGTCCTGGCAATTGGTACAACTTCGGCGCGAACCTTGGAATCGGCTGCGAGAAAAGTGGGCGTGGGTTTACCTTGGCAGGGCGAAACGAATCTTTTCCTCAGGCCGCCATGCGAGTTTCTGCAAGTCGAGGCTCTACTGACGAACTTTCATGTTCCCAAATCGACACTCTTGATGCTGGTTTGTGCCATGGCAGGCTACGACCTGACAATGCAGGCCTACAAAGAGGCCGTCGAGCAGCGCTATCGCTTCCTCAGTTATGGCGACTGCATGCTCATTCTGTAAAACTAAGTTGTATCCGGTCTGAAGAGTCATCCCTGCCTGCTTATCGTAACGGAAGAACGCGGACTTTATTGTTGGAACTGTCTCCGACCAGGAGTAAGCCCTCCTTGGTAATGAATACGCCATGGGGCCGGTTGAGGCGGCAGGTCTTTGCCTCCCCGTCCGGGCCATCACCGGCTTTGCCATCACCGATCACAGTTTCAATCAGGCCGGTCTTCGCTCGAATCACACGAATCGTGTGTGTTTCGGTATCGGCGAGATAAATGTCGCCATTAGCATCGACAGCCGCTCCCTTGGGGGCACCGAGAATGGCTTTGCGGGCATCAATCCCGTCACCGACTAAAGATGGCTTACCACCCACACCAGCAATGTGGATGAGTTTGGCTTCTCCTTTGGGAAAGCGATAGACCGCGTTCCCTTCGCGAAGCGCGAGAATCATGTCTCCTTCGGGAGTGAAGTCGATACTGCGCGGGCCATTGAGGGGTGTGCCCACCTGCGGATCACCATCTTTGGCAGGTTTCCTTTCGCCAGTTCCGTAAGCGGTCGAGATCAGGCCCGTTTTCATATCGACTTTGCGAACCCGGTGGTTCCCGGTATCGCAGATCAACAGATCGCCAGCCGGATCGATCTGAATGGAATGTGGCATATTCAATTGAGCTTTTTCGGCTGGCCCGCCATCACCACTGAATCCGGCGGTTCCTGTGCCTGCCAGTGTGGAAATCATGCCCGTTTTGCCATCAATCTTGCGGATGGTATGCGTGCGCATATCGGCAATGACGATATCCCCGGCAGGAGTAAAACGGAGTTCATGGGGTTCGTTCATCAAGGCTTTTGTCGCCGGGCCGCCGTCACCGGCAAATCCTTTTTTGCCAGGAGTCCCGGCAATGGTTGTCGCAGTCTGCTTTTCCAGATCGAGGCGGCGAATGATGTGACCTGTGTACTCACAGAAATACAAAGCACCATCCGGCCCAATCACGAGTCCAAACGGCTGGCCGCTGTGAGTTTCGAGGAATGGCTGCTGATCGCCATTGAATCCATCTTTGCCTGATCCAAAGATTGTTTTGACTTCGCCAGCATGGGCGACATTGAGTTCGGCGAAGGCAAAGAGACTCAGGAGCACACAGAGTGCAGCCAGCCGCATTAGGTTTGATGGCCCAAAGCTCGTTTGGCCGGGGCGCATTATGACGGAACGCATGGTGACAGTGCGGTGTCTTTGAACGGAAAGCAGAGACCGCCGGTGAGCGCGATGAGATCTCTGGGCCCGATTTGAATTCTGCACGTTTTCGATCGTCATTGACTGCCTATCGGAGATCATGGCCATTGTCTCTCTGAAAGTTGTTTCCCTGTGATTGATTGTCACAAATACGCCCTTCGTCATGTTCTTGCCACAGGAAAGATCCCATTTTTTCAGTGACTTTTCCTGAGGCTGGTCACAGGAATTGACCGCGTCTTCATTGTTCCGTCATGATAGATTGTGCATTTCAGCAAGCGAATTGATGAACTATACGGATGAGGTACTTCGAAATGGATTCTATTGAATCACAGACATCAAGCGGCTTAAGTGTAAATCGACGTGAATTTTTGGAAGGGCTTTCGATCGGTGCGATAGCGACGACGGGATTAGCCAATGCCGGTGCATTAACGTCTGGTAATGAAGTTCATGCCGCTGAGAATCAACCGCCATCGAACGCCGATGCCATTGCAACATCAACAGCCAGGATTCTTGTGGGTGCTCCCGTTCTGCAGTGTCCGGCAGCTGACGGAATGAGCGTCGTATGGCAAGTCTCCGGGAATGCGACCGGGTGGGTCGAGTATGGGACGACGAAAGAGCTTGGCCAGGTCGTGAGACCGGGAGGGTATGGCCTCAACTCAATGGATTCACCCGTGCTTTCTGCGCGGTTGGAAGGTTTGCCTACAGCCGCCACGATCTACTATCGGGTCGCTGCTGCTCCCATTGATTTTCAGAACGCTTACAAGGTCGTTCGAGGAGAGACAGAATACAGTGAGATCTACGAGTTTCGGTTACCCGACCCAGATGCGAAAAGCTTCCGCTGGTGTGTGATCAACGATACGCACGAGGTCGATCAGACCTTGAGCGCCACGCTCGGTAAAGTCGAAGAACGGCAGGCCGAACTGATGGTTTGGAATGGGGACATTTTCAACGATGTTCGCTCCGAGAAACAGTTGGTCAATCAGACGTTGCAGCCAGCGGGCCGAGCCTATGCGACGACCCGGCCTGTGATGTTCGTGAGTGGCAATCATGATGTGCGAGGTGTGCTAGCCCGCCGGTTGGAAGAATGCATGCTTTCGCGACCCGATAACAGTCCCCTCGGGCGATGTTTTTCACTCCGATGCGGGCCAGTGGCTTTAATTGGTCTCGATACTGGTGAAGATAAACCTGACAGTCACCCTGTGTATGCAGGCTTAGCGCAATTCGAACCTTATCGTGAAGCTCAGGGGGCATGGCTGGCCAAAGTGCTCACTCAGCCAGAGATCGCGAGTGCGCCTTATCTGGTGGTTCATTGTCATATCCCGCTCTTCGGGAATCGGCGTAAGGATGCCGTGGAAGGCCAACTTGAGTTCGCCCGATTCTGCGAGCAGGGGCAGAAGTTCTGGTTGCCGCATTTGGAGAAAGCCAAAGCCCAACTGGTGATCAGTGGGCATACTCACAAGCATCGATTCATGCCGGCTGAGAGTGGTCAGGTGATGGCGCAGCTCATTGGTGGTTCACCCAATCTACCGTTAGCCACCGTGATTCTCGGGGAAGCCACATCCGAACGACTGCAGGTGACCGCCCTGCAGATGGATGGGCAGACTTTGGGAACATGGACTTTCCCACCCAGAAATCCTGCGTGAAAGCTCTTATCTGGTCGAATGGACCTTCGCTGGTGATGCCGCCCAGCGAAGATCTTTCGACAGATGCCTTAAAGTATGCTTCAGAATTTCTGCAGCAGCAGGAGCAGCCACTTTGCCACCAAAGGCTTCACCACCCACACTGGCTTCGTTGACGACCACGAGGACAATCGCCCGAGGCTTGTCGATGGGTGCACCGCAAATAAAGGAACTCACATACTTGCCATGAGAATAGCCACCAGAGGCCAATAAGACCTGGGCTGTACCGGTTTTGCCGAACACTTCGTAATCTGCCAGTTGAGCTTTTTTGCCAGTCCCACGAGTCACCACTTCGCGCAGTGGTTCACTGATCATCCAGTGAGAGACATCGCTGGAAATCACCTGCTGAGAAACCTGAGTTCGACTTTCGCGAGGGGCCTTGATGATTGTCGGGCTCCGCCAGACACCACCATTCGCGATCGCAGCATGGGCTGCGATCATCTGCAGAGGAGTCGCTGCCAGTTCATGACCCATCGGAATGGAGCCTGTCGAGTAGCTGTTCCACTGAGACAACGGTCGCAACAGCCCTGGTAATTCGCCGGTTAACTCAATGCCTGTGCGGCGGCCAATTCCAAAACGTTGTGCAGCCTCAAAAAGCTCTGCATTTCCCAGCAGTTCACCAACTTTGGCCATGCCGATATTACTGGATTTCACGAGCACATCTGTCAGGCTCAACGAGCCATAGGCATGGGTATCATGCAAGACTCGTCGTCCCATCCGATACTGACCACGCTCGCAGTCGAAGACCTGGTCTTTTTGAATCAGACCCGCTTCGAGGCCATAAGCCACAATGAGAGGTTTGAACGTCGATCCAGGTTCGTAGATATCGGCAATAGCCCGGTTCTTCCACGAATCACTGCCGGCCAGCTCCGGTTGATTGGGGTCAAAAGTGGGTCGGGAAGCCATCGACAGGATTTCGCCTGTGTGGGGATCCATGGCAATCGCGCAGACACTGCTGGGTTGCCACTGAGTCATGACCTCATCCAGAACACGTTCGGTCTGGAGCTGGATGACAGTATCAATCGTGAGGGTGACAGATTCGCCCGGACTCATCGGTAAGGTCGAGGTCGGGTCGATTTCAAGCACTCTTCCCCGGGCATCTCTCAATAAGGTTTCGTAACCAGGTTGACCGGCCAGAATCGATTCCTGAGATTCTTCGATGCCGCCCTGTCCTAGCCCGTCGATGTTCCGTAAACCCAGCACATGAGCTGCGATCTGCCCCTGGGGATAGACCCGGCGATATTCTTCGCGGAATCCCCATTGATCGCGAGGTAACTTCAATTCGCGGATCGATATGACTTCGCTGGGGTCTAGCCGTCGTTTAATCCAGAGAAACTGAGACTTCGACGAGTTCTGGATTTTTTGAGAGAGCTTTTGTGGATCGAGCTGGAGAACACTCGCGACTTTTGTTGCGAACGACTCGGGTTCATCAATCAGGCTGGGAACCAGAAAAAAACTTTGTGTGGTGACAGTTGTCGCAAGAATCCGCCCCGAAGAATCAAGAATATCCCCTGGCCTGGCAGGTACTGTTTGTCGAAAGATTCGCTGTCCCGAGGCTGTTCGTGAAAAATCATCCTGCTCAAGAACCTGGAGCTGGATCAACCGGCCGCCCAAAACCACACTCACGACCAGAGCACCCACGCTGGCAATCAACATCCGCTGCTCCATCGAACGAGAAGTGAGCCACGGATAGGATGCGGCTGGGTTGACTGAATCCCTCGGGGAAGTCAGCGGCTCAGTGGTGAGTTCCATCGCTTGCCGCATGCGGCTCGATGTGCAGCCTTTCCAGATCCATCTCGCCATGGAGCCAGCGGTGAGAATGAATCGGGTTCCCGCAAGTTTTGGGCCGCTTACCTTCCAGCATCTCTGGGGAAAACTAAGCCATTCCCAGTGAAAGGGCGTTGGTTGAGATTGAAGAGTTCCTGTCAAACTGAGGGTTTGAGAGGATGGTTCCGAGTCGCTGTTTTCGTACTTGGGAAACCACCGCTGAATGATGGCCCGGCGCAGGGTTTGAACGAGTGGTAATTGTGACCAGCGGTCAGATAACTGGCGAATGAAGGGCCTGAGTTCGCTGCATCGATTGGTCGCGTGGAACAGCCAATTCTGGCAGGTGTTCCTAATGCGAGCGATCAACGAGGAGAAACTCATGGGACGGTTGCTTTCGTGAGACCCTTCATCCGATCAGTACTGGAGAGGTGGAGTGAAACCCGGAGTTCTCATCGCCTGATCGGCGCTTTCTCCTGACGGGAAAGATCCGCCACAGTACGTTTTGGCCGTTCATTTTTTTTCCCCGAATCGTCGTCATAGCTGGGCCGGATCGCCATCAATTCGCCACGTTCGAGTTTTGGCAACAGATGGACTGGAGAGCTCGCGGCATGCACTTCCAGACGTAGCTGAACCAGTTGCTCTTGAGCGACATCAATCCGGTAGCTTTGGCGAATAATCTGTCTTTTGAGAGACAGTACTTCTGATTCCAGCGAGGTTCCATAAAGCGAAATCGCTACGACAATCAGTACTGCGACCCCAAATCGAAAAAACATGGCCACCTGATCCCATGCAGCTTGGGTGTGCCTGCGAACTTCGCGGTATCAATTGCAGGCAGTCGATCGACTCACGAGCAACCCGCGTCGCTCAGTTTCGGGTACCCGGCGACGTGTTCATTACTTGAACCTGGCTGGCATCGGGTGGAAGTCGCAAAATTGTGCCGACGGCAATGGTATTTCCGTCTTGAAGCTTGTCTCGGTTGAGTTCGAGAATCTGGATCCAGCGGGATGAGCGGCCCAGATGGGCTCTGGCAATGCCACTCATCGTGTCCTGATCGCTCACTTTGTACATAGGAACACCTGCCGGGTCGATGAAGAAACCACTGGCAGGTGCTTCATTCGTTCCTTCTGGTGGAGCACTGTTACGAGCGGCTTCGCTGACTTCGCGAGAGTTCGAGAATCCATATTTCTGCTCAAGAAATTCCACCGGAGGAATCTCGATCGTCGTTCCGGGTTTCATAGCTTCGGGACGAGGAACCGCCTTGGCATTATGAGAGGCAAGAGCGTTGAAGTAGCGTCCGCTGCCATAGACCTTTCGCGAAATACTCCAGAAGTTATCACTGGGTTCGACGGTGTAGCGTTGGCTGGGAGGGGTTGCAGAACCTGGCTCAAGGCTCAAATTTACTGAGTTCTGAGTATTGGTTGCGGGTATCGAAAGCTGATCCGGAAACGGTGGCTCCTGCTGAACTGGCTTGTTGTCCGCCATCGGCAATGCAGCAGGGGCAGGTTGTTTCAGACCACTGGTCGAAGCGGCAGGCGTTTCAAAACCGAAAGCATCCAGTTCATTCGCAGGAGAGTTGTTCACTGGCAGTGAGGGAGTGTTGGATGCAGGTCGCTCAACCGTCTTTGGTGCGGGAATTGTGGTACTTCCGCCAAAGGGATCGCTATCGAGATCGAGCGGCAATGCGGGCTGGGCTGGCTCTTTTTGAGCAGGCGTTTTTTGAGGAGAGGGATTATCGAATCCAAATTCGTCGATGACTGCCGGAGATGGAGTCTTCGCTTTAGCCGGAGTTTGTTCGAGTTCTGCAAATCCAAGTTCTGGTACAGCCCGGGACGTTTCTTGAGTTTTTGGCTGTGCAGGCTCATTCACAGGAAAGCTGGTGGCAGATCGCTTGGGTTCCACCTGGACAGGCAGCTCAAGGGATTCGACGACGTTTGCCTGGCTATCCGCAGCAAGACTGGCATCGTTCGCAGGGATCTCGACAGGCATGGAGAACGGATCATCCTGAGGCACCGATGGCTGATTTTTTGAGGGAGCTAAAGACCGTTCGTTACCACGAGAGGTCGTCTTTGCAGCGGGTGCGGATGGCTTTTCGATTTCATCAGCCGGAGATTCGAGGGCAAATGGATCTTCATTTGCAGGCGAACTCGTGGCCATCTTCTCAGAAGAAACTGGCTTGTTCTGGAGAGGCTCAAGATTGCCAGCAGGTAAAGTCAATTCTGCATCACGAGAAGAAGCGATCGCTGCAGGTGATGTTTTTGTGGGCTTTGAGTCTTCAAGACCGCCTGCGAAGGGGTCGATCTCGACGGTCTTTGAGGTGTTTCCACTTGCTGTGATTGCGGGAGGTGCTGTCGTGTTGGCCGGTAGATTTGATCCGGAAGACTGATCCGATGGCAAATCCAGGGCTGAGAAAGGATCAGCATCGACAGCTGTCGATTTCGGCGTGGAAGCAGCCACTGCAGCAGGAGGTGTTTCCGCTGGAAACGCCATATCGTCGAGGTCTGTCGGCAAGCTCGGGAGACTTCTCGCAGGCGACTTCGAGTTAGCCACTGGAGAAGCGACAGGATCGTTTTTGAGGTCGAGCAGTTCATTCTCGAGGCTCGATGGAAGTGTCGTGGCTGGCTTGCTCTCAGTACTGGATGACGAAGATGCTGCGTTGCTGGAAGCGAGCTGAATCTCAGCTTTGATATCGTCAGCACTGATTTCTGTCGCAGTGAGACCTGTTGAGGCACCTTCTGTGGCTTGCGCGACAGTGATTTGTGGGTGTTGCAGCCGTTTGTAAAGCAGCAAGCCAAAGCCGCAGGCCAGCACAACCACCAGCACCAGTCCGACTTTGGTTTCTCGGGCCATGTCATCATCCCTGACAAAAAGTGAACGCGAACGACCGCTCGTCCTCCTGACGAGTTCACCATTTGTCTACGCTTCCGAATAACGGGTCAAGATCAATGCACAATTCCACGCATCTTCGAAGCCTGCGGCTCAGATTTTGCTGGCGATTTTCAAGAAGGGATTGCTCCTGAAAACCTGGCTCCCTATTGTGCCTGTAGAGCTTTGATTTCGTATGAATTACAAATCCCGGGTGCCTTTCGAGTCAATCAGCTCTCAGGCATTAGAAGCAAGTGATCCCCATGTCGAGTGCCGTGCCACCTGTGCCATCTCCAGGAATGGGTCATTCCTTCCCATTTCGGGTAATCAGTGATCCCGCCTTCAATAAAGGAACTGCGTTCAGTATCGAGGAGCGAGATCGCTACGGGCTGCATGGCCTGCTCCCTCCGCATATCGAAAGTCTCGACGAACAGGTTCAGCGGGTGTACGAGGCCTACCAGCGGAAAGACGATGATCTCGAACGGCATATTTACCTTCGGGCACTGCAGGATACGAACGAGGTGCTATTTTACAGGCTGCTGCTGGAGCATATTGAAGAGATGCTCCCAATGGTCTACACGCCTGTAGTCGGGCAGGCCTGTCAGCTTTTCAGCCATATCTATCGCCGGCCGAGAGGATTGTTCATTTCTTATCCGATGCGAGACTCGATTGGCTCGCTCCTCCGCAGCAGGCCGTACCCTGATGTGGATGTCATTGTGGTGACGGATGGAGAACGAATTCTCGGGATTGGCGATCAAGGGGCTGGCGGGTTGGGGATTCCGATTGGAAAACTTTCGCTTTACACGCTGATTGGCGGGATTCGCCCTGAGCGGACATTACCCATCGTGCTCGATGTCGGCACTAATAATGCCGAGCGTCTCAAAGATCCCGAGTACGTTGGCTGGCGACATGAACGCATTTCGGGGCAGGCGTATTTCGATTTCATTGATCAGTTTGTCAAAGCTGTTCAACAGGAGTTGCCTCAGGTTTGCCTGCAATGGGAAGACTTTGCGACCCCGCATGCCAGACCCATTCTTGAGCGTTATGCCAACAAGTTGCTGACGTTCAATGACGATATCCAGGGAACAGCCGCTGTCGCTCTGGGGGCTGTGATGGGGGCTGTGGGCGTCACGGGAAAACCATTGCGGGAACAGCAGATCGTGTTTCTCGGTGCAGGTTCGGCAGCAGTGGGTGTGGACGATTATCTGAGGGCGGCTTTAGTGCAGGACAGATTATCGGAAGTCGAGGCCCGGCAGCGGTTCTGGATGGTCGATAAAGACGGGCTGTTGCACTCCGATCGGCATGACCTTTCACCCGAACAACAGGTTTATGTCCAGGACTCCGCAAAGTTGGCCAATTGGCCAAAAACAGCCCATGGAGCCATCGGTCTGGCGGATGTGATTCAGCAGGTCAACGCCACGATTCTCATTGGTCTCTCCACCGTGGGGGGGGCGTTTACTGAACCGATCATTCGCGAAATGGCGGGCAAAGTCGATCGTCCTGTGATTCTACCACTCTCGAACCCCACATCGCGTTCTGAGGCTTGCCCGGAAGATTTGCTCCGCTGGACGAATGGCCGGGCTTTGGTGGCAACGGGTTCACCCTATGCTCCAGTTGTGTGGGAAGGGCGGACAATACCCATTGCCCAGTGCAATAATGTCTTCATTTTCCCCGCGGTGGGGCTGGGAGTTGTGGCTTCCAAAGCCACGCGAGTGACCGACGGCATGATGCTCGCTGCAGCGCGGGCACTGGGCGAGCATTCCCCTGCTCTGAAAGATCCTGCAGGCTCGCTCCTCCCGCCGCTTTCTGAAGTACGATCTGTCGCCCGTGCCATTGCCGAAGCCGTCGGAATGGAAGCACAACGGGCTGGTGTGACCCCCTTAACAACTCGAACTGAGCTCGCGGCCAGAGTCCAGGCCAGTCAATGGCTGCCAGAATATGGGCCTGTCGCTGACTGAGTTCAGTCGAAAGACAACGACTCGATGCGGGGCATTATCGAGGTCGTCGTTCACACATTTGATCAATCGATAGAATGGACATTCCCACCAGTAAGAGGTTACAACAGATGTGGATCAAAGACTGTTGATGTATTCGGTGGGGAGATTCTGAGATGTGCCGACGGCCTCATGCGATCGTACGCCAAGTTGTGTTCGGTGTGTGTTTTTTACTGGCGTGCGGGACATTCGTCCTGAGAGATGCCCACGCAGCAGAGATTGTGGTTGACGACAACTGGACGCGCATCAAGCTCGATGAGACATTTCGTGCCGAGGGGGTGGCGACTGGCGACTTCAACCACGATGGATTGATGGACGTTGCGGCTGGCGACTATTGGTATGCCGCCCCTGATTGGAAAAAGCGTGAAGTTCGCCCGGTTGGTGAATACAAATGGAACGGCAGCTACAGCCAGTGCTTCGTGGAATTCGCTCACGATATTAATGGTGATGGCTGGGACGATCTGATCATCGTCGGGTTTCCCGGTGATCCTTTCTCGTGGTATGAGAATCCTCACAATGCGGAAGGCCACTGGAAAAAGCACGAAATCTGGACGAGTGCCTGCAACGAAACGGTGCTATTCACAGATATCACAGGCGATGGCAAACCCGAACTCATTCTGGGCTCACAACCTGAACGGCAGATGGGGTATCTCGAAATTCCTGCAGCCGAAAAAATTCGCGATCGCTGGAAGTTTGTCCCCATCAGTGAACCTGGCGATCCTGCTCAGAATGGCACCTTCAAGTATTATCACGGCTTAGGTGCCGGTGACTTTAATGGTGACGGGCGAGCCGATGTGCTCATCCCTCATGGCTGGTGGGAACAACCGGAGAAGCTCGATGGTTCACTTTGGGCATTTCATCCGTGGAAACTCGCCGAAAAGCCGGATGGTGCCCCCCTGCCCGCCGCCAATATCCATGTGATTGATCTGGATCTGGATGGTGATCATGACGTCATTATGAGCTCGGCCCACAAGTATGGTGTCTGGTGGTTTGAGAACACCGGTGCCGGCAAAGAAATGGTCTTTCATAAGATCGACGACACGGTCTCACAGACACATGCACTGCTGATGGTCGATCTCAAAGGCAATGGCAATCCTCATCTGGTGACGGGCAAACGCTTCTGGGCTCATAATGGTTCTGATCCTGGCGAAAGAGAACCCGTGGCCATGCTGACTTATGAGATCATCCGCGAAAAAGGCCAGCCTCCAAAATTCGTCCGGCGGGAGATTGGTGCAGGTCTGGATACTGGCATTGGCACACAATTCGAGATTCGCGATTTCAACGCCGACGGCCAGTTGGATGTCATTCTCTCGAACAAAAAAGGGGTCAACGTCCTCTTGCAGAAACCCAAACTCTAATTTGCCAATCGATCGCTGAATGCGAGTTCAATCGAAACCGTCCTCAAACGGCAGCCACTCATGAGTGGCTGCCGTCTTTTTCTGAAGGACTATCCATCGACTTCATTGGATTAGTGTTTTCTTCCAGCAGAACCCGGTCATCTTTAAGGTCAACGCCACTCAGGTGGCGGGTATGCGAAGCTGTTAACAGGTAAATCAACGTGTCGGCAGCGGCGGGGAGCGGTAGTCCGTCTGGTCGGATATTAGAAACGCAATTCCGCTGGGCATCGTTTCTTCCCGGGCGGGGCTCATAAACGAAGTAGGCCCCCAGGCTATCCGGCGATCCTAACCCCGGGCGTTCTCCGATCAGAGAGAGAATGAGCCGGGCATTCAGGCAAGAACCTACCTCATCCTGCAGGGCCACTCGTCCCTGATGAGCAATCACAATCGGTGAAATTCTCCAGCCGCGATCATGGAATGGTGGCAACAGATTTTTTAAGAGTCCGACTGCATGAGCTTGTGCTGCCACTGCGGAAAGTCCATCCGCCACGAGAATCGCCAGGTCAAAGGTATATCCATCTGAGGGACCTGGGGTTGCTGTGCTGGCCAATTGTTGGAGTCGAATCGCATCATCAGGACGGAGTTTTCGACCTCGATCTGGCCTTTGCAGCATTTCGGTGCGATCATGGGCCTGCGAGGCCACAACGATTGTTTCCCAGCCCAGAGACTGCATTTCGTCACTGAGCCGTTGGCTATCGAGTTCGATATGAACAGCATCACGAGCGCGGGCGTGTGCGAGGCTGAACTTAAGCCACTCACGCGTCGGCAGACTCCCTCCAGCACGACCAAGAGCAATTCGTGCAGAAGTCAGTTCCTGCCAGGAGGACCAGGCGTCGGGCTGAGTTTCTGGTGAAACCATTGTGGCACTCGTTTAAGCAGGAGAAATTCCAAGTCTCAGATGCTGAGCCAGTCGATGCTGTAATGTCATCGGTGCCAGACGCCCCGATTCATCCATGATCCCGATATCGATTAACCAGCGTTCAAACTCAGGGGCGGGCCTGAGCTTTAATGTCTGTCTCAGGTAATGGCTGTCGTGGAATGAGGTCGATTGGTAATTGAGCATGATGTCGTCAGCTCCGGGAACACCCATGATGTAGTTCACCCCCGCAATTCCCAGCATGGAAAGGAGTCCATCCATGTCATCCTGGTCGGCATCAGCATGGTTCGTATAACAGATATCGCACCCCATCGGGAGCCCCAGCAGCTTGCCGCAAAAGTGATCTTCCAGGCTGGCCCGCAGGATTTGTTTGCCGTTGAAAAGGTACTCCGGACCAATAAACCCCACGACGGTATTGACTAATAACGGCTGGTATCGACGCGCGACCGCATAGGCGCGCGCTTCGAGAGTTTGCTGGTCAATTCCATGGTGGGCACCTGCCGATAGACAAGAACCTTGTCCCGTTTCAAAGTACATGACATTGTTACCAATCGTCCCGCGGCGAAGTTCTTTCGCCATTTGCCACGCTTCATCGAGGATCTTCAACGAAACGCCGAAGCTGCGATTGGCCTGTTCAGTTCCTGCAATCGATTGGAAGACGAGATCGACAGGAGCCCGCTGTTCCATCACTTGCATCGTGGTGGTGACGTGGGCGAGAACGCACGATTGCGTCGGAATGTCATGTGTCTCAATCAGGTCAGACAGGAGTTTGAGCAACTCTGTCGTTCGCGGTACGTTATCAGATGCAGGATTGATTCCGATCACCGCGTCGCCACAGGCGTAGCATAAGCCATCGAGAATTGAGGCAGCGATACCTCGAAGATTATCTGTGGGATGGTTCGGTTGTAAGCGGACGGAAAGCCTGCCGGGAAGTCCGATCGTATTGCGGAATTTTGTAACGACCTGGCATTTGCTGCCAACCAGTACCAGATCCTGATTACGCATCAGTTTGCTGACGGCTGCCGCCATTTCCGGAGTGATACCAGCAGCAATACTGGCGAGCACCTCGGGAGTGGTTTCGTACTTGAGCAACCATTCTCGAAACTCACCCACTGTGAGACTGCGAATCGGATCGAACGCCGCAGGATCATGAGCATCGATGATCAATCGAGAAACCTCATCAATCTCGGGATCGATGATTGACTCTTCCAGGAAGTCGGAGAGTCGAACATCAGCCAGTGCCATACGGGCAGCAACGCGCTCTTCTTCCGAGCGGGCAGCCACACCTGCCAGTTCATCACCTGAGCGGCGAGGGGTGGCTTTGGCGAGTAGTTCACCGAGACCTTCAAAGACCCAGGTCGTCGAACCCAGATGACTCCGCCAGATTCTCATAAGGACTCATTTCATCGGCATGGTATTGGCTGACACAGAATTGGTTAATCATTGACTCGCAGTTCGCAGACGCCTGGTTCTCCAGGACCTGGATTATGGAATTCCGGGGTGATTTGTGATGGATTTTGCACGATGACAAGTCTGGGGCGAATGATCAACAGGTAGTAACTTGTCGCCAGCAGCAGACAAATCAGAAAATGCAGGCTCAACGAGGCTTTCCAGTTACCCAGATTCAGGTTTTGCCACAACATGGCGATTAGCAGCACGATCGATAGCCATTGAGCTAGCCGGGGCATGAAAGGATAACATGGCACCCGATAAGGACGTGGCAGATGCGGCTCCTTCCGGCGGAGTTGCACCAGAGCCTCCATCGAGAGAATGTAGAGCAGTGCTGCTCCCATCGCAGAGATCGTGATCATACCTGCTGTATCAAAGAACAATACAGCCAGCGTTCCCAGCCCCCAATTGGCAAGCAGTGAGCTCCAGGGAGCGTGAGTTCGCGGCTGAATGGCTGCCAGTCGTGAGGGGAGATATCCCGCACGGCCCATCTCAAAAATGGATCGTCCTGCAGCGAAGATAATCCCGTTCAAACTGCAAATCAGCCCCAGGCCACCAATCCCAATGAGAAGTTGATACAACGGATGAGTACTTGGCATGATCTGGCCCAAAGCCAGGGGGAGCGGGCTATCTGACATCTTGCCGGGTTCGGCGATCATCAGGGAGCTTTCAACTACAGAAACCTGCTCTGGCTGATAGACCACACGTTCCCAACCACCGACACCGACGGCACAAATCAGCACTCCACCAGCGAGAAACACCAGTGTGGCCAAGGCGGTACCAAAGCCAATCAGTACGTTTCGCTGAGGGTTTTTGGTTTCCTCAGCGGCGTTCGCAACTCCTTCAATTGCCAGATAAAACCAGACAGCAAAAGGTAAGGCAGCGATGACTCCTGTCCAGCCGCTGGGCCAGGCATTCGCCAGCAGATGCTCCGCACGGACATGTGGTGCAGTCACTCCCATAAAGAGTAGCAACTCTGCGACAGCCAGAATCGTCACCACCAGTTCGAAGAGAGCAGCTTGCTTCACACCTGCCAGATTGAGCAGCGTGAACGCGGTGAGTGCTCCGACAGCGACCAGCTTCGGGTCAATGCCCGGCCAGTTTGTAACCGCATACGCTCCGAGTGCCATCGCGATCGCTGGTGGGGCAAAAACAAACTCAATCAGTTGGGCAATTCCTGTGAGGAAGCCGCCATAAGGCCCCAGCCCGCGGAGTGCATAGACAAAACCACCGCCCGCCTTCGGTAAGGCGCAAGCCAATTCGGCGTAGCTGAAGACGAATGCGATGTAGAGGATGGTGACCAACACGAAGGCGATCAGTAAGCCGCCGGTGCCACCAGCTGGCAAACCAATGTTCCAGCCGAAATACTCACCAGCAATCACATAGCCGACACCCAATCCCCAGAGTGTCCACGGCCCTAGACTCTTCTGGAGTTCTGGTGCCTGGCCGGCTGTAGCTAATCCATGAGGTGACATCTCGCTGTAACCCTCGCAAATCCGTCAAGTTCCAGGCCAAATGCCAGAAACCACGACAATCCGAGCACGTCATCCCGGTGAGGGCGCATCACCGAACGATCAGGCACGTTACCTTTCGTTCGATCCATTGAGAAGCAAGTTTTGTGAAATTGATCTTGTTGATGAGCTCTATGCACATGTGCCCATTGGGCATCGTCTGTGATTGATCTCGTTTCATGAATGATTGGCGAAGATCATGGAGACCAAATGCCAGCACGAATCGCACCATGGCAATCATGATGCAGATTCGTGCTGAGTGATGATCAAGTGGGACGCCTGATCGTTGACGCCTCAGTTGAGAAAAACACACCAAGACGAAGCCGATGGTTACTTCGGCTCGGGCTTGGGTTCGGCAGAATCGGGTTTCTTTTCTGCCTTTTTAGCCGCCTGTTCTTTACGGCGAAGTTCTTCCTGATGCTCACGCATTGGGTTGCTGGCATCGCTTGAGGGCGCTGCACTGGCTGGTGTGCTGGGGGTTCCCGGACGCGGGGTTCGAGGTTCTCCTGAAGTGGGCTTGGTGATGGTCAGATCCGTTTCAGCAATGGTTCGCGGAAAGCGGTTGTTGCTGTAGTTGATGTCAGCCGTTTCGTTGTAGGGATCGGCCATCACAGATCTGAGTGGCTTGGCTGTGATCAGCAGTTTAGAAAACTCCGAGCCATCCAGACGCCAGATTTCCGCTGGATACCGGTGGATTTCTTTGGAGCCATCGTCAAACTCCAACTGCAGAATGAGAGGCATCGGCAGTTCACCATTGTTGCGGATTCGAACTTCGTAGAGCAGTTGATGATTGGCGAGTGTGGCCTTCTCCTCGGGAGTGAGTCGTTCCATGAACTTCTGATAACGATCCACTTTTTTCTCGGTGACCGCATGCGGATCGTAGGTATCGTAGAAATCTTTGAGCATGTCGTACTTATCGACGCGCTTCGCCAGGTTCGCATCCCGCTCTTCTGTGAGGCTGGGTGGGAGTTTGGCTTCTTTGCGGTCGTCGCGCTCTTTGTCTTTCGCCGGATCACCGGTCTGAAGCAGGCGACGTGTGACGGCCAGGACTTCGACATCATTGTTTGATGTCGAAAAGAACCAGCCGCGCCAGAACCAGTCGAGGTCGAAACCAGACGCATCTTCCATTGTGCGGAAGAAATCGGCAGGTTCAGGACGCTTAAATGCCCACCGACGGCAATATTCCTTAAATGCGGCATCAAACACCTCCCGACCCAGAATGGTTTCCCGCAGCATGGTCAGACCTGTTGAAGTCTTGGCGTACGCGTTGCGTCCCACATCTTTGAGGTTATCCGGCTGGGTCATGATGGGCTGGTGAGCCGGGTTAACCAGATACTCTGTGATTTTCGATGGCTCGCCCGATTTTCCCAGACGACGCTTCCAGGCACGCTCGGCAAACCCTTGTACGAACTGGTTGAATCCTTCATCAAGCCACATCCAGTGCCGCTCATCGTTGTTGATGATCATCGGGAACCAGTTATGTCCTGTCTCGTGGATGATGACTGAAATCAATCGATTTTTGACGGTTTCGGTATATGTGCCATCCTTCTCGGGCTTGGGGGAATTGAAGTTGATCATCGGGTATTCCATCCCACCGCTGACAATCCCCATCACAGCAGTGCAATGTGGCCATGGGTAAGGAATGCCGGTCACTTCGGAATAGACTTCAATCGCCTGGGCCACGGAATGTGTGGCGTATTTATCCCACAGCGGCATCCCTTCTTTGGGGTACAGCGACATACAGCGGACAGTTCGCCCGTTGAGGGGAACTCCCCAGGCATCGACCACAAAAGTGCGCGATGTGGCAAAGGCGAAATCGCGAACGTTCTCTGCTTTGAACCGCCAAGCCTTCTGTTGCGGGAAAGTTTTTACCTTCCGCCTGGCCTCGGCTTCGTCTTTGGTCACGATAAAGACAGGTGTATCGGATGTGTCTGACTTTTTCAGACGCTCGCGCTGTTCCGGAGTCAATGCTTCCTCAGGATTCATGAGCTCGCCAGTCGCGGCCAGTGCATGATCGGCGGGGACATGAATGGTGACGTCGTAATCACCAAACTCGACGGTAAACTCGCCTCGCCCGATGAACTGTTTAGTGCGCCACCCGCCGTAATCGGTGTAGGCACACATCCGAGGATACCAGTAAGCCAGGCCATAGATGGCGTTTCCATCATCGAGCATCTCGTAGCCTGTGCGGCCTGGAAGAAGCTTGATGTCGTTGATGGCGTATTCCCACGCCAGTTCAAAGTCAAAACTGCTGCGTGGGGCGAGTGGTGCCGGCAACTCGATCTTCAACAGACCTTGATGAATCATCGTCTTGAGGGGCTTGCCGGTCGCGTCTTTCACTCCAGAAATGTTCATGCCACCTTCGAATGTCTCGGGTATGAGGGCTCGCTGCAGATCACCAATGCTGACACTCCCATTGTCTGACCAGGTTCGAGTCAACGTGGCGGGAGAATCGGGGGTGTAGGTATCCGGCTGCAACTGCAACCATAGATAATTGAGCGAATGCGGCGAATTGTTCTCGTAATGAACGCGTTCGAAGCCCTTCAGACGACGGTTGTCTTCATCGAGGGTCACATCGATCTTGTAGCTGGCTTTCTGCTGCCAATAAGCCGGCCCCGGTGCTCCTGATGCCAGACGCGATTCCGTGGGTGTGGGGAGCAAACTGTCAATCTGCTGGAACGGGTCGACGCCGATGGGTGAAGTGTTCGACGGTGCCGGTGCGTCTTCTGCAGCACTTGATATGCCTGCAGGAAGCACAGCCAGCAGGATGGCACAGGTCAGGTGGAGTACATGTCGTGTGGGAAAAATGAACATAGCGCTGGGAATCGAAGTTTCGGCAGGTCTCATGCGGCGGGACATCCTTGAGTCATTAGAGAATCGGCAGGGGTATTCCACGGTTTCTCCTGTAAAAGTCAGGAGATCTCACCAGGAGATACCCAGTTCGGACAATTCACTCACGGGCTCGTTGAGCAGCATCCTCACCCGAAGATCGTCTATTGACCGTAAAACGAGCCAGTGCCCTGAGTCAACCGGTTTATCGAAAAACGACTGGGGCAAAATGAAAAACAACAACTCAGCAACTGTTGATGTATTTTTTGTGGCCTCCCAGATTGTGTCTGAAGAGTGGGAGGGATGATCAATCAGGTCAAATCGTCCCGAATCGTTGGGATCTGGTCTCAAGGCGCTTTGAGACAGCGTAATTAGATTCTGGATCAGCAACGAGACGCTGTGGAGAAATTCGTTCTAAATACTTGTTATCAGTAGATAAAGTCTTTGGGCATCAATTGGGAGATATAACTCGTTTCGTTACGACGATCAAAAGACGTAAATCTTGATTCGATACGTGAATTGAGCCAACCCAGAAGCGGGGCGATCTCCTGATATCCATCGGATTGCAGGCCAGGCAAATCAACTCCAAGCGAAAGTTTGACGCGTGATTTTTGAAAAGCGACCTCTTGTAGTACCTTTCGCATGGCGACGAAGAAGTAAAGCTGACTGAGCGGGATGAGTGTCTCATCTGCACTTCGGAAATGGCGTTCGATCATATTGAGTGCAGCAACGAATCTCCCTCGATGTCGAAGATAGGCAATATGCAGTGCTTGATGTCTTAAGAATCTTGGATTGTTGCGGATTAAGCGGTAGCCTCGCTTCTGCAAAGCGTCGGCTTCTTCATAACGGCCCAGAAGCGCGTGAGGTTGCAGGACATACGCAATTGTTCTGTGAGGGACTTCTGCACACGTGGCCAGACCTTTGAGTGCGGGTTGAGCTTGTGCGATTGCTTCTTCCCAGTTTTGTTTGAAAAGCAAATACTGAATGACTCCATCTGTCTCGCAGGCCTGGCAGCGAGAATACAAATCTCGTGGTGAATCAATGAATTCCCGATAGGCTTCTTCTGCTCGTTTGATATGACCCGTGTGACTGGCAAGTGTAAAGCGTATAAACGCAATTTCCCGTTGTCCAGAATGACCCGACGTCATATGCTGCTGCAGGCGTTTGATCAGTTGTTCGATCTGGTGGAGCGATAAAGTATCGTAATCCGCAACACCTCCAGCCACATTGCGAAAAAACGTGAGGAGATGGCTGCGGTATCGCTGCATCATTTTTGCGTCGGTTTCACACTGAGACAGGCACCAGGCAAGTAGAGGCAATGACTCCGCGCCATGCCCGCTAAAGCTACATGTCATTCCCCAGCGGATTTTAGCGTATAACAACCCGTCATGATCGCCGATCTCCTCGCGTAATTGAGCGACTTCTTTCCAGGCCAGATATGCTTCAGGGCTGACACCATGATTCAGGGCGAACGCTTGCAGCGTATCCGCTCGACTTTGGAGTGTTTCAGAATGACTCACACTCGTCTCCCTTCCGCTCATCAAGTGACCATTCGATCATTCCCAGCAGGCTTCGATTGAGCAGGCGTGTTTCTTTCTGGCGCAGAGGAACACGAGCCATCAGAAGTGCTTGAACGAACAGCATTTCAATACAATAGGTTTGACCTTGTCGGTTCGAGAGTTTGGCAATTCTTTGAATTAATGGATTTCGATAATTTAGCTGCAGACGGGCGTACCCAGATTCTACGGATCGAGCGAAATTTCCAAGAATCGAGCTGAATAGAGGATCTTGAGATTCACTTCCCTGGTCTACCAGTCTCAGAAGTTCAGAATTAGTACCCTGGATATAAAGTGATGGTAGCTCCATCGGATGGAATTTTACGATTTCAGATTCACATTGGTACTCCCTCAGTACGAGGTCTGCAATCTTTGCTAACTCGAAAGAATCTTCCCGTTCCTTGAAAGTCAACGATTCCAGGCGGTCAGCTAACTGGCCGGAGTCGAAGGCTTCGATCTGAATATCCGATCGTAACTGGGCACAGCGTAGCAGAATCTGTTCATCATAAATATGGCCGGCATTCAACAGATGAATGCCTTCGGCTGTCGTAACAGGAGCTAACTGGCGAAACTGATCAATGGACGGAACGTAACGTACCAGTTGATTCTCTTTAATAAAATCTCCCAATGTCATGACTCCAAGAGTCGTTTCAAAGGGTAGTAAATCGGCAAACAGATTAAGGCACTCATCGTCGTGGGTGCAAAGTGATCGAATCGCGAGACTGTGAATATGGACGAGTTCTTGAAGACGCAAGGGATCTAATCGTTTCATGCGGATCAGGTACTGGCGAATCGATTCCCCAAGTTCATTGCGAGTTTGATCGTAGATATCGTTGGTATAAAACATTTCCCGCGAGGCGGTAGGTCTTAATTCTTCGGCATTGATCACGCAGCGTGCGAAGAACGCCCATTCCGGCAGGATATTATCGATCTTGTCCGAGACAAGCATTCCTTTGAGATAGACACGGTGTTGTTGCCGCACACCTGCAGAGACTTCGTTGGGCAATAGGTAAGCGACACCGCTGGCTTTGCCAGATTCGGAGCGGATGGGAATTGCATCAATGAATTCCACATCAAAAAGTGTCTTTCCAAAGGCCAGCAGGTCTGTACGGGAGTGAAATTCTCCCGAAGAGTTCCAGGGAAAATCTCGGTTGATCAGCTGAAAAGTCGTACCACAAAGGAAATGGATCGGTGGATAAAGGAAATCTCCAAAGTTGCGTAACAGCCCTTCCAGTTTGTCACGTCTGTAAAATGAGATGGCCGACGCTTTGGGTTTCAAAAAAACTTGTGTACCCGGCATGATCTCGGTGCTGAGTTGACGGACAGTGTAGGTTCCATCCGCTTTGCCGCGCCACTCCAGACCCGTTGTAGATTGGTTTTGATCCGAGGCAGGTTTTGCAGAGCGTGTAATGACCACAATTTCATCGGTGACCAGGAAGCAGGCGAGCAAGCCAATACCAAATTGGCCTAGAAAGTCTGCCGGGCGATCAACCGTTGCACGTTTGGAGGAACCTCCAATGGTCGCCAGGAATTGCTCGATTTCTTCGAGATTCAGACCTATGCCTGTATCTGTAATCACAATCGTCGGAGAGTTTGTGCCTTCGCCAGTCAGTTCGATCTCGATAGACCCCGTATGTGTCGAATCAATCAACCGTCGGGCGGAAATCGCATCGACCGAGTTTTGTAATAACTCTCTGACAAAAACAGATGGGCTGCTATAAAGGTGTTCTGATAAAAGTTCGATCATACCTCGCAGATCGACCTGAAATCGTGAATTTGCTGGAGATGACATAAACTTCTGGACTTCTTAAAATGTTCTTACGATCATAGCACGTTTCATGCATGCCACGAGCGACAATTCCTGTCATCAGGTATGCCCTATGGCGTCGAGCATAACCATCGAAATGATGGAAAGCAAAATGCGGCAGGCAATGGGCTAAAAACTTGAAGCGGCACAGCGAAGAGGCAGTTGTCCGTTAGGGGTAACCGAAGCTGTTAGTGAGTGAGTTGTGAATGATGGGTTTGGCGGTGGCCCGTTGCTGCTGAGTCAGTTATCAGGCAATGAATGATGAGGAAAGTTTCATCCGGCGATCGAACCACGCAAGCTTTAATGATGTCGGTATGCTTTGCTGTGGTTACCGTTTCGAGTTGTGCCAAACAGAATCAATTTTCGAACGTTGACGCCAATACTCCTCACGCTTTGGTGACTGCTGACGCTCGACTGTACTGGGGAGATCGCGGGCCGATTGTGTTCGCGATTAACTCTCAGCCAACTTCGTTCTGGCGCTCTAAAGAGCAATATAGAATTTCGACTGGAGCCACGACCTTACAAGTCGTTGCTGATCGGGAGCCGTATGACTTCTATCCCCTGACTTTCGATGCAATGGCAGGGCGACACTACCATTTGCGATATGGCCTTTCTCGTGCATCCGTCAACCTCTACGATATCACCGATGTCAATTCACCGGTACTGATTCAGACCAGTGCTCGACCGGATTTCAAGTAGGTATGGCGGCTCTCGCATATCAATTGGCTTGTAAAGCTAAGGTCTTACGCTGCCAAGACGAGGCGCTTTCATGAACTCTTTTTTCTCGAAGTACAGTGGGGAGCTTCTTTTTTTAACCGAATTCTCCAGTAACGAAAATAGATCGACCAAACTTGAAGATGGTCAAAATTCGCTCTATCAGTTGGAAGAAGGCTACTTAACCGACTTGCGAATCGCCTTGTCCGAAATGTCTTTGCGGCACCAGGCGCCGTCCCAGCGGATGCATTTCACCGCCTGGTAGGCGTGCAGTTTGGCTTGTGGTAAGTCGTCACCAACGGCTGTGACACCGAGTACTCTCCCACCATCGGTGACCACATGCTCGCCAGTGATTTTGGTCCCTGCATGGAAAACCTTGACATCGGGAAGTCCGCCCGCTTCATCGAGACCACGAATTGGCTTCCCTTTACTGTAATCACCGGGATAGCCTTCAGCCGCCATCACCACGCAAACCGATGGACGCGGGTCCCATTCCAGAGGTTCGAGTTGATCGAGCGTTCCTGAGGCACACGCGAGCAGCACCTGTCCGAGATCGCTTTTGAGCCGCATGAGCACAGCCTGAGTTTCCGGGTCGCCAAAACGAACATTGAACTCCAGGACCCGCGGGCCCTGGGCCGTGACCATAATGCCGGCATAGAGGCAGCCGCGGAATGGCCGCCCTTCCCGCTTCATCTCATGCACAATCGGCACGAGAACCTTCTCGACAACGATATCTGTCAGTTCGGAAGTCACGATGGGAGCTGGGCTGTAGGCCCCCATGCCGCCCGTGTTGGGGCCGGTGTCGCCATCGTGAGCCGCTTTATGATCCTGAGCCGATTCGAGGGGAACAATTGTTGAACCATCGACCAGAGCCAGAATGCTGGCCTCTTCGCCAATGAGGCAATCTTCGACCACAATCTGCTGGCTGGCAGTGCCAAACTGCTTCTGCACCAGCATTTTCTTAATCACTTCGCGGGCTTCGGCTTTGGATTGGCAGACCACCACACCTTTGCCGGCAGCCAGTCCATCGGCTTTGACAACGCAGCGTTCGTCGGTTCGCTCATCAATATAAGAAATCGCTTCGGCGGCATTGGAAAAGACACGAAAGTCGGCCGTAGGGACGCCCGCCTTTTTCATGATTTCCTTGGCGAACTTTTTGCTGCCTTCCAGCTCGGCCGCTTTTTTCGTGGGGCCGAAGATTTTCAGGTCGTTTTTGAGAAACTCATCAACGATTCCGTTGACCAGTGGAATCTCGGGGCCGACGACCGTGAGATCAATTTTGTTCTTGATCGCGAACTCGACGAGCTTGGCGGTATCTGTGGCCTGTATGAAGACGTTGGTGGCATCAACGCCAGTTCCAGGGTTTCCAGGGGCACAGTAAACTTCGGTGACAGAGGGGGAACGCTTGAGTTGGTAAACCAGCGCATGTTCACGACCACCTTGTCCGACGACCAGCACTCGCATTGCGATCTTTCGTTCTCAAGCAAAAAGTTTGTTCGATTTCCGACGTTGAAATCTGATCCGAGGTCTTGAACCATATGATAGTCAACTGGTGCAGCAGACTGCGACTCTGCTTGGTAAAGATGTAACGTGTTGTTGTGTAATGTGTTCTGAAGTTTGTGGCAGCTCGGGTCAGGAGAATTCTGAGGGATGTGATCTTGAATGCGGATTTTGAGGAGAAGTCTGACGGTGAATAGATTCCCGCAGATCGCTGAGAGTGGCCCACGGGCAGCACTCGGCAAGCGTGTCACGCCGGGTTATGATCTTTGGGGATGCTGGAGAGATGAATATCTGTGCTTCGCCTGACAAATTGAGGCGTAGCACAGCCTTGTCGGTTCTTGTGATTGCTTATTTGTAACGCAGAGGGAAATTGTCGTGTTTGGCACACTCGCATTGGTTGGAGCAACGGGGGCTGTGGGTCGGATCATGGTAGGTCTTCTGGAACAGAGGCCCGATCTGGCACGCAAGTATAAGTTTCTGGCTTCTGCCCGCAGTGTGGGTACCAAAATCACGTTCAAAGGTGTCGAGCATACGATTGAACTTCTTGAATCCGCTGCTTTTCAGGGTGTTGATCTGGTGATTGCCAGCACGCCCGATGAAGTCGCTGCCGAGTTTCTTCCTGCTGCAGTGGCGGCTGGTTGCAAAGTGATCGATGAATCGGGCTACTTCCGGATGAATCCTGACGTGGCACTGGTCATTCCTGAGGTCAATCCCCAGGCAGCACTCGACGCCAAGGGGATCATTGCCAGCCCGAACTGCTCGACTACGCAAATGGTATTGGCACTCAAGCCGTTGCACGATTTCGGTAAGGTCAAACGCGTGGTCGTCAGCACTTATCAGGCAGTGAGTGGCGCAGGAGTTCAGGGGATCGATGACCTGATTGGTGCCACTCGCGCTACGTTAGAGCACGAAAAGTACGAACAAAAAGCTTTCAAGTCGCCGATTGCCTTTAATGCCATCCCTCAGATTGGCGGTTTTAAGGAGAATGGTTATACGAGCGAAGAGCTCAAAATGGTCTACGAAACTCGTAAAATCATGGGTGATGAATCGATCCAGGTGTGTCCGACTTGTGTACGTATTCCCGTTGCAAACTGTCACAGTGAGACCATTCTGGTTGAAACCGAGAAGCATATCTCTGTCGAGAAGGCCAAAGAACTCTTTAGCAGCTTTCCAGGGATTACGGTCATCGATACGCCAGAGCATGGTGGATATCCCATGCCGCACTCCTGCACAGGCAGCGATCAGGTCTTTGTAGGCCGGATTCGACAGGATCTTTCTCACCCCAATGGTCTCTCCTTCTGGTGTGTGAGTGATAACCTGCGAAAAGGTGCTGCGACCAACGCGATCCAGATTGCCGAACTCCTCGCCTCACGCGTCTGACGAGTCGCTGATCCGGGGTTCAATTCCTTGAACTCCCTGGCAATCACCACTGCTCGATATGCATCCGTTTTCCCGATAAACCATGAACGATGTTCGGCTCACAGGCGAATATGTTCATCGACTGACACCTCCATCTATAAGTGACGTTGTAATGAATCCTTTCCAGTACCGTGATGGTGAATTGTTTTGCGAAGAGATCCCAGTTTCTCGAATTGCCCGTGACTTTGGCACCCCCTGCTGGATTTATTCCAAAGCCATGCTGCTGCATCAGCTGGGGCAGATTCAACAGGCTTTTGCTGCTGTTAATCCTGTCATCTGCTTCTCAGTCAAGGCGAACTCGAACCTGGGCATTCTCAAGGTGATGCGGGATGCTGGGAGCAGTTTCGACGTGGTTTCGGGTGGCGAACTTTACCGTGTGAAAAAAGCCGGAGCCGATACAGCCAAGGTTGTCTTTGCAGGTGTCGGCAAGACAGATGCCGAGATTCAACTCGCTCTCGAAAATCAGATTCTGATGTTCGATGTCGAAAGTGAACCAGAACTGGATGCCATTGCTGCAGTGGCTGAAAAAATGGGGGTCATTGCCCCCGTGGCGTTGCGTCTGAATCCTGATATTGATGCAAAAACCCATGCAAAAACCACCACGGGCAAAAAGGGCAACAAGTTCGGGATGGATATCGAACGGGTCTTTGAACTGGCCGACAAAGTTTTGAAGACTCCCCGGTTGAAACTCGTCGGGATTCACATGCATCTGGGTTCTCCAATTTTGACAACAGAACCCTACGAACTGGCTGGGCAGAAGGCCATTGAAGTGACGCGCGATCTGCGTGCTCGTGGACATGAGATTGGCTGGGTGAATCTGGGTGGCGGGTTTGGCATCAGTTATCGGGGAAGCGAAGGCTTGCCTGCTTCTGAGTATGCCAAAGTGATTGTGCCAGCCGTTCAGGAAATGGGTGTTCAGCTCGCTCTGGAGCCGGGCCGCTTCATCACTGGCAATGCGGGGATTCTCGTCAGTGAAGTGGTCTACACCAAGCGGGAAGGTGGCAAACTCTTCGTGATTCAGGATGCGGCTATGAACGATCTCATGCGTCCTGCGATGTACGATGCCTTCCATAAAATCTGGCCAGTGAAGGCTGCCGCCGAACCGGCTAACTATGAAGGCAAAATTGAAGGATGCGAAGCTTGCGACGTCGTTGGCCCGGTGTGTGAATCGGGCGATTACTTCGCCAAGGGACGTTATTTGCCGCCAGTTCAGCGCGGTGATCTGATCAGCATTTTCAGTGCGGGTGCTTATGGGACATCCATGAGCAGCAACTACAACTCCCGCCCTCGTGCGGTCGAATTGCTTGTTGATCAAGGGCACGTGCAGGTGGTCCGTCGTCGTGAGACCTACGACGACTTGATTGCCGCCGAGATGGATGTTGAATAATGATCAGCTCTATTGTTTGAGCGGTTGAGGTACTGAATTGAAGATGCCAATGAGCGGTAAAGACAGCGGAACTGTCTTTACCGCTTTTTTCGTGCTCTTCGCGACCATGGTGGTGAACTCGAATCTCCTGCTGTGAGATGCAAGAAATCGCGACAGATTGCACTTGTTCCGTGATGCCTCTGGCCTCATGAATACGACCGAGCCTGTCCTCCTTCTCTATCGTTCAACTCCTCGTGATCGTCTTCCAATTTGCCGTTTACGTCTGATGGATCGGGTCTATCGCTTTCTGAGATGTCGAGATTGACTGTGTGACCCAGGCAGTAATCAGCAGAGCCAGGAATGCGAAGATCGCAGCGATCACGAAAGGGATTCCCGGGAAGTAGAGCTTTTGCGGCTCATGGGTGAAGTACCAGAAGGCTCCTGTCCCCAGTGATGGTGCGAGGATGGCGGTCAGGCTGGCAATGCTCGAGAGCGCCCCCTGCACTTGTCCTTGAGTTTTCGGATCAACGCGTTTGGCAATAATCGATTGAGCCGTTGGCCCGGATATGCCACCCAGCGAACTGAGCATGATGATCGCGAACATCATCTCGCCGCGGGTTGCCAGTGCATAGCCGATATACGCCAGCATGGAAATGAAAAGTCCAGTGAGCAGAGCTGCCCGTTCTCCAAACCGGTTGTTAAATCTCCGAACCAGCACTGCCTGAACAAAAGCCGTCATCAGGCCCACCATCGAAAGGGCCAGTCCATTCTGAAAGGCATCCCATTGAAATCGTTCTTCGGTAAAGAGAATCCACGTCGAACGTAGGGTCATTTCTCCAAAACTGACACAGAAATAGGCGATCGCCAGTCCAAAAACCACAGGCTCGACGCGCAGTGATCGCAGTGATGTTCCCGGAAAGAAAGACGATTTGCGTGGCCAGTGACGCTGCTCGGCGGGTAATGATTCTGGCAAAACCAACCAGCCATAAAGAAAGTTAACGGCCGATAACAGTGCAGCCAGCAGAAACGGTAGCCTCGAACTGTAGCTGCCGGCGATCCCTCCCAAGAGTGGGCCCAGTACAAATCCAAGACCAAACATGGCGCCGGCGAGACCAAAATTGCGAACGCGGGTTGTTTCGTCACTGATATCAGCAATATAGGCATTGGCCGCTGTAATGTTGGCGGCGGTCATGCCCGAAAGAATGCGAGCCACAAGCAACCACCAGAGATTGGGCGCAAAAGCTGTCAGCAGAAAATCAAATGTCAGTACTGCAATACTCGTCAGCAGCACCGGTCGGCGACCGAACCGATCTGAAAGTGCACCGATCAGTGGCGCGAACAGAAACTGCATCGTGGCATAGGCCGTGATCAGTGAGCCGTACCACAGGGAAGCGTCCGAATTGTCCTTCCCAGCCAGCATTTTCACCAGATCTGGTAGAACCGGAATAATCAGTCCAATCCCTAAAACATCCAGTAGAAGCGTGCAGAGGATGAACTGAATTCCTGCTTGTTTGTGGGCTTTGCTCTCAGGCGATTGAGGTGGAAGTTCTCTGAATGTGGGAGAGCTCATGGGCGGGTAAGTCTTGAGAGGGTTCCGGCAATTGGACGTATTTTGCTACTTGAGTCTGTCGAAAAGATGTTGTGAACTCGACCAAGAGGCCAAATTTCCCGCATTTTCCTGTGGAGATGGTGCTGCTGCCTGGCGGAATGCCGTTGCCGTCATGATATGTCGAACATGAAAAATCCGCACAAACCCTACGTCACACAGCTTTCCGCCGAGACTGACCGAACAGAAGGTCGGACGCGGAAGAGTTTGGCCACGATGAACCGATCTCCGGGAAGTGTGAGGGTATGGGACTAGAAACTTCTCCGTCAGGATTGCCGGTTCGGCAAGAATCGGAGGAAACAGTGGATTGCCATGCCCATCTCTGGAACCGTACCATCGACAACATGTGCACCGGGTCGATGTTTCCCGGGTTATTGAGGCGATCCATGGAGGGACGAGTCTCGCGGTTGTCTGGTTGTCCGGAGCTGCTGCCGATGTCTTTTGCCATGCGGTATTTACTGCTGTTCATCTTTGCCGGGCTGGCTATTGTCAGCTCGCCTGTGGCATGGGCTCAAGATGAGGGGGCCAATCCTCCAGCAGCGACCGATCGCCTCGCCGATACCAATCCGTTGCTGGCTCCTCCCGAAACCCCTGAGCAGGAGTTTTCGGTCGTTCTGTTGATGGTTGACCTGGGACGACTCGATCTTGCCAGACAATATCTCGACAAGTTTATGGCGGGGCAGCCCTCCAATGATCTTCTGCTCGCACTTCGCGACAAGCATGGTTCTGCTGCGTTCCTGAAGCTCTCTCAAACGAAAGAGTTGCAGCCCGCATCGCAGGAACTAATCGTGCAGCTTGGTAAAGCCGCCAAAGAGCAGGCCGCCAATCCCGAATTCGTGGGTAAATTGCTTGATCAGCTCAATGGTTCGCCCCAGCAGCGAGATCTGGCAATTGTCGAGTTGCGGAATCTGGGCCCGATTGTTGTGGCCTCGATGCTGCAACGGATGCAGTCCACCAAAGACAGTGGAGAACAGGATCTGCTGACGTACGCGCTCGTGAAAATGGGTGGTATGACCATCGATCCTCTGCGAGCAGGACTCAGTCTTCCTCAAGAAACTGTGCGGACTCGAGTGATCGATGTCCTGGGATATCTTCGAGCCGATCAAGCCGTGCTCGATCTGTATGGCATCGCCTTTGGCCAGAAAAGTTCTCCGCCCGAAAAAACGGCTGCTCTGAGAGCTTTGGGCAGAATCCTCTACAACCAGCCAGACCGGGCAGATCGACTCTCTGATGTCGTGGCTTTGAATGCGCTGGAACAACGCACTCGCGATTATCTTTCGGGCCATGGCCCACTCCCCCTGATGAATGATGGCCTGGTCTCTGTCTGGGTGTATGACTCAGCCGATAATCTGGTTGGCGAACGGCAATTGGCACCCGCTTTAGCCAGTGCGTACTTTGCTGCCAGAACTGCCAGGTTAGCTCTAGGGATCAGCCCGGACCGTCCACAGACTCAGCAGCTTTATCTGACGAGTTATCTGGCATATGAGACCGCTCTGGGGAATCCGGCAGCTCAGACAGTCTCAATGCTGCGTTCAATGAGCCCGGAGCTCCTTTCCGCTGTCCTGACCGAAGCACTCAAAGTTGGTCAGCCTGGGCCGGCCGTGAGAGTCATTGATGCTCTGGCCGATCAGCGCAGTGAGTTGGCTCTCCAGGTTGCCGGTGGAGTGCAGTCACCGCTCAAGAACGCATTGAGCTACCCTGATGAACGAGTGCGGTTTGCAGCAGCGACTGCCATACTGCAATTGGCTCCCAAGAATTTTGAAGCCTATTCTTACCAGATCGCTCAAATCCTCACGCGCAGCCTCAGCACTGGGACAGAACCCAAAGCTATTGTAATTGATGCTGACGAAACCAGGTCGGCTGCAACCGTCGGGTATCTGGCTGACCTTGGATTCGAATCGATCCGTGTCGAGACTGGTCAACAGGGATTTAAAGAAGCTGCCGCTTCCTCTCAGTGTGCTCTGGTTGTCATTCATGTCAATGTGGCCCGCTGGGAGCTTTCACAAACATTGGCGAACTTCCGTGCCGATGCCCGGACAGCGGCACTTCCGATCCTCCTGTATGGGCCGGAGTCTGTCCGCTCCGCAGTCACTCGCCAATTAATGCAGTATCCACCAATTCAATTTGTTGCCGAATCTTCCACTCTTGATGGATTCGATTCTCAAACGCGAGAGTTTCTGGCTCGTTACGCGCCGGCTTCCCTCACTCCGCAGGAACGTGCTCAGATGCGGGCAGATGCATTGGCCTGGTTGGCTGATCTCTCTCGTCCTGAAAGTGCCGTCAAAGTTGATCTTACTTCCGCACAGGCACCACTGTTGTCACTTGTGGATGATGCTCAGTTGGGGCCACTGGCTCAGCGAGCCGTCCTCTCGATTGGAACTCGCGATGTGCAGTCACGGCTAGCTGAAGTGGCTGCCAACAGCAATCTTCCTGAGAATGTGCGGCTCTCAGCCGTTCGAAACCTGTTAGCTCATGTGCAGCGTTTTGGCTGGGCCATGACCGCGACCGACGAAAAGAAACTCTTCGCCTCGCTGGACGACACGCCCGATGGCTCTCTGGCAGATGCTGTTGCCGCTCTTCAAGGAAGCCGGACAACCACGACTAATGGTAACTCGGTCAAACTGCAGAAATTCCCGTTGCCCGACCTGCCTGCCATGAAGCCCTGAGTTCGCTGATACGGATTTCAGGATTTAGCAGGCTCCGCGTTTTGTACTTGTGAGTCCGAGCAAGAGTCGTTTACGGAACTTCATCGCGCCATTGAATTCTGGATCGAGCATCATTCTCGACTCAGTGTGCTCTAAAATATTCAAAACACTGGCTGTGCAAAAAAACTCAGGGCCTGCCGACAAGATTGCCGGCAGGCCCTGGTGATTTTCTGAAAACTCTCTGACAGAGATCGAGTCAGAGATCCGCTACGCGATTTTCATCGCCTTGGCCAGGATCTCAGAGGTACTGGGCCGCATAATGCGGGGATCGACCATTTCGCCCTTTTGCAATGTGGAGCGAATGTCTTTTCCACTGATGGAAAGTGGCTTCTCGCCCGCGTGACGTTCGGTCAGATCGACGCGGCCAATCGATTCGTAATAGGCTGCGAAACCAACCTTAAGTGGCTGGATCAGCAGCTCGCCACCCAGCTTACTGAAGATTTCCTGGGCATCAAAATCGCCCCAGATTGCCTCGCCGTTGGCGTAAGGGACGTCGGCATGCTTACGGCCAATCACAATGTGCGTAAAGCCCATATTCTGGCGGTAAATCCCGTGCATCACCGCTTCGCTCGGCCCACCGTAAAACATCTTGATGTCCAAACCGAGTAGAATCACGCGATCAGGCACCGATTCGTTACGGCTTTTCCAGAGACTTTCATCGCTGTCACCATCACCCAGTTGACGCTGCTCAATGAGTGCTTCGTAGGTGGACATGCGAATCTCGGCATTCACATCATCCCCCTTGGTTTCTCCAATCAGCGGGTTCAGCACAGCGCCAGCGTTCTTGCCGCCAGCAATAAGCGTTTCCAACCCGTAAACCAGGGCGTATTCGTGAGCACGGTGCAGAGGATTGCGAGTCTGGAAGCCGACAACTGCATTCCAGCCCTTGGAGGCCAGCAGTTTACGCACTTCGACTGGAGTCAGCACATACTTCCCGAAAGCAGGGTTCTTGGGTTGTGGCAGGGCTCGCAGTTTCCCACCGATCAGGTGAGATTTGTCCGCATCACCCTTCAGAACCATATCGGCACCAGCGTGATCAATACGGTCAGTGCGGTAGACCTTCTGCAGATACTTCAGCTTAGGCCATGGGTAGACATCTGTCAGCTCAACAATGGCGACAGCACTCCCATCGGGAGCAGTCAATGCCACCTTGTCGCCTGCCTTGATGGTTTTCGCCAGTTCAGCAGTGACCGGGAAAGCGAGAGGAATGGTCCAGGCGTACTTCTTGCCCAGATTTTCGATGACAGCTTCATCGAGCACGCGATGATAAGTCGCACTATCCATCGGCCCGGTCAATGGCGAGAGTGTGCCATCGGCCATGCGGTAGACGGTCGAAAGATCTGCCGCGGAAACAGGAACCTTTGTCAGGCCTGCTGCTTCAGCCTTAAAGGCCTCGATATCGTTTGCTGCAACTGTAAGATTGACCGGTTCGGACAATCCTCCATGGGGAGGAATCAAATCAGCCATAATGACCTGGAGTCCTGTCAGAGAGTGATAAATCGTTGTACTTAATGACTGGGTCAACCAGTCGTTACCTTGGGCGAACAATAGGGGGAGCTTTCGGAAAGATCAAGTTGTGCTGAATTTTCCATGTCTGAGGCCCCTTGATCTCGAGTGACTCCACCACTCAATATTCTCGAAATGAGGCCATCAAAAGCCTTAACAATCGCTGGGAATCGCTTCGGTCTTCCCTCAAATCTGGTCGATATGATATGACGAGATTAAGGTAAAATTTGATCCATAATCGATTTTTGCCTGCTGCTCCTCACTCGTTCAAATGGATTTGGTGCGAGCCCGTGCCATGAAATGGACATCTCCAGGCATTTCGAGATGGCTGGCTGGCAGTTTCTGCCGGGTGTCTGCACGTCTGGTCTCCCACACCGTATTCCGCTGCACTCTAGCGATCTTGACCATTTCGCTTTCCGGTTGCCAATGGGTCAGTCGGCAAGTGGCCAGCCAGGACCGACGATGTGAACAATTGTGTAAGGATGCCGAGGCTCTCCATGAACAGGGAGATTTCCGGCATGCTTCGTCTCTGATCAGTGAGATTGAGAAAAGCTCTCCCAAAAACGCCTCAACTCGTGATATGAAAGCCCGGCTGTTGTGGGAAAATGGTCGCCACCAGGCCGCCATCGCCGAATATCGGAGTCTGGCAGATCAGTTCGCTGGTGATCCTCAACCGGTTGTCAACTTGGGTCAATGTTATCTCGAACTGGGGCAGATCGACGAGGCGCAACTCGCGTCTGAGGCCGCGCTGTTAAGAGATTCACAATCAGTCTCTGCAAAAATGCTCTTGGGAAAAATTCACGAAAAACAGCGCGATTACGATGCCGCTTATGAAATGTATCGTTCCGTCAGTGATCTTTGGCCCGATGACGTAGCGGCTAAGCTGGCGATGGCTCGCGTACAGATCGAACGAGGTCAGGCTGACCGAGCCTGCCCGATTCTTCGTGAGTTGATGCACCATCCCTATGCGACGCTGCCTCAGCAGCGCGAGGCCGAGTGGCAATTGGGCCTCGCTTATGCTTCGAATCAGCGATGGGAAGACGCCGTTCAACGTCTGGAGCAATCGATTGCCGAGCGTGAACTGTCGGCTGACGACTGGTATCACCTTGCCGAAGCCCAGTTTCACACGGGAAGTGGAGAACACGCAAGAATCAGCGTCCAGAAATCGCTGGCCATGCAGCCAGATCACCGCGGTGCCACGACTTTAGCGCAAATGCTCTCTGCCAACACCGGAGCTGATGCAATTGCCAAAGGGCAATCTAACCCTGGCAATGTCGCTCAGATTCAGCCAGCAGGCTTCTCGGCAACTCGATAGAACTTCTATCGCTCACCACGCAAAGTCGCCAGTCGAAGTGTGGCTATCGATTGTGCGATTCGGAGATCACCGGATTTCGCAGGACGCCGATCCCTTCGATCTCGACTTCCATGACATCGCCATGCTTTAAGAAGACCGGAGGCTTGCGGGCCACCCCCACGCCCGATGGTGTCCCTGTGAAAATCAGGTCTCCTGGCTCAAGAGTGACCAATTGTGAAATGTGAGCGACTAATTCGTCGATACCAAAGATCAACTCATTCGTCCTCGATTGCTGCATGACGACTTGATTGAGCTTGAGGGAGATCGCCAGATCGTGAGGATCCCCAATTTCATCGGCAGTCACGAACCAGGGTCCAATGGGTGCAAAAGTGTCAGGGGTTTTTCCCATGAGCCATTGGCCCCCTGGCCTCCCTTTCTGCCAGTCGCGGGCAGAGACATCGTTGCCGCAGGTGTACCCGGCGATGTACTCGAAGGCTTTGGATTTCGCGACGTTCTTCGCCTTTTTTCCAATCACCGCCACGAGTTCCGCTTCAAAATCGACCTGATGGGCGACTGAGGGCAAGACGACCGGGGCTTCGGGAGATGTGATCGTATTGGAGAATTTACTGAACACCACAGGTTCTGTGGGAATCTCCGCACCAGTTTCTTTGGCGTGGTCGCGGTAATTCAGTCCAATGCAGATGATCTTGCCTGGTCGAGAAAAAGGTGCGACCAGTCGGCCTTCGATAAACGGCCCTTTGCTCCACCCTGTTACCAGAGCACTGGCAACACGAGCCAGTCCTTCCGGATCTGCCAGAATGCCGATCAGTGTTGGAGCAATCTGTGCATCCAAAGCCAGCAGGTCGACGTATTGACCATCCGGATTCAGCGCGACCACTCGCAGCCCAGCTTCTGCGTCGATCATCCCCAGTTTCATCAAAGCGTCTCCCGGATCGGTGTGGAGTCTGCAACAATCACTACACTCGGTCTATGCAGCTCTCTCGACATCATGAAAAAGCTAATCTGGTTCTTTCGGCTTCACAAGACTGGCTGAAGATCATCGGCCTCATTTGACGTCGCTGATTGCATTGAGCAGTCAGCTTGTGGGAGTGCAGCAGGCAACAATGCACGATTGGCCACCCGGGTCGACTCATCAGATCGAATAGCATTCTGCCAGTCGAATGCCCAGATCCTTTTTCTTTCCGACTCACATATAGAAAATCACTTGCCATGGATGTGTACTTGCGTATAGATTCGTGCTCGGGTCAGTACTTCTGAGGGTCAATGCATGCGGCACGGATCTCACCTCGATCCTCCCAATCGCTTCGAAAACACCCACGCGGTGCCCGACCTGGAGCATCTCGAATGGGACGAAGAATACTTGCATCAACGGGAACATCGCCCGATTGAATTGATCGAAGATTCATCCCAGACCATCGTCTCTGAGAACAATTCACCGGACATCCCGTTTCGATATAGCGTCAATCCTTATCGCGGCTGCATCCACGGCTGTAGCTATTGTTATGCCCGAAATTCGCATGAGTATCTGGGGTTGAATGCGGGTCTCGATTTTGAAACCAAAATTGTTGTCAAACGAGATGCATCAACTCTTCTGAGAAAGTTTCTCTCGCGTCGATCTTGGCAGTCGGAACCTATCGCTTTCAGTGGAGTGACCGATTGCTATCAACCCATCGAACGAGAGTTGGGACTAACTCGCCAATGCCTCGAAGTGGCCGATGAGTTCAGTCAACCGGTCACGCTGATCACCAAGAATGCACTGGTCGTGAGAGATAAGCAGTTACTGGCGTCGCTGGCTGCGCGGAATCTGGTGCATGTGGCCATCTCGATCACCACTCTTAAGCCTCAACTGGCTCGAGAGATGGAGCCTCGCACCAGTATTCCCTCAGCTCGACTGCGGGCCATTGAACTTCTGGCGAAAGAGGGGATCCCTGTCAGAGTCATGGTTGCGCCCATGATTCCCGGCCTCAATGATCACGAGATGCCGCAAATCATGAAATCTGCTCGTGAAGCGGGTGCTCAGGCTGCTGGCTATGTCTTACTGAGATTGCCACTGACTGTTGAACCCGTTTTTCTGGAATGGCTGAGACGGACTCAACCCCTTAAAGCGGAAAAGGTGGAAAGCCTCATCAGAGACACACGGCAGGGAGGCCTGAATAACTCTTCCTGGGGCCAGCGGATGACAGGGGCAGGTCAGATCGCTGAACAAATCAAAACAATGTTCCAGGTCTTTCAGCAAAAGTATGGCTTCAAGAACTTTGCGCCTCTTGATTGTTCGCAGTTCAGCAGACCCGCACCTCAAAGTTCGCAATTGAGATTATTCCAATGATCGCTCCTGACGAAGATCGCAGATCGAAGTCGGAAAGCCGAGTATGAGGGTATCGACTTCAAGTCATTAGAAGCTGATTGCTACTTACCACCCGACTTGGTTCGCTGATCTTGCGAAGCAGGAAAGCTGAGTTCGCAGCAGCCGAGATTGAGCTTGTTCATGCGCAGGACGTCGTCTCCCAGAGAGTAATAGACGAAACGACCTTCTTTCTGCCTCTGGACAAATCCGTACTCGAGCAGAACTTTCAGATGATGAGAAACGAGCATCAGTGGCAATTCCAGCAATTCCGCCAGATCACCCACTGCCATAGAACCAGCCTGCAAAGCCTCGATCAGGCGAAACCGGATCGGTTCGCCGAGAACTTTGAGCTTTTCGGCACATTCGATGGGACGGGCAGTTGCGTCAGGATTCTCTTCCATCGCTTGAGATTAACGCCCGTCGGGCAGAATGTCATCTGCGATTTCGGGTCGATCGATCGGGGCGGGCATGATCTCAGCACGCCTATGATTGATTCTGACATAATACTGCAAGATCAACGACTAAGAATCAGTTCTGCTGCTGTCAATCATCGGGGAGTAGATCGTACCTCGACGATCTCTGATCAAGGTTCATGGCGGCTATCTGTGGTGGCTGGTTTTGTATGTAGATTGAAGTGCGAGGGGCCAGGAAACTAGAATTCACTCGTGACTTCACGCCCATCTCTGGTGGAAAGGGATCGCCATACCGCGAGGTCGATATTCTCGCTGGCAAAACGAACAGCGCCATCTGCCAATAGGGTATGGACTCCGCCACTATGCATGCTTCTCGCTGCACGCCAGCCAACGGCAGTACCGCCCAGCTCAAGGGCATTGCCACCACAGTCATAGCTTCTTGAATTCGGCCCGTAGTAATGATTGTATGAGGCCGCTCCGATTTCACCGTGGATCCAACTGTAGCCCTTGGGATTTCTGGCGGTTCCATCAGCCCAGGTGGTTGCAGAAGTGCAACCAGCATCGTTGAAGGTACTGTAGGAATAGGAGGGAGTTGCGACGGCGAAGGCACGTTCTCTTAAGGTCGTTCCATTGGCTGTGCGATCACCCAGGAGTGATTCGGAGAAACAGATCGTGTTACTCGTACCATCGGTGATATCGCCAATACGTGTTCTCGAATTGGCATAGAGCACACCATCGGTTTGGTAAGGCGAGCCAGGGTAGTTCGTGCTGGTTCCACCCGTTGTCAGCCCATCGCGCCCAATTGTTCCCGTTCCATTACAGGCCACATAATTTGTTGGTCCTAAACCGGTCGTGACACCCAGCACATTGCTGATAATGGCGGTTCCACGATCACTCGGGCACAGGAACGAGGGGACGATGGTTCCCGCAGCTACGCGATTCGGCGCACTGATGTTGAACGTCGCATCGTAGGTCGGGAAGTTGACATTCATCGCGTTATAGACATTGCTCTGATCCAGATAAGGTGTCAGAAACGCCAGCACACTCCAGTTGGAGCCACCCGTGTAACTGGCCGCTCCACCATGAGACATGCTTGGCGGGAATGTGTTGAGAGAACTGTGGTAGTTGTGTAGTGCCAACCCAAGTTGCTTGAGGTTGTTTTTGCATTGTGTCCGACGGGCGGCTTCCCGGGCTTGCTGGACGGCTGGTAACAGCAAGGCGATCAGAATGGCAATGATGGCAATGACCACCAGCAGTTCGATCAATGTGAATCCAGGGCGGATTGAGTTGGCTTTGGAACGGGGAGTATAGGCAGGCATACGGCAGACTCCTGGAGGAACAACATTCTAATGTTCGTTAGAGTGTTGCCTTGGACCTGCTCGAAATCAATCCTTGTTCCAACAATTCTTCTCAATGAGAGTTCCTCTCATTGAGAAGCTCTTAGAAACGGTGCCCTCTTTGGGGCCCCTTTTGCGTCAGCGTCAGAATTTCTGGCCCGTTCTCGGTCATCAGAATCTGATGCTCAAACTGGGCGGAGAGTGCCAGATCGACGGTGCGGACAGTCCAGCCATCAACACTGTCGACAAACGTCCGGTAGGTCCCGGCATTGAGCATCGGCTCAATCGTAAAGGACATTCCGGGCTCGATGACATCCTGAGGGGGATTCAAGCGGGGAACATAATGCGGGATGCCAGGATCTTGGTGGAAATCCTGCCCGATCCCATGCCCCTGATATTCGCGCACGATTTCATAAGGTTTATCACGCACAAACCGTTCGATGGCGCGGCCGATATCGACGACTTTGCCAAAGGGGGCAATTCCGTCGATGCCGGCAAACATGGCGTCAAAAGTCACCTGCACCAACTCGCGCGCTGCTGCGGAAACCTCGCCAATCAGAAAAGTCTCCGATTGATCGCCGTACCAGCCGTCGACAATGCTGGTCAGGTCGACGTTGACAATATCGCCCTCTTTGAGAGGACGGTCGTTCGGGATTCCATGGCAAACGACTTCATTGACGCTCGTGCAGATTGAAGCCGGATAGCCTTTGTAACCTTTGGTGGCACAGGTATGTCCGTGATCATGGGTGTACTCTTCCACCTGGCGATCCAATTGCCGCGTGGTGACACCCGCCTTCACATGATCCCGAATGAAATCCATCACCTGCGCATTAAATCGCGCAGCGCGTCGCAGACAATCCCGTTCTTCGGGGCCATAGATCGGACACTTGCGGCGAACTTTTCGGCGGAGCGGTGCCTGCATCTTATGCTGAACTCGTCGTGAGGGTCATGACCTGCTATTGCCAGTTGGCAAAGGAATTCAACGAGTGTCGCCTCACTGCTCGCAATTGGCAAGTCCTGTTCTTATCCTCATACAAGAGAATCTCGACAACTGTCTGATAGGGCGACAGCAAAGACGTTGGCTGGGGTCGAGTTCGAGTGATCGTTCCATGCCTGACAATGCCAGATTGACCCCGTCGACATTTGAAATCAGCAGGCTCTCTTTTGCGACCTTGCTACAGAACCTGCCAACAGAGATTTGAGATTTTCGGTGCCGAAACTACTTGGAAACCATAATCGTTCTTGGATCTGGGGACGCCACCTCGTATCGGCGACGATTCACGCCAAATACTGGATTCCTCTTGAGTTGCATTACGATTCTCATCGATTTTCGCCGCATGATCCTCTAGGCGATCCCATAGTGGGCGATTTCCCACTGGGCGATTCCATAGAAGAAGCCCATTCGACTTCACTCAAAAATCTTTGTGAAGCAGTCGGGATCCAACTCGTGGCTTCGACTGCTGATCAGCTCTCCCGTTTGATTCGAGCGGAAGATCATCAGGGGCTGGCTGCCCGGATGCCCGAGTTTCCTTATGCGGATTTTGAAGGTCTGTTCCAGGCACAACTCCCGGCGCTGCTGGTCATCCTCGATGGAATTCAAGACAGCTTCAATCTGGGTGCCATTATTCGCTGTGCAGAAGCCTTGGGAGCCGGTGGGATCGTGCTTCCGGAAAAAGGTCAGTCGGGTGTGAACAGTCAGGCAGCAAGAAGTTCTGCCGGTGCTGTCAACTTTCTGCCAATCTATCGCGTTCCAGCCCTCGACCGAGCGATCGATCAGTTAAAGTCGAGGGGCATGAAAATCCTGGCTGCTACAGAGAAGAGTGAGCAATCCCTCTGGAATGTCGTGATCCCCGCACCGCTGTGTCTGATTATCGGCAACGAAGGGAAAGGTGTTTCCTCTGCTCTGCTATCAGCTTGTGATATTCAGGTCCGGATCCCCATGGCGGGGCAAACATCGTCTTTGAATGCTGCTGTGGCTGCCGGGATCTTACTGGCCGAAATTCAGCGGCAATCTTTGAAGATTTAATAGCAAATTCAGTATGGCGAATTGCCTCTCTTTACCATGGAAAGTCTTCTGTGACAGTCACCCTGCGAAATCCTCATAGTGTCCTTGCTGCCCTGCAATATCGACCACACGATGTACTCGAAATTATCACCACAGCTAATCCTTCCAGTGCCTGGAGCGAAGTACTTGAACAGGCGAGAGTACATCGCATTCCCATTCGAACGGCCCTGCCCTCCAGTGGTTCTGAACGTCCCGCGAGCGGAAAAGATCGCGGTGGAAAGTTCGAAAGGCAAAGCAGTTCGGAAGCCACCGTTCGCGACCGGGCACCTTTAACAGTTGAGCAGCTCTTTGAAATTGCTCCACCAGGCCCATTAGCACAAAAGAGTGATGCATCCGGCGGAGTGGAAAGTAATCGGCATGGCATCTGGCTGGCACTGGATTGCCTGCAAGATCCTCACAATGTGGGAGCCGTGTTCCGGGCTGCTGCATTTTTCGGAGTTCGCGGCATCATTGCCACGAGAGACCGTTCCGCACCGCTTTCAGGGACGGCCTACGATGTTTCTGCAGGTGGACTGGAATCGATTCCTTTTGCACAACCCCCCAACCTCGCCCGTGCCCTCGAGCTTGCCAAGAAAAGTGGTGTCTGGGTCTTAGGGACATCGGAGCATGCCCAGCAGCCACTTTCGTCGATCAAGGCCGATCGTCCCTGGTTGATCGTGATTGGTAACGAAGAAGGTGGATTGAGGCGTCTCACACTTGAACTGTGCGATGAAGTCTGCACGATTCCGAGCCAGGGAGCTGTGGGTTCGCTCAATGTCTCCGTCGCGACCGGGATTCTGCTGTATGCACTTTCTCGCTGAGATGAACAGGGAACTTTCGCTGCGTCAGGCATTCAACATTATGGAGATGGATGCGAATCGATGAGCAGATTGCTCTCGCTGCAGCATTGGTTTGAAGAGATTGATTCTGCCATCTATCGAGAGATGGGTAATTCTCAGATGCGAATATGACGATCCAAAATCTTGCGGAGTCTGGATATCTCGTGGGGCGAGAGCAGTCCAGCCAGACGGTCATTCATGGCTGGCTGAATGGTCCAGCGTCCGAGGAGGTCGAATAGCTCCTCTGTTTCGATGGATCGCAGGCCAAACTTCTTCTTGAGCTTGCGGCACTCTTCGGGAGGTACGTCCAGGAATTGCCCGATCAGTAAGTAATCGCCTTCGCTGGGCAGATCCAGATAGAGCTTGCGAATCTCGGCTGAGAGTGATTCGTCCACGGGAAAAGTCACATCCAGTGGCCCACCCTTCAGATGGAGTGGCACTGCATGAGGATCATGCTCCAGCAGACTCGCTGCAGATTCACAGGCGGCATACAGAATTGCTTCATCCAGAAGTGAGGCTCGATAGCTCGCCAGACTGATGTGTCGCGACCAGAAATTGGAAAGTAAATCCAGCTGCACCTGCGGAGCGACTTCCGACAGAAAAGGGACTTCGCACAGAAAACCTGAAGTTGTTGGTTTCTTTTTCTCGAATGCCAGGAAATCTTCGCCTGAAAGCGTCTGGTATCGATCTTCGAGAGGTTGCTGCTGATAAATGAGTGCCTCGACCGTTTGCCGCCAGGCCAGACGAAAGGCCAGGTACGACAAGCAGGAGGACGGGAGCAGTTTTTCGCCGAACTTGAGCATTTTTGAACTATTTCACTGTTACAGAGAGTTCTCAAGTTCGAGGTGAGGAATTTTCTTGATTTGCGTGGAAAATTCGCGACAGGCGCTGCCAAATGTAACGATTCGTCAGAATTTGTCGTTTTTTTGCAACCAGGGATCGCTGCAAAAAGTCATCATGAACGGCTGCAACTGTCTGCGGGTACCATCTCCCGGTGAATTTGAAGCTGCTGGCTATCATCCTTGAGAGGTCAAATGCCCTCACAGAACAGGGCGTGGAGGTGTTGCTGTCATGAAATCGAAATTCAGGATTTGAAGGATGACAAAACCTCAGCGACGTCGGCGCCGGCAGCGCAGCACATTTCTCGAAGCCGCTTACATCTGTCCTTCGTGCGGCGAAGAGATTATTGTGCCAGTTGACCTTTCACAGGGAAGCTTTCAGGAGTATGTCGAAGATTGCCCCGTCTGTTGTTGTCCCAATGTGATCACAGTGGAAATGGATGAGCATTTTGATGATCAATTACAGGTGATGGTTCGCCCTGAATAATGACTCGTTCTGCCACGGGATCTTTTGTTGTTAATGGTGCAATCCTTTCAAACAAGCTGTAATCAAAACACCGTAGAGCGAGGAACAAATGCTGCCCATTCCTGGTCGATATGTGGTTATCGCTCTCATTCTCGGATTGATTCTCTGGTTTGCCATAACGTCCAATCCCAGGGGTGAATTGAGTCGCCCCGAACTGACATCAAAAAGCATTCGCGATCTCAACAGTGGATCTTCCTCGAATCGACGCCGTGCTGCAGAAGAGTTAATCAAGGCGGGCCAGAATGTTGTCCCGGAGATTGTGACTCAGATCAAACAGGCTCCCGATCGATGCCGTCCGTTGATTCATGTTCTCTCTGATATGACCGTTCTCGATGAGAATGAAGCTGGTGAAGCGGCTCTCTCGGCCATCGAAGCGTTAACGACATATCATCATAAAGAAGTGGCCGATGCTGCATTTGATGCATTGTCTGAAAACTTTTCAGTCCGCCGAATGCGGGCGATCGATCATTTGTCTCGCCTCGGCGCACAGGTCGAATCGGTGAATGATCATTTCATCGGAAATTCGACGACTTTTGAATTTGTGCTGTTGGATGACCGCTATACCGGAGGTCGCGAAGGGCTGAAACATCTGAAGCGGCTCAATACTCTTCATGTCCTTTATGTTTCAGATAAACTCGATATTCCCGGTGAAGAATTGGCGGCACTGCGGCAGTGGTATCCTCGTCTTCAGATCAGTACAGAAGTCAATGGGTGTCTGGGGGTCATCGGTGCGATGCCTTTTGGCTCGAACGTGGTGATTGATCGTATTGTTCCCAATTCTCCGGCAGCGCGAGTCGGCTTACGTCCCGGAGATCGCATCCTTTCGATCGATGACGTGGAAAATCCCACATTGCGACAAATGGTCGCGGCTATTTCCAAGCACCCGCCGGGTGAGCCTTTGCATGTCACTATTCTAAGGCGCGATGAACAATTCATGAGCTTTCGCATTCGCAGTGGATCGGACTTCGGAACCGGACGCTGCCGGTGTGAGGCGAGTCCATCACTTTGAGATTCTCTTTCGAGGTGGTGTTGAAACAACCCGCAGTCTTTTATTCGTACAGCTCGATTCTCTGCTATCGATGGCTTCGGTTTCGGAGATTCAGCCAGAGACGACTCGACACTCCACTTCCACCACGGCACAATCTGCGAACAAGCAGGAGGTTTGCGTGCTTTTGTAAAACTGTAGAGACTGGTGCAACACGGTATAAGTCATTGCTGGAGGGTGTGCAGATCAAGCTGGAGTGCCTGCCCGCAAAGAGGATGGTCAATCATGTCATGGCTAATTCGACGGACAATTTTTTCCATCGGAGTCTGGGTCTGCTCTGCCAGTCTGGCATGGGCTCAGTTCTCAGATGAATTTGACGATCTCCCACCAGTGAAGCCACCGGTTCGCACTCTTCCCTCTTTACCACCTTCAGGTGGAGCTTCAACGAACTCAACCTCTCCTTCGAGTCCAGCGGCGTCACAAACCGATCAGAGAAAAAACGTCACTCCACCTCGTAGCGGATCTCAGGAGTTGCCCACTCCGCTTCCGCCCATGGAGGGGCGAGATTTCCCTACCCTTGAACGTCGAGGGCCCGAAAACAAGCTTCCCTCCGGTATCCAATTTGAAGATCCGGTTCCCAGTCTCGGTCGCCCGGTCGAAAGTATTCGTGATCTTCCCGCTAAAAAAGCTGGTCAGTTCGATATCACACTGGATGGCGGCGCTTCGATTAATCCTGCAGTGTTGAAAGATGTCCGTGACAGCACTCTCGGGTTAAAAGTCGAAGATCGCGAGGCTTATTTTCGAATTCTCAAGCTTGCCAGCCTCATGTCTTTTCCCCAACTGCAGGAACTGGCAATTGAGTATCGCAAGGCCCGCATTGCTGCTCATGATTCCAAAGCGGCCACAGAAAAGAAGTTTTCGCCATTCGTTGATCTGTTCCTTCACCCGGAAGTCTATCGGGGAAAGCCGGTTGTCTTGCGGGGAACTCTGCGAAAACTTGTCAAATACGATCCAGGTCCGAATGACGAGGGGTTAACAACTGTTTATGAAGGCTGGCTTTACTCTGCGGACTCGCAAAACAATCCCACCGTCGTCGTCTTCACACAAAAGCCAGAAGGCATGCCTCTGGGAGGGGATCTTGTCGAAGAGGTTGTCGTTGCTGGATACTTTTTCAAAATGTATGGCTATGAAGCCCAAGACCAACCGCGGAAAGCTCCGATGCTGCTGGCTGGAGAGATAGAATGGATTCCACCAATTCAGAAAACAGCCCTGATCATTCCTGTCTGGGCCTATGGGATTGCTGGCCTGGTTGCCGTCTGGATCATGTTAGGTCTGTGGACTTTTCGAAGCGAAAAACGCCGCTTGCCAGAGAAGTTGCGAGTCCCCGGGAATATCGATCAGACACTCACTCCGCACGAACAGCTATTAAACATTGCCATTCCCCCCAGTACTTCCTCACTGGAGCTTAAGAACGGTCATGCCCCAATGACGCAGTCGATTACCACGAGTCCATCGAGCTTGCCAACATCCGGTCTGGCTGGCAAAGGGGAAGTTACTGAGTCATCGAAGGAGGCCATGCCGCATCGTCGACAAGATACGGCTTTAGGTTTTCCCGAAAATCCTCGGCTTCCAGAGGACGACGATCCATCCTGAGGACGTTATCTTGCATCTGAAAGGCAATTTCTATTGCCTCGCCTTTTCATGACGGATGCTTTGTTGGGAAGATCCGTCCCATTGCTCCCGATTTCTGAACTTATTGAGTGATCCATGCCACAGGGAGATTCCGCCGGTCATCAGGCTGTTCGTCTGGTTGTCTTGATCTCCGGGGGAGGCACAACGCTTGTAAACCTCTGCCATCGAATCGCAGTGGGTTCCCTCAATGCCCAGATTCCACTGGTCATCAGCAGTCGTCCTGACGCGGGTGGTATCGAAAGAGCCCGACAGCATGGACTGGAAGTCGCGGTCTGCCATCGCAAAGAGTTCCCTTCCACGAGCAGCCACAGCGAAGCAATTTTTCAGCTATGCCGGTCGCGTCAAGCCGATCTTGTCATATGTGGCGGATTTCTCTCGCTTCTTGAAGTTCCAGAAGATTTCCGCAATCGAGTGCTGAACATTCACCCCTCTTTGATCCCTGCGTTTTGCGGCAAAGGGTTTTATGGGCATCATGTTCACGAAGCTGCGATTCAGCGGGGCGTGCAGTTCTCGGGATGTACAGTCCACTTTGTCGATAATGAGTATGATCATGGCCCGATCATTCTCCAGCGGGTTGTAGCCGTCCTGCCAGATGATACGCCCGATGCCTTAGCTCAGCGTGTCTTTGAGGCCGAGTGCGAAGCCTATCCCGAAGCTATTGAGTTGGTGGCAAACCATCGCGTGCAGATTGTTGGCCGCCGGACGATAATTTTGCCTTAGCGGTTAGCCAATCAGAATCGCTTTCTCCACCGTTTAGTACGTTTTGTCAAAGTGGGTCGCACCTTCCTGAAGGCCCTGACATCAAGACGCTGCAACGCTGCAAAAAAAAGGCGTATTATCTGAGACTTACCTCCCAGTCGCCGCTCTTCTAATGAAATCTTTGAGTCTCAGGTCAGTCTCTTCGCGTTGGTGAGTCATATCTGCTGTCAGCCAAACTCTCTGAACAATGATCTGGCTGGCAGCGCCTAGTCGCTCCGGGAATATCGGCACTCCTTGCCTGAACAGACCTTCCGCAAGTTCTTTTCATTCTGCTGGAGCAACTTGTCGATGCCAGTGAATGTGTGAGTTGGTGTTTTCAACAGGATGGCATGTTTTGCAATAATTTGGAAAATAATTGCACTTTGTGATATGTTCCTGCTTGAGTGCGATAGAAGTTCGACCTATTCTTATGACATCCTAGACCGAGCAGTTTAACGGTCAGGATGTCTGGGTAGGTGTGGCGAGGGATGATTTGAACCATGCTTTTGGATCAACGCCGTCGACATGTGCTCGAACTCATTGAAGAAAAAGGCTTTATATCGCTTCATGAGCTTGCGACCAAAACCGGGGTCAGCGAGTCAACACTGAGGCGGGATTTGGAATATCTTGACGGAATTCGGCAGGTTCGCCGCACACGAGGCGGGGCTGCCTATGTCGGTGAATCGGTTGTTTCTCTGGAAGAGCGAAGTGTGACCTCTCTGGTCGAGAAGCAGAGAATTGCTCGTTCGATCTCGGAAACGATAGGAAGTGGTGAAACAGTCCTGCTCGATGGGGGAACGACAACGCTTGAGGTGGCTCGTGCCTTGATTGGCAAAGAACTGCAAGTTGTGACCAATTCCCTGGCGATTGCCAATTTGCTGGTGAACAGCCCGGGTGTGGAATTGATTTTTTTAGGAGGGTATCTGCATCCCAAAACAGGTGTGACTTTAGGCCCGCTCCTGAATTTGGCGTTATCGCAATTGCAGGTCCCTCGCATGGTTTTCAGTGTCGGTGGCGTGACGGAGAAAGGCTTGTTCAACAGCAACACCCTCCTCGTTGAGGCCGAGCGGCGGATGATTGATGCCGCTGAACGAGTGGTGCTGGCGGTTGATAGTCGGAAGTTTGGAAAAGCAGCCCTCTCCCCACTTTGTCCACTCGACCGTGTTCATGAAATTGTGACAGACGAAGGGATTCCCGAAGATTGGCGAAAGCGGATTGAAGACTTGGGAATTGAACTGCGAATTGCGTGATTCAAACCCGTGATAATCAAACGCTGGAGTGAGAAAGAGTTCGCGTATGTCGTCTGATTCTGTGGTTGCAGGCAATATCTCTCGTGCTGACGTCGAGCGAGTGGTTCGAGCCGTACTCACTAGGCAATTGGCGGGAGCGACCACCTCCTCGGGTTCCGTCTCTTCGGCTGGCGGGCCTCCTAACCCCCTCGTCGTCAATATCTCTGCCCGGCATGTGCATCTCACAGAAGAACATGTTGAAGTTCTGTTTGGCAAAGGTGTCAAACTCGAGCCTATGAAGTGGCTTTATCAGGATGGCTACTACGCCGCCAAGCAGACCGTCACCATCTTTGGCCCTCGTCGCCGGATGATTCCTGATGTTCGTGTGCTAGGCCCGTGTCGCAATGCTTCGCAGGTCGAACTGGCTTTCACCGATGGTATTTCGCTCGGGATTGATCTCCCGGTGCGGATCAGTGGGGATCACCATGACACGGTCGGTTGCGTTCTGGTTGGCCCCGCAGGCGTGGTGGAACTCAAGTCGGGTGTCATTCGCGCTATGCGCCATGTCCACATGAGCCCGGCTGACTGTGCTTACTACGGCGTGAAAAATGGCGATGAAATGGATCTCAAAATCCATTCCGGCCCCTGCACCACCACTCTCGAACATGTCACGGTTCGTGAAGATAAAGACGTCAAACTGGAAGTTCATATTGATACGGATGAAGGCAACGCAGTTGATCTCTCGCATGCCACGAAGGTGGAGCTAGTTAAGCCAGTCGGTTGTGGTTGCCATTCAAAATAATGTGAAGGAATACATCCAGCCGGGAGTGTTTTCCGGCTGGCAGGTTTCATAGGTTCTCGCAGTTCCATTTCTTGAGAGGAAGTTTTCATGGCTGGATCGATCGAAGCGCTCGGCATGCTCGAAACCAAGGGTCTCGTTACGATGATCGAAGGGATCGACGCCATGCTCAAGTCGGCCAACGTCCGGCTTGTCGGATGGGAAAAGGTCGGCAGTGGTATTGTTACGGCTTTCGTGGTCGGCGATGTCGCTGCTGTGAAAGCTGCTGTCGATGCCGGCGCTGCCGCATCGAGCAAAATTGGCGAAGTTCTCAGTGTTCAAGTGATTCCACGCCCACACGAAGAACTGGCTGCCATTCTGCCAAAGCCCATCAGCAAGTAATACCCGGCACATGCCTGCGTGTCAGTGAATGAGGTGGTCATGCCCAAGACGTCCAGCAAACGACCGGTTGAAAAATCACGCTCGTCTGCGGAGAAGCGTCCTCGGGAGAAAGCTGCTGCTAGTTCAGTGATCACTCCTGTTGCGAATTCTGTTGAACAACTTCCGTCTCCTGTCTCTGGAACTTCTCTCATGAATGGTGAAGCAATCGGTCTCGTTGAGACCAAAGGGCTTGTCGCCCAGATCGAAGCAGCCGATGCCATGCTGAAGGCCGCCAACGTCACACTCGTCAAGCAGATTCAGATCGGCAACGCTTATATCACCACGATTGTTCGTGGCGATGTGGGCTCCGTTCGAGCTGCGGTCGATGCCGGTCAACAAGCCGCTGCCGCAATCGGTGAAGTGGTGAGCGCGCATGTCATTGCCCGCCCGGAAAAGTCGCTCCTCGAACAGTTCATCTAGGGTTGTCTTGGGTGGGATCGTCTCCCTCTGGGTGCCACTGCTGGCTTGTCCAGCAGTGATTCCGAACGAATGACCTCCACACACCCGAAAATTGCCACAGATTGAAGGCAGCCGCGGATTTCAACACGAGGATTTCCCGATGAAGATTTTGGTCGCCAATCTCGGCTCCACGAGCTTCAAATACCGTTTATTCGATCTCACCACCGAACGGCAGTTGGCGCGTGGTGGCATTGATCGTATTGGCGGGCCGGAAAGTCGGTGTACTGTTGAAATTGGCTCATTCAAAGACGAAGTGACAGCACACGTTCCGGATCATGCGGTGGCAGTCAAATTCTGTCTCGAGCAACTCACAGCTCCTGAAACAGGTTGCCTCAAGGATGCATCTGAACTGGATGGTATCGGCTTCAAAGCAGTGATGGCGGGCGCACTTTCTGGTGTTCGACACGTCGATGATGCTTTGCTCGCCGGGTTAGAGCGGTATGCAGCGATTGCACCGGCTCATAACCCTCCCTATGCCAAAGCCATGCGACAGCTGCAGGGGGCGTTCCCCAATTTGCCTCAGGTTGCTGCTCTCGAAACGGCTTTCCATGAGACCGCTCCACCCGAATTACGGGCCTATGCGGTGCCTCATGAATGGCAGACGCAATATGGTATTCAGCGTTGGGGGTTTCACGGTGCCAGCCATCGGTTTATCAGTCAGCGAATTGCTGAACTCAAAGGCCGATCGGATTTGAAGGTCATCTCCTGCCATTTGGGCGGAAGCAATTCGCTGTGTGCCATTCGTGATGGGAAGTCGCAAGGCAATACATTGGGAATGAGCCCGCAGACCGGATTGCCTCACAACAACCGGGTGGGCGATTTTGATCCCTTTGCCCTCCCTGTGCTGATTCAAGAAACCGGCAAGACGTTGCCTGAAATCCTCGACATTCTTGCGAATAAAAGTGGACTGTTAGGACTCAGTGGTCTCTCGGGCGATGTGCGCGACCTTGAACAGGCCGCCGCTAATGGCCACGAAAGAGCTGAACTGGCACTCAAAGTTTTCACCCAGTCGATCCGTCAGTACATCGGGGCTTATCTGACTGTCCTGAATGGTGCTGATGCCATCGTTTTCACCGGTGGAATTGGCGAGAACAGTAGCCGAATTCGCAAAGACGTCTGTTCTCAGATGGATTTCGCAGGGATCGAAATCGATTTGGCGATCAACGAGAAGCTTCGCACTGAAGGCAAGTTCTCGACTCCGACAAGCAAGATTGAACTCTGGGTCATCCCGACCAATGAAGAATTGGTCGTCGCCCGACAGACAGCCGAACTTCTTTCAAAGTCCTAGTCCATGTACTCCATGGGCAGTCGCTCCTCGTTCTCTTTAAGTTGAATCCACCATGTTCCTCGCACGCGTCACCGGAAGTCTGGTCTCCACGCAGAAGGTCGACTCCATGGTCGGCCAGAAGCTGCTGGTGGTCGAGCCGCTGCGCATCCAGGAACAGATGGTCGATGGCAGGGCTGAATCCCAACTTGTCTCCACAGGTCGCACGTTCATCTCGGTCGATACCGTCGGTGCTGGCGAAGGTCAGGTCGTGTTGATCGTACAGGGTTCATCAGCACGCTTCACTCCTTCAACCAAACCTCTTCCCATTGACTGCGCGATCATCGGTTTGATCGATGTCGTCCAGATTCAAGGGAAGATCGTTTTTAGCACCAGACTTGCCGATCAATCCTCAGCCACTGAGGAGTCCAGGTCATGAACAAATCTTTGTCCGCAAAATCTGAGGCGACACAGGTAACGACACTCGACGCAGCCTTGAGAAATCTGCAGATCATTACGCTGGCACTCATCATGGGGCCGGTGGTCTTTGCCGTAGTAATTACCATCATTCGTGAGTTGAAGTTTGATGGAGACCTGTTCGGCAATCCATTGACTCTGATTGCAGCCATCATGGGTTGTAGTGCGATTGTGCTTTCGTTTGTGCTCCCGGCGCAGATTCTTAAAGGGGCTTTGAACAAGGCGGAAACGATCGATGAGCCCTGGATGGCTCAGAATTTCCTCACCTCAGGCATTGTTCGTCTTGCCGTCGTTGAAGGTGCAGGCATGTTGAATCTTGTGGCCTGGCTGATGGCAGGCTCGATCATCAGTCCCATCGTAGCCGCACTCACTGTCTTCACGATGATGATTCATTTTCCCACACAATCCAAAGTCCAGCAGTTTCGAAAAATCTGTCAGGAGTCGATGGCCTATCGAGGGATTTCCACTGAGTAAGCCATAACAACTCCAGAATGGAACCTCCTCATGGTTCACCAGGTTTCAAACACAAATCCATGAATCATCCGCAGCGATAAGACTTTTGCTCTCATTCGCTGAGAAGATCCAAGCCAGATAGGAAAGACCGAATCGATGCAAGCGACAGAACAAGCCATCCGTCAGGTGGTGCAGGAAGTTCTCGCTCAGCTCAACAAGGGTGGCGCCGAGAAATCAGCAGCCACTCGTGATGGAGACTGGGGTGTCTTCAAAGATGTCGATCAGGCCGTTGCTGCCGCTAACGAAGCGTTTGAAAAGCTTTCGGATGCCGGGATGGACGCCCGCCGCAAAGCGATTGAATGTGTTCGCCAGATCTGCGATTCCCAGGCCGAAGAACTTGGCACACTGGAATTCAACGAGACGAAAATTGGCCGCCTCGATCACAAGATCGAAAAGCTGAAGATCATCAAGCTGGTGCCTGGCACCGAGTTCATGCGAACCGATGCCTTCAGCGGCGATCATGGCCTGACCATTGTGGAATACGCTCCCTTTGGTGTCATTGGTGCCATCACCCCGGTCACGCACTCTCTACCGACATTGGCTGGCAATGTCATCAACATGGTGGCCAGCGGCAATACGCTGATTGTCAACCCACACCCCAGTGGTGCTCGGATTGCTTGCGAAGGTGTTCGTCGCTTTAACAAGGCGATTCATAAAGCCACAGGTCTTGAGAATCTGATCACCATCATCGAACAACCCACGCTGGAAACCGCCGCCGCCATCTTTGCACATCGTGGTGTCAAGCTGTTGTGCGTTACGGGTGGCCCTGCAGTGGCTCGTGCTGCTCTCGAAAGCCGCAAGAAGGCAGTCGTCGCGGGTCCCGGCAATCCGCCTGTTGTCGTTGATGAGACGGCCTGCCTCGAAAATGCCGCGAAGTCGATCGTCAAGGGAGCTGCTTACGACAACAACCTCCTCTGCATTGGCGAGAAGGAAGTCTTCGCAGTCGAGTCGATCTTTGACACGCTCATGGTGCGGATGGGGCAGCAAGGTGGTTATCAACTCTCGGCCCGTGAAGTCGATGCTCTCACCAAACTTGCCTTCACACCTCCTACAAAGCCGGGCGACCACTGGCACCTCAATCGCGACCTCGTTGGTTCTGATGCTACGAAGCTCGCGGAACTCATCGGTGTGAGAGTTCCCGCAGGAACACAGCTTCTCTTTGGCGAAACCGACGTCAACAACCCGTTCGTCCCCGAAGAACAGATGATGCCCTTCGTCCCCTTTGTCCGGGCCAAGAATGTCAATCAGGCGATTGAACTGGCTCTCGAATACGAACATGGTTTCCGGCACACCAGTCTGATTCACTCGCGCAATGTGCAGACGATGACCAAAATGGGAAAAGCTGTCGATACGACGCTCTTCATCAAGAATGGCCCCTCGATGGCTGGTCTTGGGCTAGGTGGCGAAGGCTATCTCAGCTTCAGCATTGCGACGCCGACAGGTGAAGGGGTGACCAACCCACTCACTTTCACACGCAGCCGCCGCTGTGTGCTGGTCGACAGTCTCCGCGTCATCTGATTCGTAAGGTTTTACCGTAGGGCAGGCTCCCGCCTGCCAATCAAGCTCGATCACTTAGAAACACATAGAAAGGAGACGGGGATGCAAGTGGCAAAAATCATTGGACGAGCAACTTCCACGGTCAAGCATCCCAGTCTTCAGGGATGGAAACTGCTGATTGCCCAGCCTTTGGGTGTCAACGACAAACCCGATGGTGCCCCCCAACTGATCATTGATGGTCTGGGAGCTGCCCAGGGCGATCTGGTGGTCATCACTTCCGATGGAAAGACTGTTCGAGAGACTGTGAAGGCGGAGGACAGCCCGATTCGCTTTATGTCACTCGGCCTCGTCGATCCTTGAGTTCAAAACGGATTTGTAGGGCAGGCTCCTGCCTGCCAATTCAGCTGACAATCAACTTTTTTATAAACGACCAGCAAAGTCCCCATGTCCACCGAACTTGTCGATCAGATCGTCCGGAACGTGCTGGCTCAGCTTCACAGCCGAGCTGTTAGCGCCGTACGTCCTGAATCAACAGCTTCGATCGATCAGCCTGTGGCTTCCGTCAGCAGGATTCATTTGCCGCCAGAAACGGTGGCCAGCCTCAATCACGCCTTCCCAGCAACTTCCGTCTCGAAACCATTAGTGACGGCTCCAGCCGTTGCCAGCTCACTTGGCTCCAGTGTGACACTCACGGAAGCGGTGATTACAGCCGAGCTACTCTCCAGGCTCGCTTGTGGTGCTGCTAGAGTTTTTGCCTCCGCAAAGTCGATCGTGACGCCAGCCGCAAAGGATTGGCTCCGCGATCATCATGTGGTTCTTGAACGTGGTCTTTCCCCTGCCAATTCCACATTGCTGCCGAAAGCCGCAGGCAATGCCTCCTCTAACAAAGCTTCAAATCCATCCTCAATGGCTGCGAAGTGGGTCCTCGGTGTGGTCTCTGCCACAGCGAATGTGAAGACCTTTTTGAATAGTACCCAGACAGCCGCGACAGTATCGCAAGTCAAGATTCTTGGCACAGGAACTGAAACCCAGGAGTTCGTCTCCGGAGCGATCCATAAAGCCGAAGCTCATGGGGCCATTCTGATTGAACGCTCAGCAGCCAAGCGGGCCTGCGATCTGAACCGGTCGCCAGCGATACGTGCTGCTGTCGTATCATCCCTCGCCGAGGTGTTGCTCACGAGCAGCGACTTCAGCCCCAATGTTTATGTCATTGACCCGACACTCAAAACATTCATTGAGCTGCGAAATCTGGTGCAAGCCATTGTCCGTACTGGGATCCCCTCAGGAACAGGAGTGGCACCATGAGATTAGCCGAAGTGATTGGCCGGGTCACTTTGTCAAAATGCGATCCCACAGTGCTGGGTGGCACCTGGATTGTGGCAGTTCCACTATTGGCTGAGGGCCTTGCTGCTGTGATTCATCGCGACACGACGATGACTGTTCGCGGACGAGAAGAGGCCATCATTGTTTACGACGAACTGGGAGCAAGCCCGGGGGACATCATTGCCATCAGTGAAGGAGCAGAAGCTTCAGCTCCCTTTCATCCCGATTCCAAACCACTCGATGCTTACAACGCCTGCCTCCTCGACAAGATTGAGCTGACACAAACATAGTTTTCTTCACAACTTACAACTCACAACCCACAACGATCATTTTCAACGGATGTTTCTCATGACCACTGCCAACAAATGGAATTCGGGCATCAACGACCGCAAGCTCAAAGAGCTCATCTGCGAAATTGGTCGCCGGGTGTACAACAAAGGCTTTGCCGCCGCCAACGATGGGAACATTTCGATCCGAGTCGGCGAAAACGAAGTGCTATGTTCCCCCACGATGATCTGTAAGGGGTTCATGACTCCCGATGATATCTGCGCGGTTGACCTTGAAGGCGGCCAGATTGCCGGTAAGCGAAAACGCACCAGCGAGATTCTGCTCCACCTGGCCATCATGAAGCATCGTCCCGATGTGAAGGCTGTTGTGCACTGCCATCCACCACATGCCACAGCCTTTGCAGTAGCTCGCGAACCCATCCCGCAGTGCATTCTGCCAGAAATCGAAGTCTTCATGGGTGAAGTCCCCATCGCCCCTTATGAAACTCCCGGTGGGCATGCCTTTGCCAACACAGTGGTGCCCTTCCTCAAGGGTACCAACACAATCATTCTGACCAATCACGGCACAGTCAGCTTCGGTGCGAACCTCGAAGAAGCTTACTGGAAGACCGAGATCCTCGATGCTTACTGCCGGATTCTGCTGCTTTCCAAGCAATTGGGCCGTGTCGAGTATCTCAACGAGCGAGAGTCGGTTGAGCTTCTCGATCTCAAGAAGAAGCTCGGCTTTGATGATCCCCGCTTCCATGTCGAGAATTGCGATCTTTGCGGCAACAGTGCGTTCCGCGAAGGCTACAAAGACGCTCAGCCACAACCCGCCGCTTTCGAGCCAGCCCCGTATTATCCAGGCTATCTCGAACGACAGAAGTCAACTCCTGCACCAGCCGCAGCTCCATCAGCTGCAGCAGCACCCGTCGATACCGAAATGCTGGTGAAGATGATCACCGAGCAGGTCATGGCCGCCCTCAAAAAGTAGTCTTTTTGTTACCGTTTGATCGCGTGGCACGTCCCTGAGGTCTTCCGAAGGGCGTGGTCTTCAATGCATCGTTTCTCAGCGAAAGTCAGTTCCATGAAAGTCAGCATCATCGGTGGCGGCGGGCTGGTCGGGTCATGTGCCGGGTTTGCACTGCAACTCGGAAAGATCGTTCGCGAGATCGTCATGATCGACGTGAACCCTGAAGCCGCCGATGGTCATGCACTGGATATTCTGCATGGTGCCAGCCTGGTGGCTGATCAGTCGATTCATGCGGGTACAATGGCTGATTGTGCCAATAGCGATGTCATCGTCGTCACCGCCGGCCTGCGGCGTAAGCCCGATGAGAGCCGCCTGGATCTGATCAACCGGAACGTGGCACTTTTCCGCGGAATTCTGGGAGATATCAAGAAAGCGGGCCCGAAGTCAGACGCCATTCTGTTTGTGGTCTCCAACCCCGTCGACGTACTGACTTACCTGGCCATTCGAGAACTGGGTTTGCCACCGAAGCAAGTCATCGGATTAGGAACCGTACTCGATACGACACGCCTGCGCAGCTTGCTGGCACAGCAGCTTTCCGTCCCGCCAACTCAAGTCGATGTCACCATTTATGGTGAGCATGGCGATAGCATGGTGCCGATCTGGTCACTGGGCCAGATTGGCGGCCTGCCCGTCGACAAGTACCCAGGCGTTACGCCGCAACTCATCACCGAGATTGAGAAGCGGGCACGCAACAGCGGTGCGGAAATGCTGAAGAAAAAAGGCGGCGCCGGCTTTGCAGTCGGTGTATCGATTGCCGATGTGATTCACAGTATTGCACTTGATCAGCGTCGTGTGATGCCCGTGTCGTCGTTACAAAACGGGGCTTACGGTCTGCGTGATGTGGCGATTTCCGTTCCAACGATTGTGGGACGCAAAGGTGTTCTGGGGGTCGTTGAAGTGGATCTCTGGCCTAAGGAAAAGATTGCTCTGCAATCGAGCGGCCGCGTTCTGCGAGAGACCATCGAAAAGGTGCTCTAGTTCCCTTAGATCCTCGGTTTTGGTTCTCACGCTCTCGGAGTACTGGGCGAGGATTCTAAGCTCCTTCTCCCGTTTCGATGGGAGAAGGTTGGGATGAGGGCGAGCGCGAACGCATTGGACGAGCAATCCACCAGCAGCTTCATCGCGCGATGCTCTTGCCCTGTAAGCTAATCGCAGACAAATGGCGCTCCCGCGAGAAGCCTTGATGATTGCTGCACATCGCAAGGGAAGACCGTCACCCTGCACTCTCTCGACCGACACGGGCGAGGGTTGATTAGGCCACGGGTATGGTAATCGGCGGCCCAGGAGCGACAGGGATCACTGCCGGAGAAATTCCCGCTAAAGGCAGTTTCAGAGTGAAGGCGGTCCCTTTCCCAGGAGCGCTTTCGACCCGTATTCGCCCACCGTGAGACTCCATGACTTCCCGGGCCAGAGCTAATCCGAGGCCGGTTCCGCCCTGCCCCTGACTGTCTCTCGTTTTGGTGCTGTAGTATGGCTTGAAGATTTCTTTCAGCTGTTCTGCGGGGATACCACAACCGGTATCCCGAATGGAAATTTCGCCAAATCCTTCAGCCAGATTGCTGCGAACGGTCACTATCAGTGACCCGCCATTGGCCATGGCCTGACGGGCATTGACAATCAGATTCAACACCACCTGCTGAATCTGGCTGGCATTGATATTGGCCTGTGGTTTCTGCTCATAGCGGGTCTCGACCCGCACGCGATGCATCTGCAGATCTTTTTCAACCAGCACGAGGACATCTTCGAGCAGATTCACCAGATCCGTCGGCTCGCGACGATCTGCCTGTCGCCTGGCGTAGGAAAGCATTCCGGTCGTGATCTTCGAAGCTCTCTGACCCGCAGCCAGGATCTTGTCGAAGGCTTTTTCGCGGGTGGCAGGGTCTTTATGACGGATCCCCATCTTCGCGTAATTGATCACTGTCATGAGGATATTGTTGAACTCATGGGTGATTGAAGTCGCCAGCATCCCGACAGAAGCCACCTTCTGGGCATGCAGCAACTCGCTCTTGAGTGCCAGAATTTCGGCCTCAAGCTCCGCCAGTCGCGTATTCTGCGAATCTGACATGCCATTCCTTCTTTCGGGCATTGATCACCTTGTTTTGCCGGAAATTCAGCTCACCTGTTTTTTCCGGCACATCTCTCCGCCCCCGAGGTATCGGCGAACCCTCTGACGGCTCATGAGGTCTGCAGAGGGTCGTCGGTTAAGTCTCCCAAATGGGCTAAGCCGATCATGGATCAACGCATTTCGACTGACAAGAATTTCCACTTGCGGGGTTCCGGTAATTTGTGACGCTGGCCACATCGATCTACCGACCGGAAAAGTACCCCTCACTTCCGTAAACCGACACTCGAATTCTTCATGGATCTGACGTGTCACTCACCAGCTTACGAGGAAAAATTCCAATCGAATTCGCCTGATGCTTTGCAAGAATGGAACCATCTGTTGATACTTGCTGGACAATCTAATCAGTGAAAAACGTCATTTACCTTGTAGCGAAAGATCAATCAGAGCCCCGGATCGCCTGCTCGCAGGCTCCCTGTGGAGATTGAGCTTCGTGCACTCCAAATTTTCGGAAACCTCCCATGACTGCCCGAATTTTTAACTTTTCTGCCGGCCCTGCCATTATTCCAGAATCCGTCCTCGAAGAAGCCAAAGAAAACCTCCTGTCTCTGGGTTCGACGGGCATTGGGATTATGGAGCATTCGCACCGTGGTAAGGCGTTTCTGGCGGTTTACGAACAGGCTGTCGCTCGTTGCCGGGAGCTTGCCGGGATTTCCAATGATTACGAAGTTCTTTTTTTGCAAGGGGGGGCCTCTCTTCAGTTCAGCATGGTGCCGATGAATTTTCTCACATCCGGCCAGACTGCCGATTACCTGATCACCGGTGTCTGGTCCGAAAAAGCTCGGGAAGAAGCACAGCGGGTCGGCTCCGTTCACGAAGCCTGCTCCAGCAAAGACAAAAACTTCACTTACATTCCCCAGGAACTGAAGCCAGGTTCATCCCCTGTCTACACTCACTTCACATCGAACAATACGATTTTTGGTACTCAGTTTAGGACTGAGCCAACGCCCGCAGCCGGCTCGTTCCTCGTCTGCGATGCCTCCAGCGATATTTTCTCCCGGCCCATCGATGTTTCCAAATACGGCATCATCTATGGTGGGGCACAGAAAAACCTCGGGCCATCCGGTGTCACGCTGGTCATCATCAGGAAAGATCTCATTGAGCGGGGACAAAAAGAGCTTCCCACCATGCTTCAGTACCGAACTCATGCCAAAAATGAGTCGATGTACAATACACCGCCCACCTTCGGCATTTTCATGATGAATCTCGTCTTTGGATGGATCATTAAGCAGGGTGGCCTCGCGTCCATGGCGGCCAAAAACGAAGCCAAAGCCAAGGTGCTCTATGATTACCTGGACCAGAGCCGTTTATTCAAAGGAACAGCTCAGGCTGACAGCCGGTCGCTGATGAACGTGACGTTTGTCACGGGGAACGAGGCCATCGACCAGCAGTTTGTTTCTGAGGCCACAAAAGCCGGTTTCGACGGGCTCAAAGGGCACCGGAGTGTCGGCGGAATGCGTGCCAGCATTTACAACGCTTTCCCACATGAAGGTGTGGTCGAACTTGTCAAATTCATGAGAGATTTCGAGGCCCGCCAGGCGTAATTGATCGTACCGGAATGTTTTTCATACGACTGGTCAACTCCAACAACGAATGAGGCCATTGTGAACTGGCTGATGTGGCTTCTTCGAGGTTGGGTAATGCAGTCGGCATCTCAGGCAGCAATGGATGCTGTCCGGGGAGCAGCACAAGATTCCGGCAAAGCGTCAGATTCAGCAGCATCAGGGAAAGCCCAGACAACTGCCGATGAAGAGGAAACTCCCCGCCCGGCAATCGTGATCATCGCAGCTCTTCGAATTGAAATCGCTCCTCTTCTGGCCTCGCTCAAACATCCTCATCACGTTCAAGGTGGGGATTTTGTCTTCCATGGTGGTTTCTGGAAGGGGCATCCTGTGGCCATTGTGGAATCGGGGATCGGGCTGGATCGTGCTCGCCGTGCCGCACATGCAGCGATCGATGCCTTCAATCCGCAGTGGATCATCTCCGCAGGATTTGCCGGTGGGCTTGACCCGTCGTTGTCGAAAGGGAGTCTGATTCTGGCGGAAAACGTCCAGCTCTATGGGACAGCTCAACCAGCCATTCAACTGGGGCTCTCGATGGCTTCTGAGCCAGCGAATAAAATCTTCACGGGTTCCATCGTCACAGTTCCCCAAATCATACGTACTGTCAAAGAAAAGCAAGTTGTTTTTGAGAACACTGGAGCCTTGGCGGCCGAAATGGAAACCTGGGGTGTTGCTGATGCCTGCCGAACTCGCCATTGCCGGATGATTTCAATTCGCGTCATCAGTGATGATGCGAAAACAAACCTCCCTCCAGAAATCATGACAGTTTCCGGGCCCACAGGCAGTGTTCGAGCCGGCGCTCTCGTGGGCGCGATTTTGAATCGGCCGGGGAGTATCAACGATCTCTGGAATCTCCGTGAGTCCGCCCTCCAATCATCGGAAAGGCTTTCGGCATTTGTTCAAAGCGTCATGCCGATGCTCCTTCCCTCAGTCGCCTGAAACTGGTCTTGGTATCGACGGATGCAAGTATGACCGGCCATTGACTCCGTAATGCTTCAAGTATTTCAATCAGCGATGCAGGCTGTGTCGCTTATCTCGTCCCGTTAGGCAGTTTGCAAATGCAGCGCGGGCCACTAGGATAGTGGAGGATTTGCAACGGGCAGCGACACCGGCGTTATGGTTTGGTGCAGTCGTCTTTCGTTCCACCATCTGATGGTTCTGAGTCAACAACGCTGGACTTCGCCTTCCTCAGGCCGATTTCCCAGTCTCGATAATGGAAGGTATTTCACGGAATGATCAACATCGCGCATTCGAACTCGATGGAACTTCCTCCACTGGGCAATAACCCTTCCACTCATCATGCCGGTACAACGCCAGGCAGCTTCGCCAACCCCCCACGAGTCGCACCAGGTGTCGAAGGTCGTTGGACTTTTTCCTCGCCCGACACACCGAACATGCCGCAGCCTTCTGAAAAGACGGCTTGGGATTTCCTCCCGGAGGGTTGGTCAACGGTGGAACTCGAAGAGGCAGCCGAACTCTTCGATTACACATCGGGTGCCACGCGGGTTGTCTTTCTGCAAAGTGACGACAGCCAGCGTAAAGTCTGTTTGCCCGCCGGCTTCGAACCCTCGACACAGCTTGAATGGGCTCGTGTGGGTGTGATCACCCCGCAGATGGTGCGAGTTGCTGAACGTGAAGATCATCTCATGCCTGCCCAGGTTCGTGACGAGATCGCCGCTGGCCGGTTGGTGATTCCCGCCAACAAGCACCACCTCAAATACCAGCTCGATCCCATGGCCATTGGCCGGGCGACGAAGACCAAGATCAATGCCAACATGGGGGCCTCCCCCGTCTCCTCCAGCACCGACGAGGAAGTCGAAAAGCTGAAGTGGGCCGAACGCTGGGGTGCGGATACGGTGATGGATCTTTCCACCGGTGGCGACCTCAACGCCTGCCGCGTGGCGATCGTGCAGAACAGCACGGTCCCCATCGGGACGGTTCCCATCTATTCAATGATTATTGGGCGAAAGATTGAAGAGCTCTCGCACGAGATCATCCTTGAAAGTCTCGAACAACAGGCCCAACAAGGGGTCGATTACTTCACGATCCATGCCGGTGTCTTGCGGGAACATCTTCCATTTGTGGTCAAGCGGCTCATCGGGATTGTCAGCCGGGGTGGTTCGCTCCTCGCCCAGTGGATGATCCGCAACAGCGGCCAGAATCCGATGTACGATCGCTGGGAAGACATCTGCGACATCATGCGCAAGCACGATGTCACCTTCTCGATCGGCGACGGCCTGCGTCCCGGCGGATTGGCCGATGCCACCGACCGCGCTCAACTCGCCGAACTGGCGACATTGGGTGAATTGACCGAGCGCGCCTGGCGGAAGGGCGTGCAAGTCATGATCGAAGGGCCAGGCCACGTCCCTTTCGACCAGATCGAATACAACATGAAGCTCCAGCGGACGCTCTGCCACGGTGCCCCGTTCTATGTCCTTGGGCCGCTGGTGACAGATATCTTCCCCGGCTATGACCATATCACCAGTTGTATTGGTGCGACTGCCGCTGCCTATCACGGCGCGAGCATGCTCTGCTATGTGACCCCCAAGGAGCACCTGGGCCTGCCCAAGAAAGACGACGTCAAGCAGGGCTGCATTGCCTATAAGATTGCGGCTCATGCGGCCGATGTGGCCCTCGGCATTCCCGGCACTCGCGACCGCGACGACGAACTGACCAAGGCTCGCGCTGCCCTCAACTGGGAGAAGCACTTCGAGCTGAGCTTCGACCCCGATACGGCCCGTGCCTATCACGACGAGGACCTCGACGTCGACACCGACTTCTGCGCCATGTGTGGCCACGACTGGTGCAGCGTCCGCATCTCGAAGGAGATCGTCGAATTTGCTTCAGGTAAGGACGAGAACTACCAGTGGAACCGCGCCAAGGTTTCTGCTGCTCTCACGCCCGAGCAGCAGGAAATCCTCGAAAAGCGCGGTCACCTCTCCCCGCAGGAGATCCATCAACTCGCCAGCAAGACCAAAAAGGTCGTTGGTGCCAATAAAGACGCCAAAGCGGCCTGCCACAGCGACGTGGTCGATGCAGAAAGTGCTAAGCAAATCCAGGTCGAACGACTGAGTTCGGCAACGTGATTGGCATTAAATAGTTGGCTTTGATTGCCTGGCATCCAGCTGCTGTACCGCCAGTAAAGAAGGTTGGACTTTTGTAGACGGCAACTACTTCGGCGCGCACGAAAATGCGTTGTCGCCTTTTGGACACTACTTAATTTCAATCTCCCATGAGGTTTCCAACTCGATCGAAATCATGATCCGAGGCTGAGCAGACTGCTTATACGAAGCAATGGCAAGCAACGATGAAAAAGAAACAATCAACAGACGTGAATACTCTGTTGTTGATCTATATCAATGGCGGTGATTCAGTAGGTTATGCTGTCGGAGGAGAAGACGAGCGACTAGCTCAGGCCTATGGAGAAAAATGGCGGAGACTGAAAGGACGAATCAAAAGATATCTTAACTTTTACCCTAAAAAAGATCATGACATTTCAGAGTTCATCGAGGTTGATGAAAAGTTTTATCATCAAATTCGTGAGCGATTTCCTGAGCTCTCAGAAACCGCGGCAAGGGCACTGTGGAATCGCATGGCCTTTTTTTTCAGATGAAGTCGAGTAGTACAGGTTGCCCGTCTTCGGGCTACCTGTGTGCCAAAGGGCACAAGAGGTTCTGGATTCCTTGAACCGCTTCGCTCTGGCAACCTCTTGCAGCGTTGCCACCCCGGTAGAAGTCCGAATTTACTACGGGGTATGCTGCCTACCAACGTGCGCTGCAAGCTCTATGTTTCAGTGGCAGAACAACGTTGTCGATCTCCGCAGAGGCCGATCCTGTCTTTCTTGAATGTTTTTTGAGCGATCGATTCTGTCGGCACAATCACTTCGGAAGCTTCGATGGCTGTGCCGATAACAGAAGTGTGAGGGAACGCCTGCAGAATTGGAGAATTTACAATGTCAGCGTCAAAAAGATGGGGAATTGGGGCTGTTGCCGTTTTGTTGGTCGCGGGGGCGTGGCTGACAGCGGGTGCCCAACAGCGGGCAGTTCCAGATTCGCGCCGCGATGATAAACTGTCGGCGCTGATGCTCGCAAAGCTGGCCAGTTCGCAAAGAGTGGTTAGCGGGCTGGTCTCGGAAGATTTTGCCGAGATCCGTCGTGGAGCGGAAGAGTTGAATCGCATCTGCGAAGCGACGGAATGGGCCGGTCACAGCGACCAGATTTATTCACATCATCGAACAGAGCTGAAAAGACAATCCCAGAAACTCATCAAGCTGGCCGATGATCGCAACTTGGACGGTGCTGCATTTACCTATATGCAATCGCTGACGATGTGCATCAGTTGTCATCAGTACTGTCGTGATGTTTTGAAAATCGCCGACGATACAGATTCCATAGATAGAGTCGTGCCTATCCCAATTTCCGAAGAAGAGCCGCAGCGACTCGATAAGCGATCAATTCCGCGCTGATAACTTGCGGCCATGATCAGGCAGCCGTTGCATCCATACGCATCAAGCATTGCCAGAATGTTGTTGCGTGCAGGCGTGGGGAGGGGTAGAACCGGTGAGGACTGAGTGAGTCAGGGTGGGCCTGGCTCATTGCTCTCTGTTGATCCTGCCGGATTTCTGCATTGGCTTTGCTGGTGACTCAACACCGGTGGAGTTCCCTGCCTTGATGGGCCTATCTGGAGTTGTCGCATGCGATTTGCTCTCTCATGGCGACTGCTTAACTCGACGTTTCTGGTTACTATGGTCTGTGTATTCCTCTCGCAGCACAGCCTGGGAGAAGATGCGAAAGAGCAGGCAGTCAAACTCTTTCGCGAGACAGTCGCACCGGCGCTCGCAGCCAAGTGTGTGAGCTGTCATCGGGCGGATAATCTCAAGGGGCAGTTCGACATCACGACAGCCCAGAATCTCCTCAAAGGGGGAGAGAGTGGTGTGGCACTCGTTCCCGGCCAGCCTCTTGCAAGCTCGCTCTATCTCAGAACCATCCCGCACGAGGGTGAAAAGCCCGAGATGCCCGAAAAGGGAGAGGCTCTTACCGAACGGGAAGCTGAGTCACTCAAGCAATGGATCAGTCTGGGCGCTCCGTGGCCAGAGGGATTTGTGCTCAAGGAAAAATCCAAGGCCGATGCCAGCTTCTGGTCGTTTCAACCTTTGGCCGAGGTTGTCCCCCCTGATGTCACATCAGGGCCTGAATCGTGGCGAACGCATCCGATTGACCGTTTTCTACTGCAGGAAATGCAGGCGAAAGGGTTATCACCCAATCCTCCCGCCACTCCCAACGAATTCATTCGCCGGATCACGTTCGATTTAACCGGCTTGCCACCGACACCTGAGGAAATTGAGCAGTTTGTCCAGGCCTGTCCCCATGGCCAGCATGATGCTGCTATCGAACAGTTGATTGACCGTCTTCTCGCCAGCCCACGGTACGGTGAACAATGGGGGCGACACTGGCTCGATGTGATCCGCTTCGGTGAGAGTCGTGGCTACGAACGCAATGAGATCATCACCAACCTCTGGCCGTTCCGCGATTACATCATCCGCAGTTTCAATGAGGACAAGCCGTTCGACCGCCTGATTCACGAGCATCTGGCGGGTGATGTCATTGGCAAAGATCAGCCGGAAATCGAAGTTGGCTCGGCCTTTCTGGTGGCGGGGCCTTACGATGATGTGGGAAATCAGGATGCTGTCGCAGCGGCCCAGATTCGAGCTGACCAGATGGATGAGATGATCCGCGCGACGGGTGAAGCATTTTTAGGGTTATCAATAGGCTGTGCCCGTTGCCATGACCACAAGTTTGACCCGATTCTCGCCCGCGACTACTACGCCTTCTACGCCACCTTTGCGGGGACAGTCCATGGGCCGCGGGAAGTTGCTACATCCGAGGCTCGCCAGGCTCGCGCTACGGCGCTTGAGCCTCTGCAGAAGCTCAGGCAGCCCAAACACAATGAGAAGGCCGAGATCGAGAAGCGACTGGCGGAACTCAAGAAAACACAGACCGAATCCTCTTCCGAAAACTCCGAGGACGATTCCATCGCGAAACTGCAGGATCGGCTAAGCGTATTGAAAGCTGAGATTGCGGAACTCGATGGTCAGATCTCGAAAATTCCCGCACTCCCTGTCTGGTGGGTGGGAAACCATCGATCGGCACCCGGCCCGTTTCATGTTTTTGTGGGAGGTAACCCCCAGCAGCGCAGTGAGATCGTGTTGCCCTCCGGGCTCGATGTCTTCAACGCACTTCCGTCGAAATACGAAGTGGCAGATCTGGCCCATGAAGCCACACGTCGAGTCGCTTTGGCCAAGTGGCTGACGGCACCCGACCAGCCACTTGTGCCACGCGTACTGGCAAATCGCATCTGGCAGTATCACTTTGGTTCCGGGATGGTCGACACGCCCAGCGACTTCGGATATCTCGGAGGCCGGCCGACGCACCCTGCTCTGCTGGATTGGCTTGCGAAAGAACTGGTCAAAAGTGGCTGGAAGCTTAAGCCGATTCACAAGCTGATTCTGACTTCCCAGGCTTACAGGCAATCGTCGGACTGGCGGGAGGATCAAGGAAAGCGTGACGCCGCCAGTCGTCTCTTGTGGCGATTTCCTCCCAGGCGTTTGAGTGCTGAGGAAATCCGCGATTCCATGCTCAATGCCGCTGGAGTGCTTAACCTGTCGATGGGTGGGCCTGGTTTTCGCCTGTATGAGTATCAGCAGGATAACGTGGCGACTTATGTTCCTAAAGATATCCATGGCCCGGAGACTTACCGTAGAACTGTTTATCACCACACAGCGCGTGCCTCTCGTGTCGATGTGTTGACTGATTTTGATTGCCCCGATCCGGCCCTCGCCGAGCCTCGGAGGGCTTCGACCACCACTCCGCTCCAGGCTTTGACGATGATGAACCATCAGTTCTCCATCGATATAGCCACAAAGTTCGCCGACAGAGTGGAGCAGATCAACTCAGATTCCCAAGCCCGCATACAATTGGCATTTCTCCTCGCGTATGGTCGTCCACCCACCGATCGGGAGATCTCTCAAGCGGCGAAGGTGATTCAGCAGGTAGGTCTGAAGGCGTTTTGCCATGCCCTGCTCAATTCCAATGAGTTCATCTTCATCCGCTGAATCTGAATTGTTGGTTTTCCCGTTTGATCAAGTCCCCGCACAGCAACTTATGCGAGAGAAATCCAGCATGACGACTCGAAGAGGTTTTCTCGAAACGATCTGTGGTTCACTCAGTGGCTTGGGATTATCACATCTGTTGATGCGGGATGGTCTTCTGGCGAATGCCTCAGAAGCCTCCGAGACCTCAGGTTCACCTTGGGTTCCCGGCATTGGGCAGACTCATTTCCCTGCCAAAGCCAAACGTGTGCTGCAAATCTATTGCCCTGGAGCAGCCTCTCACGTCGATCTCTGGGATTACAAGCCCGAACTTTTTGCGAGGTCCGGTCAGGCACTTCCCGGTGAAGAGAATCTGGTTTCCTTTCAGGGAAAGAATGGAAATCTCATGGCTCCACCGTGGGAGTTTGTGCCTTGTGGTCAAACGGGAAAACGGATCTCGTCGCTGTTGCCCCACATGGCCAGCCACGTGGACGACATCGCTTTCATTCACTCCATGAAAGCCAAGACGAATACGCATGGCCCCGGCTGCGTACTCATGAATACCGGCCATGTTCAGGAAGGTTTTCCGAGTGCCGGTGCCTGGCTCAGTTATGCACTGGGAAGTGAGAATGACAACCTGCCGACATTTGTCGCGCTTCCTGATCTGCGCGGAGAACCACCCAATGGAAAGGCCAACTGGAGCAATGGATTTCTACCGGCAAAGCACCAGGCCGTGGTGATAGCGGCTCATCTCGATATTCGCAATTTGAAGAGACCTGCTTCAATGAGCGCCGATGAAGAGGCCGCCACGCGAGAGTATCTCAAACAACTGAATGAACAACATCTGGAAAGAAACTCCTCTGAAACAGTGCTCGCTGCACGAATTGCAGCGTATGAACTGGCCGCGCGGATGCAGATTTCGGCTCCCGAAGTCTCCGATTTGGCCTCTGAGTCGCTGCAGACACATGAGGCATATGGCACGACGAGTGAAAACAAGCTCCTGGCTGCCTACGCCAAGAACTGCCTGCTCTCCCGCCGCCTCCTCGAACGTGGCGTCAGGTTTGTCAATCTTTACTGCGCATCGCGTGCGAGTGGTGTGGATGGACTGCTCAACTGGGATGCTCACAAGACACTCAAAGCTGATTATGAACGCCACGCTCCGATTTTTGATCAACCCACAGCAGCTTTACTGACAGATTTGAAGCAGCGAGGGCTCCTCGAAGACACACTCGTTCTCTGGACCACCGAATTTGGCCGCATGCCGACGCATCAGGCCAATACGACGGGTCGCGATCACAACCCGGATGCTTTTACGGTCTGGATGATGGGGGCCGGTGTCAAAGGAGGAACTGTCTACGGTGCGACAGATGATTTCGGTCGCCGCTCTGTGACAAACCCGACCAATGTCTGGGAGTTCTATGCAACCGTTCTGCACTTAATGGGTTTCGATTACCAGCGGCTGAGCTGGTACCACAATGGTTTCGACCGCAAGATCACTGATGTTCACGGTCGTATCATTCGGGAAGTGATGTTGTGATCGTCCGAGAACTGGCGAAGAGCTTGCGTGTTATCCGTCTCAATCTGACTTGCTCTGTTGTGCCATCAACAGCCATTCGGGAATCTTCCGGCTCAACTGGCTGTTGGGAACGACCTGTGCGAACCCTGCCTCACGTGCGGCATTGAGCAGGTCCACTGCGACATGTGAGCCAAAAGCGACTGCCGAAATGGATCGCATCTGGCACCAGGCGGCAATCTCGCTAAGCGGTAACGGCATCATCGCGAGATCAACTATGCAGATGCCGAAACGCATCGTCTCGCCGGGGCTTGTCGTTGTACTATTTGACCCGGAGTTACCAGTGGTCGCCCCGGAACTTCCAGTAGCTGGAGCATTTCCGGCAAGTAGATCGGTATGGAATCGCGAAACCTGTTTGACCACCAATCCCGCCTGCCGGGCTGCCGCATGAATGCCCGATGCCAGCATCAGATCCTTGCAGATCAACAGAATGCCTGGCGATTTTTCTGCAGGAGATTGCGGGGAATCGGCAGGCATGGTCTGACCAATGAGTTCCAGATAGAAACCGGCGATCGTTCAATTAAGAACTCGTTGTTTAAAGCGGTGTGCGGTGAAAATGGACATGCTTCCACGCACCATTCAGCTTTTGCCAGACGCGTGTTTCCATTGCTCCGACGGTGATTGGGCTACCAGCACCGTCGAGCTTCTGCACGAGTCGCGTGTAACAGACGACAGCACTCTCTCCCATCACGCGGACATGAGGCGAAGCAATCGTCGATTGCTTTGCCGGTTTGGTTGGTGAGCCAGGAAGCTGGAAGTAGAAGTGATGGAATGGCAAACCCTCGACGAGATGCCCCAATGCTTCAGGCTCAAAACAGGTGATCGAAGGGTCGCAAAGTTTGGCGTAAGCTTCCCAGTCACCGCGATCAATGGTGGCCAGAAGTTGCTGACTTAAGGCAAGGATTTCGGCAGATGCTGAATCAGTGGTCATGCAATGTCATTTCAAGAAAAGATTTTGTTGGCAAACAGCATTCAGTCGGACTAGTTCAGACCATAAACCTTCGAAGTGCGGCACCAGTTGTTTCAACTCCAGGCAATGGTCACCAGAAGACAGAGTTGATTCGTGATTTCTGAGTGATCCACACTCCTCAGGAGTTTTGATATTGTCGAAAGTCCAATCGATTTCGCTACCCTAAGCCCTGCAAAAATCGGGAGAGGTCATTGTCCTCCTCCTGTGTCGCAGGATCCGACTGGGGAGGAGCCTGTTCGCTATCGATCCCGGAGACTGGTAAGGGGGGATCTTCCACTGCTTCCAGCTTGAGACGTGAGAGATTTCCTTCGGAATCGGTCGTTGGCGAGACCGTCTCAATGGCAGGTGGCTCATCAATCGAAGGAACCAAAGGGAATGCAGCAGGAATCACAGGGAGAGCAGGTTGTGATTCGTCAACACCTGATACTTGAGCAGAAAGATCATCAGTGGTGGTGAGTGAAGACGGTTCGAGTGTGACGCTCGATTCCTGATCAGCAACCACCGGGATGTGTATGGAATTGGGCTGAGCGGATACCGCTTGGACAGGAATGGCCTGCGTCTCTGATTCGCCAGAGGCCTCTTTGCGTCCGCCCAGAATCGTCGAACTCAATGAATTCAATGCACCTGCCAGCAGGCTTCCCAGAGGAGGAATTCTTGGAGTTGTGTTGGCACTATTCATCTTCAGTTGAAACTGAGCAGGGCCAATCGTGATTTCGTCACCAGCAGAGAGTTCCACCCGCTCGTGAGGAGCAATCAGTACACCATTCACAATGGTGCCGTTGGAGCTTCCTAGATCTTCGATATAAACGCGGTCGTTCTCAATCAGAACCCGGCAATGGCGACGACTGATTTGTGAGGAAGCAATGCGCAACTCGCACTCAGGTGCCCGGCCAATGCTTGTTTCCGGGCGCAGGCGGATCTGCTGAATATTAGCAGTTCGGTGAAGTAACTGTAGCGATGCCTGCATGACAACCCGAATACACCCGCGGTGAAACTGGCATCCATGCCGACTCAACAATCACTCAAGTATACTGATGAATCACTACAGAGCGAAAGTGTCTACCCATTGGATCAATTCAATTGCGAATTCCCGGGATCCGCAGCCAGTAACTTTTGTGGGTCATAAGCCACGGGATGTGTCAATTGCATCTCGCCCCAAATGGAACAGCCTCGCGAGGTCAAAAGACCAGAGCGAGGCTGTTCTAAAATTTTTGGTTTGATTTTTCAGAAGCAGACGCAACTGAAAATCCGCTAGTCAAACAATTTCAATCAGGCGGCGGCCGGCTCATCGAGCGGTCGCAAACGATGTTCGCCACGCACAACTTCTGGAGTCAGCACATACTTCTTGCCTGCTTCCATGTCAGGCAACTCGTACATGACTTCGAACATGGATTCTTCGACAACCGAACGAAGGCCGCGGGCTCCTGTATCTTTGGCTTTGGCGATACGAGCAATCTCCAGTAAAGCCTCTGAGGTCACTTCCAGCTCGGCGTTTTCCATCTGGAAGAACTTCTGATATTGCTTGACGAGAGAGTTTTTCGGCTCCGAAAGAATTCTGACCAGATCCTGCTCGTCCAGTGGCGACAAAGCACTCACGACGGGAAGTCGCCCCACGAGTTCAGGGATCATGCCGAACTCGATGACATCATCAGTACAGGCGTGGGCAAGCAACTTTCCAGAGCGGGTCTTTTGATCATCCACGCTGCTGCCACCAAAGCCAATGGTTTTCTTACCCAGACGCTTGGCAATGATATCTTCCAGACCCACGAATGTTCCGCCGCAGATGAACAGAATGTTCGAAGTATCAATCTGGATGTACTGCTGCTCGGGATGCTTGCGGCCGCCTTGAGGTGGAACGTTGGCCACTGTTCCTTCCAGCATCTTCAACAGGGCCTGCTGCACACCTTCGCCAGAGACATCACGAGTGATGGAAACATTCTGACTTGTCTTGCCGATCTTGTCGATTTCGTCGATGAAAACAATGCCTCGCTGAGCCGCTTCGATATCAAAATCGGCGGCATGCAGGAGTTTCAACAGCAGGTTTTCGACGTCTTCACCGACATATCCAGCTTCTGTTAACGTGGTAGCGTCGCCAATCGCGAATGGGACTTGCAACAGGCGGGCCAGGGTTTTGGCAAGCAGCGTTTTTCCCGAACCTGTCGGACCAATGAGAAGGATGTTCGACTTCTCAATTTCAATATCGTTGTCAGCATCAGCGGCAGCAGTCAGCCGCTTGTAATGATTGTAGACAGCCACTGAAAGCAGTCGTTTCGTACGATCCTGCCCGATGACATATTCATCGAGATGAGTCGTGATTTCCCGAGGTGTCGGGATACGGTTGAAGAGCTTGGTAGGCCCTCCACGCCGCTTCTTCTCCTGGTCGAGAATCGATTGGCAAAGTTCAATACATTGCCCACAGATATAGACCTCGTCCGGTCCTTCAACCAGGGGGCCAACTTCGCGGTAACTATTGCGGCAGAAGGAACAATTGGCGTTCTTTTTGCCAGTGGCACCACGTTTACCTGCGGACATGAAATCGCGACCTGAGGGCATCCGTTTTCCTTCAACTCTGCCGGTGTTTATCCGTTGTTCGATAAGCCATGCCGCAACGGGGCGATCCTTGCGCCGTCGAACAGATTGATATTGCAGAGTTCCACCATGAACTCCAATGCCAAATGAGCCGTAAGACTCAAATGGCTGTTTCCTCCTTGAGAATTATTCTGGCGGTCACTGCCCCGAAAGAGCAGTCGCTCGCCAAAGTCTCTCACCAACCCGTCATCTTGTCTGTCATTGCAGATGTCCTTCATCGAGCCGTCAATTGAGTACCGAACAAGAGGAACGCACTTGCCTGTACTCGATCAACGATCTCTGAGCTGAGGTGACATCTTTTCGGCTAGGTATTCTGTTGCTCTGCCGCAGGTGGCTGATCAACAGAATCATCGGTTGCCTGGCCTTGCGAATCATCTGCAGGAATGGCCGGTCGCTTTTGAAAAGGGCCACCGATCGATTCTGCAACTGATACGCCAAGCTTCCGCTTCAACAATCGGTATTCATCCTCGGATAACTCACCCTCGCGGGTCATTTCGTGAAGTTGTAAAAGCAATTGCCGTTCAGCGTCCGCAGGATCGTCATCGTCGCGAAACCATGCCTTGAGCCGAAAAATCCCCCAAATCAGCACGAACACTATGAATGTTATCCCCAGCAATTCCCAGAAGTCGGGAAGCCTGTTTGTAAAATCAGCCCACGTTTTGGGAATTGCTGCCAGCATCAATCACATCATCCCGTGCATTTCTTGACTCTCCCAGGTTGCAAATCTCATTATCCGCTTTGGCTTTGTGAGCGGCAAGCGGACTATGTCAGTTTTCTCAGCAGGTTCCATGCCACACCCTTGGAAAGAGGTGTCACATGGCATCTCGCAATGCAAGCGGCAGGAACTGCCGATTTGCCGTCGAAAAGTGGGCTCAAGCTTCGAATGGAGCTCTGATTGGTGCAAACTTTGATTTGTCAGTTTTACAACAACATTTTGCATCGAGAGGTGCGGCGGAAGTCTCGAATTCAAATTCCGCAACCCGTCGATCTTCAGCGCCGTCCTGCGATTTGTTCACCAATGGTTTGATGCCACCTGAAATCTGTTTTGACGAGTGCTTGATGATCAGCGATTGCGGCGAATGAGATTACGAAAGCTGGCAAAGTCGAGTGTGTTGGCGACATCGGCCTTCGTCAGCCCTGCCCTGCGGGCCTGATGCACACCGTACTCGAGTACCTGAAATCCATGGATGTGGTGCGAATCCGAATTGATGACGATCGGGATTCTCAATTCCTTGGCGCGGGCTGACTGGATGTCATTCAGATCGAGCCGGGCCGGATTGGCGTTGATCTCCAGCATGACACCGTAATCTTGTGCAGCCTTCAAAAAGGTATGGTAATTGATCTCTGCCGGTGCCCGTGATCCGATCAGCCGTCCTGAAGGATGCCCAATACAATCGACATGAGGATTCTGAATCGCTGCGAGCAGTCGCTTTTCGATCATTTCTGCCGGTTGTCGTAAGCCGTAGTGCAAGACCGCAATCACCCAGTCGGCTTCCGCCAGAACGTCATCAGGTAAATCGAGTGTGGCATCTTCAAGGATGTCACATTCGATACCACAAAGAACTTCGATTCCTCTGGTTTTCTGGCGGATCGAATCAATCTTTCGCCAATGTTCCCGCAAGCGGACAGAATCCAGTCCATTGGCCATCGCCACCCGCTTGGAGTGATCGGTGATCGCGATGTACTTAAGGCCTGCTGCCCGGGCTCCTTCGATCATTTCCTCGATCGAGCCTGCACCATCGGTGGCTGTAGTGTGCATGTGCAGGTCTCCCTGCAGATCGCCAGGCTGAATCAGATCAATCGGGGCCTGCAAGTGAAATTCACCCCGGTTTTCCCGCAGCTCCGGGGGAATCCACGGAAGTTCAAGAGTCTTGTAGATGCTCTCTTCGTCGGTACCAGCGACCATCTCTTCACCACGGAAAAGGCCGTATTCGTTCAGCTTCAGGCCCTTCTCCTGGGCCAGCCGCCGCATGACAACGTTATGTTCTTTTGATCCGGTGAAGTATTGCCATGCGGCTCCAAAAGACTCCGGTGGAACAACTCGCAAGTCGAGGTCGATGCCACTTTTCAAACGAACATGCTGTTTCGTTTCGCCTCTGGCGACCACCTGGGAAACGAGTGGATGTTGGGACAATTCATCCATAGCTGTCGTTGAATCGGCGGCAATCGCCAGCAAGTCGAGGTCACCGCACGTTTCTTTCCAGCGTCGTGCACTCCCTGCAATTTCGACTCGCTCAACGCCAGCGACTTTTCGTAACGATTGTGCGATCTGTTCAGCAGCTTCTCGCGCGATGGAAATCAATACACGCCGACCCGCTTCTGCAGCCAGCGAAATGCCCTCCAATATCGATTGCTCTGTCTTTTTGCCAAAGCCCTTTAACTCGGCAACTCGACCGGCAGTGGCTGCCGCCTGCAGATCGTCCAAGGTGTTCACCTGGAGTTCTTTCCAGAGAGTGGCCACTTTCTTCGGGCCCAGCCCAGGAATTTTGAGCATCTGCACAACACCTGGAGGAACCTGCGACCTGACCTCATCGAGTTGGTCAAGTTGCCCAGTTGTTGCGAGGCTGGAAATCTTCTGTGCGAGATCTTTTCCAATCCCTTCCAGTTCCAGTAGTGCATGGGGAGACTGGTCCAGCAGCAACGTGACTTCATCCGGCAAGCTCTCAATCGTACGGGCTGCATTTCGATAAGCCCGCACTCGGAAAGCATTCTCTCCCAGAAGCTCAAGCAGGTCGGCAAGTTCCGTCAGTGCAGCAGCAATTTGCGAATTACTCAAGTTTTTCGTCCTGAAGAAGTCGAGCACCTGGAGTTATCAGTTGAAACCACTCGTGTTTGAGGGATCGATAACCCGGTGGTCGAGCTGGAAATTCTCGTGAATCGGCAAGAGTTACTTAACCGACAAAATTCACTGAGAATTGAGTGAATTCCCACTGGCTGGTCAAGTTCGAGAGCGAAAAGCTGCTCTCGGTGCCACTAACGTCTCTTAGTACCCACGGAGAATGGTAGACGTTGAAGTACGTTTCAGCCTTACGGCATGGATCATCAGCCAGAACGAGATGATTTCTGACAGGCGTTCGACGGCATCTCTTGCAATTCTTGCGGAGCCGCGAGGTCATTGGCGTTGGATATCTGGTTCAGATGATTCGCCAGATTGGCGGGGCCATCTTATTAGGATTGCTAGATACTGCCAGAGCTTCCGCCGGATTGGTTCACGCAACAGGTTGGTCCTGCAATTCCCACATCGACACTTTGCCATGGTGGGCTGCATAGAGCCTTTGCGAGGCTTCATCGACAATCATTCCATGCAGGTGCTGATGGGCTTTCACCTGGACATCAATCTTGTTTGTGGCCAGATCGTAGACAGTGATAAAGCCATTGTTATCGCCACCGGCTGTGATCAACTGGCTGTCATCATTCGAAAAATGCAGCTGCTCGACCAGACCTTTCATGGCCGTATCAGATAACTGCACGAGGGATTTGGCCTGCTGCCAGTCGAAAATTTCAACTCGTGCCGGGCCGTCCAGATGATCAACATTGCCGATTGCCCCAATCCCACCCACAGCTAATGTGCTGCCGTTCTGAGAAAACGCGAGGCTGCGAATTCCACCAATCGAATGTCGCCTCGCTTTGGGATCCCACGTGTACATCCCGGGGGATTCCAATTCACCAAGCTTTCGACCCGTCTGCGTCTCCCAGATGGCGATGTGGCCAACCTTGTCTCCCGTGGCGAGTTGTTCACCACTGGCAGAAAACGCGACGGCATAGAGCATCGAAGGGTAATGATGTGGCGTGACAGGTTGGTGATCATCCAGCACGAACTTCAACTCGCCGGTGATAGCATTCCAGAGCTTGCAATGCATGTCATCGGCGACGGTGGCAATCGTTGTACTATCCGGGCTGACAGCAATTCGTCGTATCCATTTTTCGTGAGCGACGATCTCACGCAAAACGGTTCGCTCAAGGGGATCCCACCAGATCATCTTGCGGTCGTAACCAACAGAAACAATCCCACCCTTTGTCCATACGACACCGGTGACATAACTCGAATGGCCCGATTCAAATGGGCGTGATCTTGTTTTCTCAGATGTTGAACTCTTGGAGGAAAAATCGAACTCGACCAGTTGCCCAGCCGAATTTCCGACCACGATGATCCTCTGGTCATCCGCCATAGAGACCGCACTCCGTGTGATCGACAGGTTGATCTCTGGAGTACTGATTTCAGACAGTGGTTTGAGTTGAGTGATGCGGCCCATGATGATCTCGATGGTCTGAGTGCAGGCTAAAGGAGAATATCCCGAATGGGTTTGCCACCAAAATCGGTGATCGGTACTGGCCTTGCGCCGACATGGAATTCTTTGCGATAATCGATGCCGATCGCCTGGAAAATCGTGGCAAACAGATCGGCAGCGTTGACCTCTCCATCGATCACTTTCAGACCGTCAGCGTCGGTTTTTCCAAAGACCGAACCACCACGAATACCCGCCCCATGGAGCGAAGCGCTCCAGGCACTCGCAAAGTGATCTCGGCCCAGACTCGAATTGATTTGTGGAGTACGCCCGAATTCGCCAAAGGTGGCAATCAGGGTATGTTCCAGAAGTCCACGTTCTTCCAGATCGTCGATTAAGGTCGCGAGGACATGATCAAGTTCCGTGACCAGTTCGAGGTGGGTCTCAAAATTCTGACCATGACTGTCCCACCAGGCTCGTGCCACTTTCACGAAGGGAACACCAGCCTCGACCAGCCGACGGGCAATCAGGCATTGTTCGCCGAACTGTGTCGGGCCATATCGAGCCCGGACATCCATGGGCTCCAGTTCAATATTAAACAGATTGGCACTGGACATGATCCCGCGCACCCGCTGATAAGCACTGTTATGGCTATCAACTGAAAGGTCGGGACGTCCTTCCCGGAATCGATTGGCGAGAAAAGATCTCAAGTCACTTCGGGCCGAGTGATCCAGTTCGGAAAGACTTTCGAGTCGCGAGGTGTTCTCAGGAATCATCTGCTCTGTCAGGAACATGGGAGCATATCTGCCACCCAGAAAGCCCGAGCCGCCCTGCCTTCGTCCTTCGGTTGAAGAATACATCGAGACATAATCCGGTACCTGGCTGTCGGCACGCCCCAGTTCATGGGCGATCATGGCTCCCAGATCAGGACAGGGAATTCCCTGATCGACAGCCCGGCCTGTTTCCATAATTTTGGCCGCACCGCCGTGATCGGCATTCTTGGTATTCAGCGAGCGAATGATCGCTGAATGGTGCATCCGCTGCGACATTTTCGGCAGCAATTCGGAAATGCTCACACCGGCGACATTCGTCTGAATGGCGGCAAAAGGCCCACCCGTTGCCCGACCAGGTTTGGGATCCCAGGTTTCTAACTGACTGGCACCGCCAGCGAGCCAGATCAGAATGACATGCTTCTGCTGCCTTTTCAGCTCGGAGGCCAAAGCCGGGCTCTGCAAGATATCGAGTTGATGCATGCTCGCTGCGAACGCAGTCCCAGCCAGCGAAGCCTTCAAGAATCCTCTGCGGCTGGTGCCGTCTCGTAATTGGCTGGCATTCTCAATTCCCCGAAGCCCGTTATGGGGAGGAATACGTGTGGGCCATTGATCCTGCGAGAAGAGTGACATGATCTTCCGTCCTCTCCGGAAAACAAAGGAATTTCAGCCTAGGATGGCCCGATCAATCAGTACCACCTTCGCTGGAATTGAAAATCCGGTTGTTTGCCGTCTGTTCGTCGTGGTGTCGATTCAATAGTTAAAGCGGAATTCAGGGCTGGTGATCATGGCCCAGAGCATTTGCTGAAATGCCTCCGGGAGACGTTCATTTCGCTCCAGCAGGTAGTTACGAAACATCGAAACTTCGTCTTCTTCTGCTCTTCTTGTAAAAACGATTTCAAAGCTGGTCTGGATCAGAGAATCCATCCTTCTGGCATGTAAATCCTCTTGAGTTTGCTGTGCTTTCCACTGGTTGGAGAGAAAATTGACCAGCCGATCATCCGAGGATTTCAGGTAGTTGTTCTGGATCTGTGCTGCATTATTGAATAGCAGGGCTTCCGTCACACTAATCTGGAAGTTCTCACCCGGATATTCGAGCAATCTGGCTGTGCCGGAAGCCTTCTTTTCCAATTCTGTACGAAAAGATTTCCATGTGTTTGGATCAACGCCCTGCTCATGGAAATCACTTGAAGGAATCTTTTCCGGGTTCATGGTGGCGATGATCAAGGAGACCGTCAGTTGCTGAGGAGTCAGCGGCTTGATGGCTGCGACAGCAAACTGATCTGCGGGAGGGGCCGGTGTGTCGTACACCCATTGAGATGATCGCGCATAGGCATCGCTCAGGACGATTCCTCGAATGAGCCGACTCAAATCAAAACCATGGTCGATGAAATCTCTTTCGAGCCAGTCGAGCAGGACGGGATGATTCGATGGATTTCCGGAATGCATCTGATCGACGGGATGAACCAATCCTCGCCCCATGAGTCGAGCCCATGTGCGATTAATAATCGAACGGGCCATAAAGGTTCGATTGGCAGGATCTAATGCCAGCTTGACGAACTCTTTGCGTGGGCTGAATTCGAGCTCGGCAGGTGGTGCCAAACCTTCCTTCTCACGCTGGTTCCGAACCATTTCAGCGTCGGCTTTTTTCTGTTCGTCCGTCCGTTTGTCTTCAGGCGCCGTGACTGTCGCTCCCGTGAGGAACATCAGTCTGGCTGCTTTTTCGACTCCCGATGTCGTCTTGAAGTTCAGCTCGGTGGGTGGTCTCTCTGCCAGACGACCAGCACGTGTCTGATAGGTTTGTGCCAGAAAAGCCTGCAGGCCAAAGTAATGATCCTGCTTCCAGTCTTCGACCAGCGGGTGGTCATGGCATTTCGCGCAGTTGATGCTGACACCCAGAAGTAGCGAACTTGTGTCGTTCGTTAAATCATCCAGGTCGTTGAGGCGTGACTTGAGAAAATGTGCCGCTCCGCGCTGTGCCTCGATATTCTGATCCGGTGCCAGCAGTTCACGAAAGGTCTCATCCCAAGGCTGGTTCTCTTCGCAAGCTTTCAGGAGGTAATCTTTCCATTCTTGCGGACTGTTTCCACCCGCAGAAAGCATTGCGTCCAGCTCATTGCGAAGATGAATCGCGTAGTCGGCGGCTGACATCAAACGATCAACGAGTCGTAACTGACGTTCGGAAGCCGAATCCTGCTCGTAGGCACGGATTTCTGCCGAAGTCGGGATTCGTCCCGAAAGATCCAGTGTTGTTCGGCGCAGCAGAGAACGATCATCTGTCCGGCGAGCCGGCACAATCCCGGCGCGATCATGAGATTCTTGCAGCAGGCGATCAATCGCGGTGGAAATGCTCAAATCCGGAGATGGAATTTCTGCCGCTTGAACAACACAACTCCAGACCAGTATTGGGGCCATTGCAGCCGCAATCACAAAAATTCTGGTTGGGTTCATGGTGGGCCTCAACAGATCTTGAGGAAGTTCGGGCGGAATATTCTGGCAGAGCTGGCAGAGATTCCATCACATTAACACTTGCTTATATGATCGGCAAGCAAGATCCTGATGATCGATCACAACTTGTCAGCGAAAGGATTCCTCAAAACTTTTTCTCAGGACATTAAGCTCGTGGAATACGGAATTTTAGGTTGATGGAATCGCACTGGGGCTCTGAATTCGATTTCTGAAGGTCGATTCATTCACTTTTTGCAAAAACCTTCGTTCCTGACCTTAGCTTGCAGACTTTGTGGAAGATGCCGGTTATGACGATTTAATGAAAAATCACTCCATCGCAAAGATCATTCTGGATGAGTGTCGTAAGTCTTACTGTGAATCCAAAGGAAACCACTATGCTTTCTCGGAGATCGATGCTGGGAGTCACTGCCCTGGGTGTTGCAGGAACTGGTGTGTCGGTCATCGGGGGTCTGGCAGGTGGTGTTCAAAGCAGCTCAGGAACTGCGATGGCAAACAACACGCCTCATGAGCCAGCAACCATCCCATCGAATTCAGAAAGTGTGATCCAGAATCTCAAAGAACAGGAAAAACTTCCTCCCATCCAGCGATTTGGCCGGATGATGCACAATTACATCGATGGTCAGATCCGCGAAAAAATGCAGGAACGCCAATCGAAACTCTCTCAGATCAATACCCGCGAAGCGGCTCTTTCTTACATTCAGGATGTCAGTCAGAAGATCAGAACAGCCTTTGGCAGTTTTCCAGAACGCACTCCGCTCAATGCGCGGATCACTGGAACTCTCAATAGAGATACGTATCGCGTTGACAAACTGTTGTATGAAAGTCAGCCCGGTTTTTTTGTGACGGCGAATCTTTACGTGCCAACGGCCACAAAAGGCCCCTTCCCGGCTGTCGTGGGGGAATGTGGCCATGCCGTAAATGGCAAGGCCTATCCTTCATACCAGTCGTTTGCGCAAGGTTTGGCCAGGCAAGGTTACATTGTGTTGATCTTTGACCCGGTGAGTCAGGGAGAAAGAATCCAGTATCCTGCGGATGATGCAGCGAAGTCCCGGATCGGGATCGGCGTGCTGGAACACCTTCATGAAGGGAATCAGCAGTTCCTGATCAATGAGTTTCTGGGGACGACCCGTGCCTGGGATGCAATTCGTGCGTTGGATTATCTCCAGTCGCGCGAGGATGTGATTCCTCATCAGATCGGGATTACAGGAAGTTCCGGCGGTGGCACCTTGACCATGTGGCTGTGTGGTCTCGATTCCCGGTGGGGAATGGCGGCCCCCAGTTGTGCGGTGACTTCTTTCTATCGAAACTTTCAGAATGAACTCCCCACGGATACGGAACAGTGTCCGCCTGAAGCTTTGCAGTTCGGTCTGGATCATGCCGACTTTGTGGCGGTCATGGCTCCGAAGCCGGTCGTCATTCTTGCCCAGGAGGAAGACTTCTTTGATGTGCGTGGGACCATTCAGGCTTATGAAGAGCTTCGCAAAATCTGGCGTTTGCTGGGTCATGAAGACAACTTGAAACTCTCGATTGCACCGGGTGGGCATGACTATTCTCGCGTGAGCCGGGAAGCGATGTATGCCCATTTCCATCAGGCCACCGGTCAATCCAAAGCCAGTACCGAACCTCAGATCCTACTGGAAAAAGATGCCGATCTGTTCGTGACCACTCAAGGCCAGGTGGCGGAACTCAAAGGAGCGACGGTCTTCAGTATGACGGCTCAGAAAGCTCGATTGATCGCACAGGCTCGCCCTCGAAAGGTCGGCGAGGATTGGAAAAAGCATCTTCGAGCATGCCTTCAGCTTCCTGAAAAATTCTCCGTACCCGACTACCGCATTCTTCGAAGTGTCTCAGGGCGCAAGTATCCACGCCCCGGTGTGACTCATTATGCACTTCAGACAGAGCCTGGAATTGAAACGATTGTCTATCGCCTCGCCCAGCAGCGATTGGAATCAAGGCCACCCGTTCTGAAGGAAGGTTGCTCACTTTATGTGTCGGATCTCTCTACCGACAGCGAACTTCGTGAAGAAGCGTGGTTGCGCCGGCGGATAGAATCAAATCCCGATCAACCCTTCTTCGCCTGCGACCTGCGTGGCGTTGGTGATTCCCGCCCCGACACCTGTGGTGGCACACAAACTTATCTTCAGCCTTACGGCAACGACTACTTTTATGCGATTCATTCACTCATGTTGGGGCGCTCGATTCCATGCCAGCGAGTCTTCGATCTGCTTTCGACAATTGCCTGGCTCAAGTCTTTAGGGCATTCATCGATTGAATTGGTCGCCTTGGATCGTGGAACAATCCCGGCACTCCTCGCTGCCTGCCTGTCCGCAGAGATTGCCAGTGTGCAGTTTGTGGGATTGCCCGACAGTTATCTGGCAATGGCGAACACAGAGGATTATCAGTGGCCGCTATCTTCCATGATTCCCGATGTCCTCTCAAAGTTTGATTTGCCGGATGCTGTCGAACAGATCAAGTCACGCGGCATTCGCTGGATGGATGTGTCTTGAGAGTTGGCATCATCTAGTGGTCGGGTTTTGATGGCGATTCGAGAGGATCGACCAAATGACTTGGCTGGATGCATCGCGAGCGGGAATCCTTAGAGATCTTTAGAGATTTGAATGAGGCACTCCGACCATGATTCAAAGACATCTATACCGACACCATTTCCAGGCCAAGGTGCTGATCGCAGCATGTATCAGCCAGTTCGCAATCATTCTGACGTGTAAAGCCAGCCTGGCTGATGATCAGCCCGTGCCCAGTGTCGCAAGTCAGATGGAATCTCTGCTGTGGAGCTTCGAAGAAAAGCTGAATGCCATATCGAATACTGCAACAACCCCGGTTGAGCCCCTCGCTTCGTCAGTCACCGGCACTTTTCCCTTGAGTGAAGATACTCCGGGTGAATTCATTTATGACCCACTCACCAGGAAATCGCGGCACAACCGCCACAGTGTGAGTTTCTCAGAATCGCACGAAAGCAGTCGGCCACTGGTCTATGAACTGCCCCGCTCCATGTGGGAGAACCCATCCCGTGGGTTCACACTTGAGTGTTTTATCCACCCGGCAGACGAAGCCGGGAATAATGCCTTGATCTGTGGGTTTCCTGGTACTGAAAAATCCAGTACTCAACTGGCACTCGAATGGAACTGGAACCCGAATCATCATGTCACATTCCATGGCTTTGGCTATCGCATGACTGATGGGCGTCAGGAAAGGTTTCCTGTGGGTCATTACCTGTCGACGTCACGGCTCCAAAGGGAGAAAAATCCCTGGCGACATTTGGCTTTGGTCTATGACCGCCAGGCATCGATGTTGACCTGCTGGATCGATTATCACCTTTCGAAATCCACTGAGATCAAAGATTTAACCACTCAAAGTCTTGGGAACTTTTATATCGGGGGGAGTAAGGATCGCTGGGGCGTTCATGGCAAAATCGATGAGGTACGACTCGTCACGCAACCTCTCGATCCCGCCCAGTTCTTGAGAGCCAGAAAAGATGCGATCGAGGAGGTGGATTTTGTCTCGACTCAGAAGGTCGTTCCAATAGATGCGGGCTGCTATGACGTCAAACGCCACTTTGGTGCGGCGGGTGATGGCCGCACGGATGACACCGCTGCCATCAATGCGGCGTTTGCACATCTGGCCGACAAAGTTCCCCTCGCTCGAAACACCTTGGTGTTTCCTGAAGGTGTGTATCTCGTGAGTGATATGCTCTATTGCTCCCGGTTTATCGACATCAAGGGTGCGGGGCCCGATAAAACGTTTCTTCGACTTAAAGATCAGATTTTTACTGATAAGGAAGCACCCAAACCCGTCCTGAGAATGAGTTCTACCAAGGAGACGCCAGGTTCTCATCCCTGGGTGAATGGCAGCAGTATCGCGCTCTATCTCGAAGGAATGACGATTGATACCGGCAAGGGAAATCCCGGTGCCAAGGGATTGGAGTACCATTCCAACAATCTTGGCAGGCTCGAAAACGTCTTCATTCGCTCGGGCGATGGTAGCGGTTTGGTCGGACTTGACCTGACACATCATGATGTGGGGCCGGCGCTGGCAAAACATGTTTCAATTTCTGGTTTCGATGTCGGTGTGGCGATCAATTACCAGGAGTACAGCCATACTTTTGAGCATCTCACGCTGAGAAATCAGCGAGTGGTGGGCATTCGCAATCGCGGCAATATCCTCGCGATTCGCAGTCTCAAAAGTGAAAACCAGGTTCCCGCGATGGAAACAGTCGGCGCCAACTCGATGGTCACACTGCTCGACTCTGAACTGTTGGGCGGGAGCAATTCGGCCAATGCGATTGAATCAGCCGGTGCGCTCTATGCGTGTCGCGTCAAAACGTCCGGTTATCGCCATGCAGTTCACCAGCAAGGTCTCAGTAAACCACCTCTTGAATACTCGGAACAAACCATCGAAGGGCCGTGGATCGAAGAGTTGACGGGTCAGAAAGTGGTTCAAGGCTTCGGTCATCCCACAGGAAGCCTTCGGCTCAAGATTGAGGAGACACCTGAACCGAAGGTGCCACCCGTCGAGGAGTGGGTTAACTTGTTGAAGTATGCCCATCGAGTGGTTGATGAAAACTGGTCTTTGGCCTTACAGGCGGCTGTGGATGATGGTGCCCGAGTGGTTTATCTCCCTGCCAATGAGCGATTTCAATGGAAGACTCCCGTGAAGCTCCATGCACCGCTGGAGCGAATCGTGGGTTTTGGTCACGAAATCGGTTGGCATCCCAGTGTTTGGAGTCGATCGGGAGATTTCGAGCAGACCGACGCTAAGGCTGCTCCTCCGCCCCTCCTGATCTTCGATGCACCGCAGGCAGGGCACACCCTGGTTTTTGATCGGCTGGAATGTCAGCACGTGCAGCATGCCTCGCCAGCGACTCTCGTTTTACGAAGCAGTTCACCCAGGCGTTACAGCACCACGGTTGCGGGGAGTGGTGGAAAACTGTTTGCCGAAGATGTGGGCGGGGCAGATTGGCATTTCGATCATCCACAATCGGTCTGGGTACGTCAGTGGAACCCGGAAAGTCACGCTGCAGGGCCTTGTATCCACAGCCGTGGTGCTACGATCTGGTCACTCGGCTTCAAGACCGAGTACGAAAGCCAGAAGTTGCTGGCGGAAGCGGGGGCAAAAACTGAAATTCTGGGGGCGTTCATTTATCCCATAGGAAAGATTCCTGAAGAACGACCTGTCTTTGAGAATCGGGACTCGCAACTTTCCTTGATCTATGGCCTGAGTGTCTACCAATCGAACCATTCCGTGCAGATTATTGATCAGCAAGGGAGCGAGCGGCGGCAGGTCAAAAATGAGGCTTTGCTGTGGGTGGGTAGCCGAGGTCGCATGGATCTCTACACTTCCACTGGTCAGATTCTTTCCAAATGAAGTCTGATTCTCTCAATTCGCAACAGGCCGAACGTGAGAGAGCAGATTTGGAATGTGATCCCAGGATTAACTTGAGAGCCTCTGATGAGAAAGTTTGCGGAGTGACGACGGATTCGGTTGGAATTGTCGGGGCGGGCCTGGCCGGATTGGCCTGCGCTCTCCAGTTATCTTCCATGGGAATTCCGTGTGCAGTCTTCGAGGCCAGCGATGCACCGGGAGGACGCATCCGCACAGATTTCCATGAGGGATTTCGCCTGGATCGTGGTTTTCAAGTCTTGCAGACGGCGTATCCAGAAGCTCAGGCCGTCCTTGATTATCCTGCACTCAAACTTTGTTCGTTTAATCCCGGTGCTTTGGTCCATTATCAAGGTGACTGGAAATTGATGGCCGACCCCTGGCGAAAGCCATCGACAGCGTGGGCCAGTTTGAATTCTGGTTTCGCAAACTTTGCTGACTTCTGGAAGCTGTACCGCCTTCGCCAGCGGTTACTCTCGACGAGTATCGAGCAGATCTGGGATGAGCCCGAGTTACCAACCATCGACTACCTGCAGAAGAACATTGGCTTCTCCAGATCGCTGATCGAAGCTTTTTTTCGTCCGTGGTACTCCGGCATTTTTCTGGAGGCCGACCTGCAGACAACCAGTCGATTCTTCAACTTTGTTTTCAAAATGTTAGCGGAAGGTGAGGCCGCACTCCCTGCTCTGGGAATGCAGCAGATTCCCGAGCAACTGGCCAGCCGGCTTCCCCAAGGGACAATCCATTATCTTTCGCCGGTCGAGAAGATTGACGGCCAGACGCTGGTTTTCGCCAACGGAAGGAAAGAATCCTTTCCCACAATTGTTCTCGCCACAGATGGCCTTTCTGCCACAAGGCTGAGTGAAGGATTCATCCCGGTAACGAAAACATGTTCGACGGCCTGCCTCTACTTCAGTTGTGAGATACCGCATGTTGCTCATCGCTGGTTAATGCTCAATGGAGACGGGCATGGGCCTATCAACAATCTTTGCTTCCCAGCCGGTGTCTCTCCCGATTACGCACCAGCAGGCAAAACTCTGATATCAGCATCAGTGGTGGGGGCAGCCGCCCAAAGCGATCCAGAGAAATTGCAGTCTGATGTTCGCCAGCAGATTGAAAGCTGGTTCGGCTTGAAATCGAAATCGCATTCGCAGGCTAATCCATGGTCGGGATCTCCATTGCCGCAACTGGAGCATTTGCGAACCTATCGGATCGAGCATGCGCTGCCAGCGCAGCCCGTTGGAAAACTCTCGGGATCGCGACTGAAGCATGATTTTCGGCCAGCGATGCTCAGACCTGGACTCTACATTGCGGGTGATTATCTGGAGACAGCTTCGATTCAAGGGGCGTTGGCAAGTGGTCGCCGGGTGGCGGAAGCGATTGTCAATCATTGATTGACCAGGATGTGGCCCTGTGACGAGGTGCCCTATGGAGTTTCGTTCTCGAATGCGTTAACTCTAGGATCAAGTTTTTAATCTGCGGGATGATAGCTTCATTGATGGGCAGGTGTGATTTATGAGTCGGCATCAAGTTCTCGCCAATCCTTGGCATCGTTTTCGGTTGGTCTGTTCTTGCAGCCTGTTGGTGCTGTGCGGATCGAACATCTCTCTTCAAGCTGAGGACCCTGCTGAGAAAAAATGGTCGCAGCCTGTCGAACGCATGCCCGTCAATGGCCGGGAGCTGACTGCCGGTACCGATTCAAAGTTTCCGGCTGAGAATGCTCCTTGGATTTGGGGCCCATCGTACGACTCACCTTATGTACTCAAGAAGTCGTGGGTTGTTCCCGAAGGTCTCGTGGCTGCGCAGCTTGTCGCCACGTGCGATAACGAGATGGAGTTGTTCCTGAATGGGAAGTCGATTGGTTCGAGCAACGAATGGCAAACTCCCATCACCATCCCTCTCACAGGTAAGCTCGCCAAGGGGGAAAATGTTCTGACGGCGAAAGTCAGCAATGAAGGCGGGATCGCGGCGTTTGCCTGCCGCCTGAGTATGAAAGATGCCCAGGGAAAAGTCTCCACTATCGAGAGCGACGAGAGCTGGCAGGCTTTTTCAAGCGACGATCTTCCGAAACAGCACCCCATCAAGCTGGTGGCCAAGCCGGGAGAAGGCCCATGGGGCCAGGTGATGACAAATGCGAACGAAGTCAGTCCCGCAGCGAAGAGTTTTTCAGTCCCCAGCGGCTTTGAAGTCGAACGCCTGTTTGTGGTCCCCCGGGATGAACTGGGTTCATGGGTGGCGATTACTTCGGATCCTAAGGGTCGGCTGATTGCCAGTGATCAAGGTGGCAAAGGCCTGGTGCGAATTACACCAGCCCCTCTCGATGGCACCGGTGAAACCATCGTTGAAAAAATTCCAGTCGAACTTTCGGGAGCACAAGGGCTTCTCTGGGCTTTTGATGCTCTCTACGTGGTGTGCAATGGTGGGCCAGGCAGCGGGCTCTATCGAGCCACCGACAGCAACGGAGATGATGTTCTCGACAAAGTTGAGAAACTTCGCGATCTGCAAGGTGGTGGTGAGCATGGCCCGCATAGCATTGTGCTTTCGCCCGACGGTCAAAAGCTGTTTGTGATTTGCGGCAATCACACCAAAGTTCCGTTCAACGTCAAAGATCTTACCCCGCCGCAAACGATGGGGGGGATTCGTACTGAGCAGCGACGCGTCGAAGTCGCGGGAGATGGTGCCAGTCGATTGCCTGCCAACTGGGATGAAGATCAGATCATCACTCGCATGTGGGATGCCAATGGGCATGCCGCCGGGATTCTGGCTCCCGGTGGATATGTCGTTTCTACAGACAAAGACGGCAAAAGCTGGGAAGTCTGGAGTGCGGGTTATCGCAATCCCTACGACATGGCTTTCAACACTGATGGTGAATTGTTTGTCTACGATGCCGACATGGAGTGGGATTTTGGCACTCCCTGGTATCGGCCCACACGCGTCAACCATGCCACCAGCGGCAGTGAACTGGGGTGGCGCAGTGGCAGTGCGAAATGGCCTGCGATTTTTCCAGACAGTTTACCCGCTCTGTATGACATTGGTCCCGGTTCACCGGTCGGTGTGACGTTTGGATATGGCACTCGCTTCCCGGCCAAATACCAGCAGGCGCTGTACCTTTGTGATTGGACGTTCGGGACGATGTACGCCATTCATCTCACTCCGGAAGGTTCAAGTTACCGTGCCACGCGTGAGGAGTTTGTCTCTCGCACACCTCTCCCACTGACAGATGTCACGATTGGTCGTGATGGAGCGATGTACTTCACGGTAGGTGGACGTGGCGGGCAGGGTGAACTTTATCGTGTGCGCTACAGGGGAAATGAATCCACACAGCCCGTCATGGCAAAATCCGAAGAGGGGGCCGCGCTCCGTTCTGTGAGACGCGAACTCGAAAGTTTCCACACATCTGCGGCCAATCCGGATCAAGCAATTCCCAAAGCTTTGGCAAATCTAGGGCATGAAGACCGGTACATTCGCTATGCAGCCCGAGTAGCACTTGAGCATCAACCTGTCGCTCAATGGAAAGAAAAGGCTCTTGCCTCCAATTCTCCACTTGCTCTGATCGAAGGGGCCATCGCGTTGGCCCATCAGACAGATCCTTCCGATCAGCCAGCGATCCTGAAAGCTCTTGACCAGATTGATATTGATAAGCTTTCAGTCACCCAGAAGGTCTGGCTGCTCAGAGCCTACGAATTGGCGATGATTCGACTGGGCGAGCCCTCAGCCGAGTTTAAGAAGAGTTTCGCCGCCCGATGGAATCCCCAATTCCCCAGTGGAGAGTTCGATCTCGACCGGCAACTCTCCTCGATGCTGGTCGCTGTCAGAGCCCCGGGAATTGTCACCAAACTGGTCAGTCTCCTCTCAGAACAATCCAGTTCGCGTGGGCGTCCCACCAATCTGGCACCTGATGAAAATGCACTCAAAGAGTTGATCACCCGTAATGCTGGCTATGGAAGTGCCGTGCGGGCATCTCTCGAACGCGGTGGTGACCTGTTACAGATTCATTACGCCTATGCCTTGCGAACCATTCATGACCGGGATGCCTGGACGATTGATGATCGCAAGGGATATCACGGCTGGTTCCAGCGGGCTCGTGAATGGGCCGGTGGCAACAGTTTCCGCAAGTTTCTAGTCAACATGGAGAACGAGAGCCTTACGGGGCTCTCTGAAAACGAAAAACTGGCACTGGAAGTTCTCGGTGCCCGTAAGCCTTACACACCACCCCCTCTGCCAAAGCCGATGGGCCCTGGTAAAGCCTGGACACAGGACGAGGTGATGGCTCTGGTGACGAGTGGCCGACTCGATCGAGGTCGAAACTTCGAAAAAGGCAAACGTGCCTTTGCGGCCGCACGTTGTATTGTCTGTCATCGCTTTGGTGAAGACGGTGGAGCCACCGGGCCCGATATGACACAGGTCGCTGGCCGATTCCAACTCAAGGATCTTGTCGAAGCGATTGTCGAACCCAGCAAGGTTGTTTCGGATCAATACAAAGCCAGCGTAGTGGAGACAGCCGACGGTCGCTCACTGGTCGGGCGGATTGTGCATGAATCGCCGACGTCGATTCTGCTGGTGACGGACCCCGAAGATGCGACCAAGTTTGTCGAACTGCAGAGGAAAGATATTGAGTCAATTGCCCCAGCACAGGAATCGCTGATGCCTAAGGGATTACTGAGCACTCTCAATGAGGAGGAGCTACTGGATCTGCTGGCGTACTCGATTTCTCGAAACAATCCGCGAGACGCGAGATTCAAAAAATAGAGACTTTCGCAACGGAAGAGCCTGAATACGAAAAGACCGCAGCGGCAAGTGTTGTCGCTGCGGTCTTTTCTTCATCCAGAGCTTCTTGCGGCATTCCTGAAGATGTCTGCTGTTGATCATCAAGACCAGGGCAAGCGATCAAGATCGAGATTCCCCCCACTGAGAATGAGGCCCACTTTTTTGCCACGCAGTGGGAGTCGATTTTGCAAGACCGCTGCAAAAGGGACGGCTCCTGATGGCTCAACCACAATCTTCATCACTTCCCAGAGCAGCCTGGTGGCTTTGAGAATCTCTTCATCGGAAACGGTGCCGATGGCAGCGACATGCTGTTGAATAATGGGGAATGTGTTCTCACCCAGAGCTGTCCGCAAACCATCAGCAATCGTTTGAGGTGAGTTCATAGGCTGCCGAACGCCAGTCGCTAACGAACGAGCCGCATCATCGGCACCGGTGGGCTCAGCTCCAAAAGTCAAACATTGGTGGTCAGTCGCCTGGCTGTGATGATGAGCAACAATGGCCGTTCCGCTGAGGAGACCTCCACCACCAACCGGTGCCACGATGGCATCCAGGTGGGGGACTTCGTCGAGCAGTTCCAAGGCACATGTCCCCTGCCCTGCGACAATCCGCAGGTCGTCAAAGGGATGAATCAGCGTTCCACCCGTTTCTTGAACCAGTTGATCAGCCGCCATCTGACGTGCGGCTGCTGTTGGTTCACAGAGGATCACGTTACCGCCGAGTCTTCTGGTCGATTCGATTTTTGCCTTCGGAGCGTTACCAGGCATCACGATAAAGGCCGGTACCCCTCGATTCTTTCCCGCCAATGCGAGTGCCGCCGCATGATTACCAGAGGAGTGCGTCACGACTCCATTGTGTGCCAGCTCCTCCTCCAGCAGGAATGTGGCGTTATGGGCTCCACGAACCTTGAATGAACCAGTGCGCTGGAGGTTTTCACACTTGAAGTAAAGTTCAGCCTCACACAATTTATTCAACGTATGGCTGGTGAGGACTGGCGTGCGGTGGATCCAAGGGGCGATGCGCACAGCAGCAGATTGGATATTCTCGTAGAGGTTGATGGTGGGCATTTTCCATGTAGACCAGAAATCGGTTGATCAGCAGGCTGATACAGGCGGAACTTTTGAGAACAAAGATTTTGACATAAGTCGCGGTCAACTTCTCAATCCGCTGAGCCAACTCCCGTAATTCTATTACTACTTCCCGAATCATGCTGTCTGGTCAGACGGTTCAGATTTGGTGGGTATTTCCGGTTTCGGGGCGGCATTACTGCCCAATTGAAAAGCCGCATATGTCGCCAAACCAAAAAACAGCAGATCATAAGGACTGAAGCTGGCCATGAAGGCTTGATGACGAATCAGGGTAGCCATTTCGCCTTGAAATTCGTCAATCATTTTCTGACTTTCTGCGAGTTGAGCCGCTTTCTGCTCAGCCGTGAGAGTTTCCCAGGACTTGTTCACAGACTCGACAATATCGACCGGGTAATCTTCCAGTGATTCTGCGGTGTCGGAATTTTTTCCATTTCTCCATTCGATGGGCTGCTGTTTTTCAGTTCTTTCCGTGACGAGTTGATCAGCCATTCCCAGCTTTAAATTGTCATCAGTCACCCGCGTATCCATTTTCTGGACAACTTCATTGGCTTGAAGCGTGGCTGCTGCATACTTACCACCCGTCACAGAGACAATCGCGAGCACGGCTGCAATCGCGCCTGGGACAAAGCCTTGCCATGTCCCAGCGCCCAGCTTGACGCAGTAGCCGACGAGTATCCCCACCAGAATGGCGACATAGCCGACTTCATAGTTGGTGAAATAGATGATCGCGGCCCAGATCGTCGCGCCTAGTGCTCCACCAACAATGCCGCCACCAATCATGCTGGGAAAATTCATTAGCACACCCCTTGATCTGCGAGAATCAGGACTTCATTGAATATGTTTTAGATATTCGCTTCAAAGCAAATCTACGCGGTCAGGGTACAGATGTGGATTCTTGATTGCCAAGTAAAATATGAGTCAGTAATTGTTTCCGACAATAAGATTGAGAGAAGCTGGTCAATCGTTGCGAAAGTTCCACCTGATGACTTTTTTGGTTACTTCTCAAGGCGTAACGGGCTGATGAAAGGCCCAGTTGTTTAACAGCAGACTGAGTTCGCCAGGTGTGTCGACAAGCGCATGAGCGCCGGCCTGAGTCAACTCTTCGTGAGAGCCGTATCCCCACAGGACGCCAATGGCAGCAAGCTGATTGCTTCTGGCACCGTAGACATCATGTTCTCGATCACCAATCATCAGGGTGTCGGCTGGCGAAAGCTGTTCCTTCTGCAAGAGATGATTCAGCAGTTCAACTTTGTTGGTGCGGGTCCCATCGAGTTCGCTCCCGTAGACATTGAGAAAATACTGATCCAGACCGAAGTGGGCGATAATCCGGCGTGCATAGACAGCCGGTTTTGAAGTGGCGACCCAGAGCGTGTGTTTCTGGCGATCGAGCCCCTCAAGAACTTCAACAATCCCATCGACAAGCCGGTTCTCATAAAGCCCTGATGCAGTGAATCGTTCACGGTAGGACTTGAGGCAATTGTCCAGCAGATCCTGGTTGTCACTCCCGGTTAACTGCTGGAAGCTCGATCGAAGTGGTGGGCCGATGCACCACTTCAAATTTTGCGCAGCAGGTGCTTCAAAACCGTTCTGTTTCAAAGCATAGCGAATACAGTTTGTAATCCCTTCAAATGGATCTGTGAGCGTACCATCGAGATCGAACAGCAGATGCATACTTGTGGGCCCATTCAGACAGATTCTCTTGAACTGGATTCGATGATTGATGTCAGTCGTTCAAAGGATCGTCCAAACCTGGAGTGCAATTCTTCATCGTCATCAAGGTGGAGTTTATCCCTGCGGTGGGAGAATGGTTTTCGTCGGCCGGCATTGCTGAATGGTGAACCACATACGCAGCAGTTGCGGAATACTGTCTGCTTCCATTTTCTTCATGATTTTCGCCCGATGGGCCTCGACGGTTTTGAAGCTCACTGAAAGCCGCTGGCCAATTTCTTTGCTCGACAGACCTTCAATGACTTCTTCGAAAACCTCCCGTTCCCGGTCAGTCAGGCGATCATATCGATCCAGCACCACCTGCTGTGTCCGGAATTCTTCGCGTCGTCTGGCATCTTCCGCCAGGGCCTTCTGAATAAGTTCCAGAAAATCGTTGTCGTCAAATGGTTTCTTGAGAACATGGATCGCACCAGCTTTCATCGCCCGGACGGCAATCGGAACATCCCCAAAGGCGGAGATAATGATGATCGGCATCAGACAATTGCGTTCACGCAGAACTTCCTGAAGCTCGAGTCCGCTCATGCCCGGCATGCGCACATCACAGATGATGCAGCCGGTATGCCTGGGGTTGAACTGCGCTAGAAATTCATCCGCCGAAGAGAAGTTCACCACCGGACGATGGATCGACTCAATCAGAAACTTGGCAGATTCCGCAAATCCAGCGTCATCGTCGATCACGTAAACCGTCGGTGGCAATGGCTGTTCTGTGGTCATGGTGGCCAGTTCCTGAGCTAAGGAAGTGAATTGATACATGATTTCTATCTCTTTCACATCGTGCATCAACTAAGGATACAGAATGTACAACAGGGTTCGGTCACTCAGAAATTTACAGTCTTCATGGCTGATTTCTTCAAACGGTTTGGGAGTGGCTAATCATCTGCGGGAATAGGAAGAATCATTTGAAAAGTGACTCCCGGTTTTTCGTGGTTAGGGAACGATCGCAGCCGCCCACCATGAGCTTTGACAATACTTCTGCTGACGGAGAGTCCCAGCCCCAGACCCTCCTCTTTCGTTGTGATAAAGGCATCGAACATCGTCTCGGAAATCTTGGGACTGAAGCCTGTTCCCCGATCTTCAACTTCACAAACGACGGTCTGGCGATTCTCGACGCGCCCGCGAACAATCAGTTTGCGCTCAGGCTGTGGAATGGATTTCATAGCATCGATGCCGTTGAGAAAGAGATTCAGGAGCACCTGTACGATCTGGACATCGTCTGCGATAATCAGTGGTAGTGCCGGAGCGAACTCGGTCTCCAACTGAATGCGATAGCGGGAGGCTTCAATTTCTGCCAGCCCCCACGCTTCGTGCACAAGGGGAGGTAAATGAATGGGCATCTGCAAGGAATCCCGCTTGCGGAGGAAGCGGCGAATTCCATGGATCATTTCGCCGGCTCTTTGAGCCTGCCGATTGGCTTTTTCAAGACCATCGATGATTTCATCAACTTTGAAGTTGGGTTCCTGCAGGCGATGCACAGCGCCGCGGACAAAATTGGCAATCGCGGCCAGTGGCTGATTGAGTTCATGGGCCACCATCGCTGCCATTTCACCGATTGTCGAAAGGCGCGACGCATGAGCGAGCTCGTCTCGTCTGCGAATCGCCTCTTCCTCATAAAACTTCTGCTGAGTAATGTCGCGCAGCACCGCAGTGGCAGCAATGATCGTGTTCGCACGGTAGACCGGGCCAATGTGCACTGCATACCACAATGTTTCGCCAGTTTTTTTCCGACTGCGTAACTGGACGGTTTGTGGTGTCCCCTCGGTAAACACCAGATAAAGCACCCTTTCCACTTCGTCGCGATCATCCGGATGGACAAAAAACAGCGAATCCTTATGAATCAGATCTTCGGGTTGCCAGCCAAACTCTGTGCGATTGACGAACTCGATGGTACGGTCAGTCCGGATTCTCAAAATGATATCAGGGGCATTTCGAACCAGCGATTCCCATTGGGAACGGCGCACTTCCAACTCTTCGACAACCTGTCTTAACTCTTGAGTGCGAATGGCAACACGGGTTTCCAGGGCATGATTCATCTGCTCCATCGCTGCTTCGGCCCGCTTGCGGGACGTGATGTCTGTCAACGTCCCGACGAAAGATCGCAAGGATTTTCTATGAAACAGCGGCTTGGTGCTGAGAAGAATCCATCGTTCACGCGATTGTGCATCAACCATGCGAAACTCGAGGAGGCAGGATTGGCCATGCTTGACGGTATGCTTCCAGACACGAGTGACTTCTGGAAGATCCTCGGGGAGGATGCGATCAATCCAGCAGCCCAGTGAATTGGACTGCCCATTATCACCAACCAGGTGGCGATAGCGTCCATTGGCCTGCCGAACTTCGCCTTGAGCATTCGTTCGAAAAATGGCCACAGGAGCCAGTCGACCAAGAGTACGCAGTTGTTGACGTGTCAATTCCGCACGTTGTGTCGCTTTGGCTCGAGCTGTCATATCGAGCATGCAAGAGAGCATACACTTTCGACCATCGAGCACAATCACGCTGGCTGACCATTGGACAGAGAGATTTCTCCCTTGGCGGTCCGTCAATACATGGCTGGAGGCGGCCATGGTTTCGCCCTTGAGAACTTTTTCAATCAGAGGAGCGCGTTCTGAAGGGTTTTTCCAAAGGCCAAGCTCGAGGGTGGTTTTGCCGATCGTTTCTTCTCGCTTCAACCCAATCATCTTGAGGTAAGCATCGTTGGCATCAATGAACCGCCCCGTTTCAAGATCAGTGACGGTGATCGCTGCCGGTGAATGATGAAAAGCTGCCCGAAAACGTTGTTCGAACTCGGCGGTTTCCTGCTGGGCCAGAATCCGTTGAGTGACATCTGTCGCTACTCCCAGGACCCCGCGAACCTTTCCCTCAGGCGAGAACAGTGGCCGTTGCCAACTGTCGTAATAACGATCGATCACACGTACGATTTCCCGAGATTCAATACCCGAAAGGCTGCGGCGAACACCCATCAACGCCTGAGGCTGGTCGGCATAAATCTCGAAGACCGACTTGCCAATCGTCTCACCAGGTTTCAGTCCCAGAGCACTTAAGCCCATCCCTTCGCTCAGCCGGAAAACACCATGTTCGTCGATCACCCAGAGAATGATGGGTGACTGTGAGACGACTTCTTTGAGTAAAGATTGCTGATCAGCAATTTCGGAATGATGAAAGATTCCGGAAAAAGCGATGAGATTATCTTCTGCTCGGCGGAGGAACTCATTCATAAGAGAGGTAAAACTGATTTCAAGAAAGGGATTCAAACTTCCCAATTGTCGAGATGGATCGATGAAGATCTGGGAGGTCTTCTCCAGCAACATGAGTGCAGGTGGTTGACAATATGTGTGTGAGACTGATCACGCATCCGAGACGAATTGAATGCCAATTCAATTTCCCTGGGGTTTTCGTGCATCAATCGGTCAGCAATTGAAAGTGTACAGATTGAATGAACAGATGGAACAAAGAATCACAGTTTAAGACCACCCATTATCGAGAGAATTTCTTTGATTTATTGCAGCAGGAAAAGCGTCAGTCGGAATTTGTGAATACAGTCGCTACCGCAGATCGTTGAAAAGCCACTGTTTATTGATGGTTTTGCTAAAGTTGATGCGTGGATTTACTATAAGAGAGGGAGTTCGTAGACGTTGCCTGTTTTAATGCTTGCAGGATGATTGAACTCCAGCGAATCACATCTCAAAAAACGTTGCCAACATTTGAGGTTTTCACCTCGGTTCAAATAAAGTCTTATGGCCCGCAGATCAGAGATTTTACGATGGTGAAAATCGCTGGCGAACCACTGCTGTAAACTCTAAAGACTTGTTCCTGTTGGAAATCAAAGTTCAAACAATATGCATCAAAAAATCTGTGGTGTCATTCCTGCTCGACTGGCATCAACCCGTCTGCCGGGAAAAATGCTCCTTAATCAGACCGGCAAGCCTTTGTTGCAACACGTCTGGGAACGTGTGGCTGCGACAGAACTCTTTGATGAGTTAATCATCGCGACCGATTCCACGGAAATTTCCGAGGTTGCCCAGGCCTTTGGGGCACACGTGGAAATGACGGGGGAACACGCCAGCGGCACAGACCGGGTGGCAGAAGTCCTCCGTCGTCGTGCGGATCAATTTGAGATCGTGGTGAACGTCCAGGGAGATGAGCCCGAAATTGATCGAGGGCATATTTCGAAAGTGATCGAAAGTCTGCTGGCTGTCCCCAAGGCGCAGATGTCCACCCTGGCTGCCCCCCTGAGACGCTGGGAATCGATTGCAGCAACGTCCTGTGTCAAGGTCGTCACCGATGCGACAGGCCGAGCCCTCTATTTCAGTCGCTCGGTGATTCCCTGTCCGCGAGATGGCTTTGATGAATCGATGCTGGTGGGGCATTCGCCCTGGAGACTGCATGTGGGAATTTATGGCTTCCGCACAGATTTTCTGCTGCAACTGACCACGTGGCCACAATCACCACTGGAAAAGCTCGAAAAACTGGAACAATTACGGGCTCTCGAAGCAGGTGTCCACATTCAGGTGGCTGATGTTGATCATCCCTCAGTTGGAATCGATACGCCCGAGGATTATGCTCAGTTCGTAGAGCGGATGCGGAGTGCTTGAAAATTGGATTCGCCAGCCAGAGTGGTCTGGCATGAGTCGAATCCAGCAGCGGAGACCGCTCCTGTATTCGATCTTGCTGATGGGTGCTGAGCCATCAAAAACGACTGATCTGCCCGAGGCCAAAGGATTTTTTTGCGGATGTCCAAGCATATTTTTGTGACCGGTGGTGTTGTCAGTTCGTTGGGCAAGGGGCTTACATCTGCGTCGATTGGCACGATTCTGGAAAGTCGCGGGCTGAAAGTCCGGATGCAGAAGCTCGATCCTTATATCAACGTGGATCCCGGCACCATGAGCCCTTACCAGCATGGCGAGGTTTATGTTCTTGATGATGGTGCCGAGACCGACCTTGATCTGGGGCATTATGAACGGTTTACGCACAGCCCTCTGACGAGAGATTCCAATTTCACGTCTGGTCGCATTTATCTCAAAGTGATCGAAAAAGAGAGGCAGGGAAAGTACCTCGGCGGAACCGTACAGGTGGTTCCCCATATCACCGACGAAATCAAGAATTCCGTATTGAAACTCGCTGCTCCCGATGTGGATGTGGTAATTACCGAACTGGGTGGGACAGTTGGCGATATCGAAGGTTTGCCGTTTCTGGAAGCGATTCGTCAGATTCCCCTCGATATCGGCCGCGAAAACTGCCTGTTCATTCATCTGACTTTGGTGCCCTATCTCAAAGCGGCTCGCGAGTTGAAAACAAAACCAACTCAGCACAGTGTGCAGCAACTTCGCCAGATTGGTATTCAGCCAGATGTCCTCATCATTCGTTGCGAACGACCGCTGGGTCGAGACAACGCCGAGAAAATCGGCTTGTTCTGTAACGTGGAAAAAAACGCAGTCATCGAGGAGATGGATACGGAATTTTCGATTTACGAAGTTCCACTAGGCCTGATCGAACATGGCCTCGACGATTTGATTGTTCGCAAACTGGGCTTGAAGGCTGGTGAACGCCAGATGGAGGGCTGGGAACTTCTCGTCCAGAAGATTCGAAATCCGCAGCATGATGTCACGATTGCCGTGGTGGGCAAGTACATCGAACATCGCGATGCTTATAAGTCGATTTACGAATCGCTCGATCATGCGGGATTCAAGCATGATTCACGAATCATCGTCAAACGGATCGAAGCCGAAGAACTCGAACAGCAGGATCCTGCAGCCATCCTGGCCGGTGTGGATGGAATTCTTGTCCCCGGCGGCTTTGGTCGGCGGGGGATTGAAGGCAAAATTCGTGCGGTTCGTTTTGCGCGAACTCAAAAGATTCCTTACTTCGGAATCTGCCTGGGAATGCAGGTGGCGGTCATCGAGTTTGCCCGAGAAGTGCTGGGCCACAAGAATGCGAACAGTACCGAGTTCGTGGCGGATACGGATCATCCCGTCATTTGCCTGCTTGAAGAACAAAAGAAAGTGACTCATCGTGGCGGAACCATGCGACTGGGTGCTCAGGCATGCCGCCTTGCAGAGGGCTCGTTATTGGCCAAACTTTACGGCCGTACGGAGATTTCCGAGAGGCATCGACACCGCTACGAGTTCAATCCTGAGTATCGTGACCAGTTCATGGCGGCAGGTATGAATCTCGTGGGAACGAGTCCGGATGGGTCGCTCGTTGAGGCTGTGGAACTCCCCGGGCACCCATGGTTTGCTGCTGTGCAGTTTCATCCGGAATTCAAGTCGAAACCCCAGTCACCGCATCCGCTGTTTGATGGATTCATCAAGGCTGCACTCCAGCGCCATCAGGAACGAGCGCTTCTGGCCGCGGCTGGAACGACTCCCTAGTTGATTTGGATTTCTGCGAGAATGTCTCGCCTGAGGTGAATGCATTCGTCATGGATGGACTCAGGGAAAAGTAATGAAATTCGCCGGTGAGTCTTCTTAAAAGCATATTCCCATGCATCATGGAATCAGGGTGAGTTGAAGTTTTCAATTCATGATGACGAACAGATAAAGTTCTGGCGACGCCGTCACTCTGGCCTGAATTTAAGCCTAAGCTTCAAAATGGAAGATCGTCATGGATGCTTCACTTCACTCCAAAGAAAATTTGAATGAGGGGAAAGAACGTCCAGCGGTGATTCCTGACGGCCTGTCGTTCGATGCCATTATCTTTGATTGCGATGGTACGCTGGGCGATTCCATGCCCATGCACTATGTGGCCTGGGTCGAAACATTGACGCCTTATGGCGCTTTCATGAGCGAAGATGAGTTCTACGCCATGGGGGGCTGGCCTACAAAAATTGTGGCTCAAACCATGCTGGATCGGTTTGATATCAAGACTGATCTGGCTGCGATGGTTAAGCACAAAGAGAAACTTTTTGTGCAGAAACTCAGTGAAGTTCCTCCTGTCCCCCAGGTGGTTGAGGTGGTGCATTATTACCACGGCAAAATTCCTCTGGCAGTCGCGACCGGTGGGCTGCCAGAAGTCTGTTTGGGAGTGCTGAAGAGTATCGGGCTGTCACCAAAACTCTTCAATACCATCGTCACCTGCGAAGACGTTCAGAGCCATAAGCCGGAGCCAGAGATCTTTCTGGAAGCTGCTCGCCGTCTGCATGTTCCTCCTGATCGATGCATTGTCTTTGAGGATGTCGATCCGGGGATTGAAGCCGCCCGCCGGGCAGGGATGGTTTCAATTGATGTGCGAACTTTTTACACGCCAAGACGCATCACGTGAGCGATCGTCGGGAGTGAGATCACCAGTTTTTCAGTGAGTCTCAGCTTTTGCAAAGTTGAGGGAGCCTTGTTGAATTATGGTTTCGGTGCAGTGGCTTCGGCCAACTGGATCTCCAGCGTAATGGGGGTCTCCACAGGCGGAATTCGTTCGGTGTAAGCTTCAAACAGCAGATCTTCACCAGTATTGGTGCTGGCTGTCGCCACATCGATGGTGGCTGTGGAAAAATTGGCGACACAAATCAGGTCACCACCATCGGCCAGGTAGCGTTGTTTGCCACTGTCAGGGTCGGCTTCAAACAAACTGCCAACGAAGACAAAATCGGCTTTCATCTCTGCAAATTGAGAGTCATTAAAGAACTTGTCAATCGAGGCCTGCAGGCGTGGATCAGTCACTGTCCTTTTCAGCTCGGCCTTTTTCTCTTGGGTCATGTGACCATACCAGAGAAGTTCTTTCTGCCGGTTATCCCAGATCAGGCCACTCTCTTCGGGAAACTTCAGTTCTTCATCGATCTTGGGCAATGAGGCAACAAAGTATCGACGAGTGGCATTTCTGACCCAGCTTTGTGCCGAAACTTTTTGATCTTTTCCTTGGGCATCTTTCCAGGAGATGCTGATCAGGAGTTTCTCGCCCGTTGGTGGCTGAAATTTGGGCTGAAACTTGACACCCGTTCCGGTCTTGGCCCCCAGTGCCAGCAAGCCGGCATGAATTAATTGAGCCGGTGCATCGACCGCAATGATCGATTCATGCTCTTTTGTCTGCCTGGGACAGGCGAGCATCTCCAACTGACCTTCTCTTAAGACGACGCGGCCTTTTACCAGCAGTCGCTTGTTTGCCGCGTCCACCTGGACGGTCCCTGAGGGGTTGAGAGCTGTGAGCTTGTCGTTGGAATCTTCTACCGACTTCTGACTTTCGACGGTGGCTGGATTTGTTTGAGCCGCAGGTGCTGCTTTTGCAGCATTCTGATCACCAACCGGCACCTGTGAAACCGCTGAGTTGGCATTGAACAAACTGAAACCCGCCAGGAAAGCCAGGCAGATGAACAAGCCGGAAGTTATTGCCAGCGGTTTTCCTGACATGATCATCGATCTTCCTTTGCAAACACTTTTGATCTGATCTCTACGACGACAGTCTAAACAGAATTTGTGTTCTAAGGTATTTGATTTCCTCGGGGACACAAGAATTCATCATGTCCGGCAATCAGCCGTCGAAAGGCTTCTTATGGAATTGCTAATGAATCGGGTTTAACCAACAGCTTCGAGTGAAGACTGATCGTGGTGGTCTTCCAGGACGGTCCCGCGCTGGCGAAGCCGCGGCAGCATGGAGCGCGAAATCCGGCACCGGAAAGTGGCTGTGGTTTCAGAATAATGGGTATCGATGATGGTGGCATGTTCAGAGAGCCAGCCTAGAAGTTTACCATCTTCAATACCTGTGGAAACCGTCACGCTTTCGAGTCCATCACCTAGTCGATCCACCACGAGTTGAGCCAGTCGATCCAGTCCATCACCAGTCCGGGCACTGATGGAAACACTCCACTCGTAGCGAGCGCGCAACAGATCCAGAGCCATGCGATCAGGAACCTGATCCGCTTTGTTGAGCACGAGGATGAAGTTCTTGAGTTCAACACCAATTTCCTCCAGCACTGCTTCGACAGTCGCCACCTGAGCCTCAGCTTCAGGGTTACTCGCGTCGACGACATGCAGGAGAAGATCAGCATGACGCGCTTCTTCCAGAGTCGATTTGAAAGAGGCGACCAATGAGTGGGGCAGGTCACGCACGAAACCTACGGTATCGCTCAGAAGAGCATCGCCCCAGCCAGGAATCTTCCAGAGCCGTGTTTTCGTATCAAGCGTGGCAAACAACTGGTCAGCAATGTAGACCTCTTCGCCTGTCAGAGCCCGCATGAGCGTGCTTTTGCCGGCGTTGGTGTATCCGACCAGTGAAACCAGGGCATGGTCGCGCCTTTGCTTGACCATTCTTTCCCGTCGCTGTTCCACTTCTTTAAGTGATGATTGAAGTTCCGAGATGCGCTGGTCAATCAAGCGGCGGTCAGTTTCAATCTGTTTTTCACCAGGGCCACGACTGGCACCAATCCCACCATCAATACGCTCCAGGTGAGTCCACAGACGTTTCAGTCGAGTGCGATTGTATTGAAGCTGCGCGAGTTCGACTTGAAGACGAGCTTCAGCAGTCCGGGCATGCGTGGCGAAAATGTCGAGAATCAGCTCACTGCGATCGACAATGACGCGACCTGTCTCCTGCTCCAGACGGCGGCCCTGACCTGGCGTGAGATTATTATCAAAAATCACCAGTTCAGCCCGGGTTTCTTCGAGAATGAGTTTGAGTTCCTCAATTTTTCCCGGGCCCAGGCAGGTACCCGGATGAACCATCTGCCGAAATTGAACCAGTTCTCCTACGACTTTCACGCCGGCAGTTTTGACCAATCCCTTCAGTTCATCGAGCACATTTTCCCGCGAGCGTTTGTTGTCGTTCAAACAGACTGCCACGAGAACAGCCGTTTTATTGATAGTTTGAAGATCATTGCGGAGCGGTTGATTCAATGGTTCATCCAGAGCAGGGAGAAAAAGGTCCGAATCTTTGATTTTCAGAAAGACATGACCAACGTGTTGATTGTTCACCTTAGAATATCAGAGTCTGGTCATGCGAGTTGAAAATGTCCAGAATTGTCTGTCGTTGGAGTTGTTGGATCGGCTGTTGGAAGGAACAGGTGAATTTGGAAAAGGTTCAGCAAAATTGGTGATTTAAAAACATTTCTCATCCTGTTGAATGACTTTCTACGTTCAGAGTTGACGGTAAGTGAGCGGAAAAAGGCCTAGGCGGAGTGAATCTCAATCATTCTTATCTCCTCAAGATTTCAGCTGAAGTTGTTGAATCGAGTGAAGATAAATCGATGAGTAAAAATGTACTGACACCCGCATGGTGCGTGTTGCACAGTTGTTTGAACTCGCAAAGTGGTGTAAGTCTGTTAATCTTTAGTGAAGTGGATTTGCTGGCCGGATTGTCGTTATGATCTTCGGCCCCATGGGAGAACTTGAATGTATCAGCGAGTTTCGCTGGAGTTTTTCCAGGGTGCGATCGGATACTTGAATTAAATTCCACATCGACTTGACCACATGCACTCTTTGACCGGAAATTCGTTTTGAAAGCCATTCTCAGCGACATCCACGGAAATCTGGAAGCGCTGGAGGCAGTCCTTGCGGACATTGCCAGCCAGGGAATTACCGAGATTTACTGTCTGGGCGACATTGTGGGCTACGGGCCGAACCCGTGTGAATGTGTCGATCGAGTAATGGCCAAGTGCAAACTCTCGTTACTGGGAAATCACGATCAAGGGGCACTGTTCGACCCCATGGGTTTCAATGCCAGTGCCGAAAGAGCGATTTTCTGGACGAGAAAGCAACTGGAAAGTGGGCGTGGCCCTCAGGCAGATCGCCGGTGGGAATTTCTGGGAGAACTTCCGAGAGTTCACCGTGAACAGAATCTCATGTTCGTGCACGGGAGTGCCAGGAATCCACTGAATGAGTATGTCTTCCCGGAAGACATCTACAATCAGCGCAAGATGGAGAAGATTTTCGGGATGATTGAGCGTCACTGCTTCCAGGGGCACACGCACATTCCAGGGGTTTTTACCGAAAATCTTAACTTTCTGCCGCCAGAAGAAATCGACTTCAATTACGTTCTGCGACAAGAGAAAGTCATGGTGAATGTGGGATCGGTGGGGCAGCCGAGAAACAGCGACCCCCGCTCTTCCTATGTGACCATCGATGGTGATACGGTGCGTTTTCGCCGTGTGGAATACGACTTCCGGATTACACAGAAGAAGATCTACGACATTCCCGATCTGGATAACTTTCTCGGTGATCGCCTCGCTGATGGTCGTTAAATCGCCGGTTCTTGCCTGATCTGCCAAAGACCTGTTTGCGTATGTTCGAGACGGAGACCAGCACTGATCGCCGACTTTGACATCAATTCTTGTAAAGCTTGACGAAGGCGAACGTGTTTTTCCTTCCGAGCGTGCCCAGTCGGACATTATCCGATATCATCTCCTGGGTTTGTCGAGGTGACAGGGTTGTCCCGCGGCAGTGCTCTCTGGTGAGCTTTCTGAAATTTCTCGATAGTCGGCATGTCGATCCATGGAACAACGTCGCTTCCTGACCTTTATCGCTCTTTCAGCTCTGGTCATCTTTGGCTGGTCGGGCTTTGTCATGCCCATGCTGTTTCCGCCTCCTCCCAAGGCTGAAAAGCTGGCTGAGAAAGCACCAGAAGATCAGGCTGCTGATATTGCCAAGCCTGAGGAACTTCAACCCGCCGATGCGCTGGTTCCTGCGAATGTCATCGCGAAAGCTGGTGCAGATGCCAACCAGCCAGAAGCGCCTGCGCAAGAAAAAGTTGTCGAACCTCCCAAACTGCAGTCGTTCCCCAACCGACAGATCCTGCTGGGGTCGACGAATCCGGACGAGCCATTCTTTCTGGCCGTGAAGCTGAACAGTCGAGGTGGTTCCATTGAAACCATCGAGCTGAATGATCCGCGTTATCGATCTCTCGATGACAGCAGCAAGCCCGTCAAGGTGGTCGGAGATGATCCACTGCTCAAATTGAAAACCACAGATGTGACAATTGAGGCGATTGACCGCCAGTTGGCTGCATTGGGCTTGAGTCTGGCGAAAATTGATTGGGAAGTTGTCCCTGGTAGCGAAAGCCCTGAAGGTGTGACTTTTCGATTCACATCGCCCGATGGTTCGATTCAGCTTGAGAAGGCTTATCGATTGCCCAAAGTCCCGGGGTTGGCTGGCAAGGAGCCTACAAAAACCGAACGCGATAATCTGGGGCAGGGTTATCTGCTCGATTACAGCCTGACCGTCAGAAATCTCACGGAGAATCCTCGCGAAGTCAGATACACCATGCAGGGGCCTGTCGGTGTCCCTCTGGAAAATCCGGAAAACGTCACTAAGTATCGTGATGTTCGCGTTGGGTTTGTTCTTCCGGATGGAGAATCTGTCGAGTCATCGCATCAATCGGCTACAGAAGTGCTGGACGCGGAATCCTCAGGTAAGCCTTCTGTCTGGACTCGTCCGATTGAGTATGTCGGGGTGGATGCCACTTATTTCGCTTCTCTGGTGCATCCTGTTGAGAACCAGATCAAGGAACGTACGATTGAAAGTGTTCAATCTCAGGTCACTTATCCTGCCCAGGAGAAGCACTTCAGTGATGTGTCAATCGAATTGACTTCAGTGCCGATTCAACTGGCTCCTCAAGGCACTGGCCCGAACGCGGAAGCGACGCATCATTTCCAGCTTTATGCCGGCCCGAAGCGTGCCCATCTGATGGCTGCCGTGGGAGCTGCTGATGTCACGGAGTATCACATCGGCTGGAATCCCTTCTTTTTCCTCGAGCCATTGGTTCGCCTGCTGGTGATCCCGATGCTGGCACTGCTCAATGGCCTGCACGCCCTTGGCATTAATTACGGGATTGCCATCATCCTGTTGACGATCATTGTGCGAACCTGCCTCATGCCTCTGACTCGCAAGCAGGCACAAAGCGCACAGCGGATGAAGGAGATGCAGCCCAAGCTCAAGGAACTGCAAAAGAAGTTCGCCGGTGATGCCGACGGGCTTCGCCGTGCACAGCTGGAACTTTACAGCAAGCATGGCTTCAACCCCCTGGCTGGTTGCTGGCCAGTGTTACTGCAAATGCCTATTTTCTTTGCCCTTTATCGGGCATTGAGTGTCTCCGTCGATTTGCGGCGTGCCTCATTCCTGTGGATCGACAACCTCGCGGCACCCGATGCTCTCTTCGAGCTTCCTTTTCGTGTCCCGTTTCTCGGATGGACAGAATTCAATCTACTGCCCATTTTGACGATCATCCTGTTTGTCGCTCAACAGAAGATCTTGATGCCGCCACCTGCTGATGAAGAGCAGGCGATGCAGTACCGCATGATGAATATCATGATGGTCATGATGGGAGTGATGTTCTATCGTGTGCCGGCGGGGCTGTGCATTTACTTTATCACTTCCAGTCTGTGGGGCATGGCCGAACGCTGGTTCTTCGATCGCATGAACGAATGGTATCCAGCCAAACCGGTCGAAGTGAAAGAAAAGAAGCCATCGGCTGTCGCCAAATTCTGGCAGCAGGCTTTGGAAGCAGCCGATCGTCAGGCCGAACAGGCCCGTCAAATGCCATCGGCAGGAGCGAATTCTTCATCGAAGAATGGTCAAAACGGTAAAGGCCGATAGCCGATCACGTTTCTGTCGAAATAACTGTCTTCAGACGCTGGCAGCGAATTTGCCCCGGCAAACAAAGACTGAGTTGGGCTTTGTCTCGATGAAGTGATTGTCAGATCGAAACGTGGTACAGCGGCTTTTCGGAAAGTAGTTTCCTGAATGCTCGACTTGAACCTGAGCGACACAATTGCGGCGATTGCGACCGCTCCGGGGGCTGCCGGCGCCGGGACGATTCGCCTCGCCGGCCCACAAACTGTCACCGTTGTCAGTGGATTGTTTGAAGCCTCCACTGGGACATGGAAAGCTGCCAGGAAGGCCATCTGTGTTCATGGATCGATCTGGATTCCCGGAGATCGTTTTCATATTCCAGCTCGCTTAACGCTCTGGCCAGATCACCGCAGTTATTGCGGTCAGCCTCAAGCCGAAATCACACTTGCGGGTTGTCAGCCCTTACTTGAAGCGACGTTAGCTGAATGTTTTCGGCACGGTGCCCGTGGTGCTCAGCCAGGCGAGTTTACTTTACGGGCTTTTCTGAATGGCAAAGTCGATCTGATTCAAGCCGAAGCCGTTCTTGGAGTGATTGAAGCTCGTCATGAGGAAGATTTGCGTGTGGCGCTCAATCAGCTCAGTGGCGGGGTTTCACAACCGTTGATTGATCTGCGCAACGACCTGCTGAATCTGCTCGCTGATATCGAAGCGGGCCTCGATTTTGTCGATGAAGATATCGAATTTGTCCCTCGTTCCCAGGTCATCCAGCGATTGCAGACAGCATTCGCTCAATTGAAATCAATTGAAGGACGCTCACCATCGCGATTGACGTCGAATTCCCGCAAGCGCGTGGTTCTGGCTGGTCGTCCGAATGCCGGGAAAAGTACGCTGCTAAATCGACTCTCTAACGCCGATGCCGCCCTTGTTTCACCCATTGCAGGGACAACCAGAGATTACCTCCTCTGGTCAATCGCTTGGGAAGGTTTGTCGTTTGATTTGATTGACACAGCAGGTTGGGAAGAGAGCCTCAATCCGATTGCTGAGGCCTCGCAAAGGCAACGCGAAGAGCAGATGGCCTCCAGTGATTTTCTCCTCTGGTGTTCGCCTGCCAATTTATCACTAGCCGAAGCGGCCGAGGATCAAGAGTTTTTCGATCTGGCCGCCTCAAAAACATCCAAGGCCATCCGCATTACCACCAAGTTTGATCTTTATGAACCCGAGAAACATTATCTACCTAAAGATTCTCTGGTTTCGTTATCTGCCGTGAATGGGACTGGACTGGATCAATTGGCAGGTCTGCTCCGCAAACTGTTGACGAGCGATCATTCCTTGTCGCAATTCTGGCTGGGAACCACAGCGGCACGCTGCCATGAAGTCCTTGGTTCAGCATTCAGGGCACTCGATTCTGCACTCCAGGCCGCGCGAAGTGGAACTGCCGACGAACTGCTCGCAGCAGATCTCCGGCAGGTCATCAATGCTCTGGGCCTGATGACCGGTGCCACACAAACGGAAGATCTTCTCGACCGCATTTTCAGTCGATTTTGCATTGGCAAATAATCGCGAAGTCACAGATCAGCAGGCGAGTAGAGGTTATTCCGTGCAGCAGGCAATGTCGTCTAACCGCATGATTTCTACCTTGCGGAAGCGGACATCCATATCATCGCCGCCGTGGAGTTGCAGAGCGATTTTCCCCGCGGCCCTACCCCCTTTGTCGATAAAATCGACGGTCTTGATCCCATTGAGGTGAATGACAATTCGCTCACCCAGAGCAACCACAGTCATTTCATTCCACTCGCCAGGCTTGAAGGCTTTCTTTAACTGTTCGGCACTCGGCTGGAAAATCCAGGCTCTCCCATTGGTTTCGTACAATCCGCCCACATCTTTCGTGGGATCGATCTCGGCCTGAAAGCCTGCGACACCGTACGGATCTGCCTCGACACAGCGGAAGTAAAGTCCACTGTTTCCAGTGATGGCTTTGAACTCGACACGCACTGCAAAATCCCGGAAGGCATCTTCTGTGATCAACAAACCATGACGAGACTCCTCCTTGCTGGATGTGCCTACCAGTTCACCATCAGCAACTTTCCATTCGCCACCGCCAATCGCACGAAAGCCAGCCAGATCCTTCTGATTCCACAGTGGCTTCCAGGCAGATTGTCCCAGTGGTGTTAACTGAATGTTCCGCCAGCGAATCTGCCCTGCTTTTCCTGAGTGAACCTGGAGTGCGATAAACCCTTCCAGATCGGCTGTATCGATCAAATCAGCACAGCGTACTCCATTCACACTAGTGGTTATGTGCGGGCCTCTGGCTGTAATGACAAACGTGTTCCAGTCATCAATCTTGAAAGCCTTACGGGCCTGCTCGTCCTTGTCGAGAGAATAGATCCACCCGCGACGGGATTCGTCATAAATGCCACCCGTCCACTGGCGAGGTGAGGGATCAATTTCGCATTGGTAGCCGAATGTCCGGCCCGTACCATCTTTCTGGTGGCTGCGAAACTGAACTCCGCTATTGCCCGGAGTATCGAGTTTGACATCATATTTCAGTTCGAAATCGCCATAGGTGGCCTGCGTTCGCAGAAAGGTGTTGGGCCCTGGGCCCACGCGGCCCACGATCTCACCATTCTCGATTGAATAGGTGGCGTCTCCCCCAACTTTTTTCCAACCATCAAGAGTTTGACCATCAAACAGCAGAATGGGAGCCGGCTTTTTCGCGGGCTCTTCAGCGTGCAGAAAGTGAACCAATGAAATCTGTGAAATGGCAAAACTGGAAACGAGAAGTGCCCATGTCAGTCGAGAGAGGAGAGGTCTTCGCGAAATGTGGTGCGTATTAGGTGTCACGTTGGTTGCTCTTTTGATGGTTGATGGTTGATGCACGGGGCGAGGGTGCAGTATCTGAGGTCCAGAACTGTGGGAAATGGGAGTTCCCACTTTCGAAGAAAACATTCTTCAAGCTCAAACAAAGTTTACTTGAAACCGAGGCAATTTCAGAGACGGATAAAGACTTTTTGTCTCTGCAACCACCAGACAAACAGCCAGAACGAAAAACCCACGAAACAGGCCTGTAGGATGGGAGCCAGAGCCGGGCCAGCCATCAGGAAAATGTTTGGTCCGAAATGGCGTTCCCACGAGGCTGCCGTCCATGGTCGGAGCAACATGTAGCAGACGTAGAGCACGATGGAGTTCATCCCGGCAATGGTGAGTGGCCAGGCGAGAATCTGCTTTTGAAGGGCTTCTGTCAGAAAGTGAAAGAGCCCGAGAATCGACAGGCATAACCCGCCGCTCCAGAGTGTCCAGGAAGGTGTCCAGATGCGTTTAACGAGTGGGCAGACACCCGTGATATCCAGCAGCCAGCCAAGTAAGGCAATCACGACTCCACCCAGGACGAGCCGAATGGCTGCGGGGAAAGCACCTGGGACTTCGCGAATGGTCTGACCAGCCGCCAGGCCAAGTAACATCGTCGCGATGGAGGGAATAAAGTTGAGTGTCTGGTATCCGCCACGATTGAAGACGAAGGGTGTTTCCCGCGGGAACAGATTGAGAAACCAGCGATCGAAGCTGGCCGCAGGATTCAAATGCTGATTCCAGTGGGCACCAAAACCTGCCAGTTGCTGACGGTCGATGGGGAGGTTGAGTTGTGCCGCTAACTCCTGACTTCCAATAGGCCCCTGACTAACAACAGGCCAGAGTGCAAAAAGCAGCCAATAGGCCGCCAGGATCGCTGCCGCCATGAAAGGAGCCAGAGGTCGAGAAGACTGGGCGACGGCATAGACCACGAGGTATCCCAGGCCAATCTGGGTCAGGACGTTCACAAACGAAAAATCAGTGGAAGGCTTGTTGTTTGAGATCAGGAAAATGCCCAATACGACCAGCAGGACAGATCGCCAGACAGCGCGCACCCAGCCCTGCCCTGTCGAGACGTTTTTTGATTTCTGAGCAGCCAATGACCAAGGGATCGAAACACCGACGAGAAACATGAACGACGGTTGAACCATGTCCCAGAGGGAGCATCCTCGCCAGGCGACATGTTCAAACATCCAGCCCGCGGTCTGCCAGCCTTCCGACGCGGGAAAGTTTCGACTGGCCTCCAGAATGCCAAACCCGTTAAAGGCCAGCAGAATCATGACCAGGCCTCGATAGGCATCAATGGAGACCAATCGAGTTGGGTTGGCAGATGAAGTTGTCACAAAGCTGCTCCAAAGCCTGAAATCAAAATCGCCCCAGGGTCTGATCGTACTTCATTCCGATGAGCTTTGGGACATGATTCATATCCTGTCACTTGGCTTCGATTTTCACTTCATATTCCGCGTTGAATACTGGATTTCGCAATTTCGCATGTTTTGGCTGAGAGGTTACTCGATCCTGATGAAATCCCGGTTTTTCAGAAAACCAGGTCATCAATCACATTGATCCATCTAAGATTCTGTTGTACTGGTAATATTGATTTATTAGCCGAGAAAATCTTGTCAATCGGCAGCCTTTGTCTGGCCCGACTCAGCCTGACTTTACGGAAAGCGTATTCCATGCGATGGATGATTTATAGCAGTGCAGGCGTGGCGGTTGGTTTGCTGTTAACGATGGCGTTCTGGTTCTGCACCTCCTCTTCATTCTGCGACTCGGTTGCCCAGGCCGCCGAGGAGAACCTGACATCTGCTGGTCCGTCTCGCCCGGAGACCAGGACTTCAACCGCTGATCTCGAAGGTGGCTATCGCAATCCCCGCAGTCTGGCCTTGTCGGCGGGTAAGAAGCTGGGACTTGTCGCCAATACCGGGGGCTCTGTGGCTCTGGTGGATTTCTCAAGCGGTGAGAAACTCTCTGAGATCTCTCTGGCAGGCGTCCCGTGGGATGTTCAGTGGCTGAACGATCATAAGGCCTATGCGACTTTGCGAGGGAGAGGCCAACTCGTCGAGATGGGTGTCGTCGGTGGAAAGCTTGAATTCCTTCGTCAACTCCCCGTCGGGTTGGAACCTTGTGGGCTGGCCATTGACAGTGAATCTCGTCCCCCTTTGGCTTATGTGGCTGTTTCGGGGAGCGATGATGTCGCTGTTGTTGATCTGGATTCATTCGAGGTGTTGCGGCGTTTGCCAGCCGGGGGTCTGCCACAGCAAGTTGTTATCTCTCCCGACCGAAAGTGGCTCGCAGTGGCTGCACAGGTGCCGGCCCGAGTGACAGTCTTCGATCTCGCCACACTCAAAGTCGCCGGTGAGCACAAAGTTTACACAGATGGTTTCAATCTGGGCCCGATGGCGTTTGAACCTGAAACAGGCTCACTCCTCGTCAGTTGTGCCATCAATCGAGGGTTTCCGGTCAACTTCAGCAATATTGAACGGGGTTGGGTGATTGATAACCGTCTGGTGAGGATGCCGATTCCACAAGGAGAACTGGGCGAGCAGGAACAACTTGGTCTCGATGAATTTCAAAAAGGTGTGGGCGATGCTTACGCGACGCGCGTTTCGCCTAACGGTGAATGGATCGTCATCACTGCCAGCGGCTCGCATGAGATCATTCTGGTCAAACGCAAAGAATTGCCTTGGATGCCTGGGGACCCAGGCGACTTTGTGCGTCCAGAACTGATTGGTGACAAGACGAGGTACCGCCGGATTTCGCTGGCAGGCCGTCCTTTGGATTTCGAGTTCCTTGATGATCGTCGGATTGCGGTCGCCAATGGTCTCAAAGAAGCCGTGGAAATCGTTGATCTCGAACATGGAAAAATTGAGCAGTCGATCGCTGTCGGTACCAATCCCCATGAGAAGTCTTTAGCCCGACAGGGTGAAGAAATCTTCTATGATGCGAAGCACAGCCTGCATCAGTGGTTCAGTTGTCATTCCTGCCACCCCGATGGTCACACCGCTGGACAACTCTTCGATACTCAGAATGATCGGGGCTATGGAGCAGCGAAGCTGACACCCACGTTGTACCACGTGGCTGAAACAGGCCCATGGACATGGCATGGCTGGCAACGAGATCTGGAGAACGCCATGAAGCGTTCTATCGAAGAAACCATGCAAAGTGAAAAGTCATCGACTCAAGAGCAGCAGAAAGCCCTTGTGGCCTACCTTGAAACACTCCGTCCTGCATCGTGGCAGGGAAATCCTCTGGAGCGGTCACAACCGCAGGATGATCCCGACTGGCATGCCGGTAAGGCGATCTTCTTTGGGAAAGGCGCCTGCGATAACTGCCACCAGGGGCCGCAAATGGTGCATGAGGATACGTTTGAGATCGGGCTGAAAAGTCGAAATGACAGTGACTTCCGATTCAATCCGCCGAGTTTGCTGGGGCTGAATCTCAGACGACGATTTCTGCACGATGGACGTTCTCGCAGTCTGCGCGACGCCCTCGAAAAGTATCATGCCCCGGAAAAGGTGGCTGGCGAGAAGCTTTCTCCCGAAGAACTGCAGCAGTTACTTCGATATCTCGAATCTCTCTAAGCAGCGCACACGGTCAAAGAGAGAAAGGTAATCAGCCGACTGCTTATTGCAGTTGGCTGATTACCTTTGAAGATGTCTGATACTGTATTCCAGGAAACAAAAGCGCGTTGTTGGTCGCGAAAACATGCTTGCCCAGAGCCGCAAGCATGGCACACAGATCGCTGTTTTTTCATGGAAAGCATATGACAGATTACTTCTTCACCCAGTAATCAAAGACAAGCACGTTTTGCAGGCGTGGCCCGACAAGCTTGACGAACTCTTTATGGGCTGGATGTGGCAGGTAAGTGTCGCGATCCTTCTCGCTTTTGAAGGTGACCACATATCCATGGGTGAAGCCACCCGCTTTGCCTTCAACGCTGACATCGGTGCCACATTCAAAATCGACAATCTCGCTGATTTTTCCTTTTAGCCCAGCAAACGCTTTGGTGACTTCTTCAATCTGCTCTGGTGTGGTGCCTTCCTTGTACTGGAACAGCACAACGTGCCTTAAAAGCTGTGGAGCAGCGTCGTCACTGAGGGCGGATTGAGGCAGACAGGCAGACATCATCGCGGCTGTCACAATGAGGCTCCAGAGTTTGAAGGTCGCAACAGATACAGCTTTTGTGTGCATGGAAACTTCTTTCTATCGGGATGAGGAAACTGCTGGGACTGGTCATTGTTATACCATTATTGCGAAGTCATCAGCGTCAGTGACAAGCGTCGAGAACCACCGTGGTCACGGTGTTCACAGAGATAAATGCCTTGCCAGGTTCCGAGTGCCAATCGGCCACGAACCACCGGAATTGTCACGCTGGAACCCATCAGAGAGGCTTTGATATGGGCAGGCATATCGTCTGCTCCTTCCAGCGTATGAACGTAAGGCCAGTTCTCGGGGACCAATCGGTTGAGTGACATCTCGAAGTCAGTACGGACGTCGCGATCAGCATTCTCATTAATCGTCAGAGAGGCCGATGTATGCATGATGAACACGAATAAGAGCCCGTCGCCAGAACTTGGCAAGGACTCGAGTTGAGAGACGACTTCATCGGTCACGAGGTGGCAGCCGCGAGGTCTGGCGGCGAGTTGAATGAACGCATGGCGGATATTCATGGGCACTGTTACCTGCTTCCGGAAGGCAGATCTAAGTGGCAGACTTCCAGTTTTTCTGCCCGCACCACCTGAGCCAATGATCGGCCAGCACAATTGCGACCATCGCTTCAGCCATGGGGATGAATCTCGGCAGAAGGCAAGGATCATGCCGCCCTTTGGTGCGTATTGTCGTGGCCTCACCGGCCCGCGTTACGGTGGGCTGCTCTAGTGGCAGGCTGCTGGTGGGCTTGACAGCAGCACGCAGAATGATGGCCTGACCACTCGAAATGCCCCCCAGCATCCCGCCATGACGATTCGTTTGTGTGGTGATGTTATCAATCGCAGGAATCGCGGAAGTCGAAGCGTCAAATGAATCTTTGGGGACAAAGTAATCGTTGTTGGCACTCCCGCGCATGGTGGCACAGCCGAATCCAATGCCGTACTCCACACCCAGAACCGCAGGGAGACTGAAGAGAGCTTTTGCGAGATCGGCTTTCAGCTTATCGAAGACAGGTTCCCCCAGTCCTGCAGGGATTCCAGTAGCCACAATTGTGGCCGCACCGCCAATTGAATCCTGTTGCTTACGCACTTCTTCAATGAGTGCAATCATCCGGCTGCCAGTGGCTTCATCAGGGCAACGGATAATGTTCGGCGTTCCATCAGCCAGATACTCAACCTGCTGCAGTGTGACTGATTCTGGATGAGGCACTTCAGCGACAATCGATCCCACCTGATGGACATAGCCAATCACCTGGGCTCCCAATGCGTGGGCGAGGAGCTTTTTGGCAATAGCCCCTGCTGCGACGCGCGCAGTGGTTTCGCGGGCACTCGACCTTCCACCTCCCCGGTAGTCTCGAAATCCATACTTGGCATCCAGGGTGAAATCGGCATGACCGGGACGGTAGACATCCTGAATGTTGCCGTAATCCTTGCTTCGCTGATCCGTGTTGCGAATGAGGATGGCAATGCTGGTGCCTGTCGTCTGTCCTTCAAAGACACCCGCGAGAATCTCGGGCAAGTCAGCTTCATCGCGCTGTGTCGTGATGTGGCTTTGCCCGGGGCGGCGGCGATTGAGATCGATCAGCAGATCGTCTGTCGTCAGTGGAATTCCCGCGGGAACACCATCGACGATCACAACGTTCCCCGGCCCGTGGCTCTCGCCAGCGGTCGTGATGCGAAATGCTTGTCCAAAACTGTTTCCTGCCATAATCAACGGATTTTACACAGTTGGGATGATCGAGAACAGCCAGTCGTCATGCTGTTCGGTGGCGATGTTTTTCAGCGGAGTCAGGGAGTATCGACTTTGGGAGGAGTTTGAGGAGCAGCGTCGTCCAATGCCCGCAACTGAGCGATTTCTTCATCGAGAACTTTGAGTGCCTCAGTGCCCAGGTGCTGCTGCGCGAGTTTGAGCAACGCCGAAGATTGTCTGCGGATACGTTCTGCTGCGGATCGGCTGGAGATTTTTTTGGCGGCTTCAGAACTGGTCGATTGAATCGCAGAGATCATGGTTTCGACATTTTGATCGGTAGGGAGTTGGCCGATTTGTTTTCGCAGATCACTCACCAGTTGCCAGTTTCTTTGCCGGGAGGCATTTCTTAAGCGCGCCAGAAGTGAAGTCCTCCTGGCGACAATAAGGGTGATTTCATCGGCAAGACTTTGGAGCTGAGCTTCCGCTTCACGTCGCGGCCCGTCATCCGGAAGAAACAACTGCTCTTGTCTTTCCGCTCCGGCAATCATCGGCACGCGAGCCAGAAGTTGATCGCCACCGAACACATTCAGCCACAATAGGCGAGACTGATCCTGCTCAGATTGAGAAGTGATGAGCACCTCACCGCGCAGGTTCGTGGTGACCAGGAATGGCCGGGGTGGCGGCGAAGCTGCTAAACTTTTCGAATCAGCCGCTGCGGTGGTGTTTTCTGTCGTGGTGGGAGTTTTTTGTTGATTGGAGGGTTGTAAACTCTGAATCAACTGCACGCGAGTGGCTGCTGCCAATGGCTCGTGAGAAACGAAGATATCGAGGCCCGGTTGAGGTTGCCGACTTCCCAGAGTGAGTATGGAAAGTTTAGTTGACTGGTCATTGGGTGGTATCAGTAATCCTTTGAGTTCAATCTGCGAACGTCCACGGCCTGCCAGATTGATTCGGCTTCCGGAATGCAGGATCGGCGCACCAGCGGCTGGTAATTCGAGAACCGTCCACTCGACCGGTTCGTGGCGGATGGTCTTGCCCTGTTCATCGAGATAGCAAATCCACGGAATGGCCAGGTGGAGGTTTCGAGGAGACCAGCGTGTGGCCACTTCTGGAAACAGCAGTTCGCCGCGATGTGTGGCCATCAATTGGCCGGATGAGCCCGTCGCAAGTCGCAACTCGGGAGCAAACTGCTTCAGGCAGGAGCGAACGACTGCTTTCGCCAGTGCATCAAGATCAGGTTGTCGGGAGATGGAGAATTCCACCAAGCGGTTGTAGGCAGGCTGAGCCAACGTGACGATCGCCGCATAACCACCCCCCTCCACTTTCCAAAGGACGACAATTTCGACATCGGCAGCAGCAACGGGTTGACCACTTTTTTTGTGACGAAGAGTCGATTGCCAAAGGCCCGAACTGATTCGTTTACTGGTACTTAAAACCAGTGACCCGAACTCTGCTTGCTGAGGAAGTGGGGGCATGTTTTCGAATTGATGATTGTCATGACGAATCTCCCAAGCCACTCGATAAGGCGACAATTCCCAGGCGATGGCCGTTTCAGCGGCGGGCAAAGACACGAGGCTGTGGGAATCAGCCGGGTTCACTTCTGCCCCGATTGTTTCAGCCCCGATGACTTTGTGACCTGCTTCCGGAGTGAAGCTCAAACCATTTGCCAATAACCACAGGCAAATGCCAAAAACAATGATCCCTGCGCGATAGGTGAACACGTTCATCTGGATTCTTCCTCCAGATTCATCAGCCACTGTTCAATCCCATCAAAAGGCGTACTCAATTCCGCTGGTAAGCGAGAGAGCTTTCTGGAACAGACGGCATGATCTGTGATCCTGAGGACGGGCAATACCCAGGCGGAAAGTCGGAGATCATACTCGAGCTTCAAGGCCTGTCTCGTCGCAATCTCCGGATTCGTGGTACGCTGTAATTCGGCTGCAAGATAACGAAAGTTCGAACCAGAAAAATCCAATTCCGCTAACGCTGAAGCATCACTTTTTCCATTCTTTGTCGTACTGTGGATGAGATTCCATGGGGAGCGCGTGTTGGAATGTTGGGGAGCATCGGGCCGGATCAGGTTGATCCAGTTGTCGATTGGATTAGAAATGACCTGGCGTTCCCAGCGAAGATCAGCCAGACCGGAATCTGCAGGAACAGTTTCCGTAGCAATTCCCAGTCGATTCAAGGTGTTCGTTAACATCTCCTGACAGCGACGAAAGACATCCGATGCTGGTCTTTCGAAGCGGAGAGGGCGATTGAATTCCGGGCACTTTCCTTTGGCAAGTTGCAGAAATGTGGCTGCCGTCAGTGGATCGAACTCGGAGAGTTGTTCACCAAGTAATGAATTGGATCGAGCAGCCGCTTGGCCAGAAAATTGTGTGGCTGGTTGAACGAAATTTTTTCCATCGGTTCCTGCCACCACCTCTGCCATTTTTTTGCGATCCAGGCAAAGGTTAATCGCTTGCCTTAAAGGCTCGCATTGCCCCAACCGTGATTGAGGTGAAAATCGAAGAGTGATGATCGATGGAGTGGCATAAGGAATGGTGAAAAATCGACTGTCTTTCTGGAATCGAACGGCATCCTGTGGATCGATCACCGGGCAAAAATCGGCTTCACCCCGCAGTAATTCCCGTACACCATCAGCCTCGGAATCGAGTGTTGTCTGATGAATCCAGTGAATGGACGAAGTCGAGACGCTTCTGATGGCAGGTCTGGCGTGATTCCTCTGGAGGATGACGACCTGCTGGATCGATCGCTTCTCTCCCGATAACTTCGGCTCCGATGAACTCGCCGCTTCGTATTCTACCTGTCGCCAGGCGGCGAGTTGGTTTTGAGATTGATCATCTGGCAGACCGTGCGGTGTTGAATTCAGGGGTGGTGCGTCAGAAAAAATGGCCTCGAAAGCGCGTGGTGAACTCCGCAAATCGATCACGAGTTCGGTAGCGTTGAGGACCTTGTAGCCATCGATGTATTGCGACAGCAAAGTGGAGGAATCGGCTGTTGATTGTCCCAGCCATTGGGCCAGTCGATCGGCATTCCATCCAGCCTCGATAGCGAACCGATTCAAAGTGAGTCGTTCCTGCCGACCCAGATCTGTCGGTTCCCAGCTCTGAAGAATCGGCGATGACCATATTGTATTATGACTTGTGCCACTGGACACAGGTCTTTTCGTCTCATTGAAAACCAGCGGGACTTGTTGAAAGAGTCGAACGTCCGTCAGTTCGAGAAGGTCTTTTCGCCCATCGTTTGTGCGGACAATCCGCAACAGCGCGTTCCCTTGAGACTGTTCCCGCCAAAGTTTTCTGAGCAGTGGCAGATCAGTGGTCGTTTGACGCCAGTTGATCAGTTCTTGCCACGGTTCCCAATGGCTGGCCTTTGCAGGAATTGTTGTTGTTGGTCGAGGACTTGAGGGAACCAACGTGGTAAGCGATTCCGAAGCCGGGCTCTGGCGAATCGAACTGGGGAGGCTTTGAAGGATCTCTCGCGCGAGACGCATATTGCCGGCAGCCACCCCAGCTTCGATCTCCTTGCGGGTGAGTGTGACAAGATCTGCGATGTCGTTACGATTGGCCGCGTTGAGTTCCAAAAGTTTGAGAAGTCGGATTCTGGCACGCGATGAGTTTCCTGCCTTGAAAGCCAGACGAGCTTCAGTTCGCAAAAGATCGATTTGTCTTTCCTGAGTCCCTCGCCAGCCGGGAGCGATCTCGCAGATTTCGGAAAGCAGTTCATAAGCCACATCCGTCTCGCCCGATTTCAGCAACTCATCAACCCGGCGAAGCAGCAAATCCTCATGGTATAGAACTTCCCGGATGAGTTTGAGATCGATTCGGTATTCCGGTTGAGGATCCTCAGGATCGGCCAGTGTGATCTTGAGTGTTCCCAATTCGCGGCGGCGCGACTGTTCGAGTTCCATGGCATTTTTCTGGGGTGGCAATGGCTTTCGCATGGCCTCCAGTTGATCGTTGATCTGCTTTTCGAGAGCGCCGGGTCGAGGTTCGAGTGGTTCAACCACAATCACTTCGTCAGTTTTGAGAATGATCCAGTCGACAGGCCGTCCTTTGAGCAATGTCTTGGCATCAGGTAAAGCCAGTGTTGATAACGTCGGGAGTTTTTCTGCCTCCTCGGCAGCTTCATCGACGGCTGCGTTGCTGGTGGTGGGATTCTGATTGCTTGAAGTCTGATTGCTTGAAGTCTGTGTAGTCTCAGTGAGTTGTGCGTTGGTATCGGGGGTGACTTCCTGAGCGAAAAGTGCGTCGCTCAGGGTGAAGCCCCATACAGCCACAGTCATGACTAATAACCAGCGATGAAGTGTTAGTCGCTGCTTCATGGCTCGATCCCTTGAGCAGGTCGATTTTCAGGATCAATCGTGTTCTGTGTCTGCTGCTCTTCAATGAAAGTATTGGCAGGGTTGGCAATCAACTCGATGGCCAGATCGCTGGAGGCCGCAAAGAGTTTTCCAAAGGCGATAAAGAGCGAATCGATCTGGATTTGAGTCTGAACGGTGTGCAAGACTTTTCCTGAGCGACGATCTATCTGCTGAACCTGATCGGGTGCAGTGACAATCCAGATGGTTGTACCTTGAAAGTGTGCCAGTAATCGATGTGACTGTTTTGAAGGGATCTTCCAGCGATGCGGTGTCGTCTGGTTGGCCATCGCTGAGTTAAAACTGCCGCTCAAATCAAAGTGTTCGACTCCTTGACTGGTCGACACGATCAGCGATTGTTCATCACCGATGAGGGCATGAATTTCGTTGTCAGATTCAGAATCTGAAAGTTCAATTGTTCCGCGCGGGTCGAGTGTTTCCGCCAGATACAAATGAAGCTGACCTGAGTGATCGGCTTCTCCCGAGCGCAAGAGAACTGCGATATAGCGGCCGCAGCTCGCCATTTGAGCAACATCTGCGTCAGGCAACTTGATTGTCGCGATGCGTGTCAATTGACCCTGGAGCATGGCCAGTTTCCAGAGTTCACCATCTTTTGTTGCGACCACGATGGAATCTGGTAATACGGCCGCGCACTTCCAGCTTCTCTGCAAGGTTGAATCACCGCTGGAAGCCAACTGTGGCTGGACGACTTGCGATTTCTGGCCCGTTTGGGGATTGAGCCAGGTGGCAGTTCCCGGTTGGAAAAGAACAATTCCGCCATCGAGCGACAATGGGGCTAACTCGAGATGACCTTCGATGGATCGCGGTGGTGGAAGTGTCGATGTCCCTTCATAGATCCAGTAGCGGGTTGAAGATCCAGCAGAGTCAGCTCTTGCGGCTGTGACCACGAGTTTGCCATTCCAGGGAGTGGCGAACAATTGCCAGTTTTCCAGAGGTGGCAAGTCAATCGCGACCTGCGATTCCATGACGGAAGACTCGTTATGAGAAATCGTTGTCCATTGGGAAAGAATGCCGGCTTCACTGGCAGTGAGCAATCGATCTGGGGCGGTGGCGGACCCGAGTAACTTTCCACCGGAGATCATTTTCCAGTTTCCGGGCTGACCAGCCAGATTGACCGTGCTGGTGGTTGTTCCGGTCGTCCACGAAGCTCTGCGGGGGATCATGACCTGTCGATCAAAGCTGGTGATGGGACCGGCAGCCCACCCTGTGATGGAATCTCCAGAGAGCAGGCTGAGCCCATCGGAACGAGTGGAGAATCGTTTCAACCGGGAACCGTACATCCAGATTTCATCTTGTGGTGAGAACCAGAGTTCAATCGGCCCGTTGTATTTCGATTGTAAAGGATAGCCATCCACTTCCGTCAGAGGAGTCATGCCGGATTGATCGGTGACGTTGAAGAGAGCCAGTCGTTCGCCGACGAGGGGCAATACAAGCGTTGATCCACGAATTTTGCCAGCTCCCATGAGCAGACCGGGCAATTCCAAAGTTTGCCTGATTGCCAGGGGCTGTAGGGGTTGCCCGGTGGACAGTACGTGCAATCTGGCTGAGTCGAGTTGGTCATTCTCTCCCACGAGGAGTAAATCTCCCGTTGCCAGTTGAGGGACTGTCAACGTGTGTTTGTCATGACCTAAGTATGTTGCTGCCACGATCTGAAGAGGATTGCGGCTGAAGGTGTAAAGAAGTGACTGTTCCCCGCCCGCGACGAGATGAGTCGCGTCTCGTAACAATACGGGTTGCGTCACGAGTCTCTGCGGAAACTTTAAGGCGGCAGTAACGCGTCCCGTTTCCTTATCGAGCCGCCAGACCTCTCCTGAGGCTAGGCTCACGAAAAGCGAGTTCTCCGCTTGGGCAGGAATCCCAGGAGCGAGTTGACCTGTCGGGCAGAGCCATGAAGGCCGCCCATTTTCTGAGTCAAATAAGATCAGACCCTGGTCACGCTCACTCCATGCCAGCCAGCGCTCAGCATTCCCTGATAAGGGGATCGCAAATGGAGAATTGGATTTTCCCAGAGGATATTGCCACAGAAGCTTTCCAGTTTCGGGTTGAATGGCGACTAATGAATCCTGCAAGCGCAGTGGGAGGATCAGACTGCTGGTGGGATCTTCGCTGCGGCTGCGCTGCCGGAAGTAGGGCATGACGCTGACAGCTTCACGCGGTTTGTCAGGTTGAGGAAGTGACTCGGCGGGACGTTCAACGACCTGTTTTGTTTCGAGTCGAATGGCTTCTGCAAGGAGTTCGTTCAACTCCGGGTTTTTCTTGAGATCCGGGTGATGATCCATCAGTTGCCGATGAATGGCGAGTGCTTTCAAAGCCTGATCTGCCTTTAAGGCGGACTGGATCTCACTGGTGGCGGTATCAAGACGGTTTTTTCGAACCAGAGCGCGATTGGCAGCTTTTCGCAACTGTTCCAGGCGTTCGAGTGAAGCTGTCAGAGATGTCCGGTCGTCGTTGTAGCGTTCGATCAGTCGGGTGGCGTCATCGGAAATGTTCAGAAGTTCGGCACTGGCATTGGCAGCCGAGGCTATGGCGCTACCATTTGCAATTCTTTCGGCTGCACGAAGTAAATCTGGTCTGATCGAGCTGAAATCTTCTGCATCGCGGTCATCGACAATCCATTTCTGCAAATGGGACATGGCCTGAGTGAAATCAGGAGTGACTCCGAGGAGTTCGCGTTCAATGGCTGCTTTCCAGGCGTAGCGTCTGGCTTCTTTCGAGCGTTTGGCCCGGGGGTGACTTGTGGAGAACTTCTGGAATCCTTCGTAAGCCTGAGAGAAACGACCTTCTTTGAAATCGAGTTCAGCGAGGCCGAATTCCCGCTCGAGAGATCTTTGTTGAATCAGGAAAGTCGTGACCAGTCCTGCCACGATAAGTAGCCCGACAGAGATGGCCATTCCCAGAACAAACGGCGATCTGACGAGGTCTTCTTCTCCCGGGCGGGCAAGTGCGGGGGCCTTATTGAGCCCTCTTTGACGAAGATCAGGTTTTTCAGAAAAACTGCCTCCGGGCGATCCAGCAGACTCGCGTGCTGCCAGTCGACTGGCGACGGCGTTATCTCGTGTGGGAAGTGCCGGAAGATCGCTCAGGCTGGTCGAAGATTCTTCTTCAATAATGACGACTGGTTGTTCAGGCTGCCCTTTCCGAGGTGACTTTCTCGGAAGTGTTTGAGCCTCAGGAGCGGGCACTGATTTTTCCATCCCCTGCTGCTGCAAATCCTGATAACGAATGGCCACTTTGCCAATCGAGATCACATCTCCGGCAGAGAGCTCCGACCGAGCGACATCGGCTCCATTCACACTCACTGAAGGAGCACCGGCGACAGTGACTTCGAATGCCGAGCCATTCCAGCTGACCCGGCAGACAACTGCTGGAATGTTGTCTCCAGGTACCACAATTTCATTGAATTCCAGCGAGCCAATCATGACAGGGTGAGTTTTGGTGAGTTCCAAAACACGATTGGCAGTTCCCGGGCAGACGACAACAAGCTCCGGCATCACACTCCCTCCGTCATGGTTTGAGTGAGCGTCCGGGTGAGATTCGTAGCTGGCGAAATTCGAGTGACTTTGAGTGGTACTTGACTGCCGGCTGTGACGATCCGAATTTTCTGCAATCCTGCAGCATTGGCAGCATCGAGGATTGTGATCACCAGGCGGTGCTTAGCCGCAGGGTCCGCAGTCAGAACCAGTTCCTGTTTATTGTCACGAGTCATCTGCAGGCGGAACTCATCTTCGAGTACTCGAGAGTCCGTCTCAATCGGTCGACGATCAATCGTGATTTTTCCTTCTCGACTGACTTCCACAAGAATCGATTGGTTGAGCAGATCATCGAGGGATTGCAAAGAGGCTTTGCCACCCGATTTTTGTGGGTCAGGCGTGGGGAATGGAATTGTCTTCTGCAGGCTGAAGGAGGCCGTGATCATGAAGAAAATGAGCAGCAGAAAGGTGACATCGACCATAGGCGTAAGATCCATCTCCTCCAGATCGATGGGAATCCTTTTGATCGATCGAGGTTTAGCAGCCACGGGAAGACGCTGAGCAGTTTCCGGAGGTTCTGCAGAGGGTTCAGTATCGACTGCTTGAGGCTGATTGTTTTCGATATCCTCGTGAGTATGATTGTTAAGATCATCGACTTCGAAGGGGATGGTGGTCTCACTCTGGCAGATCGGACAGGTGGTCGTTTGCCCCTGTTTACTCGAGGTGATTGATAACCGATGCCCGCAGGCATTACAGCGGAAACGTATGGGCATGAGCTACTTCTCCCGTACACCGGCAAACACGCTGGTGCCCTGGACTTTTGCCGCAGCCTGCATGGCATCCCTGACATCGCCGTGGGCCACGTCCCCCTCGGCCTTGACGACGACATTTCGCTGGCCGTTTCGCACAGCGTCTGTCACCCGTTGACCAATTTCTGCAAAAGAGATCGGCTGGCCGGAGTCTTCAAGAGTAATCAGTGCGCGATCACCCGGGTTTCTGCCTGGCCTGAGAATCAGTACGGTCGACTGCCGGCTGTCGACGCCTTGCGTGTGAATTGCAAAGGGGACGTCGAGATCAGGTGTTCCCTGCATTGTGGACGAGACCATAAAGAAGATCAGCAGCAGAAAGACACAATCGATCATGGGTGTGATGTCGAGATCGACGCTGTTCAGAGCCGTGTTGTTCGATTTTCGACGAACTCGTTCGGCCCGGGCTGGTGGCTGGGCATCGAACAATTTGCCCGTTGCGCTTTCCAATTTGTTCGAAAGGGAATGTTCGTGTTGAGTTGGCGGATTCATCGGGTACGTTCCACCTGCCGTTCGCTGGATGATGTACGTACTTTTTGCTGGGTTTCAGCAAACCGGGCCTCTGCCAGCTGATCGAGGAGTGGAGTGAGAATCTGATCAACTTCAAACTGCAATTTGCGAACACGAATCAGAATCGCAGAAATCGCAATCATCAGTGGAACGGCTATCACGAGACCCACGGCGGTGGTGATGAGTGCCAGGCTGATATCGTTAGCCAGCATGGAAGGATCGGTCCCGGATTTCTGCATGGAAGCAATTTTGCCGAAGGCTGCAATCATCCCCGCAACCGTCCCTAACAGACCCAGCATCGGGGCTGATTTGATGACCGTGTTGACCCACATGACTTTGTGCTCAAGTTCGGCCTGAACTTCCCGCTCGAACTGATCGAGCGCAAAATTTCGGATCTCGGCGGGAGGGATGTCCGTTCGGCTGGCAGCTAACCCCAGCAGTTGAGGAGAAACTTTCGTCCACCAGGGTGATGCATCGCAACGGGCAATCAAGGCTTCCCAATTGTGGTCGCGAATCCATTGAGAGCATTCTTCGCGAAACTCTTCCGCCTCTTTGTGTGTACGAAAACGTTTGGTTGCCAGTTGGCGAAACAGAATCACACACAATGTCCCACCGACTAATGCTCCCAATGCCTGAAAGGCGTAGATGGAGTTCCCGGCCCACTCGATGATTTGGTTCAGCTCCATAACGCTTTCAGATCTGCAAAGAGTAGACGATTGACTATGCCTCGATTCTCTGGACTTCAAATTCAGAGTAACGCTTTTTGTGCCTGCTCCCAATCACAAAGCCAACAGGTTTGTTGTCAACTGCGTAAGTCGAGCCATATCAGAAATGATTTAAGACATCATGGTGGCAGGCGTTCATCAAACTGCGGTCTTGTCTCTTGTGGTAATTGACCAAATGAACTGTCGGAAGTTTTTCTCCGAATAAGCAGTTTACGATAAAAAATTGATTCCCAGTTAAATCTTCACCGTTTATTGATAATTTTTGATTCGAATAAGAGTGAGGATTTCTTCTGAGCCAGGACGCTCATGTGACGATGCGTCATATCCAGAATTAACAACAAGGAGTTGATCCAGTGCCAATCGATAACCCCCCGCAGTCCTTATCGCGAGAAATTCGTCAAGGTCAGATCCCGTTGAAGTGGTCTCGGCGACAGATCATGGCTGCTGGATTTGGTGCAGTTCTGTGGCCGACATTATCGACATGGACAGAGGGGGCTGTTCTCAATCGTAACTATCGGCTGGGGCCGAATCCTTTTGGATTGGGTGTGGCTGCGGGTGATCCTCAACCGACTGGTGCTGTGCTCTGGACACGTATTCTTCCCGATCCGCTGAGTGATGAGCCTGTCGAACCTGTGGCGATTCCCGTCCAATGGGAGGTCTCTCACGACGAGAAGTTCTCGAAGATCATGCAGAAGGGAACTGCGGTCGCTACTCCCGATATGGCGCATGCGGTGCATGTCGAAGTGAGCGGGTTAGACCCTGATCGATGGTACTTCTATCGATTTCTTGCCTCAGGTGGTGCCAGTCGCACGGGCCGTTTTCGAACCATGCCCAGGCCTGAGGCTCTCAACAACCGGTTGCGAATGGCATTTGCTTCGTGCCAGCACTTTGAGCAGGGCCTTTTCACTGCGTATGACCACATGTCCAAAGAGGATCTCGATCTGATCTTTCATCTGGGGGATTACATTTATGAGTACAAGGGGAAAGATCGCCTGGTGCGAAAGCATCGAGGTAATGAGATCGAATCGATCGAAGACTATCGACAGCGGCATGCGCAGTACAAAAGCGATGAATTTCTTCAGGCAGCTCACGCACTTTGCCCATGGATTGTGACCTGGGATGATCATGAATTCGATAACAATTGCGCGGGATACATTTCCGAGCAGAAAGATGTCGATCCTGCCAAGTTTCTCGACCGGAGAGCGAACAGCTATCGGGCTTATTACGAGCATATGCCATTGCCTCGCGCCTGCCTGCCTGAGGGGCCGCATATGGCGCTCTATCGTCCAGCCACATTTGGCCGATTGGCCGATTTTTCTGTGCTGGATACGAGGCAGTACCGTTCGGATCAACCCTGTGGGGATGGAAACAAACCTCCCTGCCCGGAATCGCTCTCGCCTTCGCAAACCATGCTGGGGCCTGCTCAGGAGAAGTGGCTGGCCCAGCGGCTCAAGGCCTCGTCGTCCATCTGGAATGTGCTGGCTCAGCAGGTCATGATGGGGCATGTTGATCGCAAAGCCGGGGAAGAGGTGGCTTATAGCATGGATCAATGGCCAGGTTATGAAGTCGAGCGACAGAGAATTCTTGGTTTCTTTGATCGCGAGAAGATTTCCAATCCTATTGTTCTGACAGGTGATATTCACAGCAACTGGGTTAACAACCTGGCGCCAGGTCAGGATGATAACGCCCAGCCTGTAGCCACTGAGTTTGTCGTGACATCGATCAGTTCTAGTGGGAATGGATCACAGAATCTGAAATATGCCCAAACTGTGCAGGATGAGAATCCCTTCGTGAAGTTCTACAATGCCGAGCGCGGGTATGTCAGTTGTGAGATCACTCCTAAGAGCTGGACGTCGAACTATCAGGTCGTTGAGTATGTCGACAAGCCCGGTGCACCACTGGTGACGCGTGCGAGCTTTGCCGTGGAGAGCGGTAAAGCTGGTGCCCAGAAGATGTAGGCAGATATGTTGCTAAACAAGAAAGGCTGCTACAGCCCAAAGCGGTAGCAGCCTTTTTGACGATTCTAACTTGAGATGGCACTTCAGTACTGGCTTCAGCACGTACTCGGCACTAAATCGCGCGAATGACAGCAGCAGCACTCTGACCCATGCGTGTACGATTGACACTGAGGGCGATGTCGCTGGTCATGCGCCGAGGCTCACCGCGCACAATTTTGAGTCGGCACTCAGGATCGGGAGTGCGGTAATTGAGCGTATGGGGAATCAGCCGATGACGTAATGCGAGAATGCTGCCTACGAGTTCGACCGCACCAGCACCGGCATCGAAGTGACCAAAGTAACTCTTTAGTGCCGTGACGGGGATCGTCTCCGCAACAGAACCAAGGACCCTGTGGTAGGCCCTGGCTTCTGTCAGGTCATCAATGATGGTCCCTTTGCCGTGCGCGTTGATATGGCCCAGATGCTGCGGAGTAAGCTGACTGCGGCGCAAAGCATGCTCGATCGCTCGCACCAGACCTGTCCCCTGGCGGCGATTTTCTAAACCTGCACCATCACAACCTGCTCCAACTCCCAGCACTTCCCCATAGATGGTTGCACCACGAGCCATGGCGTGCTCATATCGTTCAATAATGAACGCCCCTGCTCCTTCACCCATGACCGTTCCCGACCGATTTAAATCGAATGGGCGGCAGGCACGATCAGGATCGGATTCCTGGCTTAACTGCTCGTAAGTGGTAACTCGTGTCCATTCGACTGGGTCAAAATGCGAACTGCACGCACCCACGATCATGACATCTGCGGCACCACGTTCGATAGTTCGAACGGCTTCGGCAAGTGCCAGGATCGCAGACGATTCCGAGCTGGTAATTGTGTTGTTAGGGCCGCGGGCATCGTGCTCCATCGCGACATGGCAGGCAGGCATGTTGGGGAGTTGCTTGATCAGCCACAGCGGGCCAATCTGATCCATGTTCGCAGAGCCAAATTGACTGGCGAATCGTTCGGGATCGACAACGGTTTTCAGGCCGCGGGCGGCATCGAGCAGATCTTCCGCTGAGGTCGAGATATGACTGGCGCCAAACTCGACGCCAATGCGGTAAGGATCAAGATCGCCTCGCTCCAGACCGGCATCTTTCATCGCCATTGAGGCGGCAGCCACACCCAGTTGCACTTCTCGCGGCATGACGCGAATAAACTTCTTCTGGTAGATATGAGCGACAGGGTCAAACTCATTGACCTTTGCTCCCAATGGATGACCAGAGATATTGGAATCTGCCTGGATTCCGGATACTCCCTGGCTGAGGCTGTCCCAGAACGCCTCTTTACCAATGCCAATGGGCGAGACGATACCCACCCCGGTCACCACAATGCGTGGGACAGCGTCTGTATGTAAGTTATTGCCTGCCATCGTAGCAGCCCTCAGGATCGAGCGGCTGTTCCACTGCAGCTCGATTCGCCGTGAGTCTTGTCCATCAAAGACAGAAAAAACCTTCCGGCACTTCGAAATGCCACATGTTCACCACGTTGCAAATCCAGTTGCAAAGTGATGCACAAGCCTTTGTCAGAGAGTTCGGGCATTGGTTTATCGACCAATTTTCGCCAAAAACTCAATGACACTGGCGACTTTGTAGCAAATCAGAAAGCTGGCCATTCCTTCGGTCCCCACCGTCAGAATTGCCAAACACACCATAAATCTGCCCGATAACACACAATTGCTCGTGGATGTCAGACAGAATGTTGCCGCCAGTTTCCCGAATCCGCCTTACGGCAGACCCCAGCCGGTACTTCTGACAACAGTTCAACCACTGCTTATTAAAACCATGTGAGGATGAAATCGTCAAGAGAGAACTCTTTTGTACAGGCCGTTTTGATGTTGATTTCCAGTCCCGCCGTAGACTTTGTTCTGGTCAATTGTGCATTTTTTTCTTGTCGGTCTGATTTTCCTGACATCTGAGCGCCGTGACCGCCGACGCGATGGCCCAACATTCTCGACGAAGCAGGTTCTGGAATTCGGCTGGTCAGGCCTCCTGTCAAACGGCTGGTAATCGGCATCTCAGTCATAATCGTTAAACTGAAGTGAGCCGTGTGCTATTAAGGACAGGAACGGTGGACTTTCCATGATGAGAAATGGATGACCTGTCCGATCAATCGAGAAGAGACTCCTGCGGAATCCTCGTTAAGACTGATACAAAGTGGCTTTGATAGGGCCTGATGTTCATTCGACGGGTTGATGACGAGCCGGAAATTCGAGTCTCAGGTTCTGATCAGTTTTCAGTCACGTGGTGATTCTGTCATGACTGGCATTTCCACTGGAACCGGACTGATCAGTGGTATTGATTATTCCGCGTTGACAGATGCGATCATCAATGCCGAACGTGCCCCCGCGGCTCGACTGGAATCGAGACTGAAGAATGTTCAGTCTAAGCAGGCGGCGTTTACGCAGCTTTCGGCGACGATTCTGAATCTTCAGACAGCCACCAGTAAGCTGGCTTCCGCATCGACCTTTCGCACGACGAGCGTGGCGGTAGGTGATCCCAATCAGCTGGCAGTGACTACCAGATCTGGCGCACAGGTGGGAAGTTATCAGTTTCAGGCCATTCGAGAGGCAAGTTTTGCCCAGACGACTTCCCGAGGTTTTGCAAATGCCGACACACAAACTGTCGGCAAAGCCGGTCAGATTAAAATCTCGAATCCTGCGCGATTGAACTCGACCACACGGTTGGAGCTGCTCAATGGAGGGAGTGGAGTTCAGAGAGGGAACATCCGTATTACCGACCGGACCGGAACCACTGCAACCGTCGATCTATCGAAAGCTGTTTCCATTGAAGATGTTGTCAGTGCTCTGAATGAAGCCAGTGGCATCAATATCAGCGCCAAGATTCAACAGGATCGGCTGGTCATCACCGATCTCTCGGGAGGCTCAGGTTCACTGACCATTGCCGATATCTCGGGCGGAAAAACGGCCAGCCAGTTGGGGATTGCGACGACAGTCAGCGGTTCGACATTAACCGGTAATGATCTGTTGGAAGTGACGGAAAACTTTCTGCTAAGCACGATTAACGACGGAAATGGCCTTTATCAGCAAGCCAGTCTTGATGACCTGAGATTCACGACTGCCGATGGATCCCAGGTCGATGTCAATCTCGATGGTGCATTAACGATTGGTGATGTACTGACTCGGATCAATGATGATGCGGATAATGCGGGAAAGATCTCTGCTTCGCTGGTGAATGGTCGACTTGTTCTCGCTGATCAGACGACGGGCGCAGGGACACTGGCTGTTGCGAATTTGAATTCGTCGAATGCGAAGGATGTGCTGGGATTAAAAACCACACCTGCCGGAGGGACATTGACGGGCAGCCGTCTGGCAGCCGGCCTGGGAACTGTTCTGTTGAAAAACTTGAATGGCGGCACAGGGATCACGGCCCAAGGCACCATTGAAGTCACAGATCGCACGGGAAAAACCGCACAGATTAACCTGTCGTCAGCAGAGACATTGGAGGACGTGCTGCTGGCGATTAACAGTGCGACTGACAGCGGCGGGAATCCTTTAGCTGTCACTGCCAGCGTCGATAGTTCTGGAACTGGTATTCTTCTGGTGGATACGTCGGGAAGTTCGGCGTCGCCACTGGTTGTGACCGATGTGGGTGGTGGGACGACGGCCGCTGATCTTAAAATTGCTGGCTCGACGACGACGACATCGATTGCTTCAGGTTCTTTGAAGCTGAGAAGCATTAACGAAGCGACGGGCCTTTCCACTTATTCGACGGCGGGAGTCTCGGTCCCGACGGGATCATTTCGGATCACCGATTCCTCAGGTGGTCAGTTCATCGTAACAGTCAGTTCCACCACCAAAACTGTGGGTGATGTGCTCTCGGCCATCAATCAGGCCACTGGCGGGCAAGTGACAGCCCAACTCAGTCGATCTGGCGACGGGATTGAACTTGTTGATCAGGCTGCAGGAAGTGGCACCCTTTCCGTAGCGGAGATCTCAGGAAAAACCGCGACAGAACTCAATCTGCTGGGGAGTGGAGTGGTTGGCAGTGATGGGAAACAGGCGATTGATGGACGACGCGTACTCACGATTGATGTCGCAGCCACGGACACTGTGAACAATGTGATTTCGAAGCTGAACGCTTTGGGAGGGCGAGTCCGGGCGACTGCAATCAATACGGGTTCACTCGTCAGTCCTGTCAAAATCTCGTTCAGTGCCACCGCCAGTGGTTCTCGAGGCAGTTTCTTGATCGAAGATCCCAATAACGTGCTGGGAGTCACGGATCCCGCAAATGGGAGTGATGCCGTTCTACGCGTCGGGAATTCAGCTGCCAGTGCCTACTTTTTGACTTCGCCCTTCAACAGCTTTAACAACGTCGCGACTGCCGTGGATGTCTCGATCAAGGCGGTCGGGGCCAGCCCGACGAACGTCACCATCTCGCGAAACAATGCCGCCACGAGCCAGATTGTGAGCGATTTTGTCACCTCGTATAACACAGTCCTTTCGACAATCAGCACGTTAACAGCTTTCAATACGGCCACCAACACGCGGGCCATTTTGCAAGGTGAAGCCTCTGTACTGCGTGTGCAGGAAAGTTTGAGCAGTATCGTCAATTATCGAAACTCTGGTGCGACGGGAGATATTCGATCATTGGGTGATCTGGGTGTGACTGTCACGACGGGCGGGCAATTGCAGATTGATACGGCCAAGCTGAATGACGCACTGGCTGCATCGCCTGAGAGTGTCGCGGCTTTCTTTACCACGGATGGAACCGGTGTTGGCAAACAACTGGACAATCTGGCCAAATCGATGACAGATTCCATCGATGGCTCGCTGACCACGACTTCGAAATCGTTGGAAGCGACCGACACGAGCATCACGGGGCAGGTCAAGCGAATCGATGATCGGCTGGCTCTTCGCCGGACACGATTAACGTTGCAATTTACTCAGCTTGAGACGGTGATCAATTCTCTGCAAAGCCAGGGGAACGCTCTAACGTCCTTCCTGACGCAGTTTAATAACAGCAAATCAAATTGATGAATCGTGTTTGAAGGGTTTTCCTGCATCTGTATGAGTCGCTTCTCATCCGGATGGTCGTTCATCGATATGTGTTTCAGTCGATTCATTTTTCCGTTCGTAGAAGCTATTCCGATCGTGGCAGAGAGAAGCAGTCCACGGAAATTTTCAACGTGAGCTCAAGCTTGCGGTCGATGCGATTTCTGTTCGTGTCTTGTCAGTCAGGCCTTTGATGTGCCTCATGTCATCACTGGACTTTCTGGATGCCTGGTTTCGTTGCGGTTTTCATCTTCAGGAATCTCCCGTGACTTCTCCGAACGAATACTTTCTGGCCAGTATTGAGACAGCTTCCCCGTACCAGTTGCACAAGATGGTGGTGGATGCTGCCGTCCGGAATGCTCGTTTTGCTGTTGAACAGTGGAATACGGCTGACTTTGATGACGTGCTGGAGGCTCTGGCCAAAGCGAGAGCTTGCGTGGCCGAGTTAATGAATGGTGTCCGCGAGGAAGCTGCTCCGGATCTGGCATCGAGGCAGCAGGCTTTGTTTGCCTTCTGCTATAAGCAATTGGTGATGGCCGATGTCGAGCGGAGCCCGGACCATGCGGCCAATGGCTTACGAATTCTGATGATTCATCAGGAAACCTGGCAACTTCTGGGTGAAAAGCTGGCAGCTGCCAATGCTGGCGGAATTCCTCAGCCAAATCACTTGCGAGTGAACCGTTCCAATTCTCAGCAACCCACAGGGCGGCATACAATCGACCATGGGGATGAACTTCCGGGTTCAGGGTTTTCTATGTGGACGTAATTTGATCACGCGGCGTATTGATTGCTTTCGGGCCAGTGATCGCAGGTTGAAATCGTTGAAATCCACGAACGATGACCTAAAAGTCAGTCGATCGACCAGTCCTGGACGAGTAATGAGTCGTAGCCCATTCCGAGAACACAGACTCCGGAATCTGTCACAGTAAAACCTCGTTCTCGATCAGCTGCAGCGTCGAAGCCAATCTCGACTCCCTCAGGGATTTTGACTCCCTTGTCGATGATCGCTTTGCGAATCCGGCAATGTCTCCCCACTTCAACGCCTTCGAAAAGAATCGAATCCTCGACAGTCGCGTAACTGTTCACACGCACTCGAGGTGATAGTACAGATCGTGTGACTGAACCGCCGGAGATGATGCAACCCGTACTGATCATGCTGTCGCGGGCCTGTCCGATCCGTGCGGGTGTCGTTGATTCATCGGCAAAGACAAACTTGGGCGGCGGTAATTGCGGTTGATAAGTCCGCATTGGCCAGTTGCGATCATACAGATTCAACTCGGGATCGACGGCCACCAGATCCATATTGGCTTCGTAAAAGGCGTCGAGTGTCCCCACATCGCGCCAGTAGAGCGATTTGCCAGTGTTTTTATCGCGAAATGGCCACGCTCTGACCAGATGATCGCGTATGGCACCCGGGATGATATCTTTTCCAAAATCGCGATGGCTATCGGGTTCGGTCGCATCACGGCAAAGTTCATCATACAGAAATTGAGCATTGAAAACGTAAATGCCCATCGAAGCCAGGCAACGAGTGGAATCATCGGGCATGCATTTTGGATGAGAAGGCTTTTCGGCGAATTCAATGACCCGGCGATTGGCATCGACCTGCATGACGCCGAACTGCTTTCCTTCTTCCAGAGTGGCCGGGATGCAGGCAATTGTCAGCTTGGCACCTGAGACGATATGGTCTGCAATTAATTGCGAGTAATCCATTTTGTAGATGTGGTCACCCGCCAGAATCAGTATATAATCGGCTCTGGCTTTTTCTATCGAATAGATATTCTGATAGACCGCGTCGGCAGTCCCCTGATACCAGCTTTCATCAATGCGCTGCTGTGGAGGAAGAATGTCGATAAATTCATCCAGTTCACGGCATAAGAATCGCCATCCCAGATTGATATGTCGGTCAAGGCTGGCGGCTTTGTATTGCGTCATGATGAGCATTTTTCGCAGCCCACTGTTGATGCAATTGGAAAGTGCGAAATCGATAATGCGATAAACTCCCCCAAACGGGACAGCTGGTTTTGCGCGATCGCGGGTTAAAGGTTCAAGGCGTGTTCCTTTACCACCCGCAAGTATCAGGGCAAGTACATTTCGCATTGCATAAAACTTTCAGCAGCCGCTGCAGGTTCGATATGGAAAGTTAACCTCTCGCCCGGCGCTGCGAGAGGTATTCCACAAGGGCTCGATCAAATGGCAGACTGGTATCCAGAGGAACGTAATCGATGCCGAGCTTGAGAGCATCGGCAGCGAGAGTTTTCCTCCAGGTTTTGAGTGCTTCGAGATAAGCAGGTCTTGTCCCTAAGGCGTCAACAATCAAAGACTCATCACTCTCGGGGTCAATCATCATCGATGCCCCCTGGAAGGGAAACGTGACTTCAGCTTCATCGAGAACGTGAAACAGGATCACGTCGTGACCACCATGCTTTAAGTATCGAAGTCCTTCCAGAATCTGATCAGGATCAGACAGAAGATCAGAAAAGATCATCATCAGATGGCGGTGCCTCAGCATCCCTGCTGCACGCTTCATGGATGTGCCGAAATCGGTTGTTCCCGTCGGGCTTAATCGCGAAAGGAGACCCAGCAGTTCAGCCAGTTGGGAGCGTCGGCTCCGAGGTGGCAAGGAAGCATTAATGTTGGTGTCGAACGTCATCAGTCCGACAGGATCCTGCTGATGAATCATCAGGTAGGCGAGTGCCGCAGCGAGACAGATTGAATACTCGAACTTGTTGAGTTGTTGCCGGAAGGTGTAGCCCATGCTGGCGGAGAGATCCATCAGCAGCATGCCAGAGATGTTTGTTTCGGCTTCAAATTTCTTGACGAAGTATCGGTCTGTTTTCGCGTAGACGAGCCAGTCGATATCTTTGGGGTCGTCGCCCTGGGAGTATCGGCGATGTTCGCTGAATTCGACGCTAAAACCATGGAAAGGACTGGCATGAAGCCCCTGTAAAAATCCTTCGACAATGAAACGCGCGCGGAGATCCAGACGTGAAACGTTGCGAATCACTTCGGGATTCAAATACTGCTCGGCTGAGTTGGGCATGACAGTATTCCGACCTGGTCAGTTTCAACAGTCGATCATGGCCTTCTATCTGGTCTCTGCAGAGAAACAATCAGGAGTATTTCTTAATCGATGGCTCAGGGACGGCATCGAGCAATCGGGCAATAATCGCTTCACGTGAGAGTCCTTCAGCCTGGGCCTGGAAGTTGGTGGAAATGCGATGCCTGAGAACAGGAATGGCCACGCGATGAATATCTTCAATGGCGACGCTCGGGCGACCATCCATCGCCGCCATGGCTTTGGCCCCGGCAATCAGGAATTGCCCGGCTCTGGGCCCTGCTCCCCAATCGACCAGGTCGCGGATGAACTTCGGTGCCGAATCATCGCGCGGTCTGGTGGCGCGAACTAACCGGGCCACATAGTTCACGGTGAGCGGGCCAATTTCGACCATGCTCACCTGCTTTTGCAGGAACAGAATCGACTTGGCTGAAAGGACTTTACGGATCTCCGGTCGTTCGCCGCGTGTGGTCGCGGTCAGAATTTCCTCTTCTTCCGAGAGATTGGGATAGTCAACGACGACGTTGAACATGAAGCGGTCAAGTTGTGCCTCAGGGAGTGGGTAAGTTCCTTCCTGCTCAATGGGATTCTGAGTGGCGATGACAAAGAAAGGCTCTGGCAGACGGTAGGTGGTTTGACCGACAGTCACCTCACGTTCCTGCATTGCCTGCAAAAGTGCTGCCTGTGTTTTCGGTGGCGTACGATTGATTTCGTCGGCCAGTAAGACGTTCGTGAAGACCGGGCCTTCGACAAAACGGAACTCGCGTCGGCCGCTTTCGTTTTCGTCAAGGACGTTCGTACCCGTGATATCCGAAGGCATGAGATCGGGAGTGAACTGCACGCGTTTGAAGTGGACATCCAGAATCTGAGCGATCGTGGCAACTGTGAGAGTTTTGGCAAGACCAGGCACACCTTCCAGGAGGCAATGCCCACCAGTGAAGATAGCTCCGAGAATCTGCTCAATAACAGGCTTTTGACCAACGATGATCTTGCTGAGTTCTTCCTGCATCAGTTCACGGTGTTTGCGGAACTTCTCCAGAAAATCGTCAAAGTCTCGTTTTTCTGTGGCCACAAGGTTTCCTTTGCCAGTTGCAGTGAAATGACTGTTTCAAATCGTAACGGAGAACCATGGGCAATACACTCGATGAACAGGTCGTTCGTTGACGATTCGTGATAAGTTTTCCTTCGCTTCCCTCGTCAGGCGTCTTGAGATTCAAAGAGTTTTGAGCGTTTTTCCTCTTCAATTCCACGATGAATTGATCCAGAACCGAATCAATGATTTATCCGGAAATTGCACCGAAGTCAGCGTGAAGCATTTTCAGTCCCAGAGCGGTGAAGTGATGACTGGATACTGGGAAGCGACATTCAGTGAATATCCCCCCCAAAACAGCGAGTGTTTTCACTGAAGTTATTCAAATTGATTCGCGTGGAGACTGAAAGTTCACCGAAGCAGTCGATGCAGATGTGGATGAAGTATGGTTGGCTGGCCGATGAATCCTTGGTGATTCATGTGATCTGAGAGTGTCTCCGTGCCGGTTCTTTGTTGCTACTGAGACAGGCTTGTCGGAAAGTCCTACCAATGGTGTTGTCGTTGTCGCCCGACATTCCGACGATTGAGAGCGTTGAACAGTGCCTCCAAGCCATTGGTCATGCCACATTACTCGTGGGATCAAACGAGTGGGACGTGATCTATGCGAACTTCGCCTACGAAGAGATGATGTCGTGTCAGCAGGCGGAGATTACAGGGAAACGTCTGTGTGAGATCCACGAGGGGTGCTGGAATCGATCCGCATTACTGAGTTCTTTGCAGAATACTTGCCACGGCGATCGGCTGGAACAGATTATCGTCGAGCACAATGATTCGAATGGGTCAAATCGTTCCTTCGAAGTGCATCATCGGGTGGCACAACTGGGAACATCGAGATTGTGTCACCTGCTGAGTTTTCGCGATATCTCCATCATCCGCCAGCTTGAAGGTGCTTATAAACGGAGTGAAGCCCGCCACCAGGCTCTGCTGGATTCGGCTGTGGATGCCATTGTGATCATTAACACTCGCGGGGCCATTAAAGCATTTAATCCGGCAGCCGAGCGATTGTTTGGTTTTTCGAGCGATGAAGTTCTGGGACTGAACGTCAACATGCTCATGCCGTCGCCTTATCAGCAGGAGCATGACAACTATCTGAAGCGATATCTCGAAACCAAAGAAAGGCGGGTTATTGGGATCGGTCGAGAAGTGATTGGTAAGCGGAAAGACGGAACAGTTTTTCCGATGAATCTTTCGATCTCAGAAGTCACCGACGGTGAAGAGCGATTGTTTGTCGGGACTGTTCGCGACATTACCCATTCCAAACGAACAGAAGAAGCACTGCGTGACAGTGAGGCGCGGGTGCGAGCCATACTCGGAACTGCGGTGGATGCGATTATCACGATTGACGAATCGGGATTGATCAAGTCGCTCAATTCAGCAGCTCAGAAGATGTTTGGCTACTCTCATCATGAAATGATTGGTGAGAATGTGCGGATGCTCATGCCGGATCCTTATCGTGGTGAGCATGATGGCTATCTGCAGAAGTACCAGCAGACTGGAACTCGACGTGTGATCGGGATTGGCCGGGAAGCTGTGGGCCGCCGGCGAGATGGTTCGACATTTCCTATGGAGTTGTCAGTCAGTGAAGTCCGGCAAGGTTCCCGACGTTATTTTACAGGCATCGTGCGAGATATTACTGAGCGCAAGCGGTACGAGGCTCGCTTGCGAGAATCGATTGAAGAATCATCGAGATCTCAAGCTCGATTGAAGATTCAGGCCGAGGAACTGGCACAGCAGGCGACAAGTCTTTCTGAAGCAAGAAAATCGGCAGAGGCAGCGAATCGTGCGAAGTCTGATTTTCTGGCAAATATGAGTCATGAGATTCGAACGCCGATGACAGCGATTCTGGGTTTTGCCGAGCAAGTCTCTGCGAGTTTGAATCGACCAGAGGATTGTGAAGCGTTGTCGATCATTCGGCGGAATGGTGAGCATCTGCTCAAACTGATTAACGACATTCTCGATATTTCCAAGATCGAATCCGGTCTGTTTGAAATCGAGAAAACGACATGTGACTTGCGTGTGTTAATCCATGATCTCATGCAATCGATCGGGCCTAAAGCCGCACAAAAGAAGATTGGTTTGACAGTCAATTTTGCGACCAATGTCCCGGTCTGTATCGAGACTGATGTCCTGAGGCTGAAGCAGTCGTTGATGAATCTGTTGAGTAATGCCGTCAAGTTTACAGAACAAGGTGGTGTGGATCTCTCGGTGCGAATGACGGAAGAGTTTACGACCGCACCACGAATACAGATGCAGATTTGTGATACGGGAATCGGGATCGCGGCTGAGCATCTTGATAAGTTGTTCATCCCGTTTTCGCAGGCTGATACTTCGGTGAGCAGACGGTTTGGAGGAACTGGATTAGGGCTGGCGATCAGCAAGCGATTGATCGAGTTAATGGGTGGCGATCTGCAGGTGAAGAGTATTCTCGGGAGTGGGTCGTCATTCACGATCACTTTGCCAACCGGAAAAATCAGTCATTCGGCTCTGGGAACTTCGAGACAGGTCTCTGGCCCAAGGTTGACAAAAGCACTCCAGGCTGAAGCCAGAGTGCGGGAGAAGCCGCTGGGCATTCTACTGGCTGAAGATGGTGTTGATAATCAGAAACTCATTGGTCTGATTCTCCGCAAAGCGGGGCATGATCTGACAATCGCCGAGCATGGAGGAGTTGCGATTGCCCTGTATGAGCGGGCCATCGCAGCGGGGCAGAATATCGACATGATCCTGATGGATATGCAGATGCCCTTTGTGGATGGTTACGAGGCGACCCGCCGGTTGCGAAGTATGGGATGTCAAATCCCGATTGTGGCGTTAACAGCCCATGCCATGGTTGGTGATCGCGAGAAGTGCCTGCAGGCGGGATGTACGGAGTACATGACCAAGCCGATTGATCGCCATGCCTTGCTGCAACTGATTGATGAACTGGGTCATCCTTCGTCCGTCTTGAGTCAGCAGCCGATTTGAGTTTTTCACTGCCGAACTGGGCATGAATGGATTACAGTCGTGACCATGAGTGGATGGTCATGACGATCATCATCGCTGGCCAGATGGATCGGTCGTGAAGGAAAACCGAGTGGCAACTTTAGTAATCCGTGGTGGAGCGGTTTATGATCCTCTCCATCATCGAGATGGCGAAATCATCGATCTATGGATCGAAAATGGCAAAGTTGTCGAACCACCTGCCGATCCTGCTTTCCGAGCTGACAAAGAGCTGGATGCCAGTGGTTGTGTCGTGATGCCTGGTGGAGTCGATATGCACTGTCATATCGCGGGGCCGAAAGTGAATGCCGCACGTCGCATGCTGGCTGGTGCCCAGCGAAGTGCGAGGCAGCTTGGAGTGCCCCAGTTTCCGCGGGCGGGAAATGCCGGCCCGGTGCCATCAAGTTTTGCCACGGGATATCTGTACGCGGGACTGGGGTATACGACGGCGTTTGATGCCGCGATTCCTCCATTACATGCCAGAGCTGTGCATGCCGAGTTTGCGGATCTTCCCATTCTTGATAAGGGCTTTTATACGCTTCTGGGTAATAACCAGTTCGTGATGCAATGCCTCGCGCAGAATAATCAGCCGGCTCTGGAGGCGTTCGTGGCGTGGGTGCTGAATGCTGCCTATGGATATGCCGTAAAGATCGTGAATCCCGGGGGAGTAGAATACTGGAAAAGTGCTCGTTTGCCCCTTGATGATCTCGATATGCCCATTGGAAGTGAGCGAGTGACACCTCGTCGTATTGTGAGACAACTGGCCGAAGCTGCAGATCGACTGCGTCTGCCGCATCCTGTGCATATCCATTGCAACCATCTGGGGATTCCCGGTAACTGGCGTACGACTTTGGCAACGATGCAGTCTCTGGAGGGACATCGCGGGCATTTCACACATATCCAGTATCACAGCTATGCCGGTGAACCGAATGATCAGGCGACGTTTGGTTCGGCAACTGCACAACTGGTTGAGTACGTCGAGAGTCATCCGGAGATTACCGTCGATGTGGGGCAGGTGCTCTTTGGTGACACAGTTTCGATGACCGGAGACAGTCAGGTCGGTTACTACCTGCATCGACTGACGGGACGCCGGTGGTTCAGCGGCGATACGGAAGTCGAAGGTGGCTGTGGTGTCGTACCGATCACCTATCGCGATAAAAGTGCTGTCCATGCTCTTCAATGGGCCATTGGCCTGGAGTGGTATCTGCTGATGAGTGATCCATGGCGAATTGCCATGAGTACCGACCATCCGAATGGGGCCTCGTTTCTGGCGTATCCGCAGATTATCGCCTTTCTGATGAGTGAATCGTTGCGAGCCGAAATGCTGGCTCGTTTACCGGCGGCCATGCGGTCGAAGACGATTCTGGGAGATTTAAAGCGAGAGTACAGTTTGCGCGAAATTGCCATCATCACGAGAGCTGCCCCGGCCAGGATGCTCGGTTTGGCGAACAAAGGTCACCTGGGCTGTGGTGCGGATGCCGATGTGACCATCTATTCCCGGCAGGATGATCTCCGGGAGATGTTCGAAATCCCCCGTTATGTTCTCAAAGGTGGTGAAGTGGTCGTCGATGGCGGGGAGTTGCGATCGACCCCGACAGGCGCGACGTGGCATACATTGAGGACGTGGGACGAATCGTTTGAGAAACACATGGCGTCGTTCTTTCGCGATCGTTACACGTTGAACATCAAGAATTATGTGCTCGAGCCAGAAGACCTGGCTGGTCAAACCGCGTCGAATTCGACTTCCGGGTAACTGATCAGTGATGTTTTCGCTGCCACCTTCCTCAAAGAAGCAAAAAATCCAGATTGTGTTCGAGAGTGCGGGGCGGTAGTCTGTCAAGTCACATGAGAGAATGTTTTGCGACTGCAAGTCTCTCTGGATCTGTCGGAAAACTTGATGAGCGATGTTCGCACTGCCAGTTTGTGGTGTGTTCCGCCAGAGTTTCGATGTAGATGACGCGAGGGAGACGCGACGGTTCTCCCAATCATGTTTGTATGAGGTATTGCTCCCCGGATGGAGAATCAGACAGTTCGTTTTGAAGATTTGGGCCTGAGTGAAACAACTCTGGCAGCTGTTAATAAAATGGGGTTTGCAACCCCCAGCCCGATTCAAGCTGCATTTGTTCCGCTGGCACTATCAGGTAAAGATGTCATTGGTCAGGCACGCACCGGGTCTGGGAAAACAGCAGCTTTTGTGCTGCCGATTCTTGAACGAGTCGATGCTGAGAAAGGTTATCCTCAGGCGCTCGTCCTGACTCCTACTCGCGAATTGAGCCAGCAGATTGCCGAAGAGGCAAGCCGCCTTTCACTGAAGCATCCTTTGAGATCTGTTTGTTGCGTGGGTGGCCGAAATATACGCCCGCAGATTACTGATCTGAAGAAAGGGGCTCAGCTTGTTATCGGAACCCCCGGGCGCATCATCGATCTGATGCAACGGGGGGAACTCGACACTTCGCGGTTGAAAATGGTGGTGTTAGACGAAGCCGATCGGATGCTTGACATTGGTTTTCGGCCAGATATCGAGCGAATTCTGAGAAAATGCCCGACCGAAAGACAGACGCTGTTGCTCTCTGCCACATTGCCAGCACCTGTGGCACGGCTGGCACAAAAGTATATGAATGATCCCGAACGAGTCGATGTTTCTCACATCGGGGCGGATTCTCAGAATTCGATTACGCAGTTCTATGTGCCTGTGGATCAGGATCGCAAGTTTCGCACTTTGATTCGTGTGCTCTCGCAAGAAAAGCCACAGCAGGTGCTGGTATTCACAAGAACCAAACGTGGTGCGGAAGAGGTGTACCGCAAGTTCAGCGGTCGCTTGCCGAGAATCGGCTTTATCCACGGTGATTTGTCGCAGAATCTGAGAGAAGGTGTGCTTTCCCGCTTCCGTGATGGTCGTTTGAGACTGTTGATTGCGACCGATGTCATGGGGCGTGGCATTGATATCAGTGGCATATCTCATATTGTAAATTACGACGTCCCTATGGATTGCGATGACTATGTGCATCGGATTGGTCGAACAGGCCGCTTGTCATCGACGGAAAAAATTGGCTCCGCGATTACCTTCGTTACGCGAGAAGAAGGTGACCAGTTGACCAACATTGAAATCCGAGTCAACAAGGAACTGGCCCGGTACGAGATACGAGATTTCGAAACTCAGCGGCCGCGCCGCCCTGCCCGGCATGTGAATGACCCGGCATAATGCCAGCCAGCTTGATGCTGCTGCCGAAATAGAATGACTCGTGCCGTTTTGCTGGCTGGCCGCTGTTCTGGGCGATCAACATAGTCAAACGACAGTGGTTAACAATTTGAGCTGATGATCATTTTGCGAGGATACCTGGATGTTCGCAGCCCGAGTCATTTTTCTTGTCGCAGGGATCTATGGCCTGGTGGTGCTGCTGCCGATGTATGCTGCGGAATCGACATTCTCCGCCGAGTATCCACCCGCAATTACTCATACTGAGTTCTATTATGGTTTTCTGGGGGTGACGATTGCCTGGCAAGTGGCTTACGTGATCATGTCCTGGGATATCAAGCGCTACCGATTGATGATCATCCCTGGGATTATCGAGAAAGTGGGCTTTGTCATTCCCGCCCTGATTCTGACAGTCGTGGGACGTTTGCCGTGGCCACTCGTAGGTGCTGCTGCGATTGATTTTTTGTTTGCGGGGCTCTTTGTGTTCGCCTGGTACAAAACATCACCCGCAAAGACGACTACTTGATAAAGGCGATGGTCATTGGATATTTCCAGACCTCTCCATTACCGGCCTTAATGGCACCGATGATGGGGAAGAGGATCGTCAGGATCACCAGCACAATCAACATCGGGATGCCAATGATCACGACACAGAGAATGCCGCTGACAACTCCGTAGATGAAGCTGGAAATCCACCAGTTCACGATGTTCTTTCCGTGCTGGTCAATCTCTGGTGATTGATCGCGGAAGAGCATCCAGATGACAATGGGGGCAATAATTCCGCCAAAGCCCGTCACCAGATTCAACAATTGTGAGAGGTGGAGTAGCACAGACCATTGCTTCACATCCAGATTGAGTGCTGGCTTGGGTTCAATCAGCCGGGCTTTTTGAAGCTCGAATTCTTCATTCGAGATCGTACCGTTATCGCGAAGCTGCTGCAGTTTGAAGAGTTCATCGGCAATTGACATGGTGGCCTCCGGTTTCTGATCCCGAGATATTACGCAGAGGGATGGCCGATCTTGGCAAAAGTTTTTGCAAAAGCCAAATTGATTATCAGAAAATCACCGGCAGTCTCTCAGGGAGTTTCAGCAGGATCGACTGACGAGGCATGCTCCGGATTGTCAGGTGGCATGAGATAGATCTCGCCATGAGGCTCTGGTTGCTCGGCATGAAACTGGTGATGCCTGAGAAGTTCAAGGACAGCCAGAAAGATGCCCACGATTTTGCTGCGCTCGTTGGCACCTTCGAAGAATTCGCTGAACGATGCCCGACCGGTCTTGCGGACATGTGCTCCAATTCGTTCGACATAGACAGAAATGGGAGTGTCGTCGTAACGAATAGCAGCTGTTTCGACGACGATCTTCTTCTGCATGACTCGAGTCAGGGCACTCACCAGATCCCAGAGTTCGACTTCTTTGAAAGAGTCGTTGGCGATATCCCGGCTCGATTTGGGCTTTTCACTGGTCATTCTCGGGAAATGATTGTGCCAGTCGTCGGCCTGTTTCTGCAGGGCTTGTCCTGCATCTCGATATCGCTTGTATTCGAGTAACTGCTCCACGAGTTCTGCCCGGGGGTCTTCCCCCATGGCTGATTGAGCTTCCTGGGCCTGATCCTCAGCCCGAGGGAGAACGAGGCGGCTTTTGATCTCGATCAGAGAACTTGCCATGACGACAAATTCTCCCACGGTATCCAGATCGATCAGCTCAAGGACCTGCAGAAATGTGAGAAACTGATTAGTAATCTGCGAGATAGGCAAATCGAGCAGATCGATTTCGTTGCGGCGCACCAGATAGAGCAGCAGGTCCAGAGGACCGCTGAAGGTGTCGAGTTGAACGCGATAGTCGGGCATTTCCTGATCCGCGTTCGTGAAGAATTCTGCATTCTGAAGGTGACAAAGTTCAGAAGCCCATCGAAGCCAACAACCTGTTTATCGACGAATAATGCCATTAAATCCAGCCCAGCCCGCAAACTTCGCCGGTGATGTCTGCGGGCTGGGCTTTGAGTATGTGCGTGCGGCAGAAACCGCCGGGGCCAGGCTTCAGCAGTTGGCAATTTTCTTCCGCAGCCCTGTCAGGAGTTCCAGAGCACTGGCGAGATCTTTCTTCTGTTGAACCGGATCGTGTGGAATTTCGCGTTCGATGGTGAGTGGGCCGCGATAGCCGATCTCCCAGAGTGTCGTGAGGTAAGCTTCCATCCCGACATCGCCAGTCCCCAATGCGACTTCCTGGCCCCATGATTTTCCACGTTCGTTGACTGGGGCCCAGAGAGCATCTTTACAATGAATACTGCGGACATAACGGGCCACTTTGCGAAGCGCTTCAATCGGGTTGCCTGTCCCGTAGAGGATCATATTGGCCGGGTCGAAATTGATTCCCAGATTAGGGCGGTTGACATCTTCGATGAATTCCAGCAGGTGATCTGCCGATTCCTGCCCTGTTTCCAGATGGACGGCCTGGCCATGGTTTGCTGCATGAGTGAGCAGATCCTGGGTGACGCGAACCAGTTCGCTGTAATCGGGGCTGGAACTTTCAGGGACGAAACCAATATGCAATCCAATAGCCGGGCAACCGACCCAACTGGCGAAGTCTGAAATCTCTTTCATTTCTGCGACGCGACTGGCACGCGTTTCAAGAGGGACGAGCCCGACAGTTCGTGCCGTGGTGGGGATATCGGCGTAACTTTCTCCATCAAAGCCACCGAAGATAACAGTTACCTGAATGCCGGCTGCATCGCACTTGGCTCGAAAAGCCTGAGCATGTTCACGAGTTCGCGTATGCGGATGAGGGGCATGCACCTGAACCGTGGGAACCTTGAGATCCTGTGCCACTTCCAGATGGACACCTAACCCGGCATCGACAGATGTAAATACACCAATAGGCCAATACGGTTTGTGGGAAGTCATGGAGCCAATCCTTCAGTAGTCTGTCTCAGGTGCGGTCAATTCGAATGACAATCCAGCAGGCAAAATGTGACTGGATTCCTCCATAGTTTGACCAGTTGATGTGCGAAATGTTAGCCCGTTGTGCATTGTGCAACCAGTCCCCAGAGTTCCGGGTCGAGATTCTTTGGAAGCCAATCGACTATTTTCTCTGATAGACCAGCGAAACAACAGTGAACCAGTCGGTGGACTTTCGACCGGGACTGGGCACTGAAACGTACTCTGTGCGAAGATTCAGGGCGAGCTTCCAGCGATTCTCTTCGTCGAGATCCCACATGATGGAAGAGGTGGAGAAGACACGGTAGATCGCTCCGTCGAGAAGCCCCGGCTGATAGCGGATCCGCGATTCAAGAGATGTCCGTTTGGCAATCGGCCAGCGCAATTCAACCTCCGAAAACAAGTCAAACGTGGTTCGCGTATTGTCAGGAGAGTCAAACGCTTCGACGGTCACAGCGGGGCCAATACGAGTGATCAATCGTTTTTTGGGTTCGTAATAAAAGCGGTAGCCTAATCCTGTCGTGTTGGTGCTGCGAATGTTCAGATTTGCGAGCTGGTTGTATTCATTTTTGGTACTCAAGAATGTAATCCAGCGGTCTTCTTCGCTCGAGAATGGCCAGTCAAAGTTACCGTTAAGCCACCAGCGGTTGGCAGTCACGTTCCCGGTTGTCTGTGCCCACTGCCCGCCCACATCCATTTGTCTGAGGCTGACTTTGGTTGAACGTTCGAATTGAGCAAGAACATCGATGATGTCGATGTTCGAATTTCCGTTCGTAAAGTTTCCACCCAGTTGAATGCGATTGGTCCACAAAGAAGCCTGGTTGGTGGCCGCTGTGGCGGTGTGTTGCGCCGTGGAAAGTACGGAACTGATCGCATTGACTGAGGAACCCAGGAGAGGAACAGACTCCGTCCATGTCTCTTCGATAGCGTCGTGACCGAAGGCTTCTTCGGGAGGTGTCAGGTCGATGACTTCTACGAGGGGATTTTGGATTTCTAACAGAGGATCTTTCTGCATTAGGGGCGGTGTCGTTGGCTCCGTATTCATGCCTTTCAACAGAGAGTTTTCTGGAGAATTGTTGAGGGCTTTAGCACTGGATGAGAAGATTGGTTTCTCAGAGCTTGGCATCTTGATATCGGGAGGGGGACTTGTGTTCTGCTGAGATGAATTTTGAGGGGCGGATCTGGCCGGCAAGTTGGTTGAACCGGTTAGTTCTTCGGCATCAATTCGCACGATCTGGTTGATGGGAATGCGAACATCTTCTCCCGTTTGTGTTCGCCAGAGAACATTCCCATTTTCCACGGATTGACTGTTGCCAATTAGAATGCTGCCATCCAGGAGAAGGACTTTTTCGGCGGCGATCCCCGTTAAGCCACTGCACAACAAGCTGAAACAAATGACGAACATTCCCAGGCACCTGGAAGCAGCATCCAAGGGCCGAATCAAAGCCGGAATTGTGCGTTCAGGCTGGGGCAAACTGGGGCCTCAAAACGAACAACGTGAAATTGGTGTGAGATCAGGCGAAAGGAGTTTCTGACGAAATTTCCGAACGTGACTGACAGTACGAATTGAAGTGCTGGCGGGAGAAGATTGCGGAATGGAATAGGGCTTTGTGGGAAGTGTTAGCGCAGCGAGCGGATATTAGCTCAAAAGCGAGGCCGAGGACAACCTGAATTCTACTCAAGCTGACAAGTGTTGTTTCGTTGTAAAGTGTTATTCTGTTGTTGTTTGCGTCGTTCGTGAGTGCCGGTTCCGGTGGGGTGAGCTGATTGTCAGAAAAATCCTATCTTCAGAGAGACTATCTTTTCTACTGAGTTGAAAGCAGTTTCGATCTTCAGATTCTCAAAGTACTTAGGCTCAGTTTGGGAGATTTGTGGCTGGGTGTGTATGCTTAGACTCTCAAACCGAGTGGATTCTGGCGTCTATCAAACAGAATTGATGCTTCAAGAACTATCTCAGAGATGTCTGTTTCATCTGGAAGAAGTGGTCTGAAGGTTCAACAGGGAGTCATTTTTCAAGATGTATCAAGTTCTGCTGACAGATCGTGCCTGGCCCAGCCTGGATATCGAAACGGAAGTGCTGGCCGCAGCCGGTGCCAGATTAATTGAAGCTCCGGCAGGTGATGAAAAAACACTCTGCGAACTGGCAGCAGAGGCCGACGCGATTGCCACCAACTGGGCCAAGGTGACGCCAGCAGTGATAGCAGCAGCACCGCGGTTGAAAACTGTGGCACGTCTGGGAATTGGACTGGATAACATTGCGATTCCCGAATGTACGGCCCGTGGGATTCCCGTCACCAATTCACCCGACTACTGCACTCACGAAGTTTCTGATCATGCCCTCGGATTGCTGTTGGCCTTGTCGAGAAAGATTGCCTTTTTTCATCATCGAACCAAACAGGGCGAATACAACCTGGGGGCGGGGTTGCCTTTAACCCGCATCAAAGGCCAAAAGCTGGGGCTTGTGGGATTGGGAAATACGGCTCGCGCACTGGTACCCAAAGCCAGAGCCCTCGGCTTGGAGATTCTGGCCCATACATCCAGTGGCAATGATTACGGGACGGGCTGCCAGATGGTGAGCCTGGGAGAGCTTTTGTCGCAAAGCGACTTTATCTCGGTACATGCTCCACTCACTCCGGCCACACGCAAGATGTTCGGGAAAGAGCAGTTTCGCCAGATGAAGCCGACGGCGTATCTCATCAATACTTCGCGTGGTGGATTGATTGATGAGGCGGCGTTGGAAGAGGCCATCAAGTCGGGATGTATTGCCGGTGCAGCGCTGGATGTCTTCGATCCGGAACCTTGCGATTTAAGCAGACCACTTTTTCAGGATGAACGCGTCATCGTCACCCCCCATGCGGCTTTTATTTCTGAGCAATCCCTCGAACAAATGCGGCGGGAAGTCATGGAACAGATCGTTCAGGTTTTTCGCGGGGAAAAGCCGAGAAATCTCGTCAACCTGAAGTAGTGTCCTCAGCGATTTCTATCTGGATCGAGGTAGAAACAGCACTCATCTCACTGGTTATCGAGCCTCAGATTCGAGGTGATAATCGGTGATTTTCTTATGCAGTGTGTTCCGGTTGATCCCCAGCTTAGTCGCCGCTTTGGTTTGGACTCCCTGGCAAGTTCGCAGAACCTGCAGGATCAGTTCTTTCTCGACGAGAGTCACCACGCGGTCATAGGCGTTGGTGCAATCTTCTCCTGCATCCAGCAGGCCCAGCGTGACCAGTTCGCTACAAAGAGTTTCGAGGTTGTTGGAGCGGGATCGATTCAGGCGGATGGGTGCCATGCCGCGAACATGCGGAGGGAAAAGATCGAGTGTTAACGTCTCGCCCGAGGACAAGACAATCGCACGCTCGACATAGTTCTGGAGTTCTCGCACGTTTCCCGGCCACGCGTAGGATCTCAGGACAGCGATCACATCTTCGGAAACTTTAGGAACGGGGCGGCTGTTGGCTATCGCATATCGCTTCGCAAAGTGAGCAATGAGGTCTGCCAGATCGTCTGGTCGATCGCGCAATGGCGGCAGATAGATCGGGACGACGTTCAGGCGATAATAGAGGTCTTCACGGAAGCGACCGGCATCGATTTCATCGAGCAGGTCACGGTTTGTGGCGGCGACGATCCGGCAATCCACCCGAATGGTCTTTGTATCGCCAACGCGTTCGAATTCCTGCTCCTGCAGCACACGCAGCAGTTTGACCTGCAGCGTGTAACTCATGGAGTTGATTTCGTCCAGAAAAATTGTGCCCCCATGGGCGGCTTCAAAACGCCCCGTGCGATTTTCGAAAGCACTCGTGAAAGCACCCTTCACGTGACCAAAGAGTTCGCTCTCAAGCAGGCTTTCGCTCAATGCGCCACAATTGACCCGGATAAATGGACCTGAGGCCCGCGGGCTCATTTCGTGAACGGCTTTGGCAACAAGCTCTTTTCCTGTCCCGGTTTCACCAAGGAGAAGAACTGTCGCTGATGTGGATGCCACTTGACGGACAAGTCGATGCACATCCAGCATCGATTGGCTGGTGCCAATCATCGTGTCCATGACGGAAAAACCGCCTTTTGTGCCATTCGACATTAAGTTGGAACTCATGAGATCATCGCATGAGGAAGAAAACGCTCGCTTACCGGGAGTCGATTGCCTGTAATATAGGCGTTTCAAGGCTCGATTGCTAATCAATCTGGGCGGGGATGCCAAAATATTCAAATATTCTTGGCCGTGAACACGTGTTTTGCAAATGAATCGAGCGGTGATGCCTTGAATGTGGGCTACTACCGGTCGCGACTCATGTCCGGGATTCTGTGACTTTCCTGGGGAATCGGTGAGAATCGTTGCCTCTGGCTTGGCAGGCTGGAAAACGCCATCAATCTTGTCGGCACCCGGAGTTACCCTGATGGAAACGGTTTATCGGCGGTGAACATGACATGATGTCAGAAGGGTTGATACATTCCACACTATGAAAGCGGAGTGGGGATGAAGCGGTAAACTCATCCAGAAGACTTCTTCAAAGCACATTGCTCGATGAATCTTGAGCAATCATGAATCTGATCCATCACCAGCTCGTCAGAGCTGATCTTGTCAGTGGCTTAACGTTCCAGAGTGAGTGACCGAAATGCAGTTTGAATTCTCCAGGATGGGTGGAAAGCTGGCGGGGCCATCAGGAATTTTAACCTTGATGGATGACCTGGGCCGGGCATTGGCTTCTGACCCGCATATGCTAATGCTGGGAGGAGGGAATCCGGCTCTGATTCCCGAAATGACACAGCTTTGGAGAGAGCGAATCGAGGTGCTCCTCAATACTGGAGCGATAGATCGAACGCTGGGCCAGTATGATCCCCCTCAGGGGAATCTACAGGTCATTGAATCATTGGCCAAACTGCTTCGCACTCATTATGGCTGGAATGTCACCACAGAAAATATTGCGGTGACGAGCGGTGGCCAGACGGCTTTCTTTTATCTCTTCAACCTGCTGGCGGGTCAGATGCCTGATGGCTCGTACCGGCGAATTTTATTGCCCGTCACTCCGGAATACATCGGTTATTCGCCATTGGGGTTTGGTGAGGGACTCTTTGTGGGTTGTCGGCCCAGGATATCGACCCCTGATGAGTCTCAGCCACATCTCTTCAAGTACCATGTTGATCTGGAGGCCGTGGAGTCGGCTCTATCGCGACATTCCATTGGGGCCGTAGCGATTTCGAGGCCCACGAATCCTTCCGGGAATTTTTTATCCGATGAAGAGACAGGTGAAATCGTCGAACTCGCCACCAGGCATCGGGTGCCGGTGATTATCGATAATGCTTACGGGGCACCATTCCCAGGGGTGGTTTTTCAGCCGACGACTCCTGTTTGGAACGAGTCGATGATCACGACGTTCAGTCTCTCGAAACTTGGTTTGCCAGGGACACGCACGGCTTTTGTGGTGGCTGCTCCGCAGATCATTAAGGCCATCACAGCCATGTCGGCCGTGACAGGGCTTTCGCATGGAACCGTAGGCCAGCAACTTGTGGCCGATCTGATCGAGTCGGGCCAGATTGTCGATCTCGGGCCAAAAGTTTTACGTCCATTCTACGAAGAGAAGAGTCGGTTTGCCGTCCAGTGTCTGACCGATGCGTTGAAGCGACATACAGTTGATGGACGAATTCACGTTAGTGAAGGTGCCTTTTTTCTGTGGCTCTGGCTACCCGGGCTCCCGATCAGCTCGCAAAAGCTCTATGAGCGACTGAAGCTGAGAAAGGTGCTGATTGTTCCCGGAGAAGAATTCTTCTTTGGACTGGAAGAGCCGTGGAAGCATGCCGAGCAATGTATTCGCCTCAACTTTGCACAACCTGCACATGTGCTTGAAAAGGCTTTTGAAGTGATCGCCAGCGAGGTGAGTCTGGTTTGTCGCGGATAACGGGTGGCCCGGCCAACTCGTGGCCGGGTTGTCGTGCAGAGGCACGAGGACAAGACGCAGCGCCATGCGTTTGACTTGTCCTACCGACATCAAATACCGAGGAGCCTGCCCCTTCAGGCTTTGCGACAGCGATCGAGCATTTGAATCCATGGGCCCACAAAGTGGCCGCTGTCGTGGTAGGTGCGACCACTCACCATGTTGCGATCGATCACACAGGGTTCGTTGACGTAGATTCCGCCGCAGATTTCAAGATCGAAGCGGCATTTGGCGACAGTCGCCATGCGTAGACCTTTGACAATGCCAGCACGCGCCGGAATTTCAACTCCATGGCAAACACTGGCCATCGGCAGGCGCTTTTCCCAGAACCAGCGGGTGATGTTCAGCAGATCTTCGTCTTCGCGAATGTATTCAGGAGCCCTGCCCCCACTGAAGAAGATTCCGGCATAATCTTCAGGGCGAATGTCTTTGAAGGCGATCTCTGCATCAATCGAATAGCCTTCCCACTCTTTGGTGATCGTCCAACCGGGCTTCACTTCGTGCAGAACCATCTGATACTTGCGTTTCTCCGGAGCAGCCACGACAGGCTGATATCCCCCTTCAATTAAGCGGTAGTAAGGATAAAGCGTATCGACGGTTTCTGTCGCGTCTCCGACAACGATGAGAACTTTGGGCTGTGACACGGAAGAACCTCATGGAGATAACAGGATCAGAACATTTGGTGTCATTCGAGTGTCATCGTTATACGAGACGATAAACAGCGATGCCACGCCAAGGAAACGGTAAAAATCGAGTGTTTTGCGGCAAAGATCACAGAGTGTTGAGATATCCGGTCAGTGGTGCTTGCTGCCACACTTTCAGTCGTTCATGTCCTTGAGCTATGGGTTCCCACGGAAGTGAAATACCACTGTAAAGCAGTGGTGCTGGCTGAATGTGAAAGCTTTCTCCATAAGCCCGGATGTGATCGAGCACTTTGTTGGCATTGGTAAAGGGATTTCCTGCCGAGATGGATTTCACGGAATCGAAGGTCTGTTGTACGAGAGTTTCCAGTCGAGTCGATAGTGCTCTTGCTTCGTCGATCTGGCCCGTTTCTGCGAGTTGAATCATGGTCGCCAGTTCTTTCGCAAAGACATTGGCAGTGCTCAGTAGAAATCCATCGTAGGGCCCGCCCGCTTCTTTCAGCCAAGGCGCATAGCCGCCAGCTTCCGCACCGCGAACCAGAAAGACGCCCTGCAGATCGACGCCGGAGTTTGCGACACGGTCATGTCCGCTGGTGTCTTTGAACAGGATGAGATTGTGGTAGTTGGCCGCCAGCCATTGCACTGTCTCGCGTGAGACTTCATTCCTGGTAACTTGTGGCAACTGATAGAGAGCAATTGGGTATCCTGTATCGAAGACCGTGCGTAATCCAGCCAGAATTTCGGGCTGTGTTAACTTTTCACCTTGCGGTGGACAGACAGTGAATCCGGCAAACCGTGGATGCTGTGAAAATTGATGCAGCCTCTGGATGCCACTCATCACGTTGTCTGTCGAAGTTTTCAAGACACCAATCAGGACAGGCAGATTGAGGGAGTTGGCGATCTCGAACGTGATTTCCAGCAACTGCTCAATATCGTCATCGGTCATCTCCCAGCCTTCGCCTGTCGATCCGGGAACCAGTAGTCCACCGATCCAGGGTGACATCGCCGTGACATGAGCGCGAATTCTCTGGACGTCGAACTGAGCGGCGGCTGAGAAGTGAGTCAGTGAGGGGCACCAGAGTCGGGGAATTCCCTGAGGGAAAAGTTTTTGCTGGAGCTGCTGACGGCAGTTTGAAATGGAAGGCATATAGTTTTCGGCCTGAGCTTGGACGATTGGATCGTTCAGGGGATTCCAGTTGCCAGAAGAACGATTGTGCGCCCGGCAACCGATATCGAATCACAAAAGAAATAGTAACAGACCATCATCTCATGCCGTTGCCTGAACAATCCGATTTACAGGATGTTGGCAGACTGAGTAATGGTGTTCGGTGCGTAAGGTGGCTGGTTAAGAACTGACAGGCTCAACCTGAAGATCGTCAATCAGGCTGCGATTGGTGATCAGAAAAGGATGCTTGTACTGATCCATGGTGCCGCCATTGCGGGCGAGTTGGCGGAGATCCCAGGCGCGCCAGGCACCTTGTGGAATGACGATCAATTCCAGGGGATGGAGCAGGCCTTCGACTCTTTTACGGCGGTACAGATAGTTCTGCTCACCCAGAGATTCGTCCAGTTGCCGAGCCAGAGTGGCGATCGAATCGGAAGAGAATGCATCTCGCATTTCGGCGTAAAACCGATAGGCCATCGGCTCATGTGGCAGAGGCATAGTCAGTGAAAAATCGCCCAGAGGCGTGGCTGTTGATTGAACGAACGTTGTGACCGCTTTGACAATCTGGCTCTCCGTGAGTTTTTCACCGAAGAGATTGGCAATTCTGCTTCCTTTATGCAGAAATTCGATCATGGGTGTTTTTTCGTGCCAGTCAACGACTCGTACCACATCATGAATGTTGTATCGATAGAGCCCACTGGTCGTTGTCAAAAGGATGTAATACTCTTTGCCGGTTTCGAGTTCGGCAGCATCGAGCACAACGGGATTGCTGGAATCCATTTCGTCGACAGGTACGAACTCAAAATAGGCACTGGTCACATCGAGAATACCCGCAGGTGTGTTGTCTTCTTTGGGAAGGCTGATGCGGCTTTCACTGGAGATCAGGCCAATATCCCGCAATGTGACATCTCCGAAATACTCGGGAATCTGTGAGATATAAGCTCTGGTTGGCCCACCCAGCCAACAGGCAATCAGTTTGAGCTGAGGCCAGACATCTTTCGGGTGGAGAGTCATCTGGCGAGTAAAGATCTGCTCCAGTTCGCGAGCACGTTTGCGATTTGGGCGGATCTGGCGTTTGAGCCAATTCTGGAGATGCCGCGGCAAGGCAGCCGTACAGGAATGAGTGCCGTCATGAAGTTCGCGAATGAGACATTCGGCGTTCTCGGTTCCATAGCGAGCGAACTGGAGAAGCAAACCCGGATTCGGGGCGACACCCATGCCAAGGTTTCTTTGGATGCCGATTCGCCAGTTGAGGTAACATCTGGCGAAAGCGTCGGCATGGTCAGCCGTATCAGCAGGGAGGCAATAGGTGCTGCGTACGACAGCAGGATTCATTTTGACAGTCAGGCCACTCAAACTGCCACACGGAATGCCCGCTGACGTGACCGATTCCTTCGAGGCACTGCCAAAGCTGACTTTTGGCTGCAGGAAAAGCTGCGGGTACTTTTCGAAAGTCTGTAAGCCCCACATCGACCAGCCGCGTCGGTAATCACTGAGGTAGCGATTGGTGACGGGAATAAATTTTCGAGTGCTGCTCGTACCACTGGTGAGATTGAACATGACAATCTGTTCGTTGCAGAACATCGCGGTGGTTTCACCCGCTTTGACGCGCTCGATGTAGGGGGCAAAGTTCTCGTACTCAGCGATTGGCAATCTCTTCTGGAAATCAGCCGCAGTTTGAATTTCTCGAAAAAAATGATCCTTGCCAAACGCCGAATCCGCATGGGCAGCAAGTAATTCTTTTAAGAAGGCCTGTTGCGATTCGCGGGGGCGCATTGTGGCTTGATGAAACGCCATTCGCTGCTGGCCGACTTTCCGTGCCAGGAAACTGCCGATCATGGAGAAGATCAGATTGAGCATCGTGCAGCATTCCGTAGAGCAGTTCTGGCAAAGTGGCCGCGATCAGATGGTTAGTGCCAACTCGAAGACCACTTGGAAAAGGCAATAACTCATTAGACGTGAATGGCGGCCCCGCCGTCGATGATCAAGACTTGCCCTTGCACCAGATCGCTCAGTGGACTGCAAAGGTAAAGGACTGCGTTCGCAACGTCTTCGGGTTCCAGTTGGCGATCACCCATCATGGTCTTGGAGCTTCGCGCATTGAACATGACTTCGGAGCCAGGAATCATCTTGGTGGAGTCTGTGGGAACCAGTCCCGCCTGGACGACGTTGAAGTTCATTCCCTGGTCGCCAAACTCAAGTGCCATGTGGCGAATCAGGCTTTCCAGTGCTGCTTTGGAGGTACCAATCAGGCCATACCATGGGAGTGCCATGTGTGAGCCATGGCTCGAAATGGCCACAATCTTGGCTCGATCGACACTTTGCCCCAACAAAGGATGTGCGGCCTGTACGAGGAATAGAAGTGCGCGGACATTGGTATTCATCGCGGCTTCGAAATTCTTGGGAGTGGCCGCCAGCAAGGGGCGGAATCCCCCCGATGCAGCATTACTGACGAGAATGTCGAGCCTGCCAAATTCATTGCCCACAAATTCCATCATGCTCTGAACATCGCTCTGCTCGCTGACATCCGCACGGACAATGGCCACGCGGCGGCCCATGGCGGCGATCTCTTCTGCCACTCGGTCAGCACTGTCGCGAGATTGTACATAATTGATGACCACGTCAGCCCCGGCGCGGGCAAGTTGCAATGCTGTCGCGCGACCAATGCCGCGTGAGGCCCCGGAGACGAGGGCGATCTTATTGGTTAAATCAATCATTCGAGTGGCCTTTGACTCTGTAATTCCGGGAGTGAGAATTCGCGTTTTCAGGTCTTAACATCAATGCATGATCAGATCGTGAGATGTGTCATTGATTGAGTGAGAATTGGTTTTGTTATCGAAGTGGTTTTTATCAGTGTTCGGGAAAGAGTTCTGCTTGATTAAGACGGCTGCGAGCAGACAATCTTTTTCGATGAAGCGGATGATTGCCTCATCAAGGTGCACATGAATCCCCCTCACACGGCAAATCAACTTTTTGCCTTCTGGAAGAATTTCTATCTGCCTTGGTCGAAATGGTTCCCCGCAATTTGTGGCTTTGTAGACCGCTTCCTTGAGTGCCCAGATGGTTCCTGCGGCCCGCTCATCCTGCGTTGCGAGATATGTTCTTTCCTCCGGCGTGAACCACATTTGTAAGGCTGCCTGAGTGAAAGTGCTGGTGTTGACCAGATCCACTCCGGGTCGTAACTGCGGCTGCCTGCAAATGGCGAGTGCGTAATTGTCTCCTGCATGTGAGAGCGAAAATGTCCAGGGGATGGGTTGGTTGTCGATGAAAACTGCTGGTGGAATCCCCCTGCCCTGATCATTGCGAGTCCATACTTCGATCTCTGATAACTCGGGAGACAAGAAATCCTGAGAGCGATCAGTTTTCAGCAGCGTAAAAACTCGACTCGCGATCAAAAATCGGCTCAGTTCCCACGATTCTTTGCGGGCAGGGTCGAGGAACATTTCCGCACCGATGGCAAACTTTTCTCCGAGACTGCTTGAGTGCAGTTCGGTTCGTAGTTGTGCCCTGGTGGCGGTATGAATCTCGAATTGAGAAGTCATACCCTCCCTGACCCCGCAGTCACTCATTCCGTCGTTACTGATCACAATGTCACGCTGCCTTTAGCAACACTGCGATAGTTCCTGACAACATAGACTGGTTGTTTCTGTTTGTCGAAAACGGAGATTTCATATGAAGAACCTTTGTCGTCACTGTCGCGGTATCGGACACGAGTGACCAGTTTGTCGGTTTTGCTTAATGGCTGATCACGGAGAATCAGCAGTTCCTCAAAACCAAGTGGTAACTCGACTCTTCCGAAGCAGTTGATCCAGGCGTGAATTCCACAGGCGTAGAAGCTGCCATCGAGGACAGCCGGGTGAATGACCGGCTGACATTTCGAATTCGGCCCAAGCAATTTGCTCATATCTGTCGGAACGATTTCGGCCCACGCATCATCACGCCCGGAACACATCGCCTGCAGGCTGCGCAGTGGTGCGCCATGAATCAGAGGCCCCATATCGGGATACTTCATGGGGCTATAGCTGCCCTTGGGCTGATCGAGTTGTGGCAATTGCAGGTTGGCTGCATCCACTCGGTCAATCAGAGCCGTTGCCAGAGTGATCGAACCACCATCGAGATCAATTAGCTGGCAGCGATAGCCATCAGCTTCTTTATGTGCCACGACCTGCACACGACGCGGGAGAGCAGCCTTCAGGTGCAGCGAATGCTGAATGGAGAAGTTGCGAATTCGAGCCACACCAGGGCCCGGAAGAACCTGCTGCAAAGCTTCGGCAAACAACTCGACCATCGCTGCTCCGGGGAGGAGTGGCGAGTTGTTAAACCGGTGAGCCGTCATTAATGGCTCTGTCAAAGGCTCGATCCGCACTTCGGCTTCCCAATGATCAGCACTGGCTGTGACGGCTTCGACGGGGAACAGCAAGTGCAGATCGGCAGGGTTGAGGGATTTCAATTCCGGGATGGCTCTGGAAGCGATCCCGGCAGGAATTTCTGCTGATGTTTCCGGTTGTGAACCGCCCATTACTGCCGTAGTGCAGAATCCTTCGACCCGCAGAATGATTTCGTTTTTCGAGTTCCAGAGAGAGAAGTTGAATCGCAGATTTTTCTCAGTGACTTCGAGCACCTGACCATCAATCCGGCAGAGATCACCATCGATGGCGGGTCGATACAGGCTGACCTTTTCGATGTTCACGGGAAGGCTTTGCCGCTCGACGGCCTGTGCTGCCCAGCGATCACACCCAATGAGGCAGGCATCAAGCACAGCAGGATTCAACATCCAGCCGGTTGCCGGGCGATTTCCGGCAAATCCACTGATCGGTGGTGGAACGATGATCCCTTCGAAGGTCTTCCCTTCGTAAGCGAACTCCGTCAATCCTCGAATGGAGGGGCCCGTGAAGACACTCCCCAGATTCAATGCAGCGACTTGATCCCACGTTTCTGCGTACTGAACTTTCTTGAGCTGCATGGATGATTTGAAAGGTTTGGCTGCGTCCGGTGCATCGACACCGGGTTTGAGCCGGGCTTTGACGAGCACCCGTTCGTGCTTGAGCAAGACGCCCTTGCGATTGAAGAACCTGGTGACGAGTTCCCCTTCGAAGCTGTCTCCCGAGCGACGGATGCGAGCGATGGCGAGTTCTTGACGATCCGCAAAGAACCGCATGGGATTGACAATTTCCCCATCGAGCACAGTCACCTGCTCGGTTGCGGGTAGCAGAACTCTGAATGCCTGAGCCAATGTCTCCAGACCGAATGTCATTGGGAGAATGGGGGCATTGCGATGTTGATGATCGTACAGGAAGGGATCTTGTGCCGGGTTCAATCGAACTTCGACTTCGACATACTCCCCAGGAGTCAGGGCGATCACGGTATCCAGCAGAGGCGAGGCATCGACCACTTGCTGGGCGGCTGCGAAATCTTTCCATGCTGCCAGTTCAGGAAGCGTACGATCGAGATCGAGGCCATCTGGCTTATCGACAATCAGGATTTCTGGTTCTGGTGACGTTGAAGCCAATTCTTCCAGCAGGAAGGCGACGCCTTCTTGTGGTGGCATAAACGCCATTCCGCCGGCTTCGAGAGCGAGTTTACTTTCAGGGCGGGCTGCCATGCCCACTTCGCCCCAGGGTGGCCAGTGAACCACAATGGTCCGCCAGTCGGGATTCTTGCGGCCCAGTTCATTACAGAACTTGGCGAGTGCATCGGAAGCTGCCGAGTAATCGGCCTGACCTAAACCACCGAAGCGACCACTGGTGGAACCGAATCCCACAAAGTACGCCACGGGATCATGTTCGAGTGCTGCAGCCAGGTGACGTGCGCCTTCGACTTTGACATCGAAGGTCTTTTGGACCTTGGGTAACTGCTTGCGTTCAAATCGACAGGCATGTTCCACCCCGGCTCCGTGAATGACCCCTTCAATCGGATGATTGAAGGTACGGATGGCTGCAACCGTTTTTTCAACGGCATCGGGTTGACTGATATCGCAGCAATGATAAGTGACTGAAACACCTGCTTGCCGCATGTCACGCAGGTTGCGACGGGCTTCGAGGCTGCGTTCGAATGTGCTCCAGGCATCGAGAGGAACTTCGCCACGTTCACGCGCCTCGGACATGATTTTCCGACGCAAGGCTTTCAACTCTTCGGCTGAAGCCTCCAGAAGTGATGGATCCAGTTCAGGGATTGGTGAAGAACCAATCAGATGAAGGTGGACTCCATAACGAACTCCAAGTTCTCTGGCGACGACCGCAGTGACGCCTCGGGCACCACCGGAAATGATCCATGCCGATCCAGGTGTTGGCCCATTTTGTGGTACCGGAGTCGCCGGCACAGGGCGGGCTGCCACAACAAAACGCTCACCACGCGAATAGGCAACTTCGCATATTTCAAAAGATTGTGAGAGTTCATTGGCAAGCTGATCCACGACCCTGTCTGTTACATCGTCACTGGCAAAATCGACAGTGCGGACAACCAGAGGTGCCAGTTCGCGGCGAAGGGCCTTGGCAAGGCCAGACATGGCACCACCATCGGCATTGGCTGGGCTCCCTTCGAGACCGAAATTTCCTCCCATGAAGGAGACAAAGGTTAACGATCTCTCGGCCAGCGGGCAGATTTCCTGACCGCTTTGAGTCCATAACTGGCAAAGACGGAAGGCTGTCAGGAATCGTGCAGAAGCACTCGCTTCACTGACTTCATCTGAGGATCGTGGCCCCACCAGAATCAGATTCCTGGCAGATTTGAGCGCTGCCAGATTTTCGAACTCAGCTTCCAGCTTTGTCACATCAAAACAGGTAGGTATCACAGCAACTTCGAGGCCTGTGGACTTCAACTTGGAGATCAAGGCCCTGGCAACTTCACCGAAACCATAGACAACTGTTTTACCAGTGAGACTTACCTTTTGTGCTGCATGCGAGAGCGGTGACAAACGCGGACGCAGGATGACCCGATGCATTACACGCTCATCGATAACTGGTAAACCAGCTAATCGAGGGAGATCGGTCTGCTGTGCTGGTATTAATTTTGATGTCGAACCGACGCTGGAGCCCGTGTTTGAGTTTGTCGGGACATCGTTGACGACTAATTCATCAGCACCACCGAAGAAGCCATCGACATCAAGCGTGGAGAATTCATGTGCAAATTCTTTGCGATATGAACCGGGAGTTACACGAATTGTCTTCTCGCTTGGGCCAAAGACCACACTGATCTGGTTATCGACACGGCAGATCGTGTTCATGGTCGCATGAGCAGTGACTCGCTGACGCCCACCATCGAACTGATCGCGAAGAGTTTTTTCAGCAGCCGGGAAGTCGAGCCCCATAGCTTCTTCCTTGGCCAGCAGTTCTTGCAGGCGATCCATACGGTGCATGGAGTGTGGAGGTGTCGGATGTGTGGCGCCGAGCAGCAACGAGTGGTTCGTGCCAATGACGCGAGTCATCCCACTGCGAACTTCCAGTTGATCACTGTCGTATTCGACATAGCAGAGTGAATCGGTATCGGCATGGCTGATGCAGACTCCCCAGGCACCATTTCGCTTGGAGCTTTTGAGGATCTCGATGGCTTCAGCCGGTGTGGCGGCCTTTTCGAGGATTTTCTTGATGAGCACGGGATGGATGTCGCCAGGTGCCGTGATGTCGCGAGGGGCTCGATCCAGCAGCAAAGTGCTGGTGACAGTCAGGCCCTTTTCGTTGGTACCATTGATGCCGCTGACCTGTCCACTCACGCTGAAGACGATGTGTCGATAACCATGGGCAGGAATTCGGCACTGCACCACACGGCGGAGGCAATCCGTCAAACTGAGTGCGAGCGAAGAATCTTCGTTGGCGGCATGGATCATTCCCTTCCCACCATTGGCCTGGGCAGAGACAGCAAACTGGGCACAGCCCGGGACGTAGTCTTCGCAGAGGCCCAGGTTATGGCCAATCAGGAATGCGAGAGGGAGTTCGGCACCGTCGGCAATCCCTTTAAGCTCGGCGACTTCATCTTCTCCGAAGTATCGTGCGGGATCACTGACAGCCTCGTCTAACTCGGGCATGTTGTCGAGTCGGGCACCATAGCGCGTGATCTGACGTTCAAGAATGCCGTGGATGGCGGCTTTCTCTTTCTGACCATGCTGGAAGCCCATTTCGTAAGGGCTGCCTTGAAGAATCATGACAGATTCTCTCACTATTGAAACCGCAGGCACGGCTTCGACGACCTGGGTCACAGCTTGTGTGGAAACACTTGCTGGTTCAGTCAGTGTGGCTGTGGCAGTACTGGAATCCTGAAGTTCCAGTTCGGTCTCCGGTGAGGCGACATGCGATGCTGATCGTGATGTCGAAGACGCCTTGGCGGCATCTTCGGTCAGGAACTTGATGATCGAAGCCAGATTCGGGAACTGATCGAGCGAGAGATCTGCGACTTCATTGGCGAGCCAGTGGAGTTCGAACTTCTGGGCACATTCACCGAGCATCTGGGCTTTCTTGATGCTGTCGATCCCCAGATCAGCTTCGAGATCCGCTTCGAGTTCAACCATCTCCGGCGGGTAGCCAGTCTGATCGACGATGTATTCGACAACGAACGCTTCGAGTTCAGCACGATTAGGCAACTTGCGTGGAACTACCTCTTCGCTGGTTTCAGTCACGATGGCAATAGCTGGCAGAGCAGCGGCAGGTACGGCTTCAGCAGGCTGTTCTTCCGCAGGTGATGCAGTGGCCTTGGCGGCATCTTCAGTCAGGAACTTGATGATCGAAGCGAGATTGGGGAACTGATCGAGTGACAGATCGGCGACTTCATTGGCGAGCCAGTGAAGTTCGAACTTCTGGGCGCACTCCCCGAGCATCTGGGCCTTCTTGATACTGTCGATGCCCAGATCAGCTTCGAGATCCGCTTCGAGTTCAACCATCTCCGGCGGGTAGCCAGTCTGATCGACGATGTACTCGACAACAAACGCTTCGAGTTCCGCACGATTGGGCAACTTGCGAGGAGCCACCTCTTCGCTGGTCACTGTTTCGCTGGTCACTGTGGTCGCGGGGACAGCAGGCAACGTCTCGGCGGATTGATGAGCTGGTTCCCTCGGGGCATCAGTGTCGACCGATTTGGAAATCGCGACCGCATCAATCGTATTCGCACTCGAAGACGCTTTAGCGGCATCTTCGGTCAGGAACTTGATGATCGAAGCCAGATTCGGGAACTGATCGAGTGAAAGGTCGGCGACTTCATTGGCGAGCCAGTGGAGTTCGAACTTCTGAGCGCACTCGCCGAGCATCTGGGCCTTCTTGATGCTGTCGATACCGAGGTCGGCTTCGAGATCCGCTTCGAGTTCAACCATCTCCGGCGGATAACCCGTCTGATCGACGATGTATTCGACAACGAATGCTTCAAGTTCCGCACGATTAGGCAACTTGCGTGGAACTACCTCTTCGCTGGTTTCAGTCACGATAGCTACGGCTGGCAGAGCAGCGGCAGGTACGGATTCAGCAAGTTGTTCTTCCGAAGGTGATGCAGTGGCCTTGGCGGCATCTTCAGTCAGGAACTTGATGATCGAAGCGAGATTCGGGAACTGATCAAGTGACAGATCGGCGACTTCATTGGCGAGCCAGTGAAGTTCGAACTTCTGGGCGCACTCCCCGAGCATCTGGGCCTTCTTGATACTGTCGATGCCCAGATCAGCTTCGAGATCAGCTTCGAGTTCGACCATCTCCGGCGGGTAGCCAGTCTGATCGACGATGTACTCGACAACAAACGCTTCGAGTTCAGCACGATTGGGCAACTTGCGTGGAGCCGCTGGAACCTCTTCGATCACAACGACTGGAGGGACGATCTCTTCTTTCATCTGAGCGGAGTTGAGAGCTGGTGCTTTGCTCGTGACATCCGAAGCGTGTCCATTCTTCTCGAAGTGCCCGGAATGTCCATTTGTCTCAGCGAGGTCGCTGTGCGAAATGGCAGGTGAGTTTTGCGTTGTTTTCGGACTGGCCGATGTGACCACAGGCCGCCCGGATTCTGCACGCTGCTGGATTGCCCGCAGACGATTTTCTTCTTTTCGTTTCGCGGTCGCGTCGAAGTGAACGATACGGGGACGGTCTGTCACTTTTGAACCTGTGGTTGGTACGTTGGTCGTTGCGGGAGTGGGATTAATCTGGCAAGATTTCGTCTGGCCAGGTTTCGAAACGGATGAGTTCGCTGCAGCAGGCTGAACTGCGGGCTTCTGTGGCTGCGAAACTGGCTTTTGAGCCTGTGCTGGTACTGGGGAAGCTGGCGTTTTCTGAGGCGTTGCAGCAGCCGGTGAGGCATTGCCGACAGATCCTTCATATTTGCTTCTGAGCGTGGATTGCCAGTCTGACGACGAATTGTCGCGAGGATCCATGGGGAGGCATTCCAACTGACCTTCGTTGGCTGTTTTCTGGATCAGTTGCGTGAGCACCTTACGCGGCCCCACTTCGACCACCATCCCGACAGAAAGCTGTCTTAAAAGTTGAACCATCCCCACAAAGTCCATGGGGCTGACCAGTTGCATTACGAGATTCTCGCGAATCTCTTCCGGATCGGTGACTTCTCGATTGCCGATGCCACTGATGACTGGAATCTGTGGAACAGAAATTGGCAAAGCTCGAATGCAGTCACGATAAGTGACGAGCGCCGGCTCGAGCAGTGGTGTGTGATAGGCAGCCGGGACTTTCAGAAGTCGGCTACCTATCCGGCGTTCCCGCAGGATCTTTTCGAATTGCTTCAAATCATCAATTGTTCCACCCAGAACGGTTTGTTCGGGTGAATTCATATTGGCAATGAAGACTTCGACTGGTGCTCTCGTCAACAGATGGCGCAAAGTGGAAGCATCCGAAGAGACCGCGAGTAAGGTCCCCTGCTTGCCGGCAAACTCTTCCACGACATGCGATCGATCGCGTGTGGCAATGACCGCACTGCGGAAGGTCAGTGCTCCGGCAGCCACCAATGCAGGAAACTCGCCATAACTGTGTCCGCAGACATAATCTGGCTGAATTCCCGCCGTCTTGTAGGCGGTGTAGTAGAGCAGATCGATGACGAGCATCGAGAGTTGAGCATTGAGAATGCTGTTGCCTGGGTCTGCGGACAGCGTTTCAAAATCGGGGCAGTTTTCGAGTTTGAGGACTTCGTTGAACTCGGCCAGTTTCTGCCGGACTTCGGTGTAATTTGCAATCAGGTCAGCGCCCATCCCTGCGTAGTAAGACCCCTGCCCAGGAAAGGCGAGAGCCAGCTTAGACCTCCGTGACTGAGAGGTTATCTGCCTGGAAGACAGAGTCGCCGGGGCCTGTTTTGCACTGGCTGGTTGGCTGATTGCGACTGAAGGAGTGGTTACCGGGCGGAGTGGGAGTTTCTGGGCACTTTCGAGTATCAGGCTGAAACCCGATCCATCGAGAGAGCTGTTGCTGATGGCAATCTGCCCCTTCTCTCCTGGGGCAGTCGCATAGAGCGGCATGACCTTTTGAGGAATCGCATGTGCGACAGGCTGAACTTCCGCAGCCAGCTTTTTGAGACCAAATTGCGGGGCGATTTGACCGTTCTGCAACTCGAGAATCGATTTGACAATCGAAGCCACTCCCGAGGCACCACGCAGGTAACCGATTTGTGGAGTCAGCGAGCCAATCAAGGCTTGTGGCTGGCCACTTTCCTGATCGATGGTTTTGGCCAGTTCGAGCTGGTTGAAATTGCGGTCTTTGCAATCGACACCAGAGACTTCAATCGCACCAATGGCTTTGGGTGACGTGTTGGCAACTTTGAGAGCCGTGTTAAACGACTCGCGCAGGGCACCGGCTTCATCATTACGACGGTTGCACTGGCCAGTTCCGCGAATGACTGCACGGATTGTATCCCCGTCACGTTCGGCATCTGCAAGCCGTTTCAGGACGAGAACGGCCACGCCTTCTGCAGGCAGAATGCCATCGAAATCGGCATCGAAGGCCGAGCGGGATTGGCCTTTGCTCAGAAGATCTTTCTCGACGAGTTTTTCGAAGCTGTTGTAACTCATCGATTGATGGCCGGCAGCACACAGAACGAGATCTGTCGTGCCGGTTTCGAGCATGTTGATCCCCAGGTTGACAGCCACCAGCCCGGAAACTTCTTCAGCTTCGAGGGCAAACGCCCCACCGCGGAAATCGAAGGTTTTCGAAAGTCTTGAAGCGAGGGTACTGCTGGTGAAACTGCCAGTTTCATCCAGTAATGCCGGCAAAACTTTCAAGAAGTGCTTTTCATATTGAAGCAGAGCTTCGTCAATCTGATCTGGTTTTGTGCCATTCGCTTCCAGATGTTCGCGCAGCACCTTTTGGATATGTGGCAAACGCAGACCCAACTGGAGTTGAACAGCAAAGTCACCTCCAAACATCGTTCCGACAATGACTGTTGAACGATTGCGATCAAAAGGCTTCTTTTCGTAACCGGCATCTGTCAGAGCCTGGTCAGCCGCATCGAGCAGCATGAACTGTAGTGGATTGGCATTCGCGACCTGTTTGGGTGGAACTTTATGCCGCTTCCAATCGTAAACGAAATCTGCGACGTAACCACCGCGCGATGTCAGTTCTGGCTTTTGTGACTTCTGCTCTTCGGCGAGGAGTGTAGAGGCCAAGGTGCTGTTTTCTTTGGGAAACTCGCACTTGGGATCTTTGCCGGCGATGAGTGCTTCCCACAGGGCGGCTTTTGTCAAAGCACCGGGAAGGATTGATGCCATGCCAATGACGGCCATCGGCTGCTGAACCGGAGCCGGTGCCACGTTGCTGTTTGGCTGTGCCGATGGTACGGCCACAGAGGTCTTGGATTTTTCACCCGGCAATAGCCCGTCATCGAGCACCATGTGGACATTGAGCCCACCGATACCAAACGAGTTCACGGCAGCTCGTCGCGGCATTCCTCCTGCGGGACGATCCCACTCTCTGGCGTTAGTAGCAACTTCAAAAGGTACGTTCTTCCATTCAATTTCAGGATTAGGCGTCTTGAAATTGATCTGGGGGGGGATCACGCCATGTTCCATGGCGAGGACGGTTTTGATAAACCCTGCAATCCCTGCGGCCTCGAGAGCATGGCCGATATTAGCCTTCACGCTTCCAATCGGTATTTTTCGACCAGCCGGGATCTTGCCAGTCAGCACTTGAGCCAGGGACTTGAGTTCAGTGGCATCGCCGACCTGAGTTGATGTGGCATGACATTCGATGTATTGCAGCGACGCGGGGTCGATGTTCTTCGAGTAAGCCCGTTCGACAGCGAGAATCTGTCCTTCCTGGCGTGGTGCCCAAAGGCTTTTACCGCGTCCATCAGAAGAGACACCAATCCCGCGGATGACCGACAGAATTCGATCACCATCGGCGAGCGCTTTCGGGAGAGTCTTGAGAACAACCAGCCCATAACCGTCTGAACTGATGAGCCCATCGGCGTCGGCATCAAAGGGTCTTGACCCGGTTGCACTGATGGACATCGCCATCGAAAACAGAACGAGGCCAAACCACTTGCTGTACGATGCCCCACCGGCCACGGCCATATCGATTTCGCCACGTGCCAAGGCGTAGGAAGCCTGACTCAATGCCATCAGTGATGAGGCACAAGCGGCATCGATGACCAGCGATGGACCTTCGAAACCATGCACGCGAGAAATCAGCATGGCGGCATTCGCCGCTGCAAAATTCATCGGCTTGAGCGATTCTTCGTCGGGAAACTGGGATCGCAGTTGATCGACCATACGGCGAGAAATCTCGGCCCGGGCGGATGGTGAGCAGCCTTTGAATTCGTCCTGCTTGCGGAGAATCTCCCCTGCAATCCCCACATATCTGGCAAAGGCTGCATCGCCCCCCAGGCAGCTTCCTCCGGAATGGCCGACGTAGACACCCGTTCGTCGGTAAGGAACTTTGGCAGGATCCATCCCCGCATGTTTCAGTGCCGATGAAGCCACTTCGCAAAGTGTGAGATGTGCTGTATCAGACGTCTGCAGGTCTTTATCTGAGATGGGACAGATCTGTCGATTGACAGGTCGCTCGGTAACGACGCCTCCCAGATCGGTGTAACAGCGACCGGGTTTCCCCTGCTCCGTATCAAAATAGAGGCTCTTATCGAGTCGGTCAGCAGGTAACTCGCGAATAGCGCTCGATCCCGATGAGATCAGCTTCCAGTATTCTGCGATACCGTCGCCACCGGGCATCCGGCATGAGACACCAATAACGGCGATGGGGGGAACCTGTACCATGGGAAACAGCCTTTTGAATTCATTTCATGTGCGATACATCCTTGCATCGGGCCCTCCGTCCTGCTGATGACTGAACGGATTCCTATCAGATGAATCAATCCAACTTATTGAATCTGTATACGTTCGTCGGTTTGACTTTAGAAATGGTTGCAGGGGCTGGTCAACAAGGTGAAATCAATCGGCGAGTTCTTGTCTGTAAGATCATTCACCATATGCATGTGGAAGCAAACTTATCGACTCTTCCGGTTAAGCCGGTTGTGACGATTGTTACTATATGGTCGGATTTTACTGACTCTTCACTCATCTTGCCGTAGGTATAAACACTTGTATTGTGAATTGGGTGACACGACTTGTATTAAGTTTCCATAAACATGGTCTCGGTCAATCAATAAGATCCTTGCTGCCCATCAAACCAAAAACCGGCCAATCCCAGGAGTGTTGATCTCCCTGAATTGGCCGGTCTGGAGTGGATGTAAGACGAGATCAATGATTGGATCCCGCTGCGTTCATCAATCGGTGATTAATCCGTAACGGTGTCGTGTCTGGGAAACACTCTGTTCTCGTAACCAGTATCGAAGTTCCGTAGTGCCATGGGCTGTCAAAGGGGCATCGATCCAGTTGAGATCAAGATCTGCCGCAGCTTTAAAGACTGCTTCAGAGACAGCTCCGACAATTCTCAGAAATTCGGCCTGGCCTGCATGGTCTGAAAGACTCCTGAGAAAATCGGCTTCCGATTCTATCCTCGAATCGCTGATGATCAGCCGGACGCCAGTGATCTGCGCAGCCAGTTGAGCACGCTCAATCGCTTGAGAGGCCGTCGTTTCGTTACAAATACCAACTCTCAGAATGACACCCCGAGAGGGACGATAACGGAATTCATTTCGCTCGCAGTGCAATTTCGATGGATCATGACTCACGCTGTACTGCTGATTCCAGGCTTTCTGGTAGCTATGCTCAATCTCAACTGGTGAAACGAAGCTGTTCCTGTCGGTCAATCGTGTGAAAAGATGGTTGTAATTCGGGCCACCGGCTTTGGCACCGGGGCCAATACTTGATCTCTTCCAACCACCAAAAGGCTGCCGACGAACAATGGCTCCCGTTGTTGAGCGGTTGATGTAGACGTTTCCGGCCTCGACGCGATCTTTCCAGTAGACCTGCTCTTCTTTGTCGAGAGTATGCAGGCCGGCCGTCAAACCGAAGGATGTCGCATTTTGCCACTTGATCGCTTCATCAAGAGTGGTCGAGCACATGATTCCCAGAACCGGGCCGAAACATTCGGTGAGGTGGAACCATGAGCCAGGTTTCACGCCGAGTTTGATCCCCGGAGACCACAGGCAAGGATCTTGGGGGCTTTGAACGGGTTCCAGCAGCCATTCTTCTCCGGGTTCGAGAATCGTTAAGGCTCGATGTAATGCGGGGCTGGCCGGGCGAATCAGCGGTGTGACAACACTGCGTCGATCAGTCGCTGGGCCTACGAACAAGCTGGCTGCGGCATCGCGCAATTGTCTGCGAAAAGCTGGATCGTGATAAATCTCCTGATCGACAATCGCGAGGCTGGCAGCACTGCACTTTTGTCCTGAATGTCCGAACGCGGATTTCACAAGATCTTTAATCGCCAGTTCACGGTCTGCCTGAGCAGTGATGACCATGGCGTTCTTACCACTGGTTTCAGCATATAGACGCAGCGATGGCCGCCAGTTGCGGAACATCTGTGCGGTTTCCCATCCACCAGTGAGCACGACGGCAGCGACACGAGAATCGGTGATCAGAGCTTTGCCGACTTCACCGTCTTCACAAGGAAAGAACTGCAGGACATCCCGGGGGACGCCAGCTTCCCAGAGTTGACTGGCCAGCAGGTATGCCGTGACTGCGGTTTCTGGAGCCGGTTTGAGAATGACACTGCAACCCGCCATGAGAGCAGCGAGAACTCCTCCAGCCGGTATTGCATAAGGAAAATTCCATGGAGGAGTGACAACCACCACTCCCAGTGCTTGCGCCTTCATCGAGGCAGGAATCTCAAATTCCATCGCATAATAACGGGCGAAATCGATCGCCTCAGAAATTTCGGCATCGGCTTCCCAGATCGCCTTTTTCGCTTCCTGCTGCATGCAGGCAATCGTTCGGAAACGATCCTGTCGCATGACGTTTGCGGCTGATATGAGGATCTCCCGGCGTTCTTCGATCGTTCTCGATTCCCATGCAGGCTGCGAAACAACTGCCTGATCGAGCACAAGATCAAGTTCGGCCAGTGGCGGTAAGACCGGGTTTGACCAGTTGACAATGGCCTGATTGAGTTGTTCGCGAACCTGGAGCTGAGTCCAGTCGCTGTCTGGCTCGTTTTCAAAGGTCGACATCGTCTGCGGATCGTGGCGTGGTTCGATCCGTCGAGAGAGAGCACTCACGGCTGTTCGATGGTTCCAGCCATCTTCAAATCGTTGTTTCTGCTCATGCCAGGTGGGTGAATCTGGTTCGAGAGAAAAGGCCGCTCGCAAGAAGTTTTCGGGTGCCGTGTTCTCATCGAGTCGGCGAACCAGATACGACATGGCACTGAAAAAATCAGCCTTCTGCACCACGGGTGAGTACAGCAACAAACCATGGGCTTCATCACGTACCACCCGCGCCTGATGGTTGGCCATCCCTTCCAGCATTTCAAGTTCGACACGTTCGGTTGTCCCCAGACGCTCGCGGAGTTCCAGCACGAGCGCAATATCGAACAGATTGTGGGAAGCCACTCCTAAACGAACGTACTCGGCATGTTCGGGCTGGCAGCCATACTCGAGCATACGCCGGAAGTTGGCATCTGTATCGGCTTTGGTGGGATAGGGCGCCTGATTCCAGCCGTGAAGTTCGGCTTCGACCTGTTCCATGGCCAGATTTGCCCCTTTCACAAGGCGGACTTTGATATCTTTGCCACCAGATTCAACTCGCTTTCTGGCCCATGCCGTCAAGTTCTTCTGGGCTGCGAATGAATCCGGCAGATACGCCTGAAGCACAATGCCGGCTGATAGCTGACGAAACTCGGGCTCATCGAGCACGGTTTGAAACGCTTCGATGGTAATCGCCAGATCTCGATACTCTTCCATATCGAGATTGACGAATTTTCCTTGTGGAAGTGCTGCTCTGAAGATTGTTCTCAGGCGTTCGCAAATCTCGCTACTGGTTTCTTCCCACGCAACGATATTCACCTGGCTGAAAATAGCAGTGATCTTGACCGAAACGTAGTCGACAAGTGGATTGGCCAGATACCCAAGAATGAGCTTTAGGCGGTGTTGCGCTTCTTCCTCACCGAGAATTGCCTCTCCCAGATGATTCAGGTTGCAGCGAAAGCCCTCGTTCTGGCGTGTGGCAAAGTGCCTTTTGAGTTCACTCGGTGTGGCATCGAGAATGACATTCGAGCTTTCACTCTGCAGTCGACTCGTCACTAAAGGCATGACGATCCCCGGAGCAATTCGACTTGCAAGAGAGCCAATCTGCATGAGGCAGCGATCAATCCACGGGAGATATCCGGGAATACCAAACCTGTTTAATGCCGCTTGCCACCTTTGGGCCTGTCGGGCTGGCTGATGGCTGCGAAAGACTTCGTCAACCATCGCCAGCGTCAGCGACTTCCCGGCACGGTCGTTCATCATACCTGCCACATTTTGGGCGGCTTTCTTCTCGGCCGAGGTTTGAGCCAGGTGGGATTTGACCAGCAGTTGCTCGGCGCGCTGAGTCACGCTCTCCATGAAGGAAGCAGAATCAATCAGATTGACGGAAATTTCAGGGGGGGGGAGTGTTTTCATAATCGAAATGTTACCCTGAAATCCGATGATCGTCGTGTGGGAATTCGCCCTGTTGCGACGCCGAATTTATACAATGATTTCCATTGGTCGACGTTTTGGATATTCTGGCCGCTGAACCTGGATGATTCTGTTTCCACGAATTGACTCTCCTCATGGCAAGACCCTCTCATGCAAAGAATCTGCGGAACGAACTTTTGCGGGATGTTCCCGGATTAGCAGCCGCCGAAATGCTCTTCGATGCGCTCGGAGATGTGCTCTTCTGCGTGAAAGATGTGGAGAGGCGTTATGTGGCAGCGAATTCGGCTTTTGTTCGAGCGGCCGGGTTAAGGACTTTGAGCGAGTTGCTGGGAAAGACTGCCCAAAGTCTCTTTCCGTCAGCTCTGGCTGCTGGCTATGAACAACAGGATGACGCGGTACTTTCCACCGGGATGCCAGTCCATAACCGCCTGGAGATGGTGACGCGGACAGATGGTGCGATTGGCTGGTTTGTTTCTCAGAAAATTCCAGTCAGTGACATTTCCGGGAAGATTGTCGCTCTGGCAGGAATCTCGCGCGATCTGGCGACGCCTGCCGATCAGGGGCAATCTTTGAATCCGATGGCCGAGGCACTCGACGCGCTGACGAATGATTTTGCTGAGCCGCTGCGCGTGATGGAACTGGCGGCAAAATCGGGTTTATCGGTCAGTCAGTTTGAGCGAAAAATTCGAGAAATGTCAGGCTTATCACCAAGGCAATTGCTGACAAAAGCGCGCATTGAGGCAGCCGCCATTGCCTTGAGACAATCGGCGATTCCTTTACGAGATCTGGCGATCGAGTGCGGTTTCTACGATCAGGCGTCGTTCAGCCGACAGTTTCGCGAAGCCACGGGAACTTCACCCGGTGAGTATCGCAAAGCCTTTCAGCGGGAAGGCCAGGCTCAGGGTGAAAAGAGACTATGATGATCTGATACAAACTGTCTCAGGGGTTCACCATCAAGTTCGACGATTCTCCACTGCGAGAATCCGGGCCTTCGCTGATGATAAGCTGGCCGACGAGTTGCTCATCCGGGAAAAAGCCCATCAGATAGGTGTGGCGTCCTTGTCGAATGGTCACTTTCCGGGCGGAAGACCCTGGATACTTCAAGTGGCCCCTGACTCCCCTGAGCTGTACCTCATGTTCGCCAACAAGTAGCGAAACTCTGGCAACTTGTATCTGATCCGGGAGCAGCGACCAGCAGCGGGTATCGGCAGTTTCCGTCGCTTCCCAGGCCACCCCCAAGGCGGAAAGCCCCACGCTGGCTGCCGACCAGGGGGAAGCATCGACACCTTCTTTAGCGGCGTAGATCACACCTTTTTTGATGACTCGACGGGCAACGGCTTCAGCAATCACACGCGGGAAATGGGCATCTGCCTGACGTTGGGCCATCTCGCCAATATCGAGGAGTGTTGCTGTTTCAGCAGAATGCTGGCCATCGACTGAGAGTTCAACGGCTTGGATCGACGGTGTAAAAGTTCGTACTTTGGGAACTTTTACCGGTGCCAAAGTGGGTGGCAAACCCCGGTTCGAGTTATTCGAAATGATGCGGTCAGCAATCAGTAGTGAGGCCTGAGTAGCGATCTCAGCGACTTCTTCCTTGATGGGGCCGCGGCCCACCATGGCAAAGAGATACAAAGTCCCTTCGCCAGGGCGATGTGGCGATTCAAATTGAGCCCGCTGAAGATCGCTCTTGGCATCGCGAAAATCGGGTGCCCAATTAGCGACTTGAATTCGTGCCTGAGCAGCTTCATCCAGTGTGAGCGGAGATTCTTCTGCCAGCATCGCGCGAATGTAAGGGCCGATGGCCACTTGCTTGTAGGCCAGGATCTCGGCTTCCTGCTCCTCATCGCGGGATTTGATCCGATCAATGATCTGCTGCTGTTTTTCGATGGTTTGCAGGGCATATGCCCCGGCATCTTCGCCACCATGCATCAGACTGCTGAGAGCGAGAAACGTACGAATCAGCACTTTCTCGTAATCTTCACCTGCGTATGCACGAGCATTACTATCCGCCAGCAGATTGCCCACTTCGTCGGCTAATGAAACCTGCTCGTAGTGATCAAATCGATCCCGTACTGCGCGTAGAAGTCGTTCGGCAGATTGTGGATCACCATGTGCCAGTTCGATGATTGCCCGATCCAGCTGTTTGACATCGTTATTCCGTAAACGCCGATCTTTATGCCGGTCGATTTCTTCCAGAGCCACAGGCAGATTGTTGGAGTAGAACGATTCTCGAATCGCCATCGCCCGGGCAGAGTGCGAAGCACAGCCTGAGGCCAGCCACAGCATAGCCCCAGATATGAGAATCGTCGCAAGAATGCGATATCGCTCTTTCGGCAATAGCCAGCTCATGGCGAAATGACCGGGAGGAATGGAGAGAAGTGGCAATCCACGAGATGAGATTCCTCTCTCATCGATCAACCATAGTTCTTGAGCTTACCCAGTTGCGATTTGTGATATCCCTTGCGGATCTCAGCCGATTCTTTATCAGCAGTTCCGTTATCAAGGTTGACCAGCTCAAGCGTTAAGAGATAGTCACGTTGATAGTTTTTCTCGTTGCTGCGCGTGGTACCCGAAGTAATGGTTGCAAAAAGTAGATAGTCGAATGGCTGTTCCAGCTTTTCCATCGTGGCGACGAACATGCGGCGACTGTTCGGAACAAACAGATCATCGGGGCGAAGACCGCACTGCCGGAGGCCCGCTTCGACGTACCTCTGATTGATGACTTCAAAGCTTTCTGATGAGTTAATGCACGAATCGATCTTCTGATAGATCTGGGCTTTGAAATCACCGATTTCTTCGGAGCTTTTGTTCTCGACCCCCGCGAAGCAGATTTTCTTTCGCAGAGGAAAGGCCATATCGCCACCACTGGTGGGAAGCACAATTTCCTGTCGACCAAGAAGCTGGCCGACGGATGTCTGGATCAGGGGTTCCCACGTTTCTGCGCCAGCCGTATGGCTGCCCACCATGTCTTTGTCGTCTTCCGAAAGGATATGTGCCACCTGTTTGTTCCGGCATCCAAGCTGCGCGGCTGCGAACGATGTCATGGCTACCCAACCGGTATGAAGAAACGTACGACGTCTCATGATCGACCTCTCTGTGAGCTCCAGGGCAGAGCGTCGAGTTCAGATTGTTACCTGAACCATCAGCTCATTTTCACATGCGAGAGTTATCACAAGTTCATCGCCGGAAAGAAGACGAGAATTGACCTGCCTCAGGTTAAGTTGCGGCGAAATCTGCCGCTGGTCGCTCAGGGAGCCTCTTCATACAGAATCACCGGGTCAGGATTTCTTCGGCACGAGAGATTGAATGGCCTGTGTCAGCAGCTTAGGGAATTCACTGCCGCGAAAGTCATCAATATGTCCGAGCGACGTGTAGAACGAGGTGCCGCCATCGGCACGACGGAAAAGCCAGGCGACAGGTTGCGGCTGTTCGATCGTTTCGGCCCTGCCCCAGGCGAGAATCGTGGTTTTTTCTTCCAGCGGTAGAACCTGATAGAGGCTGCCACCTGTGCGAAAGCTGTTCATCGGCAACCCTTTCAGGATGGGGTGGTGGGCCTGCTCAGCGACGATGGTGGCAGTCGTCTTGAGTTCGGCACCATAGTGATTGGTGTAGTGGCCGCCGAAGACTTCGGGGTCGAGCAAGGGCCAGTCGACAGTTCCCTCCGGTGCAGGTTTATTGCGTAACGAGAAGGCATGGCTGGCTGTCCGAATGCCAACCACAGGCTTCCCCGCCGAGAGATAGTTGCGAATGATCTGCAGGTCGCCCGGAATCAATGGATGTCTGCGCACGCTCAGCAGAAGTACATCGGCTTCAAGAACAGCATCAATTCCCGGAAAGTGATTTTGTGATTTCTCGTCGATGTGCAGAATTGTGACGCGAAAGTCTTTTCCCAGATGGCTGATCGCAAAGGCTGGTAAAGTGGTCGCTGTCTGATACTCAGGTTCGCCAATCAGTATGACAACATGCGGACGCTGATCATCCTGGAAGCGAAACTCCCTGCCGCCAATCAGTTGATCGCTGGTGATGGTGGGGCACCAGTATTTTTCGATGTGCTCGACGACGAGGTCTGTCCCTGTGAAGTGACTCACAAAGGGTGCCTTAGCCGGGTTGTACATGGTGTCGGTCAAGTCGCGAATCAGCGCGACATGGAACTTCTGATTGACCAGCTGGCGGATAGCGAACGGACGGCCCAGTACGCACATGTTTGTATGCACGCCCGTGATCAGCACGTTTTCAATGCCTCTGGCTTTCAGGAGATTGTAAATCTCGGCTGAATCAGAAATGGCATCACCTTCGGCGATCTCAATCGCAGCGATCTGCCGTGTCCAGGGATAGGGCATGCCCTTCTTCCAATTGGTTTCGCAATCGCAGCCACCATCAGAATCGTCAATGGGAAGTGGTGGTTCTTTCGATGAATCCAGCCCTGCCCAGCGCTTGAGTGGAGTCTCGGGTTTCGCCACAGGCGCTGTCTGGGCCAGTCGCCGGGCGGGATGCCCTTCGTAAAACTTCATAGTGTCGCTGGGAGCATGGATGATCAGGACACCTTGTGATCTCAGTTTTTGCACCACCTCGTTCACTCGCGGCGCCAATTCTGCCACCCGCTTGGCCGCATTCGGGCAAGTGTGCTGATCCCACATATCACAAATGATCAAGGCTGTTTTCTGAGGATCCCAATGAGCCTGTTCGTAATGTAATTGAAACAGCTTTTTCTCAGAGAATCGATCTTCTCCAGCGGTTTTCACAGTTGCCGCGCGGCTTTGAAGTTGAAGTGACAACGTTTTGTCTTGGGCCTGTGCACTTACGGCCATCGCGAGCAGAACGATAAAGATCGTCAATCGTCTACAGTAACAAAGAGAGGAATACATAGTTTGCTATCACTTCGAGTCGTTAGAGTGTAATTGCTTCAGTGTTTCGCGCGGCGGCAAGATGACTGTCATTTTGCCCAGGCATGTAAGCCATAGTCTACAGCAGGGTTAGGGAATCCAGTAACGATCAAGCCGGCAGTAGCGGCAAGGATAACCACGAAATGATTTATGGCAGCGAGGGCATTTCCACATGGAAATGATTGCACAATTAACAAAGAACCAAACAGTACTGGTAAGAAGCAGCAGGCCATAAATTGTGAAGATCAGATCCTGAGCCCTGCTAGATAACTCATTGAGAGAGTCTTTCGTGTAAGGTCCAATGAGTAATGCAAAGAAGATAAGCATGCTGAAAAAGTATCGATATCGAGCTTTGTTGAATTTTCTCTCGTGGTTCGCATCGACGGGGGTTACGGAATGGGAAATGTACGCGATCACCGCGCCACTCATGATGAGCCCCGTGATAACTCCAATCATGAGACCGAGCAGAGAAGACAAAATCGCATGTTCGGGAAAGAGGATGATTCCAAGACCAGCCCCAATCATGCCTGCAGGTATCATGACGAGGCTCTGGGCGATATTGGAACTCAGTTGGCAATTCAACTGGAAGTCGCGTTCTTGGAATGGCTGTGTTGGCTCAATGCTTTCCGTGGGGATGGGTTCATTGAGCCGAGTCATGATCGAGTTCCATAAGATTGTTTTCCTAGCGAGCAGGATAACAGATCAAAGTGATTTGATCTTGGTCATTTTTTGATTCCATGAAGCCCCAGAATGTCTCGAATGTTAGGTCTGCGGACATTTTAAGTTTGCAGGGAATTCGTGAGGTCTGGACGATGCAAGCAGACCTTCATCGACTTCCTGATAAGGTTTCCGATTACCATCACTGCCTCAGGCATTCACGGAATGCTTCGAGCAAGCGACTCTGGAAGCGATAAGGGTTCCATGCGACCGCGACTGTGCGGGTCGGTTTTTTACCGGCAAACGAACGATAGACACGACGGTCACTCTGATCGAGCTGCCGCGCCATAGCCGGGATCATGGAGATGCCGTGTGAAAGAGAGACCAGTTCCTGCACCATGGCCAGTTGGCTGATGCGTTCGACCGCCACGGGCTGAAAAGATCGTTGTCGACAAAACGAGACGATGTTATCCGAGAGGCAATGAGCCTCGTCGAGCAGTACAAAGGGGAAAGGCTCCACGTCTGTGACCCGGATCTTGTCTTTCTCAACCAGTGGATGATCTGTCGGCAGCACCAGCAGTAATTCTTCGTCGAAAAGTTCTTCAACTTCGAGATACTTGGCCGGGACGGGAAGTGCGAGGACAGCGAGGTCGATTTCTCCCTGCGTGCAACTTTTCAACAGGACATCGGTCGTGCTCTCCTGCACAAAGACCGTAGCCCGTGGAAATTTTTGGGAGAAACGGCGGAGGACAGTTGGTAGAAAATAAGGGGCAATGGTGGGTATGGCTCCAATGCGGACTCGGCCACTTTCTCCATCATCCATCAACTCCGATTTGGTGTCGTCCAATATGGAAAGGACTTGCTGGGCCCGCGATTGCAGCAGCTGGCCCGCATCGGTCAGTTCGACAGATCGAGTTTTGCGCTCAAAGACTGGGCGACCAAACTCTTCTTCCAGCTTTTGAATCGAGCGGCTGAGGGCTGGTTGAGAAATATGGAGTGTTTCAGCCGCTCTGGTGAAACTTCCTTCACGAGCCACCTGCAGAAAATATCTTAACTGATCCAGATCCATCACAATTCTCACCATTTGGATTCATGCATGAAATGCATGGAATATATCACAGGAATGCATTGGCTGTATTGAGTTCGGGTTGTCATAATCTTAAATGTTGATGGGACAAAACCCAACAAATCTGGATTGGAAATCGGGTTTCACACGACGGAATTTTCAGAACGACAGAAGATTGGCTGTGTGCTTGTTCCCATAGATGGGCTGATGTGCTCAGGCCCATGGCGACAAGGCAAAATCTTGAAAGGAATGGACAATGACGAAGCATTCGTGGTTGAGATCGATGCGACGGTCAATGGCAGTCACGGCACTGGCGGCGTCGTGTGGTTTGCTGGCCACCAGCGGGCTGGTGACAAGTGCCGATGATAAGGCGGCTGCTAAACCAGGTGCACCCGGTGGTCAATGCCCCGTGATGGGGAATGTGAATCCAGCTTCTGCCCGGAATACTGCCGCTGGAGCCATGTCAAATCGCGACTGGTGGCCCGAGCAATTGAATCTGTCGATTCTGCATCAGAACTCGGCGAAGAGTAACCCTATGGGGCCAAACTTCAGCTATGCAGAAGAATTCAGCAAACTTGATCTGGTGGCTGTGAAGAAGGACATCAAAGAACTTCTCTCGACATCGCAGGATTGGTGGCCGGCCGACTTTGGTAATTATGGGCCACTGATGATTCGTATGGCCTGGCACAGTGCCGGCACTTATCGAATTACGGATGGTCGTGGTGGTGCAGGTTACGGCACACAGCGATTTGCTCCGCTGAACAGTTGGCCTGATAATGCCAACCTGGATAAAGCCCGCCGCCTGCTCTGGCCCATCAAGCAGAAGTATGGCAACAAGATCTCGTGGGCTGACCTGATGATCCTCACTGGGAATGTAGCCATTGAATCAATGGGTGGTGAAACACTCGGGTTTGCCGGTGGTCGCGAAGATGTCTGGGAACCCCAGGAAGATATCTACTGGGGTCCCGAATCCAAGTGGCTGGGTGACAGCCGGTATACGGGTGATCGTGTTCTCGAAAAGCCATTGGCAGCCGTGCAGATGGGGCTGATTTATGTAAATCCTGAAGGTCCCGATGGCAAGCCTGATCCATTGGCGGCGGCTCGCGACATTCGTGAAACATTTGCCCGGATGGCCATGAATGATGAAGAGACCGTCGCTCTGATTGCTGGCGGCCATACATTCGGCAAAGCTCACGGCGCAGCCACGCCGGAAGGAAACGTGGGCCCTGCACCGGAAGGTGCCCCCATCCAGGAACAAGGCCTGGGCTGGAAGAACACCTTCGGTAAAGGAAATGGAAAAGACACCATCACCAGTGGTCTGGAAGGTGCCTGGACGACGACGCCTACAAAATGGTCGAACGGTTACTTCGATAACCTGTTTGGCTACGAATGGGAATTGACCAAGAGCCCTGCGGGTGCCTGGCAATGGACACCCAAAGAAAAGGCAGCACAAGGGACTGTCCCCGATGCTCATGACCCCAAAAAGTCTCACGCTCCGATGATGTTCACGACGGACATCGCTCTGAAGACCGATCCTGCGTATGCGAAGGTCTCGAAGAAGTTTCATGAGAATCCTGCCGAGTTCAAGCAGGCATTTGCCAAGGCTTGGTATAAGCTGACTCACCGCGATATGGGGCCAGTCAGCCGCCTGCTGGGGCCTGAAGTGGCTGCACCGCAGATCTGGCAGGATCCAGTCCCTGCGGTCAATCACGAGCTGATCAATGCTCAGGATATTGATTCGCTCAAAGGGACAATTCTCGCTTCCGAACTGACCATTCCTCAAATGGTGCGAACCGCCTGGGCTTCGGCGTCGACTTTCCGAGGCAGTGACAAGCGTGGTGGAGCCAATGGGTCCCGTATTCGCCTGGCTCCCCAGAAAGACTGGAAGGTCAATCAGCCAGCCGAACTGGCCAAAGTCTTGAAGGTCTACGAGCAGATCCAGAAAGACTTCAACTCCGCTCAAAAGACCAATAAGAAAGTCTCGCTGGCAGATCTGATTGTGCTGGGTGGTTGTGCCGGTATTGAAGAAGCGGCCAAGAAGGCTGGAAATCCAGTGAAAGTTCCTTTCGCGCCCGGACGCACTGACGCCACGGCTGAAATGACGGATGCGGAATCCTTTGCAGTCCTCGAACCCAAGGCTGATGGCTTCCGGAACTTCTTCGGGCATGACCTTGACCGCCGGGGTGAAGAACTGCTGGTTGATCGGGCTCAACTGTTGACACTCACTGCACCCGAAATGACAGTGCTGGTCGGTGGCATGCGAGTGCTTGATACGAACGTGGGCTTCCCGGGGATGGGGGTGTTTACAAAGAATCCCGGAACTCTCACCAACGATTTCTTTGTGAATCTGCTGGATATGAACACCACCTGGCAGACCTCGCCCATGTGTGAGCACTTCTTTGAAGGACGCGACCGCAAGACGGGACAGGTCAAATGGACGGCTTCATCGGTCGATCTGGTCTTTGGCTCGAATTCGCAGTTGAGAGCGATTTCGGAAGTCTATGCCAGTGGCGACGGCAAGCAGAAGTTCTTGAATGACTTCGTCGCTGCATGGACAAAAGTCATGAATCTTGATCGCTTTGATCTGGATCCCAAGCTCAAAAAGGCCAACGTTCAGGCGGCACTGGGACAAAGATAGTTTGTGTCAGGTTGATGCAGGCCACTCGGGTTCACACCCGAGTGGCCTTTTTTATTGGCTCTGGATTGCAAATGGAGAAAACTATGATTTTCCACAGCATTGTGTGAACTTGTTGCCACTGCCGCATGGGCAGGGATCATTGCGCCCCGTATGGGCTCCACTTATTAATCGCATACTTTTGAAAACCCATCTTCTGGATTTTCTTGATTCACGCGAGTTAACATTTAATTTTGTCAAAATTAGAATAGGAAAAAATAATCTTGTCTTGTGGTACTTCAAACGAAATGGCTGTCGCCCGATTTCTTGGATTATGTGATGTCTGCAAAGCTGTTCTCTATTGTAGAACTATTTGAAATTCCGGGAAGAGGTTTGATCGTTGTGACTGATACCGCGATTCGAGATGTTCCGAAACTTTTGGTCGGTCAGAAAATCAACTATCGAAAATTGAATGGGGATTTGTATCACTCCTTCATTCGGGGGATTGAAATGATTAGTCCTTTTGACTCTGGCCGTTCATTTTGCTTTCTTGCTGAAGAGAATTTGACAAAAACTGATTTGCCGATTGGAACCGAAGTCTGGCAAGTTGGGGAACTCTAAGGTGTCTGATTTCCTGGGGTTCATCTGTGCCTTTGTTCTAATTGGGCTTGTGTGCCTATGGGGTGCCCTGTGTGTGCTCTGTATTGGGGGCTGGATTATCTCTCAGATCGGTGGAGGAATTCTTGTTCGTCCGCTGGGGCGAGGTTTTTTTACTGGTCGGCAGGCGATTCAAGATAAAATTGAACTCATCGAAGAGACTGAAGATGCGGCCGATCTGGCAGGTAATGCTGATGCAGATCTGCAGGTTCAGGGTATGACCTGGAATGACCCGACATTATGGATACTGGCATTTTTCATCTGGCCATCCTTTGTGGCTATGGCACTGGATCACTATTTTAATTCTTCCAGCCGACTGAAGTCTTCGGAGTCCAAACGGTAATCATTCGAATGTCGTTCGGCTTTGATAGATGTGATGAAAAATGCCCTTACAAAACCGTAAGGGCACATTCGTTTCTAAATGGCAATTAAAAATGACTTCGATACATATTTATCATTGGATTACGAATTCACCAGGAAGTGGCAGATGTCGCCGTCCTGCATGATGTAGGTCTTGCCTTCGACTCTCAGTTTGCCTGCGGCGCGAATGTCTTTTTCGGTCTTGTACTGCTCAAGATCGGCCAGGGTGTAGATTTCTGCCCGGATAAAGCCTTTTTCAAAGTCGGTGTGGATCACGCCTGCCGCTTGCGGTGCTGTGGCGCCGACGGGGATTGTCCAGGCCCGCACTTCCTTTTCACCAGCAGTAAAGTAGCTCTGCTGGCCCAAAGTGCGATAAGTGGCCCGGGCTAGAAGAGCGAGAGCCGGTTCTTTCAGACCGACCGATTCGAGCATTTCGGCTCGATCGGCTGGATCGAGTTCAGCGAGTTCCGCTTCGAGCTTCGCACACACAGGGACGACTTCTGCCCCAACTTTGGTCGCAAAATCCTGAAGCTGCTTGACCAGTGGCCCTTCGCCCAGAAGATCATTTTCATCGACGTTGGCTACATACAGTACGGGTTTGGCTGTCATTAAACCGAATGAGCGGATGATTTTGGTCTCGTTCTCGTCGGCTTCGAGCTTTCGCAGTGGCTGATCAGTGGCCAGGTGAGCCGTGCACTTCTTGATGACATCGACGCGCAGCTTAGCCTCTTTATCACCCGTGCGGGCTGCCCGTTCGGCTTTGGGCAGCGAGTTATCGAGCGTCTGCATATCGGCGAGCATCAATTCCATTTCGATCGTTTCGATATCGACCAAAGGGTTGACATCGCCCGCGACGTGCACGACATCCGGATCTTCGAAGCAGCGAACGACCTGTAAAATGGCATCGACTTCGCGAATGTGACTCAAGAACTTGTTGCCCAGCCCCTGCCCTTCACTGGCTCCCTTCACAATTCCGGCAATATCAACCAGCTTGAGGGCTGCGGGGATCACCTTCTGTGGTGGAATGAATTTGGTGATCCTTTCCAGCCTGGAATCGGGGACGCTCACAATGCCTTCGTTCGGCTCGATGGTGCAAAAGGGGTAGTTAGCACTTTGTGCCGCCTTGGAGCATGTGAGTGCATTGAAGAGTGTGCTCTTGCCGACATTGGGGAGCCCGACAATTCCCGCTTCCATAATTGCGAAACCAATCTACACTGCATGAAGTCTCTTGAACGGCCGTGCCCCACGGCAGACCACAGGTCAATCAGAGAACTGACTCTCTCAAGGAGTGATATCACGCCCAAAGCGGTTTTGCACGTCGGAGAGTTTTTTGGATTCCTTGGAAAAAGTCACCGCGGACCCCACAGATAAGCCGTCTGTCATCTGTGACATGGCAGGCCTTGGGAGTGGTACGAACATTTACAGGCAGCCGATGTCTCCCCGGTGGTGGTTGAGAAGCGGGCACCTGCAAACAATCGCTTGCGGATTGTGGCCCGTTTCCGAGGAGCCGGGAGATTCTTTGCGTGAAGTGGTTCAGCTGGACGATGGCGATCGACTGACTGTTTATGCGAATTTTCCCGCAGAAAATTCTCCTGTTAATCCTTCCGAGATCCCTTTGACTGTCCTCCTGATGCCCGGCCTGTGTGGAGACCATCGAAGTGGGCTGATCCGTCGATTGACCAGCCAGTTGCTTCAGGCAGGCATTTCTGTGGTACGGATGAATCATCGCGGCTGCGGTGAACAGGAGATTCTGGCCCAAAGGCCCTACCATGCAGGTCGCACGTCTGATCTGCTGGCTGTTATCGACTGGTGGAAGCAATCCCCGTGGGCGATTGAGGCTTCGGGAAAACGTCGCCAGCTGGCCCTTTGTGGAATCTCGTTGAGCGGAAATATTTTGCTGAAAACATTGGGTGTAGCCGCTCGCGAGTTACCGGCAGAAGTCGTGGCGGCTCTGGCCATCAATCCACCGATTGATCTCTCTCAGTGCGTCAAGCAGCTTTCCGTGGGTTTGAACCGGATCTACGACCAGTTCTTTGTCAGGCGTCTCTATGGAGAACTTGCCAGGCGTAAAGATGCCACCCGCTGGCCAAAAGAACTTCGACGCCCCAAAACTCTCCTGGAGTTTGACGAGTTCTATACGGCTCCCCGCAGTGGATTTGTAAGTGCCGAGGAGTATTACAGACTTTCCAGTGCCCGATCGACACTCGATCAGATTGAAATAGCCACCACCGTCCTGACGTCGCAGGATGATCCCTTAATTCCTGTGTCGATTTTCAGTGACGCACAGGCTCGCTGGTCGCCTTCCACCCGGGTCGTTGTCGCCCGATCGGGAGGTCATGTCGGTTACTTCGAAACTCGTCAGGGTGGGAAAAGTGGCTTCTGGCTCGATGAGTTTGTGGCACATTGGGCACTCGGGGTGGCTGGCGGGCCGGTAAATCGACTTTAACCCTTGTCCATTAAACAGTTACGGCCACGATTCCCTGAAAAAGCGTTCTCTGTTAAACTTGACGCAGCAAAAGGTGCGATCGAGGTGCTTTCCGGCGACTCAGGCAGGCGAAAAGTATTAATTCAGCAAAGCGTGGCGACCGACGAACAGGAGGTTCGTAATGGGATATCTGATAGCGGCCTTATGGATCGGTTGTGCTTTGCTGGCACTTCGCTTCTGGATGGGGATGGTCGAACAGCATCGGCAGAATACCTTTGCGAAATTGCGGTTCGAAAAAGAGCAGGCTGAGCGGGAAAAAGCTGCTGCGGCGGCTGCAGAATCCAAGGATGCGGAATCCATACTGGCGGGACAAGTCAGGAAAGCCGCCTGAGTGCTTGCGGAAGTATTGCAGTCTTGTTTTGAAATCTGTTTACAGAGTTGCGGTGGTTTGTATGTTGACGCTTCCCATTATCACATTGCCTGCACAAGTATCATCGAGCGATGGCTGCGAAAGTTCTTCTGCAGGTTCGCTTAACGTCGCGACTTTGAATTCGAATGATTCAGCCGCTGCAGCCAGTGGAGATTCGGTGAGCGATGCTCCCAAAACTGAAACAAGCACTGCACTCAGTGCCCATGAGCAAGGCGCGCCAGGTGAGCGAGACCATAACGGCAAGCTCTATATTGAAACGGTCGGCTGCCAGATGAATATGCTCGACAGTGAGCTGGTCGTGGCTGCTCTGCGGCGTGAGGGGTACGAACTCACCAGCCAACCCGACGATGCAGACACGATTCTCTTCAATACCTGCAGTGTCCGTGAGCATGCTGAGCATAAAATCTATAGCGCTCTGGGTCGCCTGAAGCATGCCCGCAAGCAGCGACCTCAGCAGGTCATTGGTGTGATGGGCTGTATGGCTCAGAAGGATCAATCGCTGATTTTTGATCGGGCTCCGCATGTGGACATCGTCGTGGGAACTGGCCAGATGGCCGAGATCCCCGGACTCATTAAGAATGCTCGGAAAGATCGCGAGCGGGCATTAGCTGTGAGTCTTGATCGTAAGGCGGGGACACGCCGGGAAGTGAGTGCCAGCTTTCAAAGCTACGATCCTTTGCGAGAACCTGAGATGCGGCCTTCGCCCTATCAGGCCTTCGTGCGGATCATGTTTGGTTGCGACAAATTCTGCACTTATTGTGTGGTGCCGATGACGCGCGGGCCGGAGCAGAGCCGTTTGCCATCAGAAATTCTCGCCGAAGTGGCACATCTGGCGGGGCAAGGTGTCAAAGAGGTGACACTTCTGGGCCAGACGGTCAACAGCTACAAGTGCGTGGAAAATGGCAAAACGTGGCGACTTTCTGATCTGCTGGCGGCCATGCATGAAACCCCCGGTATGCTGCGGTTTAAGTTTGTCACCAGCTATCCGCGAGACATGACCGATGATCTGCTGATTGCCTTGCGAGACCTGCCCAAATGCAGTCATTACATCCATGTTCCACTGCAGCATGGCTGTGACGACGTTCTCACACGCATGAAACGAGGCTACACCACGGCTCACTATCGCGAGATGCATCAGAGGATCAAGGAATATCTCCCGTACTCGGCAGTCTCAAGTGACTTTATTGTCGGCTTTTGTGGTGAGACCGAAGAAAGCCATCAAAAGAGCCTCGAGGCGATTCGCGAATACCGCTTCAAGAACAGCTTCATTTTCAAGTACAGCGAACGACCGGGAACGAAAGCCCAGTCACTCTTCCAGGACGACATTCCCGATGAGGTGAAAAAGCGTCGAAATCAGGAACTGCTGGAACTTCAAAACGAGATCAGTGAAGAGGACAACGCGGCATTCATCGGGCGGGAAGTGGAAGTCCTCGTTGAAGGGCCGAGCAAGAATGCCATCAAGAAGGCCGATAGTTCGCTCAAAGAGCAACTCACTGGCCGCACACGCTGTGACCGCATCGTGGTCTTCGACGGCAATCCGAGGCTGGCGGGGAGTCTGGCACAGGTGGTGGTTCACGATGTCACACCAACCACACTGGTGGGTTCGATATTGACGCGCGAAGTACAGCACGGCGGCCATTCCCTGCTGCCGATTCTGGTTTGATGACACGGTCGAGATTGGATGCCGAATAGCGGTGAACTCGCCCTCACCCCGGCCCTCTCCCAGCAGACTGGGCGAGGGGGCAGGAAAGGCAGATTCCCGGCGTTCTCGCCAAACGCCGGGAATTCATCGAGTCAAGCTATCTGACGAGCTTGGCGATGTGATCGACCACTTCTTTTACGGGCAGGCGGATCTGTTCCAAGGTGTCGCGGTTGCGGATGGTGACGGTGTCGGCGGACATCGTGTCGCCATCGACTGTGATGCAGTAGGGCGTGCCGATTTCGTCCATGCGGCGATAACGTCGGCCAATGGCGGCCTGCTGGTCGTAAGCCGCAGTAATCCCGGCCCGCTTGAATTCGCGGTAAATCTCGGCTGCCTTTTCGGGCATGCCGTCTTTCTTGATCAGCGGGAAAATCGCGACCTTGACGGGGGCGAGCCGTGGGTGCAGTTTCAGCACGACACGCTCTTGCATCTCGCCCTTTTCATCCGGCTGCTTGTCCTCGTGATAGGCTTCACAAAGAAATGCCAGTGTGGCACGGTCACAGCCAGCCGCTGGTTCAATAACATGGGGGAGGAACCGCTCGCGCGACTGGTCATCGAAGTACGAAAGATCCTTGCCACTTCCCAAGTATTTGGGCTTCCCGTCAGTTCCCGCTTCGACAACCAGTTCGTTCCCTTCTTTGCGGAGCTTGCCCTGAGAGTGCGAGCGCAGGTCGAAATCGCCACGATGGGCAACCCCTTCCAACTCGCCATATTCACCGGCCGGCAAAAATGGAAAGGCGTACTCCACATCGGCTGTTCCGACAGAATAGTGTGCCAGTTCTTCGTGAGTATGCTCGCGAAGAATGAGGTTGTCGCTTGAAATCCCCAGATCGGTGTACCACTTATAGCGGCGGTCGCGCCAGTAGGTGTACCAGGCGAGAGAATCTTTCGGATGACAGAAGAATTCCATTTCCATCTGCTCGAACTCTCGCGAGCGGAAAGTGAAGTTGCGAGGAGTGATCTCGTTACGGAAGCTTTTGCCAATCTGGGCAATACCAAACGGAATTTTGACCCGGCTCGAATCGCAGACGTTCTTGAAGTTGACGAACATCCCTTGAGCGGTTTCGGGACGAAGGAAGGCGGCATCGTCTTCAGTGCCCAAGGCCCCCAGTGTGGTCTTGAACATCAGGTTGAAGTCGCGCGGCGTGGTTAATGTCGCCTTGTTGCGGGCATCGGGAGCCATGACATCAATGAACTGCTCGACCGGTGGCAACGATTCAATTTCTGAGACGAACTTCAGTTTGCCGGCATCTTTACTGCGCAGCCCGAAGTACTGCAGTGCTTTCTTTTCGATATCGTCATTTCGCTCATCGATTTCGGCCATCGTCGTGATGAAGACTCGCTCGGGAGCGGCGCCTTCCGGGATTTCGCCCTGCACACGTTTAACGCTTTCGATCCAGCGGCCCTTCACATGATCGAGCCGATATCGTTTGCGCGATTCTTTGCAATCGACCATTTTGTCGCAGAAGAGGTCGAAGTGTCCCGAAACTTTCCAGACCTGCGGGTGCATGATGATTGATGTTTCGACACCCACCATGTCGAAGGTCGAAGGAGCGCCTGCAGGAATTGAGAGTTCGTCGTGCCGGGTGATCATGTCATCCCACCAGGCCTGGCGAACATTCCGCTTCAGTTCGACACCCAGCGGTCCGTAATCCCAAAAACCGTTGAGTCCACCGTAGATTTCGGAAGACTGGAACATCAGGCCACGCCGCTTGGCGAGGGCGACAATCTTATCCATGCTGTACTGGGTCATTGAAGCTGTTCTATCATGCAAAGGAAACAAAGAGACTGATGTGACAAATCGTCGCCGAGTTCGGGCGCAAGTGCCAGCCAAGGCTGAAGAATCATGGGAAGTTTTGAGCAACCCGGCGTTCCGGTCAAGGCAACTTGCCGATTGTTCGCTGAGCCAGAGCGTTTTGTAGCATTCGGAACTACCTGGCCACTGGGATGGTTGTTTTGAGCGTGGCTTCAAGATCGGAAAGCAAAAGCGGAGCCGAGTAAACGAACGTATCACTTTCGGTGAGAGGATTGGCAAAAGTGAACTCGGCCATGGTGATCCCCGCAGCGGCCTGGGTGACATTCAATTCCACAAATGGCTCGAGGGTGCCAGTTTTGCCGCGTTTGATCCATGCCTGACGGTGGAACACCCAGGCACGGTGCGATTCGAAGGCCGGGCCGCTCACGTCGTATGCGGTTGAAAGTTCGATTGTCGCAGGTTTTGTTTCGGGTGCTGAGACAGCTCGAATCGTGATGGTCACTCCGCCACGACGAATCGATTGGCCAGGTTTGAGTCGATTCGCCGCAAAATCAAACTCTTGCTTCACGAGGCCGGTGTGAATCAATGCCTTGCCGGAAATCTGATATTCGCTGGGGATTTTGCCTTCCGGCAGGATGGCATCGATGGTGAACGTCGTGCCCTGCTGAACTGAACCCGCCACCAGTTCGTATCGAGCGGAAGGGTTCCACAAATTCAACTTCTCAAGAGCAGGAACATTTTCACCGGCGGTCTTAACCAGAGCATTCACGTTCCAGTCCTGACTGTTCACAAACACAAAGAGTGGATCAAGTCGAGGTTCCGTTCGGACTCGAATGTGAAGTCTGGCGATGGAACCCGGCGTGCCACTGAGTTGCTTCTGTTCGATCGACTCGACACTCCAGGCAAAGGGCCCGGAGGGAATGATAGATCTCTCTGCCGCTGATTTCGTCGAGGAGATGAGAGTTAACGTCGAGCCCATGGAATCGGGATCGATGGCCAGGTCGGAAACCTCCAGCAGGTTCGCGATCGCTTCCCAGAATGTCAGACCCTGCCAGTTGACGGTGTATGTCGTTTCGGGTGAATTCTTCAATAAACGGACTGGATTGGACGTTTGTTGCAAAAACTCGGCTTCGAGACGATTGGCGGTGAACGTTCCCGAAAGAGTGATACGCGAAGGTTGTGCGGCCTCACGGGCACGTAACATCTCTAACTGCTGGCGCACACGACGTAATGCATCACGGCTGGAAGCATCTCCCAGAACTTCAGGAGATGGAAGAAATGGCAAAGCCTCCGGCCCCAATTCAACCAGACCTTTTTCGGCAGTCTGGCGAATTTCGAGTTGCCGGGATGAGAGCTGTCGAATCTTTTGTGCAACAAGAGCAGGAAGCTGAGGATCACTCATCGGGAGGGGTTCGACGGGACGAATCTCGCCTGCATCAATCTGTTCCCATGAAAGCTGTTCCCATGAACACAGTGCCAGCGTCACAATCGATAGAGTCGATAAATATCGAAAAAACGTAGTGTCTGGCATGTCTCTTTCCTCGAAGAGGTGGCCAAAACCTTCCTTGATCCGTCGAGTTGAATTTTTTCAACAGCAACATGATGAATGATTTTGGGGCGTTCCTCTAACGAACTGTGAAATCGTGCGGCTTGTGCTCGAATAAAAACTAGATTGTTTACTGGGGGTTCCAGGTTTGCTGACCATGGCAATCTTCGGCCACTACTTCCCTGCCCTCTGCGATATTCTCTTCGATCATACGCAAAGGAGGCGACGATCAGGAGAAGATTCGCAAGATCTGGCTGAAGAATGGTCACGAGAATCAGGCCAGAGTGTGTCTCCCCCAGGTACCTTGCTCCACGAGTGGTTTTTATGTTTCGCGCGACTTTGTGGGCCTGCTGTGTGTGGTTATCTTTCTCTGCCAGTTTACCGGCAGATGATCGCTGCTTGGAAATTTCGTACGAAGGAGAAATGTTGCGCGGGCGCGTGGTGGCCAGGGATTCGGTTCAATGCTGGTTTCAGTTGGCTGATGGATCTCAACGGTTGATCGATCTCGCCAAAGTGAGTCGTTATCAGGTGTTGCCGGGCGAATTTTCGCCCATGACAACGGTCGAGATGAAGAGTCAGCTCGTGCGGGAATGGCCAGCTCTGCGTGTGGCAGCGACAGATGGGTTGATCGTGGCGGCACCTGCGAGTGTAGAAAACGAACTGAAAGAGTTGTTCGATGAAGTTCGCCGCGATTTTGTGGGCTGGTTGAGTGTGTATGGCCATACTCCTGCGCCACTGGAGTTTCCGCTCGTCGTTGTCATGCCGTCCCGACAGGCTGAGTTTGATCAGCTGGTGAAGATTCGTCCCAAAAGAGCACGGGAAAATCTGGCAGGGGTTTATCTGGTCGAGAGTAATCGAATTTTGCTCTCGCCAGGTGAAAAGCATCAATCGTTGCGTGAACGTCATGCCACACTTATTCACGAAGCGGTTCACCAACTGGGTTTCAATTATGGTCTGCATTCGAGAATTGAGCCGGGGCCCGTCTGGATGATTGAAGGCTTAGCTATGGCGTTCGAGAATGACGCCCTACGAAAGCGGGATCGGCAAGCGAGTGCGTGGGATCGCATCAACCGGGAAAGGTTTCTGCACTTTCGTGCCATGCAACAGAAGATGCCTCGGGGCTGGTTGCGAGCTTTGATCGAAAGTGACGATCTCTTTGAAACTCGTGCTCTGGATGCGTATGCCCAAGCCTGGGCTGTGACATTCTTTCTGCTGGAAACCAGGCCCAGCCAATATGTTCGACTGCTCACGACCTCTCATGAAATGGAGCGAAAGGCAGACGAATCGATTACTTCCCGGCGGCTACGCCATTTCATTGAAAGTCTAGGCAAAGAACCTGAAAGCCTGGAAATCGAGATCAAAAGGTTCTTTGAGGAACTTTCTCCTCGCAGTCGATGAGGGCGTTGAGCTTCAGGGAGCTTCGGGACGATCCGGGGAGATGGGCCCGACACAGGCGGGAAGGTCGATTTCGAACGTGGTCCCCTTTCCTGGCTCGCTGAAGACGCGAATGGTGCCACCGGCCTGATTGACGATTCCGTGAACGACGGAGAGACCCAGTCCATGGCCTTGTCCCTCGCCTTTTGTCGTAAAGAACGGTTCGAAAATGCGCGGGATGAGATCTTTCGGGATACCGGTTCCCGTATCGCTGACAGTGATGCGGACAAGATCATTCGCCTGCACGACTGTTTCCGTGGTGCGTATCGATTGTGGGTGGTCGGCATGTGACGAGACCCACTCGGTTTTGATTGCGAATGTTCCTCCTTCCGGCATGGCATCGCGGGCATTGATGGCCAGATTCACCAGAATCTGATCGATCTGCACGGGATCTGCCATGATGTTGGGGAGGAGTTCGGCCAAACGAAGATCCAGCACAAAGTTCTGTCGCAGGATGCCACGAACCATCATTTCCATACTGCGAATGATGGAATTCAAATTGATCCGTTCGAAGGCCACGGGCTGTTTGCGGCTGAACGCGATGAGTTGCCTGATCATCCGCGAAGCATGATGCCCTGCTTCACGGATCGGTAAAATCAGACTTCGCTGCTGATCGGTGGTGTCTGGTCTGATCAGAAGTGTCTCGCAATAACCGAGGATGACAGAAATGAGGTTATTGAAATCGTGAGAGAGCCCGCTGGCCATTTGCTTCATCACCGAGAGACGCTGGTTCTGGATCAATTCCTGCTCAAGCCGTTTTTTCTCAGAGAGGTCGAGCATTTGTGAGACAAAATAGGCGGGATCTCCGTGGCTGTTACGGACCAGAGCTGCTGAGATATAAATCGGGACGTAGCTGCCGTCTTGGCGGCGATATCGCTTTTCCGTCGTGTAAAAAGGAATTTCTCCACGAATCAGACGTTTCATCGCATGGATATCGCGATCAACTTCTGTCGGGTGCGTAATGGCCGGGAAACTTGTCGAGGTCAATTCTTCAAGTGAGTACCCCAGCATGCTGCAAAGAGCAGTATTCGCATCCAGGAATTCTCCTTTAAGGGAGACAATCGCCATCCCTGTGGCAGAAGAATAAAACGCCGATCGGAAACGAGCTTCACTTTCGCGCTGCGCTTCTTCGGCAGCCTTTTGCAAAGACATATCCCGGTTGATTCCCAGCAGCATCGTTTTGCCATCCCAGGAAATCATGCAGGCGGTCACACTCATGGGGATGGTGTGACCATCCCGATGGATATGTGTCGCATCGAATCGAAGCACTTCGCCTTTTCTAAGGCGGGAAATTCTCTCGGGGACCTGATCGGCTGTGGGTGCGTCGTCAATTTTTTTAGCCAGCGATTGGCCAATGAGTTCTTCGGGTTGGTAGCCATGAATCGTGCGGACTGCGTCATTCGCGAAGGCAATCTTGAGTGGCAATTGAGATTCATCGGGGTCGAGAATGAAGATCGCATCCGGGAAATTTTTGGCTAGGGTGCGGAACTTGGCTTCACTTTCCCGGAGTGCATTTTCCGTCTGGATGCGCTCGGTAATGTCGATATCCATGCAGCAGAACAAAGGCTGTTCGTCATGGGAGGGAATACAAAAGAGTGTCGAGAGGCAAGTTCCAGTGGAGCCGTCTTTTCGATGAAATTGATACTCATTCGGACCAATCGACTGGCCCGTTTGTACTATCTCATCCAGAGTCTTGAGCAAGCAGGCAAACTCTGCGGGAGTGTGAATGAGTTCGTCGTAAGTTTTTCCGATGGCTTCTTCGGCAGTAAAACCAAACATCTGGGTCGAAGCGGCATTCCAGAGTTGAATCCGCCCTTCTCGATCAAACCATTGAATAGCGACTCCCGGAGCGTGCTCGACCATGGCACGCAATTGCTTTTTTCGCTCGACAGAAACACGCGATTCACGAAGACTCTCAGTGGTATCGATACAGATCCCTGTGTAGCCATCAATCTGGCCATCCTGGTTCACGCAGGGCTTGCTGAATTCGAGAAACCAGCGATACTCGCCATCCTTCCTGCGAATGCGGTATTGCAGATCGGAAGTGGCCTGATTTTCATCTGCTGAACGAATTCTCTCCAGATCCTCTGGGTGGATGAAATTCAGCCAACCTTGCCCGAGATGCTCATGATGAGCAGCACCAGTAAATTGATGCCAGAAGGTATTGACGTAGGTGCAGTTGTTCCTGGCATCGGCTGCCCAGGCAATAATGGGCAGTTGTTCGATCAAAGGAATACAAGGCGATCCAGTGGAGCATGCCGGGGGTTCGCAGGAACTGACCGCGGGGACTTGCTGAGAATACCGTACAAAAAGCCTGAGTGTGGAATCGCCATTCACCCTGTGCAGTTGGCAAAAACGATAACGAATGAAGACTCGCGAGCCGTCATAAGTTTGTTCGGTTTGCTCGCCTTCAATCTCTTCATCGTGTTGAACACCTTCCCATTGGCGTGTGGCCTCCATCAAATTGTGGTTTTGGAAGCGCTGCAGCCAGGGTGAACCTTCCGAGCGACGAGGTGGACAGCCAAATATTCGAAAATACTCGGCGTTGGCGTAAATCACACGGCCATCGGCATCAAGCAGTTCAGCACCGGCCGGGACTGTTTCCAGGAAGCTCTTGTAGTCAGCAAGAAAATCGAGGGATGACCTATGCTCTGCGATATGCATGGTTCAAACCCTTGAAAAACACTTATTTGGAATGTCCACAGGCGAAGGACACCAAACCTATCGCATCGGATGGGAATTGGTGTTAAAGCTTGTCGGCGTTACAGACATTTTGTCGGACTTTGTGACACATGAAAGTGTAAAGCGAATAATTTCGCGATAAAAACTAGACTGAGAAAACTTCGCGCGAGCATCATATAACACAATCTTGATTGAAGAATCTCTATCGGTAGTTATCCATATTTGAGGGATTTCCTGTGGGATTTCGATGAGAATGTGATTTTCCCTCCTACCTGTTAGCTTCTCAGGAAGCAAACAGGCGTTATTGAAATTCAATCGCACTTGAAAGGCATTTGCCGGATGGCTGTTTTGGGATTGAAAGAGCTGAGTTTCAGTTATGGTGGAAAGCCACTGATTGAGAACGCGACAGTTCAGGTGGAGCTGGGCGAACGAGTCTGTCTGGTGGGTCGAAATGGTACCGGTAAATCGACCCTGATGAAGTTGATGCTCAGTGAGTTGAAGCCCGATACGGGCCTCGTTGAGGTTCAATCAGGTATCAAACTCGCCCGGCAGATTCAGGATGTTCCGCGAGGCGTGGTGGGGACAGTCTTTGATGAAGTGGCCCGTGGCTTAGGCTCTCATGGGGAAGCTGTCGCGGCTCAGTACTGGTTGCACCAATTGAGCCAGAATCAATTGAGCCAGAATACTGGGGCAAATCCGCGAACAGCCGATGAAATCAGGCGCATGGAAGAGTTATCTGCCACGCTCGATCCTGCCTATGCCTGGGAATGGGAGCATCAGGTCGAGCAGATTATCGAACGAATGGAACTACCGCATGATCGGCTCTTTGACAGCCTTTCTTCGGGGATGAAACGCCGGGTACTGCTGGCTAAATCGCTGGTGATCGAACCCGATGTGCTCCTGCTCGATGAACCCACCAACCACCTGGATATTGAAGCGATTCGCTGGCTCGAAGAATTTCTGCTCCGATTCTCAGGAACGTTGATCTTCGTGACACACGACCGCATGTTTCTGCAGCGACTGGCTACGAGGATCATCGAGATTGACCGCGCCCGTCTGTTCGACTGGACATGTGATTATCAGACATTTCTGCAGCGAAAAGAAGCCGCCCTGGCTGCCGAGGAACATGAACAAGCTCTTTTCGACAAGAAATTGGCTCAAGAAGAGGTCTGGATTCGTAAAGGTGTCAAAGCTCGTAACGTCAGGAATCAAGGGCGCGTCAAGGCACTGATGGAGATGCGCAAAGAGCGGGCGGCCCGCCGGGCCAAAGTGGGCAATGTCAAAGTTGAGCTTCACCAGGAGGCTGAGCGATCCGGCACTGTGGTGGCCTTAGCTGAAAAGGTGAATTACGAAGTTGGCGGGCGAACCATACTGAGAGATGTGTCAACACTCATCACCCGTGGCGACAAGATTGGGATTCTCGGGCCCAATGGTTGTGGCAAGACGACACTTTTGCGAATTCTATTGGGTGAACTCACACCTCAATCAGGCAAAATCAAACTGGGTACCCGGTTGGAGATTGCTTATTTCGACCAGTTGAGGGCACAGCTCAATGATGATCTTTCTGTGCAGGAGAATGTGTCGCCCGGGGCGGACATGATTGAGATCAATGGCCGCCGGAGACATGTCATTGGGTACCTGGAGGATTTTCTCTTCTCCCCGGAAAGATCCAGGACGCTGGTGAAGTATCTCTCGGGAGGTGAGCGCAATCGTTTATTGTTAGCCCGATTGTTCTCGAAGCCATCGAACCTGCTGGTTCTCGACGAACCGACCAACGATCTCGATGCCGAAACTCTCGAATTGCTGGAAGACTTGCTGGTCGAGTATCCCGGAACAGTGCTGCTTGTCAGTCATGACCGGCAGTTCATCAACAATGTGGTCACGCAGACTCTCGTCTTTGAGGGCGAGGGTTCCGTCAATGAGTATGTCGGCGGGTATGATGACTGGCTGGCCCAGAAGTCTGTTCGGCAGAACACACCTGTTGTGGCTCAGGCAGCACCTGTCGCCAATCAACCGGCAGCCAAAAAGGGAAAATCTCTGAGCTTTAAGGAAGACAAAGAACTGATTGAGCTTCCTGCCAGGATTGAATCGCTCGAGTTGGAGCAGGCAAATCTCGAAACCCGCATGGGGCAACCTGAGTTCTTCAAGCAGTCTCCTCAGGATGTGGCGACTGTCACGGAGAGGTTAAATCGACTGCATCAAGAACTACAGACCGCTTACGCCCGCTGGGAAGAACTTGAGGCCAAACGCGGCGGGTCAATTTAGGTCGTCAGTTGTGTGGCCATCAGGGATTGATAGCTGCGGATCTTTGCATGCGAGGTCTTTTCGCGGGTGGTTGAGGTTTTCTCCGAGGCGCCGCTGTGGTACCTCTCGCATCACCATGTTGAGAATTGATACTCAACCTGGTGAGACGAGTTGACCTTCGGCGTATGTCTTCACTTCCGACTCAAGGAATCCTTCATCGATGGCAAACCCAGGTGATCGTCCTGTGTCCGAGCAAGCGGCAGATCGTTTGTTACCTGCCAGCCAGATTGCGGGCTGGTTATCGCCCGTCAGACGATTCTTGAAGCTCCAGGCGACAAGTGGCCTGCTCCTGGTAGCCGCTACGGCCTTCGCGCTGATTGCAGCCAATTCTCCCTGGAGTGAGCAATTTCTGCATATCTGGGAAACATCCTGTTTCATTGGCTTTGGTGATTTTGTTCTGAAGAAGGATTTTCTCCATGTCATCAATGATGGCCTGATGACGATCTTCTTTTTCGTTGTCGGTTTAGAGATCAAGCGGGAGATCGTTTCAGGAGAGTTGAGTGATCTTCGCAAGGCAGCACTCCCGATTATTGCAGCGATTGGCGGGATGATCGTCCCTGCCCTCGTCTTTCTGGGAGCTAGTCAGGTTTTTCGCGTTCCGCCAGAAGCAATGAAGGGCTGGACCATTCCGATGGCGACTGATATCGCCTTTGTGGTCGGCATGCTCTCGCTCTTTGGAAATCGAGTCCCCATTGGTCTGAAAATTCTGCTGCTCTCGCTGGCCATTGTGGACGACCTGGGGGCCGTCATATTGATTGCTGTCCTCTTCACCGAAAAACTGGCCCTCGTGGGACTGTTTGTCGCCGCCGTGGGGATCACACTTACTTTCCTGATGAATCGAGTCGGCGTGCGGAATGTCTGGCTGTATGTCGTTGTGGGTGGTGTGACGTGGCTGGCGGTGTTGAAATCGGGCGTCCATCCCACGATTGCCGGTGTGATCCTCGGTCTGATGACCCCGTCAAAAGCCTGGGTGCCGTATGAGACGTTGACTGCTGTTCTGAAGCGACTGACGGATGAATTGAAAAAGTTTCAGTCCGATTCTGATCAGGAATCCCCGAAACCTGGAAAGCCAATTCCCCTGCATAAAACCATGCACGATGATCTGGCAGAAGCCGAATTCGCCACGCGAGAAAGCATTGCACCACTGTATCGACTTGAGCATGCGCTCCACCCGTGGGTGGCATTTCTGATCATGCCCCTGTTTGCCCTGGCGAATGCCGGTGTCCCTTTGGATTTCAGTAAAGCTTTTGAACCGGTTTCTCTTTGTGTGGCTTTGGGGTTAGCTGTTGGAAAACCCGTCGGGATTTTCGGGCTGTCGTTTCTGGCAGTACTGGTTGGTCTGGCCAAACTCCCCGACGGTGTGAACTGGAAGCTGTATCTGGGTGGGGCATGTCTCGCGGGGATTGGCTTTACGATGTCACTATTCCTGGGATCGCTCGCACTTCCAGAAAGTCTTATATCCGCAGGGAAGCTGGGGACGTTGATGGGTTCAACCGTCTCGGCAATTCTCGGTATCGTGCTGATCAGCAAGGCTTTACCAGCGACTGCGGATGAAGGACAGAATTGATCGGCCTACCAGCCTTCGCCCAGCTCTTCCTGAATCTCACACCAGCGTTCTTCAGCCTGAGTCAACTGGCTGGTGATGTCTTCGAGCTGATTGTGGAGCTCTAAGGCCTTTTTGGCGTCAGCTTCGTTTGAGAGTGATTGAGTGAGTGATTTCTTCTGCTCATCGAGTTTGGCAATGTTTCGCTCGCAGGTCTGAAGTTCTTTTCGCAGGGCGCGGTCGTCTTTACCTTTGGGTTTCACGGCTTTCGGGGCGAGGACTGCCGCTGGTGCTTTGGCCATTTTTCCGGCATTGGCCTCACGCTCTCCGTCGTCGATTTCTTTATTGACGGCGTAAACATAAGCGTCGTAATCGCCATTGTAATTGGTGACTCGACCATCTTTGACTTCGATCACACAGGTGGCGACACGCTTCATGAAGTGGCGGTCGTGTGTGGTGAAAATCACGGTCCCTTTGTAGTTCACCAAAGCATCTGCCAAGGCTTCCACGGTCTCCACATCGAGGTGGTTACCCGGTTCGTCAAGCACCATGACGTTGTATTGACTGAGCAGCATGCCCGCGAGACAGAGCCGCGCGCGCTCACCACCCGAAAGCACACTGATTTTCTTTTCGACATGGGCACCACGGAACAGAAACGCGCCGGCAATATCCAGAACTGTTTGCGTACGTGTGAGAGGCGCTGCGGTTTCTTCCAGATACTGAATGACAGTCTTTTCTGGTGGTAAAGTGGAATAGACGTGTTGCGCATAGACACCGACCTGGCAGCCGTGTCCCCAGCGGAGTTCGCCAGCCAGTGGCTTGAGCGAATTGACAATCGTTCGCAAAAAGGTGGTTTTCCCCTGACCATTGTCACCCACAATGGCAGCACGCGAGCCGTGATCGATTTCGAGGGTGATATCCTCGGCAATTTTTCTTTCGGCGTAGCCAATCGCCATTTCTTTGCAGCGGACAGCCGGGCCTTGCCGAGGTTCGATCATGGGTGCGCGAATACAAGCAGTGGCCTCGTCGGCTTCAACATCCTGCAATTCAAGACGTTCGAGCTGTTTGGTTTTTGAACGAGCCTGGGTGGCTGTACTCGCGCGGGCTTTGTTCTTAGCGATAAACTCTTCGAGATGTTTACGCTTGGCAAGGACAGAGGCATTCGAGCGCTCTATGATCTCGCGCTGTTCCCGCTCGTAATCGAGATAGGCATCGATCTTGCCGGGGAACATCGTCAACTTGCCGCGGGCGAGTGCCAGAGTCTGAGTACAGGTGGCACCCAGAAAGGCGCGATCATGGGAAACAATCAGACAGGCTTCGTTGTAACCTCTCAAAAAATGTTCGAGCAGAATCTGCGTACGCAGATCGAGAAAGTTGGTGGGTTCGTCCAGGAGCAGCAGATTGGGTTCGTGCAGTAAAAGTGCCGCCAGTTTGACGCGGGTTTGCCAACCGCCGGAAAGTTTGGAAATTGGGCCGTCGAGGTAGCTCCCTTTGAGTTCGAACTGGCCGGCCACTTCGCCGCACTTCCAATCGGGCTGGCCACTATCTCGCATGAGAAATTCGAGTGCCGACTCGTTGGGGCGAAAATCATCATGCTGGCGCAAGTAGCCGAGCCGGAGATTCGGATGGCGCGAGACGGTGCCACTGTCGAGTTCTTCTTCCCCCAGGAGAACTCGCAGCAAGGTACTTTTGCCAGCGCCGTTGCGGCCGACAAAGCCGACTTTGACATCTTCAGAAATGGTGGCTTCGGCATGGTCGAGCAGAATCTGCGAACCATAACTTTTGCAGGCATCTCGAATCTGCAGCAGTGCCATAACGCCCGGTACCCTTAGTGTAAATGACAAACTCTTTCGTGATCGGTGAATGATCGAAATCAGAGTATAGCGGCTCTCTGGCTTGCCGTGGAGAGTTCGAGGTGAGAGCAGTGAAGTGCCAAGCATCGAGAGTTGTTTTTTAAGTGAAAGTCGAGGGGAAAAGTGAATCTGTTATGAAAATATGTTCACAGGCCAACTGCTTGCCAAGCGCTCAGAGGCTTTGTAGCGTGCAGAAATGTGTTTGCAGGGCCTGCTTGCCGGTAACGACCGGTTCGCAGCACGGTCCTCTGGCCAGGGCCATGTCCAGCAAATCGTTAACCAGCGAGACCTGCTGCATGGAATCTCGAACCTTTTCATGGAAAGTCTTTGCACGATGAAACAACTTCACATGAGCCTGCTGACGTTGGCCCTGGGATGGATGCTGTCTGGAATGGCGATGGCGGCGGACAAGCCCAATATTCTGCTGATCATTTCGGACGATACGGGATATGGCGATCTCGGGCCTTATGGGGGAGGAGAAGGCCGCGGGATGCCAACACCGAATATCGATCGGCTGGCAGCAAATGGTATGACCTTTTTCTCGTTTTATGCTCAGCCCAGTTGCACGCCAGGGCGTGCGGCCATTGTTACAGGTCGCATTCCTAATCGGAGTGGAATGACGACAGTGGCTTTTCAGGGTGAAGGTGGCGGACTTCCTAAAGCCGAGTGGACGCTGGGTTCTGTACTCAAACAGGGTGGCTACAAAACATACTTCACGGGCAAATGGCATCTGGGGGAAGCCGATTACGCTCTGCCGAATGCTCATGGCTATGACGTGATGAAGCATTGCTTTCTTTACCATTGCAATGCCTACACCTATGGTGATCCCACCTGGTTCCCGGATATGGATCCATCGCTGAGGGAACTCTTCGGAAAGATCACCAAAGGTTCGCTTTCAGGGAATGCTGGCGAAAAAGCTCGCGAAGACTGGAAGGTCAATGGCCAGTATGTCAACACGCCGGACAAAGGCGTCGTCGGGATTCCATTTCTGGATCAGTACATTGAGCAGTCGGGCATCAGTTTTCTGGAAGATGCCGCCAAAACTCCCAATCAGCCCTTCTTTGCACATATCAACTTCATGAAGGTGCATCAGCCGAATCTTCCAGCACCGGAGTTTGTGCATAAGTCACCTTCGAAGTCGAAGTATGCCGATTCTGTTGTTGAGCTCGATACGCGCATTGGCCGTGTGGTCGATAAGTTGAAAGAATTAAAGCTCGATCAGAATACGTTGATTTTCTACACGACTGATAACGGCGCCTGGCAGGATGTCTACCCTGATGCCGGGTACACACCATTTCGCGGAACCAAGGGGACTGTTCGCGAGGGTGGGAATCGTGTGCCTGCGATTGCCGTCTGGCCTGGAAAAATTAAGCCTGCAGTACGAAATCACGATATCGTGGGTGGTCTGGACTTGATGGCGACATTTGCCTCAGTTGCCGGGGTACAGCTACCAACGAAAGATCGTGAAGGCCAACCTATGATTTTTGATAGCTATGACCTGACTCCGGTCCTCACTGGGAGTGGTAAATGTCCAAGAAACTCGTGGTTCTACTTCACCGAAACGGAACTGAGCCCCGGCGCTATTCGAATTGGGAACTATAAGGTCGTATTCAACCTGAGGGGAGATGATGGCCAACCAACGGGAGGACTGAGTGTTGATTCAAACCTGGGCTGGAAAGGGCCCGAAAAATATGTTGCCACAGTTCCACAGGTATTTGACCTCTGGCAGGATCCTCAAGAACGCTACGATATTTTTATGAATAACTACACAGAACGTACATGGATTCTGGTGTCGTTCAATGTGGCCATCAAGGATCTGATGAAAACTTATCTCACCTATCCACCTCGAAAAATGCAAAGCGAGGCCTATACAGGCCCCATTACGATTCCTGAATTTGAGCGACTGAAACATGTTCGCGAACTGCTCGAAAAAGAAGGCATTCGAATTCCTTTGCCCACAGGCAACTGATATCCCAAAGTTTGACCTTGACCGAATTCCAGAGAGGCAAAGGCAATGGCCTTTTGCCTTTCTGGTTTTTTTGAACGTCTGGCAATCATGGAGTCTCAGGAGTCGACGTCTTATCGCCGACGACACTGAGATTGAGGTATAGCCATAAGGATCGTGTATGAAGATCTGGATCGATGGGGATGCCAGTCCGCGGGAAGTGAAAGAACTCGTCTTCCGGGCAGCCACTCGACTCCAGCTGGAAACCACTGTGGTGGCGAATTCTGGCATGTGGGTTCCAACTGGAAATCGATTTGTCAAACTGCAGATTGTTCCCGGTGGGCCCGATGTCGCTGATCGATACATTGTCGCTCAATCCAATCGAGGCGATCTGGCAATCACCAGTGATGTGCCGCTGATGTCTGACCTGATTCCTCAAGGCGTGTTCGTCATCGACTTTCATGGCTATCTCTGTACACAGGAAACGATTGGCGAACGCCGGGCTGCGCGCGATTTGAACGATCAACTGCGCGAAGCGGGATTATTGACAGGTGGGCCGGCACCTTATGGTGTGAAAGACAAGCAGCGGTTTGCTCAGGCCCTTGACCAGCTTTTGACTCGGGAATTGAGAAGGCTGGCGACCAATCCACCGGTTTCTCCTCCAGAAATCACCACTGATGACTCGCCCGGTGGGTGAGTTGGTTGTGGAAGAGATCGCCAGCTTTCATCGCGAGGCAAAGATCATTATGTTTTGATCAACGAGATTGAGTCGCTTGAACCTGCTCTCCAGACGAAACATATCCAAATGCTCAAATCCAAACTGATTCATCCTGATATTCTCGCTGTCCTGGGACGGGCTGGGCATCATGCCCGCATCCTGATTGCGGATGGCAACTACCCCGCTTCAACAACCATGGGGCCCAATGGGACGCTGATTTCGTTGAATCTATCGCCAGGGCTGGTGACGGTAAATCAGGTGCTCGAAGCCATACTTTCGGCGATACCGATCGATCATGTGCATACCATGGGAATCCCTGCCGATGACCCGTATGCACAATTGGGTGATCCCCCGGTGTGGAAGGAATTTTCTGCCACGATGGCAGCAGCCGGTCTTTCGATTCCTTTGACACCGATCTCCAAGTGGGACTTCTACGAAGAAGTGAAATCGACCGACCATGTCCTGACGATCCAAACCGGAGATGTGGCACTCTGGGCGAATCTGTTGCTTAAAGTCGGTGTGCGTCAGCCATAAGCTGCGTGAATTGTGCGTGCATAAATTGTTTCGACAAAGATATCCCTGCCAGATTCAGGAACGAAGATGCAGTATCGCGAATTGGGTAAGACAGGACTTAAGCTACCGGTGGTCGGCTTTGGAGCCTCATCGTTAGGGCAGGAGTTTCGTAAAGTGGATGTCTCCGAGGCCATGCAGGCCGTTCGGGTCGCACTCGACGAGGGTATGAACTTCATCGATACGGCGCCGTTTTATGGGCGCGGGATGTCGGAAGTGCTGCTGGGAATTCTCTTCCGGGAGATTCCGCGCGACTCGTACATTCTCCAGACGAAACTGGGGCGATACGATTCGAATCATTTCGATTTTTCAGCGAAGCGTGTGCGTGAAAGTGTGGATGTCAGTCTGCATCGACTGGGGACGGATCACATCGACATCATGATCTGCCATGACATTGAATTTGTCGATGTCCAGCAGGTCATCGACGAGACGATCCCGGCTTTGCGGGAAGTACAAAAGTCGGGCAAAGTGAGGTTTATCGGCGTCAGCGGCTACCCACTGAAGAACTTCACCACCGTGCTCAAGCAGACACCTCTGGATGTGGTGCTGTCGTACAATCATTACACGTTGCAGAACACAAGTTTTGGAGATCTCGTTCCGTTTTTGAAGGAACGCGGAGTGGGGATCGAGAATGCGGCCCCGTTTGCTGCCAGGCTCTTGTGCAATGATCCGTTGCCTGTCTGGCATAAGGCAACACCCAAGGTTCGGGAAGTCGCTGCTCAGGCGGCGGCTTACTGCAAAGAACATGGGAGTGATCTTGCCAAGCTGGCGCTCCAGTTCTCGATTCGAAATGAAGAGATGACGACCTGCATTGCCGGGACCGCGAACCCGGCCCGAGTTTCGGAATGGTGCCGGTGGGCAGAAGAACCTATTGATGAAGAGCTGCTTCAGGAAGTCTTGAAGATTTTGAAGCCCATTCATAACTGGGCACATGTCGAGGGAAAACCTGAAAACAATGAGCCCGCTGGCTCCCGGTTTCAAAATGGTGAATTCGTCGTTTGAGCGTTGTTGGAAAAAGGTAAAGCGTTGTCATTCTGACGATCAAATTTTCATTTTCGCGTCAGTATGGGAAATCTAGCGGAGTGACCAACGCGAAAACTCTCGGAAAATCGCTGATAAAGGTGCAAATTGCGCCGCTGGCACAGATCCTGCTTATCTCAATCATGGGGATCGCAGCGAAGGCCGACGGCGCGAAGTCACTCTGCGTTGGAGGGGCTTCCGGACAGGGCTGTCGGCCTTCGTTGCTTCTTCTCGTTGATCGGTTGGCATGGTGACGAAGTCAGACCGCCTTAAGCGGGATGCTTCGATAAGAAGATCAATCCGTCATTTCATCATTTTTCGTCCGATCCCAGTTCTTTCGTGAAAGTTCTGGATCAAATTCCGGTACATGACTAAGCTGTGATGCAGGAATTGCATTGGTTTTCACTGAGGATTGATTCTTCTCTGAAAATCGGCTTGATTGATCACCTCGTTAAATGTGGAGTTTCCGAATGAAGAAGTTGTTTGCGTCTTTGGCTGTTCTGGCTGCTGTTGCGACAGGTGTTGTGGTTTCAACGGCTGCTGAAATTGAATCCGGACTTTCCGCAGGCCAGCGAGTTCCTGCGTTTTATGTGCATGATGTTACCGGCCCTCAGAAGGGTGAAGACCTCTGCTATCGCTGCCGCTTTGGCAATCAGCCTGTGGTCTCTATTTTCACCAAGGACGTTGATGAAAACGTCGCCAAGCTGACCAAGGCGCTGGATGGTGTGGTCTCTGCCAACCGCGACGCCAAGATGGCTGGCTTCCTGGTGCTGACCAGCGACTCGCCCAGCTCTGCGGAAGCAAAGCTGTCCGAAGTGGCGACCAAGCATTCCATCAAGCAGATTCCATTGACCACATTTGAGGGCGCCGCTGGTCCCAAGAGCTACAAGCTCAATCCACAGGCCGAAGTTACTGTCATGATGTGGGTCGAAGGCAAAGTGAAGGTCAACAAGGGCTTCGCCGCCAAGGATCTCACTGAGGAAACGATTGCTGCCATCTCCAAAGATGCTTCCAAAATTCTTGAGTAGTCCATATCGGGGAAGATTGGCCTGGTAATCGCCAGGTATCTTTTCCTTCATGACTGGCAACTCATTGAGAACCCTTTGCAGATATTTGTCTGCACAGGGTTCTTTGCTTTTTGGTTGTTTGAATTGATCGGACTTTCTTCCCGCTCAAAAGATGGCATAATCCTTTTCTCAACTCAGACTGAAGTGACATCAGGAAAGAGATCATGACGACTTCAACTCGCAGAGAATGGCTCGGTCAGACATCAGACTGTCTCGCAGCAATCGCGGCTGGTGCTGCTTTAGCGGGAACTGCAGCCATCAATACCAGCGCTGCCTCTGCCCAGGAATCAACGAGCCCGGCACTGAAGGGGAACATTCGCCATTCGCTGGTTCACTGGTGCTATAAAGACTATTGGAAGGACATTCACGAGTTTTGTCGTCAGGCGAAAAAACTGGGTGCCCAGAGTGTGGAACTGGTGGATCCTGTGCACTGGCCTGTTCTCAAAGAACACGGATTAAGCTGCGCGATTGCTTCGAGCCATGGTTTTGTCAAAGGGGTCAACGATCCTGCCAATCATGAAGAATGTCTGACAGTTCTGAGAAAGAAAATTGATCAAGCGGCGGACTTTGGCTGCCCCAGTGTGATCACATTCACCGGGATGAGAGCGAACTCGAAGGGAGTCATCATTCCTGATGACGTGGGTATGGCGAATTGCGTTAAGGCTTACAAGCAGATCGCCGGTTATGCCGAAGAGAAACAGGTCACGCTTTGCCTCGAGCATCTGAATAGCCGGGTATCGACCCATCCGATGAAAGGACATCCCGGATATCAGGGGGATCATGTCGATTACTGCGTCGAGATTCTCAAACAGGTCGGTTCGCCGCGAGTGAAGCTGTTATTTGATATTTACCATGTTCAAATCATGGATGGTGATTTGATCTCGAGGATTCATCAGCACAAAGATTGGCTGGGCCATATTCACACGGCCGGTAATCCAGGTCGCGGTGAACTGCATGTGAATCAGGAAGTCAATTACCCTGCCGTCATGCAGGCCTTGCTGGATGTGGGCTACCAGGGCTATGTGGGGCACGAATTCATTCCCACCATGGATCCAGCGATTGGACTAAAAGAAGCCATTCACCTGTGCGATGTCTGATCTTTGATCCACGTTCAGAGAGATTGCCACGCGGAAAGCACAACCAAAAGTGAGTGCCCTCAGGTTCGATTCCCCATGAATCGCGTTTACTCGTCATCGCTGTCGTCGTAGCCACCATGCTTCTGGCGTTTTTTCATGTCGCGGCGTTGTTTCTTGGACAGCCCTTTGAGGGATTTGTGCCCTTCATCAACCCTCATATAATCCTGGTCAGCAGACTCTTCCCCAGAGTCTGCTGAATCAGTTGCTTCATCACTGACATCAGATTCTTCCTCAACCTGTTTTCGAGAGGAACTGGCTGACTGATGGTGACGTGTTGAGCGATCTTTTCCTGAAGAGGACGAATTCGATGCGTTGGCATGATCGGGACGCGTCAATTCTTCGAGACGATCCCAATCTTCTTCATCCATCGCACGCTGGATCTCCGCATCTCGGTCGAGTGGTTCTTCCCCGGATTCGTCAGTCGATTGATCGCCTGATTCGTAGCTCTCTTCGTCATAAGTGGCTTCGCTCAATTCGCTGTCATCAGCCACTTCACTTTGAACGACTGTCCTGGCACGCGTTGTCCGTTTTTTCGTCGCTTTCTTGCGGGTGGTCTTTTTGGGAGCATCTTCAGACGCAGCCGCTTTCTTGCGAACACGGGTTGGCTTTGCTGGAGCCGCAGGGCGTTTCACTCCCCACCAGCGGAAAAGCTTCATTCCGCTGAGAACTCGTGTAATCCGGTTCGCTCGACGCTCTTGAGAAGCTGGAGGATCCGCCGAGAAGTAGACGACCTGCCTGAGATGCAGCCAGGCAGTCACCAACACAGCACCTGCTGTCCACAGCCGAAGAATTGCCAGAGACAGTTCGGCATTGGCATTGACCTGCCCGTTCAGGCTCGCCGAGCGATCCATCGCCAGTCGCATACAGACGCAGATCATCATCAGAGCGGCTGTGACTCGGAGACTCCAGAGAGAGAGCCGGCTGGATCGCATGTCACGATCGAGATTGCGCACCAGGAGTGTGCCTGTGAAGAACGCAGCTGAAGTCCAAAGAACGTTGACGGGGTTCCAGAACTTCCATTGAGTGGTCTGCAGGATCATCTCGGCAATAGCGCTATGAAGATCGAGCAATCTGCACAGTGAAACGGTCAGTGACAAGACGCCGGCCCAATACCAGACCCGGTACCGTCCTTTGAAATCGAGCGAACTGCGAGATCGGCACCAGCCAATCAGGAAAAAGATCTGACCAGCGGCCAGCCATCCTGCAGATTCGAGCACAATCGAAAACACAGCGTCGCTTGAGCTGAATAGTCGCTGTGTGATTGGGGCAAAGAAAACTGGCAACGAGGTGTGGGCTATCAACAGCCAACTGGCAAAAGCGACTGATAAAGTCGCCAGAGAAATCGTCAACCAGACAACCCAGAGACGCACTGGCAGGCCAGGAATCAGCTTAAGCGATCTTCCGGCCATTGTTTTCTGGAGCAGATCGGCCAGTGGAATCGACTCACCATTTTCTGGTGATCTCTCCGTACCGTGATCGTGGCCGACAGCCATTCGCCGGCGGCGTCGATCACCTGCGGAGCGTGCACCGGCAAACGACATGGATCAATCGCGTCGTGAAAGGGCTGAGGCGGCCATAATCTCACACGAAGGTGCTCCATCACACTCTCGGAAGACAGATCCCTATCCCTCAGTAATCATGACATCGGAACGGACGAGCGATGACTTACAACCTTTCCTCACTTCACCGCGAGCCCGCTACAAATTACCCAAAGTGACATGGTCACTTTCGCTGGAATTTTCACGCTTGAACATCGGCCGAAAAGTTTTGCCGAGTATTGTCGGCGGATTGTGCCGGTGGTGTTCCGGGTGGTATGAACTGATTAAGGCTGCAGGGCGGGAAATCCCAGTTGCTTCCCGTAGGCCGAAACAAGTTGTGCCGGAGTGATGCCGTAGGTGAGTTCGAGAGCCTGTTGCCAGGTAAAGCCTTCTTTGACAGCCGTGATTAACCCGCGATATGCATTGGCATCGGTCGTGACGAGAAACTGTGTCATGGTGGCTGCGACGCCGTACTGCCAGCCATCAATCCGGCCATTGGAGCTGAGCAGTCCATCCAGAGTTCCAGTGGCTTTGATTTGAGGGATCGCTCCATTCATGCGATTGGCAATATGATCGCTTTGTGGAACGACGACAGCCGCCACCCAATCGGCAATCCCTTCGTTCATCCAGGGAGGAATGCGGCTCGTTGAGCGAATTCGATGGAGAAAACCGTGTGAGGTTTCATGCACTAAAACGGCAGCAAAGAAGACGGGGTCATCACCACGACCGCAGACTGTTAATACTCGCCCATCACTCCACTGGTGAGACAGCCCAGCGATTCCTTGAGTCTCTGGATTATCCAGATGACGGGCTTCAAATGTCCGAAAGTCGTTTGACGAGGCAAAGACGATCACCGGGCATTTTCCCAGCCAGATGTTTGTCCCTTGTGGCACACTGAAGAGGACACAAAGCTGGTCGTACATTTTGTCGAGATTGGCAATATATGCAGCCACATGGGCTGGGGGCATATCGGTAAAAAACACGAAGTACTGAGTTTCCACCTTATGGAAGCGGCTTTGCGGATTATCAGACTGTGCTTTCTTCATCAGATCGTCATAGAAGGCATTCGCCTTCTCGACCGCTTCACTGGAAGGTTCCTTCCATAAACGATGTCCCGAGCTTTTCAATCGTTCGGCGGCGATGTCATCGCGTCGCTTCAGATCAATCAGCAGGTAACCTTTGCTTTGTGGATCGATCACGACATCGTAAGCGTTGTCTTCCATTCGAAATTGCTGCATGGCCACGGGTGCGATTTTGGGAGGAACACCCTTCGATGGTTTGAACGTAATCTGTTTGAAAGTATCTGGTTTGGTGCCATTCTGAACCTGGGCAATCTCGAGATTCTCGTAGACTTTGCCATTACTCATCTGAAGGGTGACGATCGCCCCGGGTTTGAGTGGATATTCGGTGCGATCCATTTTGACGACGTAATCAAGCTCCAGTTTCATGATAGCTCTGGCAACTGGCTTGGCGGCGGATACCTTTTGGGGAGCCGCCATGACCGCTTGAAGAACACTCAATGAGGCCAAGACCGCCACCACCAGTCCCACCCAGACGGTGACAGTTTGATGGAGCCGAAAATTCTGTAGACCAGCCCGGTTTTGAGAATCAGCGTTAAGCATGCTTGAAATTCCAGAACTTTTTTAAGTGCATTGGCCAGGAGCGGCTTAACTGGTTTTGAACTGCAACATCAAATCTTGAAGAAATCGAACTTGGTGTAACGGCGACGGTTGAACTTGAGTCATCGTATTCAAATTGAAACTGTTGGACAAAATTCTGCTCATGAACGGCGAGCCTCGAAGTGACGCTCGGATACATCGCAAGGATGATCAGGAGATGGTATCCTATCACAAGAGACGACATGCCTGAAAAATGCTTCGTGTGAGGAAAATCCGTCACTCATGGCCAAGGAAATCAAGCCTGCAGAAACGAGTGAAGTCCGTGTCCGCGTGCTGATTGTGGACAACGACGAAGCCCATGCACAAGCCGTGGCTGACAGTCTGACGCGTGTGGGTTACGACTGCACAGTCGCTTCGGCCGGAGCAGAATCCGGAAAAAAGGCACTCGACCTGATTGAGGTTGAGAACTTTGATGTAATCATCACTGAACTGATGATGGACGAAGTGGATGGCCTGGAGATTCTGCGCAGGTCAAAGGCTGAACTGCCGGATGCCGAAGTCATTTTGCTGACCGGACATGCCTCGATCAAATCGGCACTGACAGCGGGACAGCACGGGGCACATACTTATCTCACAAAACCGCTTGATATCAGTGAGTTGAGGCAAGCGGTGGACCGTGCCAGTTCGCGGATTCGACTGCTGAGAAAGACATTTGAACTCAGCCGGCGACTCGATGAAAAGTTTGGCTTTGAAGGGGTGATTGGCAACAGTCCTTCGATGCACCGGCTGATCGAAAAGTTGAGGAGCGTGGCGCCGACTGATAGTACCGTCCTGATTCAGGGAGAAAGCGGGACTGGCAAAGAACTCGTGGCGCGGGCGATCCATCAGAACAGCGAACGCAAGAATAAGCCTTTTGTTCCGCTCAATATCTCGGCACTGCCGGAGAGTATTCTCGAGAGCGAACTGTTTGGTCACGAAGCCGGAGCATTCACCGGTGCGGCGACGAAACGAATCGGGAAATTCGAGTATGCCAACGGTGGCACATTATTTCTGGATGAAGTGGGCGAAATGCCCATGGCCACACAAATCAAATTGCTGCGAGTCCTCGAAGAGCGTCGCATTACCAGGCTGGGTGCGAACGACGAGATTCCGATCAACGTCCGGCTCGTGGCTGCGACCAATGCTGATCTGCAGGACATGATCAAGAAGGGAACATTCCGTAAAGATCTTTACTTCCGGCTTTCAGTCGTCACGATTGTCTTGCCACCACTCAGTGATCGACGAGCAGACATCCCGTTCCTGATTGATCATTTTCTCAAGCAGTTTGCCGAGCGCCAAAAGAGGCCGATTCCCACCGTTACCCGTCAGGTTCAACAGGCATTGATGGCTTACGCATGGCCAGGGAATATTCGTGAGCTGCGCAATGTGGTGGAAGGGATGATGGTGCTCGACATCGATGGCAAACTGGATGTGGATGATCTTCCGGAAGGGATTGGTGCTGGCCATCATGAACACAGCGAAGTTGATCTCATTCAGAATCCCGCCGGGAATGATGGACTCATCGGGCGTTCGTTGAACGATGTCGAAAAGTATTACATTGCCCGGGCGCTGGAATTGACCGGTGGAAAGCGCGACGAGGCGGCCAATCTATTGGGAATTGGCGAACGCACGCTCTATCGCAAGATTCGCGAGTATGAGCTGTAATCTATCGTGAGTCAGTATTCTTCCGACGGCCTGAGGACGGATGTCCTGGGGAGTCTGTTCTGAAAGTTGTTGATCGAGATCGATTTTGTGAGTTGTGAGACCAGAGTGACCAACATCCCGAATTCCAGTTCGACGGCCAGCCAGTTACCCGGCGATTTTTTTTCTGACGATGAAATCCATCAGTTCCGTGAGCGAGGGTACGTCGTTGTCCGGGGATTGGGGACATCAGAGAGTCGTCAGCGGATGATGGAAGTCGTTCGCCGGGGGCTGGATGAACACATTGCTCCCGTCGAATACGAAGCCGAGTTGCAATACCCAGGGTCGCCGGCATCGTTTGAAGCAGAAGGTGGACGGACAATCCGTCGACTGAAGCAGGCCTTGACGCGGGATTATGTCTTTAGTGAATGGTTGGGGCAGCCGAAGCTGGTGCGGCGTTTGCAACAGATTCTGGGGCCGCGTGTGATCTGTCCTTTGGCCCATCACAATTGCATTATGACCAAGCAGCCTGCCTACAGCAGCGAGACAGGTTGGCATCAGGACATTCGTTACTGGAGCTACACCAAGCCCGATCTGGTGAATGTGTGGCTGGCACTGGGCAACGAAACGCGCGCGAATGGCTGCCTGCAGGTGATTCCAGGTTCCCATCGAGAGAAATTGAGCCGCGAACGACTGGATGACGCGTTGTTTTTCCGGACCGATTTACCGGAGAATCAAGAGTGGATTGCCCGTCGGGAATTCGTTGAGCTAGAACCCGGCGATGTACTGTTTTTCCACTGCCTGGCTTTGCATGCGGCTGATCGAAACACCACAAACGATACGAAATACTCGGTCGTGTTCACGTTTCGTGGTGGAGACAATCTGCCGGTTGCAGGAAGCCGGTCAGCCTCCATGCCCGAACTGCTGCTGACCCCTTCGATGACCAGTTAGCGCCTGGGAAGAGACAACGACTCAGGCAGCCGATGAGTCTGTTTGGCTTAACTTTGTCTGGCTAAACCCTGTCTGGCTCAATTCCGTCGAGAGTTGAGTCGAGACCTTAAGTTTGGCGCAACGCTCACCGCGGGCGTTGTAAAGATAAAGATCGTTTTTGTCTGCCGCCCAGACAGCGTTGAGGCGAACACTCCGCGGGCCCTGAAGCATAAACTGTAAGCCGCAGAGTTCTCCCTGGCGAAGAATACGGGATTCGGTCAGTTGAAACTGCTCTGCCAGCAGATTTTCGAAGCGACAGAGTTCCTGATGCACAAAGTCTCGAAGATCGTTGAGTGATCGAACAGACGAGATATCACGCACGTTGCTGCTTTCATCTTCAGGCAGTTAAGAGCACCCCTGCTCTGGTTGACCTGTCCATGACTTCCTGCGCCCACCGTGACGTCACTGGTCATCGGATCGGCATCGCGAAAACGATATGGTGAAGTCTCAGAACAGTGCAATCGATGCAATTGCCACTCTGATGAAAACCGGCAATTCCGTGCGTGTACATGAAAACACCAGCGGAGATCCGCTGGTGTTTTCTGCAGGTTGAACGACTCACTTTGAGATGCAACGGCAATTAGATGCCATTGGCTGGTTGAGTTGCGGAGGCCGGTGCCGGAGTACTGGCCATTTCGATGTCGGGTCTGACAGATTCTGACAGGCGGCCAGTAAATGTGTTGGCTGGCTGCATGCCGATAATGCGGTCTTCGATGGTGAGATCTGGAGCGACCACCAGGCAGGTGGGCAATCCAGTGACACGGAAGGACTGGACGAGTTCGCGATGAGCATCCGCATCCAGTTGCACCGCGATGAAATTTTCATTCACCATCTGCTGCACCTGCGGCTGGTTAAGCGTCTGCTGTTCGAGTGTACGACAGGCGAGGCACCATTTGGCCGAGATGTTGATGAGCATAGGCTTGCCTGTGGCTTTGGACTCATCCCAGGCTTTTCGATAGCTGGCTCTCCAGGAAATGCTCTGAGGTGCTGCCGGCACCTGAGGAGTCACGGGAGGGCTGTTTTGTTCGGCGGCAAGTATTAGCCATGTCTGACAGACAACTGCACTCAAAACTGCGAGTACCACGCACATCCTGCGCTCTGCAAAAACCATTCAGATTCACTCCCTAAGGGCATCCGTACCAATTGCTCGAAAACCGCCGTTGTTATCCTTGTCGGAAAAGTCAGCGGAATCGACAAAAGCTTCCTAAACCACCGGGAAAGGGTAAGTGAAATGAATCAGTGACGCCAATGAAATGGCGGAAATTGCCGGAGATTCCGTGAATTCGGGATGACTGGGAAGCTGAGGGGTGATTTATGTCAATGTGGGAGGAGTGAGGTTTGGGAGGGGCTGGAGGAATCGAGGCTTTGGTCAGGATGGGGATGTCAATGACTTCGCCAGCATCTGCAACCCCTCGTCCATCGAGATCCTAGGAAAAAACCCCAAGTCTCGCTGAATTTTCACTGGGGAATACCAATGGCTGGTCGAAAGCTGGCTGGCGACAAAACGGGTCATGGGTGGTTCGGACGTTTTCCCGAGGAGTCGGTAAGTGGTCTCAAACAGTGCCCCCATCGATTTCGCCAGAACGGCCGGGATTTTTTTTGTGACGGGAGCGATCCCACGGCAAGCGAGGATGGCGTTGAGCAACTTCCATAACTCCCACGGTTCCTGATTGGTCACAAAGTAGGCTTGCCCTCCGCCGATACCTCGATCGAGTGCATTCATCGCCAGCAGGTGTGCGTCGGCAGCGTTATCAACGTAGACGGCATCGACCAGGTATTCACGATTTCCGATCCGGCGTAGCTTCCCCTTCTGGCCGCGATCCAGTACTCGTGGAATCAAATGGGGATCTCCGGGCCCCCAGATCAGATGGGGCCTGAGTGCAATCGTCTGCAAACTCTCATGATTGGCATTCAAGACCCGTCGTTCAGCATCGGCCTTCGTGGCCGGGTAATGAGCCATATACGAAGCTGGATAGGGGTAGGATTCATCCACTCCGACCTGATCTTTCCCATCAAAGATCACACTCGGAGAACTGGTGAATACCAACTGGCGGACATGTGCCTGTTTGCAGGTATCGATGACAGCCTGAGTCCCCTGCACATTCGTGCGAAAGTAATCGAGCCACGATCCCCACACGCCGGCTTTGGCTGCCACATGAAAGACGGTTTCACATCCTTCCATGGCTCGTGAAAGGACAGAAAGGTCGGTAATCGAGCCGCGATGGCACTCGATTCCTGCATTCGCAAGCTCAGGGTAATCGCCACGTTGAATCGTGACGACCTGATGTCCCTCAGCTTGCAAACGACGGGCCAGCACGCCCCCCAGAAATCCACCGGCACCCGTCACAAGAACCCGGCGAGGACGAACCGAACCAATCGCATCTGTCATGTATTTTCAATCGGCCACAAAAGAGAGTCAAACAGGGATGAGGAAGATTATCTCAATGCAATCACATGCTGGCTGAGCCGCTCGTAACCTGTCTCGGTGATGAGGTAGTTGTGCTCAATGCGAATCCCACCCACTCCGGGAACGTAGAGTCCAGGTTCGAGAGTGACCACATCACCAGCCAGCAGAGTATCCGTGCTGTCGCGAACCAGCACTGGTGGTTCGGGGTGTGCCAGACCAATTCCATGGCCGGCATGATGTCCGAAACGATCCTTCATGCCGGCTTCAATGATGGGGGCTTCAACGGCAGCGAATACATCCTTGGCAGGTCGACCCGCTTTGAGTGTTTTTTCGCCCGCCTGCTGTGCGGCCATCACGACATCATAGAGCTTCTGCTGTTCTGGAGTTGGTTCGGTCACGCAGATCGTATTGGTAAAGTCGGATCGATAACCATCCAGACAAACCGAATAATCGAGAATGTACATATCTCCCGATTGGAGAGCATAATTTGTGGGCAAGCCCCCCGACTTGGGTGTTTCTTTAGTGGCTGCTCGGAAGTCGCCGTAGACGAGCCCTGTGCGGCCAACAGCCGAAAGTGCTGCCTGCTGTACTCCCAGGTAGATATCGAGTTCAGTTCGTCCTGTCGCCACAAATTCTCTTGCAAAGGCATGGCCAGCATCACCTGCCGCCATACATTGCTTCAGCAAGGCGATTTCGTCCGCATCTTTTTGGCGACGCAGCGATCGGATCGTCGTTCCGAGATCGACAGGGAACTTATCGGGAAGGCCGTCTCCGGCTTCTCGCTTTATCGAGTGAGATTCGTGATCTAACCCCAAGACCTCGAAGGCACCCAGCGGCAGCCATTCGGCTTCGACAGCACCTACGCGACCATACAAACGATCTGCGATCTGCCTAGCCGCTTCCAGAAGCGCATGATCGCGGTTGATGACGGAATGCTGGTGGTCATACCACTTGATCATCACTTCATCATCGACCACCGGCTCCATGGCTCTCGAACGGAGGGTAAAGTTGTCGCCCAGGAGAGTGGCCTTGCCCGATCGTTCCAGCAGGAGCCAGGCACGTTCACCCGCTGAAAAACTCAACGGGTTCACAAGAAAGTTCGAGAGGTATTGAACATGCCTCGGGTCAGCGATCAGAAGCCATTCAAACCGCGAAGGGATTGTATTCCAAAGCCGTTGTCTTCGCCCGAGAACGCCATCTTTGGTCAGCATATTCATTTCCTGCAGGGGATATCCCAGTCAAAAACCGACCGGGGTTTTATTCTGAGATTTTGGAAAGCATCTTCAAACGTGGCTGGGCAAGTGCTAGTGAATTCCCTGACTGGCCAGCCAGCGTTCGGCATCGAGTGCCGACATACAACCCGTGCCGGCTGAGGTGATCGCCTGGCGATAGTAGCTGTCGGCGACATCACCAGCGGCAAACACACCTTCGACGGAAGTTTCTGTGCGGAACGGCGTCTTATAGACAACGTAACCTTTGTCGTCCGTTTCAATCTGCCCTGCAAGAAAATCGGTATTTGGTGTATGGCCGATGGCGCAGAACATCCCCGCTGCCTCGAGTGTTCGCTCGGAATCATCTTTGAGACTCTTCAGCCGCACACCAGTGACACCGTGCTGGTCATCCCCCAGAACCTCGGTGACGGCAGAGCTCCATTCGACCTGAATTTTAGGATTGTCCAGCACACGGGCCGCCATGATTTTGCTGGCGCGGAATTCATCGCGACGATGAACGAGATGAACCTTGGAAGCAAACTTGGAGAGGTAAGTTGCTTCTTCCATGGCACTGTCACCACCACCGACGACCACCAGTGGCTTATTGCGGAAGCGAGGTAACGCTCCATCGCAAACCGCACAGGCCGAGACACCATAGTTTTTAAATCGATCTTCGCTGGGCAGACCCAGATAATTGGCACGGGCTCCCGTCGCAATGATCAGCGAATGAGCTTCAACAACGGTGTCGTCAGAAGTTTTCAGCACAAAAGGCCGCTGGGAAAGATCGGCGGAAACGATATCTGCAGTGATAATCCTGGTTCCAAAGTTCACTGCCTGGGCACGCATCAGTTCCATCAGTTCCGGCCCGGTCACTCCATGGCCTGAGTGTGGTGCCATGTACTGCCGACGTTCTTTGGGAAGTGCCGTCTCCAGAAATTGTGTGAGATTGGCTGCCGGAAAGCCGGCGTAGTTTTCAACTTCGGTTGTGAGAGCGAGTTGACCCAGTGGCAGAGTCCCACGAATGCGGTTCTCTTCGGAGATGGCGCCTTCAAAAACCAGGGGTTCGAGACTAGCGCGAGCCGCATAAATTGCTGCTGACCATCCTGCCGGGCCGGAACCGATGATGACAACTCGTTCTGTCACAGCGCTACTCCACAGATCTCTTCGTCGAACTTCGTGTCAAAAGACCATCTCTAATAAGGGAACAATACAGGTGGCTGACTGTTCCATCAATCCACGGGAGTGAAATGCCCGGGAGTGATCTCGGAGCTGAGTTGGCTGGAGAACTTTTGCGGTAGGATCGGGATTCGCAGCAGGTCCAGCACTGATAGCCGTCAACTGAGAAGGGCGTCGTGCAAGCATGCTGCCCTCAGTCTTCCCGTTTCGGAATCATGCAAGCAGTTCAGTCTGGAAGGTATCAGTGTTGAGCGATGATGGCTTTGGTGAGTTGGCGTGGGCGAGCATTGGGCTGACATGAGGAGAGAAGTGAGAAATCGTGCGGGGTAGAAAGCAGAAAGGGTGACCCACTCTGAGAGAGCAGGTCACCCTTTCATAAGTAACGACAAGTGCGGGCCAACGCCTGTCGCGACTCATGCTACGCTACAATGGCACGTTCTATGCCAATTCTGAGTTTCTCAGATTGGACCGAGTTCTAGCGCTTTCGAATGCAGGAATTGTGAGATCACCCACCAGTTAACCAGTCGGTGATCGATTATCGCACAGGTGGTTGTTGCAAAATGATGCAGCAAAAATAAACACTTGGCGTTGGTCGATGTGCTAGAATATCACATGAAAAGTGTTCTTAAGAACACTTTTCTTTCGGTTTATCACATATTTTGATCGTCTGTGCATTGGTGGGTGTGGTCACTTCCTCATGTGCGGCACATTGTCGTTCATGTGATGACTTGAGGTGATGCACCACGTGTTTTGGGATTGCCGAGCCGCTGATCGCGGCGTGTCTGGCGACATTTTCAGAGTTTAAGTCTGAACTTCAGTCTGCCAAAGTTGTCTCGCTGGGGATGGTTGGCCATCATCGACGGCAGCTCTCTATGCTCTGTTCACCCATGAGATTCAAATTTTCATCATGTCGCACCATGCCCCACTCCTTCCTCACGGTCAGGCTGAAGGATCATTCACTGGCCCCAGGATGACAGTTCCCCGTTTCCAGGGAGCCAAAGCTCGCGGCGAAAAACTGGCCATGGCGACAGCCTACGACTTCCTCATGGCCAGAGCTTTTGATGAATCGGGCGTCGATTCGGTGCTGGTGGGAGATTCTTTAGGAATGGTGGTGCAAGGTCGCAGTTCAACATTGCCTGTCACGATCGACCAGATGATCTATCATGGTGAAATCGTGGCTCGGGCCTGTCAGCGGGCGTTGGTGATCGTCGATCTGCCATTCATGAGTTATCAGGTGAATGGCGATCAGGCAGTGGCGAATGCCGGTCGCATCCTCAAAGAAACCGGGGCGGCGGCGGTCAAACTGGAAGGTGGTGCCTTGCAGGCCGAAACGATTCGCCGGATTGCTGATTCCGATATCCCCGTGATGGCCCATGTGGGGTTAAGACCACAGGCAATGCACAAATTGGGCGGATTGGGCCGGATTCAACGCAATGCCGACGTGATTCTGGCTGATGCGAAAGCCGCCGAGGAGGCTGGTGCTTTTGGCATTGTCCTCGAACTGATTCCTTCGGAGATTGCCGAACTGGTGACCAAATCTTTGCGAATTCCGACCATTGGCATTGGTGCTGGCCCACATTGTGATGGACAGGTTCTCGTGGGGCCCGATTTACTGGGGATCACGCCAGGTTTCTCACCCAGGTTTCTGAAGCGGTTTGCTGAGATCGACTCGCAGATTCGCAGTGCTGCCCGCGCATATGTGCAGGAAGTCCATGCTGGCCAGTTTCCCGGGCCGGAGCATACGCATTCGTAATTATTCTGCCTGAGTCGAGATTTCCTGCTTGACGGGTTGGCGGCTAAGTCGCTCAGTTGCGACACAGAACATGTCCCAAAGTGCCACCAGGGCGACCTTCCAGTTGATTTTTGACTGGCCGTGCTGACGGTCTTCAAAGAGGATGGGGACTTCGACCACGCGAGCACCAGCGCGAACCAGCCGGAAGAGGATCTCTTCCTGGAAGGCGTAGCCTCGGGAACGGACTTGATCAAGAGGCACTTGCCGCAATGTCTCCAGCCGGTAGCAGCGGTAGGCACCACTGGTGTCTCGAGCCTTGATGCCCAGCAGTGTCCGCGAATAAAGATTCACCAGAAAGCTCATCAGCCGGCGACTCCGGGGCCAGCCCTGGACTCCACCACCCGGCACATAGCGGGAACCGATCACCACATCGGCGGTTCCCATCGCGGTAATCAACGATGGCAAATAGCGCGGGTGATGGCTGAAATCTGCATCCATGTTGATGAGATAGTCAAAAGAGCTTTCGCAGGCTTTACGAAAGGAGGCCAGTTGTGCAGCTCCCAGACCTTCTTTATTCAGCCTGAGAAACAACTCGATGTGCTGGTCGGTTTGCGATAAGTCGCGCACGACTTGGGCCGTTCCATCTGGTGAATTGTCATCCACAACCATGATGTGTGCGGCAGGCAGGACTTCCCGGATCATGGGGAGCAGCCTTTGGATGTTCTCCTTTTCGTTGTAAGTACAGATGGAGATCAGAATCTGTGCGTCGTGCACATTGCTCATGCGTCCCTGTCCAGAATCAGGTGGTGACTCAATAACGCGACATCGATGGAAACATATTCATCTGATGCCCAATGGCGAAAGTTGGACGTAATCTCGCCTGTTGTCGAGCCCCATGCAACTCAATTTGGTGACATCGCTTCGAACGAATTCTGAGAACTGTTTGAATCGACGAAAGTTGACTGTAATCGCCCCTTCAGAGTCTGGGATCATGGATTACGGGCTGGGAGGTGGCAACATGGGACCAGTGCTGCTGACGGGTGGTTTGGGTTTTGTAGGAACTTGCTTTGAAGTTCCGGCTGTCGCTCCGCTCATACCAGGGAGTTGGGGGACGACGACTGGCATATTGCCGGAACTGCCCGCTTCAGGAACCGTCGGTCTGGTGGGTGGTCCGTCCTCAGGAAGAGGTGCGACTGGTGGGGGCGGCAAAGGCGAAGGCTGCATTGGCAGCGAATCCCGGCCTGCTTCCTGAGGGATCGCCGGGACAGGTGGCTGCTGATCAATGACGTTTTTTGATGGTAACGGTGGTAAATCACTCTGAGGGACTGGTTCTGGACGAGCAGGGTCAAACAGCGGTTCCCGAGGCAAGGTTCGCGGTGGAATTGTGGGATTGCTGCGGGCGCCACGTGGTTGAATGACTGTATAGCTCGACGTGGGAGGATTCACAGGGGAGTACCTGGGCTGCGGCTGTGCCACCCCCTGCCCCAAAGACCGCGGGGGCTGGTTCGTTAATGGATCAGACGGGGGTGGATTCAATCCCGAAGGGTTTTGTCCAGGGATGGCAGGAAGTTGATCTTGTACTTCGCCAGGGGCTGGCTGCGCGGCAGCCAACTGACTGGCCAGAAGTGTTTCAAAATGAGGGCCGCGACCAGCCATCTGCAGGCCCGCCGTCAGAACTTCAACTGATCGCGGGTCGCGATCAAAATGCAGCAGCAGCCCCAGCAAAAACAGGCGGTCGGTATCTCGGATGTCACCGCGCACCCAGTCACTGACGCGATGAATCGTATTCAAGCGTGCGAGATCGTGGTCTTCGCCGAAAAGCATCACAAGTGATTCGCCGTCTCGGGCGATTTCCGGATTCAGATACAAAGCCCGTTTGAAGTACGCTACAGCCGACGTGAACTGGCCCATGGCAGCCAGACATAGACCTGTGCGGAAATGGGCTTCACCCCGGTCATCTGCCAGGCTCACTGCTTTGCGGTACTCAGTAAAGGCTTTCGCCCATTGCTGCTGGCGAAACCAGTGATCTCCCAGGCTTTGGGCCTCCAGGCTTTTGATTTTTGAGTCGGGACTGGAAGCTGCGACAGGGCGTTGGGCCGGATCGACCAAAGCGGCATCAATCCCGAATTGATCGACAATCGGGCCGCCGGGAATGTTCCCGGGCTGCATGTTTCCTTGAGGGCCGATGATTCCCGCACCAATGGGTACACCACCATTAATGCCGGGGAGCGGAGCGCCTGGCGAAGGGGAGTTGATAATGCTGCCACCCAAAGGGCCAAGGCCATAGGTCCCCACATACCTGTTCTCGAAGCCGTTGGGCCCCAGCACGGGTGTGTAGACGCTGCCACCAATGGGTGGCCCCCAGCCCGGCCCGGTCTGGGTGACACCCCAGGAATAACCACCAATCGGCCCAGCCATGCCGGGGGCAAAGGCACCCCAGGTTGAGTAATACGGCACTGCGCCGTAATTGCCCCAGCCGCCATAATAAGCGGGGAACAACGGCAGGTTGTAAGTGATCATGCCACCGGAAGTGAATGTGCCACCCACCCAGCCCGGGCCTTGCGTGCTGACCACACCCCAGCCGCCATACGATCGTCCGCGATATCCACCATAGCCAGAATTTCCACCATGGGGTGGATAGTAAGGTTGACCTTGCGGGAACGCGGAACGTGAGGTTCGGGGGGTGGGTTGATGCTGGGCGTCAGCTTCAGTTGGAAGGGAACAGATTCCGCCACCAGTGACGACCAGGCAGATCAAGGTTTTCAACGCGTTCGTTGTGAACTTAGACCAATCGACAGAACACCGGCTGGCTCGATTCATGAAGTGCGGAATGATTGCGACATTACTCAACAGCGCGAGATTGCTCAACAGCGAGACATTGCTCAACAGCCGATAGGAATGGGCACCAATCGTGACCTGCCCTGGATCACTCTGGTCATGGGAAAGAGGCTGCTGTCTGGAAAGCATGGTTCAACCTCGAAAATAAGCCATTGAGACTGCTCTCTGGCGGTAGGTCATCGTGCCAGAACCTGCTCAGAACTTTCAGGTAGTTCAGGGGACAGTGAGGTTCTAGCGTGAATAAAGTATCGCACCCCGCTGATGAACTGTAAAGATGCTGCTGAAAAGTTCAGCTCGATCGACATTCGTGATGAGTGTCGCCATCTGCAAGGCAGCTTCCGGGAAGAAGAAGTTATCTCACGGATCGTAAAGTGAACGGGAAGATGTTATTGGTCACCGACCGTTGATATGATCGGTCGAACTCAGGCCTAAGGGAGACCGGAGAGCTTTGCCAACATTTTCAATCGATCACTTCTAAAGACGAGGCAGCAGATGCAAATGGATCAATCTCTCAATAAAACTCGGGGCTTCTTGGCAATTGCGATGCTGGCCTGTGGTGTCATGGCGTTATCGCTCGGGAATGTCGCTGATGCGCAAGAAGAACAGCCTGTTGCCGCCAAAGCTGGCGAAACGGTGTCACCGATTCGTGCTCTGCTGATTTCAGGTGGGTGCTGCCACGATTATCCAAGGCAGGGAATCATCATCTCGAAAGGGTTGGCACAGCGGGCGCGGATTCAGGTCGATGTGGTTGAAGAAGGCGATGGCAAAAAGGACCATCAAGTATCGAAATACAACGAGGCGAACTGGGCCGATGGTTACGACGTGATCATCCACAACGAATGCTTCGGCGACGTTAAGGACGAAGCCTTTATTCGCAAGATCTTGAAGGCGCACATGGAAGGGAAGCCGGCAATTTTCATTCATTGCTCGATGCACAGTTATCGCAATGCGGGTGATATTGCCGATGGCTGGCGGGAACTGATTGGCGTCACCTCACGCTGGCACGAAAAGGCACGGCCAATAAATGTCGTCAACGCCATGCCCCAGCACCCTGTTATGCAGGGCTTTCCCGAAAAGTGGATTACGCCGACCGATGAATTGTATGTCATTGAAAAGGTTTGGCCGAACTGCACTCCGCTCGCGACCGCGTTCGGACCTCAAACCAAGACCGAGCATCCTGTGATCTGGTTGAACACATTGGGAAAAACCAAGGTGTTTGGCACCACTTTGGGGCATCCCAATGAGACGATGCTGAGCGAGGAGTGGTTGGGAGTCGTCACCCGGGGCGTGCTCTGGACAGTCGACAAACTGCAGGAAAATGGCCAGCCAGTGCCAGGCTACGAAGGGAGCGGCATCACACCCATTGAGCTCCCCGGATTAAAGCCAATCCCCGAAAAGTCTTTGCCAGTCTCACGTTAAGTTCGATCAGTTGAAAACACTCAAGGCGTCGCCAGCTCTTGAGTATTTTCACTCAAGACAGCAATTCAGGTGTCAGAATTCTCAATTTGCAAGAGAGTTCTGGCACCTGTGTTTTTTGTAACTACTAATAATCAAACAGTTTGCGCGTGCCTGAATTTTTTGTTGGCAAAGAGACTTGGGATTTGCATGGAGATGTGTTGATGTCTATACTTGATGATCATGTCTTTTCTCTCACATCTTCAGGAAGATTCTATGAAGTCACTTCGCCGCGGATTCACGTTGATTGAACTGTTAGTGGTGATCGCCATCATCGCCATTCTGATCGCATTGCTGTTGCCCGCCGTTCAGCAGGCCCGAGAAGCAGCCCGTCGCACCCAGTGCCGTAACAACCTGAAGCAGTTGGGATTGGCACTGCACAATTATCACGACGTCTACAACATGTTTCCCAAAGGCGCTTACTGGCCTTCGACCGGGAGTGGCTGGCATGGACATTCCTGGGTCGTGTCGATTCTTCCCTATGTGGATCAGACGCCCCTCTTCAACACATGGAACATGAACGTCACCTATGACAACGGGGCCAACGCCACCGCACGTAATTCGAAGATTGCAGCTTTTGTTTGCCCGTCAGACCGTCCCTACGGTGGTGCACAGCCAGGTAATAACTACGCAGGCTGTACAGGTTCCGCTTGGAATAACTGGGGCGGAATGACTGCGACCTCTGTTGGATCCGTTTCCAATGGGATAATCACCCAGGGGCGCGAAATGAACTTCCGGGATATTACGGACGGTTCATCCAATGTGGTCATTCTGGGTGAACTGTTAAAGGGAGATAACAATCAGAACGGAACATCGGATTCCGACATCGTGCGTAATCCGACAAACCCCACGTTCGCTAACAACGATTTTCCCACAGCTGCAGAACTTGCTACCGAAGGGGCGGTACTCAATGGGCTTTCAACAACAGCTGAAGGTTCTTTGAGTGCATGTGGCAGTGATTGGACCTCACCCTATCCTCACCAGACACTCTTTAACACTGCGGCAACCCCCAACTGGAAATTCCGTTCGGCAGCTTATGGTGGTGGCTTTGGATTATGTGCTGACCGATCTTCAATTGCTCCTGCCCGTAGTCGCCATACTGGCGGTGCACATGTTGCCATGGGTGATGGAACCGTTCGCTTCATCAGTGAGAACATTGACACGTTATTATGGCAAAGAGCGGGCGCCCGTGCCGATGGGAATCCATTAGGCGACTTCTAACTCGATCTGTTTACGACCAAACACCACTGCTGGTTCTTCCTGCAGTGGTGTTTTTATTCCGTCCCGACGATTGGGGATACTTTTGAAATCGTTGACTGCAATCACTCCTATTGCTTGAACTCAAGATTTTTTCATCAGCTCGATCTCGATAAAACACTTAGAATTTTGCGGAGCCAACATGATCAGAAGTTATGCAACTTTCGCAGCAATTGTTCTTTCCATAACAGTTGTTTCAGGGTGCAGCTCCGGTGAGCAGAAGTATGCTCCCGCTCAAAAAGTTAAAGAAACAACCTCGTTGGATCGTGTTCGTGAGTGGCTGACGTTCTTCTCGAATTCAGGTCAGACAGATAGTGGTGTCAGCGTGATCCGTGAAGAACTTGGCAAAGTTTCTGTACCCGGCGTCGAGACAGCCGCCTTGCAGGCAGAGTTCGACGCCGCGACCAGTAATCCGAATCCAGCAACCCGCAAGAAGCTCGCAGCAGAACTCCTCAAAAAGCTCCCGAGCCAATGATTGATTTGAGCAGCTGCAGCAATCTGTATTCAGCCTGTTGCGGCATGATTAACTGTGATTGATCATGTGCCGTGTTCAAGCTCCGAAAAGCAGATTTTCAATGAGCAAGCCCTTACGAAAGTAGGGGCTTGCTCATTTCATGCCACATGAAGCGAAGGCGGCATTTTCTCCACTCGCCCTTGAGTTGTGCCTCGTTGACTAAAGAGTGATGCCGATCCTTTTCGTTCGACTCTAGTGAATACCTGACCTCGCAATCTAAGTGGTGTCAATATGCTGTGTTGGTAGTTATACCAGCATGGATGGTGTGTGTACTAAGTCGTTTCTGGGCAATGGGTTAATTCTCGAAAAATCACACATTCTTAAGTATTGATGGGTGTTGATTTGTTGACTCTCTGTGACTAATCTCACCGATGATAGTGTGGGTCAGGACATACATCGGATGTTTGACTCACGGCCTGTCTTTTGCTGATTCCTTTCTGTCTTTCTTGTCTTTTTACTCGTTCTGAGGAGCTTCGCATGAAAACTCATTGTGTGCGTCGTACCGGCTTTACGCTCATTGAGCTGCTGGTGGTGATTGCGATTATCGCCATTCTGATTGCACTGCTATTGCCCGCGGTCCAACAGGCTCGCGAGGCGGCCCGAAGAACCCAGTGCCGCAACAACCTCAAGCAGTTTGGTCTGGCACTCCACAACTTCCACGACACCTACAACGTGTTCCCAACAGGTATGTCGGATGACGATAACCGTAGCTGGGGTTGGGGTGCCGCCATTCTCCCAGAGTTGGATCAGGCTCCGCTCTACAACTTGTTGGTTGCGGATGTGTTGTACTTTCACCGCGTCCCTGTCAATAGTTCGGGTTATCTCAGGCATGCCAATATCGATGGAACACCAGCCAATAACGCCGCGGAAATCAACGGCAATGCCGCTGGTGGTGCTGCCAGAAACACACTGGCTGCTTTCGTGTGTCCCTCTGATGTCCTGCCAGCCAAAGATAATGATGGATATGCCAAGTCCAACTATCTGGGCAACATCGGTGGTGAAATCAGCACCACATGCGCCGATGGTAACTGGCGTGGCAACAGGCAGACGGGCATTTTCCTAATGTCGAACAACAATGACGACACATGGTTCACGAAGATGCGTGATATCACGGATGGAACGTCGAATACGGCGATGCTGGGTGAAGTTTCGATTTCTGCCAACGTCTCACCAACCAATACAGGTAACGGAAATTATCCTCTCTGGGCAGGCGGCAACAACAACGCCGGCTGCAATGGTCGCAGCTCAATTGGTGGACAGCTTCGAATCATGGACAACGTGCTCGATGCCACAACGGGGCAAGGACTTTATCGCATCAATGGCGGTTCAGACCAAGGCTTTGGCAGCCGCCATACCGGTGGTGCCCACTTCCTGATGGGGGATGGGGCCGTCAAATTCCTGAGCGAGAATATCGACCTGACGCTTTATCGCGGCATCGGCTCCAAGAACGGTGGCGAGACCCTGGGCGAGTTCTAATCTGAGCCACCAGTCAGTGCCGTATACTTAGTACAAAGATGTTTGTCTTTTTGCGCCTGTCGCGATATTCGCGGCAGGCGTTTCCTTTACTCCTCCTACACAGCGGAATTGCTCCATGACTCATCTGATTCGTCTCTCCCTCTGCACTCTTGTACTCGGTGGATTTTCAACCACAATGCTCGCCGGATGCGGTGGTGGCGGTACCCCGGTCGCCACCAAAACTGCAGAAGAGTCGGCCAAGATTCAGAAAGAAGCCGAAGAGGCGGCTGCCAAAGCCGCAGCAGCTCATGCAGCCGGCAAGAAGTAAATCTGAAGATCCTCCCGCTCGCGTAAGTCTTTGAGTTCACCAGTAGTGTGCAAAGAGCCGAATTGGCATGACTGCAATCCGGCTAAAAACGCTGGGAGCTTGCTACGAGTTTTTTCTCCTTCTCCCGTTCCGACGGGAGAAGGTCGGGATGAGGGCGAGCTCGGACGTACTTGGCGTGTGATGAACAAGATCATCTGACGCCGTGGGGTCTTCGATTAGGTCTGACGACGAAGACATCATGGGAGGAGCACTGCTGGCAAGCCAGCAGTGGCACACAGTGGGTGAGAAAGACCCGGATCAAATAGCGATAATTCGCTGGTGATTCACATCCCCCAGCTTACGCATTACTCACAAGAGTGTGCTCAGTTCTCGGGATTGGTTCACCGATGATCCCGACCATCTGGTCGTAATCGAGAGCTTCCGCTTTCACCAGTTCCATCGAAAGTTTATCGAGAGCTTCCCGATGATCGACCAGCATTTGTCGGGCTTTATTGGCGGCTTCGACCAGAATTCGCTGTACTTCCTGATCGATCAGATGAGCCGTCGCTTCGCTGTGTTCGCGAGGCTCTGACATTTCCTTCCCCAGGAATGGATGTTCTTCGCCACTCCGGAAGGCGACCGGCCCGATGACCTCGCTCATCCCCCAATGACTGACCATCCGCCGGGTGAGTTGAGTGGCCCGTTTGAGATCATCTTCGGCCCCAGCCGAATACTCGTCGAAGACTAGCTTCTCGGCAGCACGACCACCCAGCATGAAGACGAGTTGGGCATGGATGCGCTTCTCGCCAATGTTGTATCGCTCTTCGTTCGGGAGCAGTTGAGTCACACCCAGAGCGCGCCCACGCGGGATGATCGTCACTTTATGAACCGGATCAAGCTCTGGCTGGAACCATGCCAGTAAGGCGTGGCCAGCCTCGTGGTAAGCCGTCATTTCGCGTTCATGGGGCGATAAGACTTCCTCACGCTTTGCACCCATCAGAACGCGGTCGCGAGCCAGATCAAAGTCGCCTTTTGTAACTTTATCACGCCCATCACGAGCGGCTCCCAAAGCCGCCTCATTCACCAGATTCTTCAGCTCTGCACCCGAGAAACCAATCGTGGAAGAGGCAATCGCAGCCAGGTCGACATCATCGGCTAATGGCACCTTCCGGCAATGAACCTTCAAGATGGCTTCGCGTCCTGTTTTATTGGATCGATCCACCGAAATGTGGCGGTCAAATCGACCAGGACGCAAGAGTGCGGGATCGAGAACATCGGGACGGTTTGTCGCAGCTATCACAATGACAGCTTCGGTCTGATTAAAACCATCCATCTCACTCAGGATCTGATTGAGAGTCTGTTCCCGCTCGTCATGTCCACCACCCAGCCCTGCTCCACGAACTCGACCGACGGCATCAATTTCGTCGATGAACAGTATGCAGGGGCTGTTTTCCTTCGCATTGCGGAAAAGATCACGCACGCGGCTGGCGCCGACACCCACAAACATCTGGATGAACTCAGAGCCGTTGATGGAATAGAAAGGGACACCCGCTTCGCCAGCTGTGGCTCTGGCCAGCAGAGTTTTGCCTGTCCCGGGTGGCCCCATGAGCAGGACACCTTTGGGGATCTGGGCACCCAGTTTTTGAAACTTCTGCGGACTTTTGAGGAACTCGACGATTTCTGCCAGTTCGCCTTTGGCCTGCTCCATCGCCGCGACATCGGCGAAGGTTGTCATCTGTTCGCTGGCTTTGAATTTTTTGGCAGGGCTGCGAATGAAATTGCCCATCATGCCGCCGCCACCCATGGCGTCGGTGTTACGACGCATCATGTAGTAAAAGACACCTAGAATCAGGAGTGGCCCGGAGAGCCACAGGAGCAAGGTCATCCCGAGGCCGGGGTCCTGAGGTTCAGCCGAGATTTTGACCCCTTTCTCGCGCAGTAACCGCAGTAGGTCGTCATCCTGCTTCAACGGGAGAATGGTATTGAAATTGGCAGGAATAATTTTATCAGGATCTTCGGGGTCGACAGTTCCCTTTTCGTTTTTCCATGTTCCCGTGAGGAGTTCGCCGTGATAAGTCACTTTGGCGATTTTGCCCTCTTCGGCCTGCCGCCAGACAAAGATGTAGTCGACGCGCTTTCCTTGATTGGAAGGAGAAGCCTGCCACATCCAGACAAAGCCAATAGTGAGGATGAGAATCAGGATCACCCAGGAGGCGGGAAACGAAGACTTTTTAGGTTCGTCGTCAGTTTCCCGGTTGCTGGGAAGGCGGGGAGCAGGTGGGGGCGGGGAATCCTTCGGCAGCGGTGCCATGAGGCCTCTTTACTACGATCTTGGTGAACTTCCAATGTCCCATATGGTAGGCAGCCATCCAGAGGATGACGACCTATTGCTTCGGCAATAACTGCAATGCCACAAGCATAATACGTCAGACGTACTGAGGGCAAACCACATTGCCCCCTGGAGCCGTGCATCGACCATCAACCCTCGAATTTCATTCGATAAGTCATAATCGATGCACAGGCATACGAAAACAGACTCAGAAACGAGAGAAAATCCCGATGAGAGTTACCATGTCGCAATGGAATCGAATGGCATCCTTCCGTTGAAAGAAGGATCTTCGACCGAATCTTCAGGCGAATACGCCCTAAATCAATCGGCCCACCAGTAGCGGACAATGCAATACAAGGCCTGGACTCCATCCTTCCAGCCGATCTTTTTGCCCTGCTCGTAAGTGCGGCCCGAATAGCTGATCGACATCTCGTAAACACGCAAATTCCGTCGGGCTACTTTGGCAGTGATCTCAGGTTCGATACCAAAGCGATTCTGCTTGAGTGTGGGCCAGATCGAATCGAGAGCTTTCCTTGTGAAGACCTTGTAACAGGTTTCCATGTCGGTGAGATTAAGGTTCGTGAAACAGTTTGAAAGGGTGGTCAGTACGGTGTTCCCCAGGAAGTGCCAGTAATACAGCACTCGATGTTCCTGATCACCCAGAAACCGGCTGCCAAACACCACATCGGCTTTGCCCTCGATGATGGGTCGAATCAACCTCAGGTACTCTGAAGGATCGTACTCGAGGTCAGCATCCTGAATGATAATGATATGGCCAGTGGTCTTGGAAAAACCGGTTTTGACCGCTGCTCCTTTGCCCATATTCTTTTCGTGATAGGCAAAGACGAGTTTGTTGAATTCATCGGGCGGGCTTTGGGCCAGTTCGGCTTCAAGCTCCTTCAGTTGATCTCGAGTGCCGTCTTTACTGCAATCGTCGATTAAGACGATTTCCTTGCGGATGGGGACGGCTTTCACCCGGTCTAGAAGAACTTTGAAAGAATCTTTCTCGTTGTAAATCGGGATCACGACACTCAGCAGGATGTCATCGGCAACGGCGTAGATGCCCAGTTGTCGACAGACGATATCACCCAGTTGGCGACGAACTTCCTCGAACCACTCTGGGCTGTAAGGTCTTTTCTCGACTTCCACTTCCGTCAGATTCATCCCGGGTTCTTCCCTTCTGCACAGATCGCTGAACTTGCAAAATGACTGCAAAGCAATAGGCATGATCATGATCGGGAATGGTGCCGCTTGCCAGTGCGTAGTCCCCTTCCCTTAAAAAAGTCTCTGACAAAATCATCTGAGGCCAGCGAAACTGAACAGACTGTTTCACGGGATGAACATCACTTTGCTACCATGTTCCACCGTGCAAAACGTTGTTCGCTGAAGAGGGAACTTGAGTCTACTCCCCGGAGATCGAGTGAGTTATGGATGAAAAGACGATCCTGCTGATTGATGAAACCACCAACCGGCACGCTGCACCCGTTTGTCTGAATTCGACATCGGACGATGCAGGGCCCGCCTGGGGACAGCCCTGGTCAATCAGATTTGACACATTGAAAACGGGGGTTTCCGCTGGCGTCGATGTTCTGTCTGTGCAACTCGGGGATGTCTCATTTGAAATTCTCCCCACTCGGGGCATGGGATTGTGGAAAGGAACCGTTTCCGGATTTCCTCTCCAGTGGAATTCACCCGTTTCGAGACCTGTTCACCCCGCGTATGTGGCCCTGCAGGATCGTGGAGGTCTGGGTTGGCTGCATGGATTCAACGAGCTTTTGTGCCGTTGTGGTATGGGGTTCAACGGGCCTCCCGGCAACGATGCGGGCAAATCCATCACCCTGCATGGGCGTTTAGCGAATCTACCGGCTCATCATCTGCGCGTAGAGATCTCTGCATCTAAACAGCAGATTCAGGTGATTGGAGTGGTGGAAGAGCAGTCGATGTTTGGTGACTGTTTCCGGCTCGAAACGACGTACACATTACGCTCGAATCTGGCGGGCATAGAGATTTGTGATCGGATGACGAATCTTGGCGGCCATGAAGCACCGCTTTCCATGCTTTACCACCTGAATATCGGCGAGCCGTTTCTGCAGCAGGGCTCGCAGGTTCATATCCCTTTTCGCACATTAGCACCACGGGACGCACAGGCTGCGAAAGGAATTTCGACATGGCAGACCTACCTGCCTCCCACCCCCGGCTATGCCGAGGAAGCCTATTACTTTGAACCGATCGCTGATGAACAAGGTCATTCGCTCGCTGTGTTGGCTCCTCCAACAGGCAACGTGGGGCCATTGGCTCTGGCGGTCAAATTTGACAAGCAGAGTCTCCCGTGGCTGACGGTTTGGAAAAACACCTGTGACACAGCGACGGGGTATGTGACAGGAATTGAGCCGAGTGTGAACTTCCCGAACTTCCACAGTTTTGAGCGAGAGCAAGGCCGTTTGCCCCTGTTGGCTCCCGGAGCCAGCTATGAGACACGATTCGGGCTGGAAGTTTATACGCAGCAGAGAGATGTGGATGCTGCCCTGTCCCGGGTTCTCGAATTGCAAGCTCTCACTCCGGGCGTCATTCATCATTTTCCCAAACCCGGTTGGTCACCTTCGGCGGAAGTTTGAAAGCTGAAACCTTTGTCCGGCAGGGGCATCTTTGCCGGAATCAGGAGTGCTTTTTGGCCGAACTCTCGGTTTTGTAGGGAATTGCGTCGCCTCCAGACTTTTCAAAAAAGTCCGTTTGTGACTAAAATCCGGGTTCGCTCCATCGGGTCTGGATTTCGGGCAGTGTGCCCGGTCGCCCCGCACCTCCTCCATTTTTGAGAAGAGGATGCTTTGCTGAGGAGCTGGCAAGGTGTCCGCCGCCGACTTTCTATACAGCATAAGTCATTCCGGAATCGGAAGTTATGCCTGATTTTGAGTCGTGCAGTCAGGATTGAAAACGCATGGTTGACCGTCATCTGCTTCGCGAATATTCCATCAGCGACGACGAACTGGATCAGGCATTTGCCGCCTCGCTCGGCCTTGAAGATGCTGGCCTGGATCAAGAAGAAATTGATGCCCTCTACACGCCTCACGGCGAAACCTACGATGTCAATTCGATCATCGAAGGGACTGTGATCCGCATCGAAGGCGACGAAGTTCTCATCGATATCGGCTACAAGAGCGAAGGGATTGTTCCCCGCGACGAATGGTCGGATGAAGACGAACAGCCAATTCCCGGCATGCGCATTGCCGTGCTCCTCGAAGAAATCGAGGATGAATTCGGTCTGATTATGCTTTCCAAGAAGAAAGCCGATCGGATCCGTGAGTGGGAAAAGGTCATTCGCGAGCACAAAGAAGGCGACGTCGTCAAGGGCGAAGTCGTTCGCAAGATCAAGGGTGGTCTGCTCGTCAACATTGGCGTCAACGTCTTCCTGCCTGCTTCTCAGGTGGATATCCGTCGCCCACACGATCTTGACTCGTACAAAGGCCGCTCGATCGAGTGCCTCATTCTCAAGATCGATGAACAGCGCCGCAACATTGTGGTCTCTCGCCGCCGCCTGATTGAAGAGCAGCGCGAGAAGATGAAGAAGACCCTGCTGGCCGACCTCAAGGAAGGCGAAATCCGCAAGGGAACCGTCAAGAACATCGCCGACTTCGGTGCGTTCGTTGACCTCGGCGGTATCGATGGCTTGCTGCACATTACAGATATGAGCTGGGGCCGTATTGGTCACCCGAGCGAAATGGTCAAGATTGACGATGAAGTCGAAGTGATGATTCTGCACATCGACCGGGATCGCGAAAAGATCGCTCTCGGCCTGAAGCAGAAGGACAAGAGCCCCTGGGACGATGTCGAAACCAAGTACCCGGTTGGCACGAAAATCAAGGGCGATGTTGTCAACGTGATGAGCTACGGCGCATTCGTCAAGCTCGAAGACGGCATCGAAGGCCTCGTGCACATCAGCGAAATGTCGTGGACGAAGCGCGTCAATCACCCATCGGAACTGGTCAACCCTGGCGACGAAGTCGAAGTGGTTGTACTGAATATCAACAAGGACAAGCAGGAAATTTCGCTGGGGATGAAGCAGGCAATGCCCAATCCCTGGGATCAGGTTTCTGCCAAGTACCCACCAGGTACAATTGTCGAGGGAACTGTTCGCAACCTCACCAATTACGGTGCTTTCATCGAGCTCGAAGAGGGTGTCGACGGTCTGTTGCATGTCAGCGATATGTCCTGGACACGCAAGATTTCGCACGCCAACGAAATGCTCAAGAAGGGCGATCTGCTCAAGTGCCAGGTGATCTCGGTCGACGAAGAGCGGAAGCGAATTGCCCTGGGTCTGAAGCAGCTTGACGAAGATCCATGGGAAAACCGCATCCCCACGAAGTACCAGCCTGGTGAAGTTGTCACCGGCAAGGTGACGAAGATCACCAACTTTGGTGTCTTTGTGGAACTGGAATCAGAACTCGAAGGTCTCCTCCACGTTTCCGAGCTGGCCGATCAGAAGATCGAGAACCCGGAAACCTTCGTGAAGGTGGGCGACGAATTAGAAGTTCGTATTCTGCGAATCGACCCAGTCGATCGTAAGATCGGCCTGAGCCGAAAGACCAGTGGCGAATTGCCGACCGAAGAGAGCAAACCAGCCGAACAGGCAGCCGCAGCACCTAAGCCGCGCGCTGAGCTCAAGGGTGGCACCGAAGGGGCAGCCGGCCCACTCTTCAGTATGGGTGGCGATACAGGATCGACTGAAGGTTAATCAGCCACAAGGCGATTTTCCTCGATAACAGCAGTGTTGATCTCAAAGGCCGTCCGACAACTTACAGGTTGTCGGACGGCCTTTTTGTTTATGGAGTCGTGGTTGTTTCAATGCTGCGCAGTCAGCAGTTGTCATGCCCAATTATCTCGCAATCGATTAACGGCAGTGCTTGATGAGAGACAGAATCCAGAAGAATTTTCAGGTGCATATGATCAATGTAATCGGTGATTCATGATGTAGGTGTTTTCAATTATTCGTCATCCTAAGTTGTTTTCTACAATGAGTTGTGTGTGCATGATCAATCAAGTTTATAGACGATTTTGTCACAAGAAGCATGGCACAATATTCGCTGTGCTTGCTATTCATTGCTCCGAGCTTTTGTTTTTTGGAGTTCTTCTTACCTGTTTGAAAGAGAATTGTGATGCAACGGAAAAATGGATTTACGTTGATCGAGTTGCTGGTGGTGATTGCCATCATTGCGATTTTGATTGCCCTGCTTTTGCCTGCTGTTCAGCAGGCCCGCGAAGCGGCTCGCCGCACACAGTGCCGCAACAATTTGAAGCAGTTGGGATTGGCGATTCACAATTATCATGACGTGGCTGGAATGTTCCCGATTGCTGCCTTTATGCCTGAAGGATCAGGGGCCAATCTCAATAAGTCTTGCTCGTGGTTCGTGCGCGTCTTACCCATGATGGATCAGGCACCTGCATTCAATCGCATGGTTTTTTCAGGATCTGACTTTCACGGAACCTCCGGAGCCGATCGCAGTTGGGAAGTGAAGAACGGCCTGATGGTGCCAGGACTCAATTGTCCTTCCAGCACTCTGCCGACCAGTCGTACATCAGCGACAACGGCCAATACTCGTGCACTCCCGGGAGCTTCTGCGGTCAACTCCATCACCGTGCAGATCACAAACTACGTCGGCATCTGCGGTGCCTACAACACAGCCGGGGATGCCCGTACACAAGCCGCTTGGACAGGCTATGGCCAGATGGTTGGAAATGGGATCATTGTCCCATCGGTCGATCAGGCATTCTTCAGCAATCCCTTTCCAGGCTACAGCGTTCCTTACGGTGCGATGATTAATCCTGTGACCATTGCTAAGGTTGTCGATGGCACATCCAACACCGCAATGGTCTCAGAGCAGGGTAAAGCGATGCGTCAAACGGGCGGCACGACCCCTCTCGATTACCGTTCATCCAATCACCGTGGTGGCGCCTGGTCAGCAGGCAACGACCTCTTCTCTCGAATTGGCGGCTACACATCCCCCCGCTCTCCCGCTCTGATCAATTGGGATGTTCCGACCTCCAACATCGTGGGTGTCAATAATTTTGGACCTTCGGACAGCGGTGGATTGTTGCACTCGACGTTCAACTCGGAGCACACGGGCGGTGCCCACTTCCTGATGGCCGATGGTTCTGTGCGATTTATTTCCCAGAATGTCGGAACAGTCGTTGTGGATGGCATCTGTCGCCGCAACGACAGCTGGGTTTCAGGCGAGTTTTAATCAACGTTGAGATTGCCTCAATAGACGAGGGATTGATTGCAACGTGCAATCAATCCCTTCTCATTGCAGGGGTTGGTTTACCATCTCTGCCCGTCTCAGGTGGCTGGGCCTCCTGTTATCTTTGTATTACGGATCTTCACCACTGAGAGTTCACCTCCTCCCAGTCGGATCTCTGCCTCAAGGAGTTTTTTAAGAAGTGACTGCTCGAACATTCTGTTGCATTTCCCCGTTGTTTGTGTCCTTGGTTTTGATGGGCTGTTCAGGAGCATCAGATACGCCAGATCTGGGACAAGTCACAGGCGTGATTACCAAAGGGACGACACCGGTGACCAATGCCACGATTGTTTTCACTCCTGAGGGAGAGAAAAGTGGCGCCGCTGCCACTGGCCGCACCAACGATCAAGGGGAATACAGTTTGACTTACACAGGTGGCCTCAAAGGAGCGCCTGTCGGCATGAGTAAAGTCAAAATCGTCATTGAAGAGCTTTCGACCGATGAATCCAAGCCGGTGCCACCTCCGGTGATGTACCTCCCTGAAAAATCCGCCGCAGTGATCAGTGGGGAAAATGTCATCAATTTCGACCTGGCGGGGATCAAGCCCAAGGCGGAATGAGTTCAATCGGTTTCCAGATCATCCTGAATCGCAAAGGCTCGCTGCGACATGCTTGCAGCGGGCCTTTCCCTTTTTTGCAATTTCGTGCCGATCTTCATCTGTTGCCGGGCCATCTGGATGAGACATTGGTTGGTCACTCGAAGAAGTTCCAACCATGCAATCAAGCACTATGAGATAGGGCGGTAAGTCCATAAGCAGCTACTGAGTGCCAAGCATCACGGCAGGGAGAAACCAGATCAGCAGATCATTTTTCATCACATTTCTTGGAAGAGCCCTTCGGATGGCATAACCGTCCTGGGCCTTCCGTGTCAGTTTCCAGATCATCACAGACTCTGCTTATTGGCTGAGCTGGAGGAGACTGGAGGTGCTACTGCGCACATGACACCGTTTTTCAGTGATTTTCCGATTATGACGGTTACTGAAGATATTGATTCTTTTAAGCCTTGGTTGATCCCGGTGATTTCGACAATACGGCACGACGGATGCTCATTGGTTTGGACTTGTGAAATCAACTAGAGTCTCGAAGCCTGCGCGATTGTCCGTTGCAAAGATGTTGAAACGTTTCGACAACGCCACAGACGTGTCTGCGAATGCAGGAGGCTCACGATTGACACATTGTCAAGTCGCGCGATTACGAAATGTGCGAAGAATTTGACGGCGCGCCCGCACGTCCCTTACGCCCCGCACGACTAGCTCTCTTGCCTGGTTTCACTAACCGGAACAGCCATTTTTCGAGAGAAGACCGCGAATTCTCCCCCCCTCCTGTCGATATACATAGGCAGACAAAGCGTCGATCAGTGTTGGAAGCGAACAGGATGACAAAGCTGGCCCATGTCGAGGGTCGATCTGATGAACTCAGATCTGCGACATGAGGGGCCGCAAGCCGCCGGATGATTCGGGGCTGTGCCTGTTTGAATGCAGTGGGACTCAATTCCAGCGCTCTGCGACACCGAGTGGCAGCCTGAGAGCAGTCTGCCGACAACGTGCCATCCCCTGACACCCTCAGCGGCAGAGCCCTAAAAAATGTCAAAATCTTTGAGTCTTTCGTTTCTTGATGACGCTGGTGGCAGTATTGCCAGCGGCAGTTCAGCAGTTCAGACACCCCTCGAAACATATCTTCGGGAAATCAACGAGACTGCCCTGCTGACGGCTCGCGATGAGCGGGAGCTGGCTAATCGGATTGCCAATGGCGAGAAGGAGGCCCGTGACCGCATGGTTCGCGCCAATCTCCGCCTGGTTGTCAACATTGCCCGGGCTTACGTTGGTAAAGGTCTTCCCCTCCAGGATTTGATCGAAGAGGGAAATCTGGGCTTGCTTCGTGCGGTCGAAGGTTTCGACCCGGACATGAACACCCGGTTCAGCACCTATGCCAGCTACTGGATTAAACAGTCGATCAAACGTGCCTTGATCAACTGCGGCAAAACCATCCGCATTCCCGCGTATATGGTGGAACTCCTTTCCAAGTGGCGAAAAGCAACCGCCAAGCTGGAAGATCAGTTCAAGCGGCCGCCTACGCAGGAAGAAGTTGCCATCGAACTGGGGCTACCAAAAAAGAAGCTCTCCATCGTTAAAAAAGCGATTCACCTCTACAGTTCGACGCCTCAGACCGACGACGAAGAATCGGGCTGGATGATGTCGGATATGGTCGCTGATGAGCGGGTCAAAGGCCCGGATGATGAATTGCTCGATGTCGATAATCTCAAGCACGTTTATGCCATGCTCGAAACCATGGATGAGCGGGAAGCGAAAATCTTGAGATTGCGTTTTGGCCTGGATGATTCCGAGCCCAAAACACTGAAAGAGATCGGCGAGGAAATGGGACTCACTCGTGAACGAGTCCGCCAGATCGAATCGGAAGCTCTCAAGCGAATCGCCAAGCGAATTCTCGGTGAATAAGCCGCTTCGTCGTCGATTGCTTTCATATGAACAACTCGAAAACATGCCATGCGAGGAGAAGGGGCCGGTCTCGAAAGGGATCGGCCCCTTTTTGTATAAGTTCGCCATAAAATATGCAGTTTTTTGAATTTGTCGAGCTGGCAAACCTCATGTAAACCTGAAAGCCTGTCAGATTCGATAAAGGTGGCCGGCCTGAGTGAATTCTGAACGTTCTCCGAGCAGAAGTCATCACAGACGACAATCTCAAAAGTAAGCTTCTCCTGTTGAACTCAGGGCCCGGCTGATCTGTGGATGTCTGTCTACGGAACTTTCGGGCCCATGTCATTGGCAAGAACGAATAGCCACCTCTTTGGCCGGATCGATGGATCAGAAGTCGATCGACTGGACAAAAATGCAAGCCTGTTTCAGTTTCAGTTGGGCACACGTGGCCCCTGAAGCTTCGCCACTTCAGAAAATCCTGAAGGTTGCCGCCCTGTTCGCTACAGGCCCGGAAGGTGCAAGAAAACTGGTCGAATCACGTTGTGAACGCGGTGCCCAGATTGCTCGTGATCTGGGATTCTCCGAATCCACAGCCCTTGCGATTCGGTGTCTTGATGAGCACTGGAACGGACAAGGGCAACCAGACAGACCCAAAGGAGAAGAAATTCCTCTTCTGGCCCGGATCCTCGGAATTGCACAGACTATTGAGGTCTTCTACCAGTTGGGCGGCGTGCGAAAAGTTCACGAAATCGTGTCCGAGTGAAGTGGTACCTGGTTTGACCCCCAACTACCGCAGACTGTCGGCAAGCTTTGTCTCGACACTGCATTCTGGGGACTTGGTACACAAATTGGACCTGCCGTTGTCGCTGCCGGTAATGCAGTCGCAGTCCTCGAAACAGTTGATGGAACGGAAGGTCGGACTCAGTTCTTTACGACGGTCGGTGTCTTTCAGAGACTGTCCAACGGCATCAACTGGGGGGGCCGGACACGACTTCCTCTATCAGGAGTATTACGACAGTAATTTTCTCAGCCAGTGGCGTTTTCAAGCGGGCTATGAACTCAATGAATCCAACGAGATTGGAGTGTGGTCAACACTTCGAGGTATGACGGATGATGCAGTGATTGGTGCGACCACAGTTCAACTCCAAGCCATCAATCAGATCAACGTCTACTGGAATCATGTATGGCCGACAGCGGCTGAGACAGCGGTCTGGGTTGGCGTCTGTGAAAGTCATGGCCAGGAAGTCCTCGTGTTTCCACAGGATGACCGTACGAGTGCTATGCCGATTTTAGGGGCCAGAGTGATGTGCCCTCTCAGTGATTACTGGTCGCTCTATGGTGAGACGAATCTGATGATGCCGGCAGATTCCGGGACGGTCGATGCATTTCTGGGCTTCGCCTTCTATCCCGGCGGAAATGCGATGCGTCAGAAGTTGACTCGCTTTCGACCATTGCTCCCCATGGGAGGAAGCCCGACCTTCTCTGTTGATCTCGATCGGTAAATTTTTCTGTGAAGAATGGTCTTAAAACTGACTCCGTCACGAAATTCCAGAGACAGAGACTTTCCAACTCGGGTTACAGCACCTTAGCTTATGTCGAGTTCGATAGGATCGAACTCAGGCCAGTCCCAAGTTTGCATGCATCCAAATCTCTGCCAGTTTCGGGCCAATCAAGTACCGAAACCTCTGGGAATTCAACTCATCATGAAGCGACTCTTGAACTCAAACCGGTTGAGTCTGGGCACATTCTCGTTGCCGAAATCTTCTCATGTCTTAATCCTCTGCTCGATGATCTGCCTTGCCGCCAGTTGTTCACCCCAGACAAAGATCATCAACGTCGGGCCGCGTCCGGTGAAGACTCAAGTCATTACTTCAGTGGCAGATCTTCGTAGTCGCACATTTCCTGGCAAAGTCGAAGCCTCTCAACGGGTTGAACTTGCCTTTCAGGTTTCCGGATTACTGGTTGATCTTCCCGTTAAGGAAGGTCAGCGCGTCGCCAAAGGCGAACTCATCGGTCAATTACGTCAGGATGAATTCAAGGCACGAGTTGCCACTCTGCAGAGCCAGCTCGATCAGGCACGCGCAGGACTGGCAGCACTGATGCAGGGTGAACGGGCCGAAGAACGTCTCCGGCGTGAGGCCCAGGTGCGTGCTGCTCAGGCCCGCCTGTCGAAAACACGAACAGAGCACGAACGCAACACGCGTCTCGTCACCACCAATGTGGTCACTCGGGCTCAGTACGAAATGTCGGAAGCGGCTTACCGTGTCGCTCAGGAAGAGCTCAAGGCTGCCGAGCAACTTGTTGCGGCAGGAAGCATTGGTCGAGAAGAAGATATTCAATCACAAGAAGCCATGATTCGCGGGCTGGAAGCTCAACTGGTGGAGGCAAACCTCAATCTTCAGGACAGCACGCTCCGAGCTCCTTACGATGGTGTGATTGCTCAGAGATTTGTTGAACAGGGCCAGAATGTGAGGGCCAAAGAGCCAGTCGTCCGCTTTCAGGATGTTGATGAAGTCGAAATCCTGGTGGATGTTCCCGAGACAGTCATGGTGGCAGACATCACCCGGGCCGACATCGTCTCGCTCTCTGCCACGATCAGCGGTGCACCCGGCGTGGCCTTTCCTGTGAGGATTCGCGAGATCGGACAAGTGGCCGACCCGGTCACACAGACATTCACTGTTCGAGTAGGCATGCAGACACCGTCAGGACTGCAAGTTCTTCCGGGAATGACTGCCAACATTCTCGCCACCTACCGCCGAGCCGAAGTCTTAGGAAGCAGTCCTCTCCTCGTACCAGTGACAGCACTCAGTCAGTCAGAAGCAGGGAAGCAGATTGTCTGGCTCATCGATGAAGAGTTAAAAGCTCAATCACGAGAAGTCAAAGTGGGTTCAGCCACTGGCAGTGATATCGAAATCCTCGAAGGCCTGGCCCCGGGTGATCGAATTGCTGTCGCCGGTGTCAAGTTTCTCCGCCCAGGAATGCAGGTTCGTGATCTGGGAGACAGCCTCGCTTCGACTCCCTCGACCAGCGAAGGGAGCACACGATGAATATCGGTGAATTTTCCGTTCGCAATAATCGTGTGCTCTTCGTTTCGATGTTCTTCATCCTGCTCGGAGGCATCGTCGCTTATGAAAGACTGGGCAGGCTCGAAGACCCCGAATTCACCATCAAAGAAGCTTTGATCATCACCCCCTACCCCGGTGCCAGTGCCGAGGAAGTGGCGAAAGAAGTCACCAACCCCATCGAAGCTGCCTGCCAGCAAATGGGGCAACTGCTGCGTGTCGAATCCGAATCTGTCCGCGGTCGTTCAGTGGTCACGGCTGTCATTCAGGATCGTTACGACCGCTTTTCCATTCCCCAGGTCTGGGATGAACTCCGCCGCAAAATCAACGATGTTCAGAGCCAGCTTCCACCCTCTGTCCGCGGGCGAACACTCGTCGTCGATGACTTTGGGGATGTTTACGGCATCTTTCTGGCGGTTTCTGGTGAAGGTTTCACTCAACCAGAACTTCGCCGGTACTCGGAGTTTTTACGCCGGGAATTGCTCACTGTCCCGGGAGTGAAAAAAGTCGATCTTTTCAGTCCCCAGCAGGAAGTCGTCTTTCTGGAAATATCCCGACAACGACTTTCTCAACTGGGGATTAACGAGCAGCAGATCTACAGCCTGTTGCAATCGAAAAACATCGCAGCCGACGGTGGACGAATTCGTGTCGGTGAAGAGCACTTGGCCATCGATCCCGAAGGAGCGTTGAATTCGGCTGAAGAGATGCTCGATATCGTGATCAATTCCGACAGTTCTGGTCGCCAGCTTCGCCTGCGGGATGTTGCGGATATCCAAAGAGGTTACGAAGATCCTCCCCGAAGAATTCTGCGCTACGATGGTCAACCAGCTGTAGGGATTGGCATTTCCACAGTTCAAGGTGGAAACGTTGTGACGATGGGCTACGGAGTTCGCGATAAACTGAACTCACTCAAAAGTGATCAACCGCTGGGGATTGAAATAGGTGATATCAATTTCCAGCCCGAAGCCGTCACGATTGCCACGAATGATTTCATCTTTAATCTGGCCAAGGCTGTCACGATTGTCTTCGTTGTGCTGCTCTTCGCCATGGGTCGCAAGACAGGCCTGATTATTGGTGCGGTTCTATTCCTCACGATTATGGCGACATTCCTCGTCATGTATTTGGTCGGTGGATTGCTCATGGAGCGGATCTCGCTGGGAGCACTCATCATCGCACTCTGCATGCTGACAGATAATGCGATCATTGTGATTGAAGGGATTAAGGTCCGCATTGAAGGGGGAGACGACAAACTCCAGGCCGTGCGCGAAGTGGTTTCTCAGAATCAATGGCCGCTGTTCGGTGCCACCGCGATTGGTGTCATTGCTTTTGCCGCTATTGGACTCTCGGAAGACTCGACGGGTGAGTATTGCAATTCACTCTTCTGGGTGATTCTGATTTCACTCAGCCTGAGTTGGGTCTCCTCGATCACGATCACTCCTCTGTTAAGTTACTTATCGTTCTCACCTCTGGCAAAAACGAAACAGCCTAATGGCTCTGAAAAAGCAGCTGATCCTTATGGCGGAATCTTCTTTCAGACATACCGTAAACTCCTCGAGTTTTGCCTGCGGTTTCGCTGGGGTGTCGTGGCGGTCTCGATCCTCGGGTTTATCGGCTCCGTGTATGCCTTCAGATTCGTTGACCAGAGTTTCTTCCCTCCAGCCACACGACCACAGTTCATGGTGGACTGTTTTCTGCCTTCCGGGACGCACATTCTCGAATCTGAGGCATTTGCTGAGGAAATCGAGAATTACATTCAAAAACAACCTTCCGTGCAGCATGTGACATCGTTCGTTGGTGGCGGTGGATTGCGGTTTCTTCTGGTCTATAGTCCAGAGCGGGAAAATCGTGCTTTCGTTCAGTTTCTGGTCGATGTCGATGATGCCACACAGATCGCGGGATTGATCAACACGATTCAGAATCATCTCGACCAGAATTACCCCAATGCCAACACGATTGCGAAAAAGTTCCTGCTGGGCCCCGGGGCCGGTGGTCGAATTCAAGCACGGTTTGATGGCCCGGATGCCTCCAAGCTCCGCGAACTTTCGGATCAAGCGGTCAAAATTCTCCGAGAAGATCCGAATACTCTGTGCGTCAGGACGAACTGGCGTGAACGCGAACTCGTGCTTCGACCAGCGATTTTTGAACAGCAGGCGCGTCGAAATGGTATTACCCGCGTCGAGGTCGCCGAGGCGTTACAATCGGGATTTGAAGGTCGAGTCGTTGGCTTTTATCGGGAACCGGGGGGGAGTGGTCGCGGGATTTTCCCGCAGGAAACCCGGTTACTACCAATTATTGCACGTCCCCCACTCAATGAACGTAGCGATGTCAATGCCATCCAGAGCATGCAGATCTGGAGCCCGCTCGCGGGACGAATGATTCCACTTAGCCAGGTGGTTTCAGGAACGACTCTGGAATGGGAAGATCCGATCATTCATCGCAGGAACCGGCGTGAAACGGTAACGGTGCATGCGGATCCCCGAACAGGGTTGCCCAGTCAACTCTTTGAAAGAGTTCGTAAGCAGATCGAATCCATCCCTTTGCCACCGGGTTACACGATGACCTGGGGCGGTGAGTATGAAGACTCCAGCGATGCCCGTGCCGCTTTGGTGCAGCCATTGCCGATGGCGTTGGTCATCATGGTCTTCATCGTGGTCTGTCTCTTTAACTCTATTCGTCAGACTCTCCTGGTCTGGTTGATCGTTCCGCTGGCTCTCATTGGAGTGACGGCCGGGTTGTTGATCACAGGGCAGCCTTTTGGATTTATGGCCTTGCTCGGTGTGCTCAGTCTTGGTGGAGAGCAGATCAAGAACTCGATTGTGGTTCTCAGTCGAATTCAAACGGCCCGAGCTGAAGGAAAGTCTCAGTATGCAGCCATTCTTGATGCCGGGGTCAGTAAACTTCGACCTGTGCTGATGGTGGCCATCACAACTGTGCTCGGCATGATTCCACTGACAAAAGACCCGTTTTTTGCAGCGATGGCGGCCTGCATCATGTTTGGACTTTCTTTTGCCTGTGTCTTGACCATGCTCGTCATGCCAGCGATATACGCGATCCTATACAGGGTTCAAAAAGACGAAGAGCCCTCCTCGGTCGTAACTGATTGAGGCAGGTCTTCAATTCATATACCAAAGACTTCTCGCGAAACATCATTAATGGTTCGCAAAAGTGAGTTCTGCAGAAACCATCCGAGGATCAATTGAAACGCATCCGGATTATTCATAACACCGAATATCACTACAACGAACCAGTAACGCTCGGCCCGCATCGTGCCATGGTCAGGCCCCGCGAGGGTCATGACCTGCATATTATTTCTTCCAGGTTGGAAATCGAGCCGGCTGCAGAAGTTCGCTGGGTTCGCGATATCTACGGCAACAGCATAGCAATTATTAACTTTCTTGAACCTGCCAGTAAACTTCGTTTCTATAGCGAAGTCGAAGTTGATCTCTATGATGATTATGGCCTGAGTTGTTCGATTGATCCCATCGGACAGTCCTATCCATTTCAGTACAGTGCTGATGAGCAGGTCGAATTGTTCCCATTCCGGTTACCCAGCTATCCTGCTGACGGCGCGGTGATTCATGAATGGCTTTCTACACTGTATCAACCGGGACAACTCCTCAATACCGCCGATTTACTAACCACTCTGAATACACGCATTTATGAGTCGTTTCAGTATATGCATCGGGAAGAACCGGGCGTTCAGCTTCCGTGTGAAACGATTCGCTTAGGAACAGGTTCCTGTCGAGATTACGCTGTCCTGATGATGGAAGCCGCCCGGCACTGGGGGCTTGCGGCACGATTTGTGACGGGTTATGTCCAGATGGGCGCCGAGCAACATGGCTCAACACATGCCTGGACCGAAATCTATCTTCCGGGTGCGGGATGGCGTGGCTTTGATCCGACAAATAATAAGCTCGCTGGAGCTGAACATGTCTCGGTCGGTGTTTCTCGTGAGCAGGACAAAGCCTCGCCACTGGCCGGCTACTGGTCAGGCCCATCCAATGCCTTCAATCACATGGAAGTCAATGTTCAAGTCTTTGATGTCAACGAATTGCCAGCAGTTCCTGTTTCACAAGAACCTGTATCATCTACCGAATCTCGTTCGTCAACGTAGCCCGACAACACCACTTCTACACTAGTCGCTGAAGCTGCTCCGGCGACATCACGATCAGAAGCAATATCGCATTCTGGGGCGCCATCAGAGGCCCGCACTGGCCAGTAGCTAGAGACGTTATTGAAAGCATGGATTCAGTAATAATATTGTTCTATAGAAGTGTGTTCAGGTAAAAACAAAAGGCAGTGCTTCATGAGAAGACACTGCCTTTTGTCGTATGAGTTCAATAGAGAGGGAGTTCAAGCGGGAGATGACGACAAGGCCTATTTGTCCCAGCCAGCAGCCTCGCGGACATCGATCATTGTCTTGAGAATGGTGTTCCAGGTCTGCTGATTTTCCAGAGTGGCGTTCGGGAACATGCAGCCATCCCAACAGATATGCTCGATACCACGTTCTTTGGCTCCCTGCAGCCAATAGCCAGCACACTTCACAATATCCAGCTTGCCATTCGGATCATCTGCCGGGCAGTGGCGACCGGTCTTGTCATGGCTGCCAGTACCATGGACAGAACCATCGTTCTGAGCGACGTGGAAATCGATGGTCCATGGACGCAGTGCGTCAGTCATGATTTTGTAGGCAGCCCAGAACTCTTCATCTGAGTAACCAGGCTTCAGCAGGGCATGCTCTTCCGCGTTGTAGCCGAGCAGGTAGAGGTAGGTATGTGCCAGATCGGCCTGGAAACCGACGGTCTTCGGACGATCAACAGCTTCCAGCAGATCAACCATATCTTTCCAGGAGTGCATCCCCGCCCAGCAGATCTCGCCTTCGGCTGCCAGGCGCTCGTTGTAGCTGGCCGCCACACTGGCCGCTTCCTGAAACGTCTTGGCGATCTTGGCGGTGTTCCCTTTGGGGTCATCATGCCATGTTGAAGTGCCAGTCGCAGAATCGATGCGGATGACGCCATATTCGCGCACGCCGTGCTCACGCAGAATCTTGCCAATGCGGCAAGCCTTTTCGACAGCCAGCACGAACTTCTTACGAGCGGCTTCATCACCCATGGCCGAATCGCCGACCGTTCCCGGCCAGACCGGTGCCACCAGGGAACCCACCTTGAGACCGTGGGCAGCTATGAGATCCGCCATGTTGCGAATGGCCGTTTCACTTGCATCAGGATCAGTGTGTGGGTGAAACAGGAACAGATCAACGCCATCGTAAGTCACACCATTAACATGTGCCTTCCCCGTCATTTCGAGCATTTTTTCGAGGCTGATGGGTGGATGGTCTGTTCCTGGTTCTTTACCAACGAGGCCGGGCCACATGGCGTTATGAAGCTTGGGCAGCGAGTGCGTCATGGAAGAATTTCCTCAGGAAATGGCAAGGATATTGAAAGGGAATTTTCAGACAGGTCGTTTGACATACTTGCTGAAAAACTGGGAAACAGGCAGTGAAAATCCGGGCAAATCGGGAGCCGCATTAAGGACATCGTCTTCGGCATAGAAAGCTGGTTTTGAGTCTGGGCGATAGACCGTTACGGTTCGCCACATCGGATCGAGGATCCAGACCTGATGAACACCAGCGGCAAGATAAGCAGCGATTTTTTCATCGACATACTCATTTTTATCGCTCGGCGAAAGAATCTCAGCGGCGACAACAGGTGGGCCTTCGTAAAGTGGCGGGTCGTTGGATGGTGACGCATATTGTTCACCAATCCACACACCTGCATCAACACCAACAATTGTATCATTCTCCATCGTCAGACGGCATCTCGCTTCGCCACTGCCAATCTCAACAGGTTTTTGATGGAAAGACTGGCTCCATCTCACAAGTTCATAGACGAGAAGCGACATCACGAATGCATGCAATCTTCCTCGTGTCGTCATCGATGGCCTCTCCACCAATTTGCCATCGATCAGTTCTAACGTCACACCCTCGGGAGCTTCCGCTTCACTCCGCAGAAATTCATCCAGTGTGACAGGAGGCATCGGAGCAATCGACATGGCGAATCTCCAGGAAAAATTCGTTGCCAGATCACAGGCGACTTCTTCATCTCGATTGATGAAATCAAAGACCATCACCGCAGAAGTATATCAAAAAATGCGGGGGATTGTTGTCAATCCCCCGCCCAAGAGCATCACTTGCTTCGTGATAGTCGTTACTTCTTCCAGGCACCGATCTCTGGAGCTTCGGGCTGAGCTTCCGGGCCAAAATAACGCAGACCGACCAGTGGATCCGTCCCTGTATTCTCGAAGGTTACACCTTCTTTAGCAGCCTTGGCGGTGACAAAGACTTCGTCCATCGTCATTTGACCAAAACGAATCATCGATGGTGTCTGCAGCTTCAGGCCATTGACTGACCCTTCGCCCTGCACCGTGATCCAGCCGTAGGCGCCGCCGTCCTTGATAGTGACTTTGGTGCCGGGTTGAATGGTCAGTTCCTTGGCGGTGAAATCCTGGGCTCCCTTGATGCGACCATAAACGATCCAGCGATCAATAAAGCCTTCTTTGTCACTCCCCGAAGCCACGATGGGTTCCAGATAGTGGCTATCCTTGAAGTTCGGATTGACGTTCCCTTCCCAGTCGAGCGCGTCGACAAGATACTGATTATCGCCATGCTTCTCTTCCGGGAAGTCCTTCGTCAGCAGTGAACGTGGCACTGCCCGGCCTTCCACCATGGACTGGTACATCCCGAAGACATCGCTGCCCCACTGTGGTTCGTAAGTCAGCAGTGAGCCCGGAGCATGCAGAATGCATGGCGGAATCAACCAGCCTGTGCCAACCTTCAACCGGTAAGCCTTCGACAGATCGAGGATGCCGTTATCGCCGTCATTCCAGCGATCGAGGCAGGCCACCACTTGCTCTTTGGTCGTCCCGGGTTCAAAACCCATGAACGTATAGGGGAAATTATTCCCCACATTGTTGAGCTGCGGCGGGAAGTAATAACTTTCGGGCTTCCCTTCCTGACCGACCAGCTTGGCCTGCTCGGCGTTCTGGTGCATGTGGTGAGGAATAGGCCCCATGTTGTCGAAGAACTTCGAGTAGACCGGCCATTTCTTATACTTCGACCAGATGTGCTCGCCCACGATCTCCGCGCCGAGTTCTTCGACTGCATCCCGCAGCAGGAATTTTTCCCCGCCAGCCACGCAGTAGCTCAGGCCTTCATCGTGAGCACGTCCTTCATTGGCAGCTTCTGTCGTCGAGCCAAACCAGCGCTCATCAATCCCGCCGCGATGTGTTCCCAGGGCGTAATAGTCTGCTGGATGCAGTTTCAGCCGACGGCCTGGCTGCAGGAACGAGCGCGGAACCCACGTCGGGGACAATCGGAATACACCACGACCTTCGGTCAACGCGGCACTGGCCAACGTCTTTACACTTGCCACTGGAATTCTCCCGTTTCACGACTTTTGCCAGACTCAATGCTGTTCGATCAGAATCACGTTCATTGACCCATTGAAGATCAACGCATGTGAATTCGTCGCATTGTGGCTGGAAGCAGGTCGTTTTGCAAAGGGGGAGACCACCTTCTTCGCAAAACATCGATTACAATTCTGGTTGCCTCCACGAACGAATTCTCAACACTCCAGTCCCCGTAGTCGATTCACAATGACCGATCTGCTGCAACTCAACGATGCCACTCACATCAAAAGGAACTTCTGGAGGATTGCCGAAGGTGTGACTTACCTCAATCACGGTTCTTTTGGCCCGACTCCTCTTCCCGTCCAGGAGGCCCGGCAGCAATGGTCGCAACGCCTTGCCGCCAATCCTATGAATGGCTTCGTCCGCGAACTGGATCATGAAGTCGAGCAGGCGAAAGCCGCTCTCGCCAGTTTCCTGAAATGCTCTCCCAATGACCTGCTGTTTATCGAAAACGCTACCACCGCCATGAACGTTGTCGCCGCCTCGTTCGAACTGAGGCCCGGCGACGAAGTCCTGTTCAACGACCACGAATATGGAGCCGTCCGCCGCATCTGGGAACGAGCCTGTACAGTCGCCGGTGCCAAACTCGTGACGTCTAACCTGAGGCCATTTCACGATCCCTCAGATGTTATCGAGCCCCTGCTCCACGCCGTCACACCGCGCACTCGGCTCGTTATTCTCAGTCATGTGACATCCGCAACCGCGACCGTTTTCCCCGTTCGCGAGCTGATGGCCGAATTCAAGCAGCGGGAGATTCCCGTCGTCATTGATGGCCCGCATGCCATTGCCATGCAGGACTTTTCACTGGGAGAACTAGGAGCGGCCTTTTATTGTGCAAGCCTGCACAAGTGGCTCTGTGCTCCCTTAGGAACTGGCTTCCTTTACGTCGCACCGGAATGGCAAGCGAAGGTCCGTGCTCCCATGCTGAGTTGGGGCCGCCCTGTCGCAGGACGTGCCGCAGCCTGGCAGGATGAACTTCGCTGGCAAGGCACTCGCGACCCAGACCACTACCTCGCGGTGCCGACAGCGATCCAGTTCATGGAATCGTTTGGCCTCGATCACTTCCGCAAGCGGGGTTTCGCCCTTGCCTGCGAGGCCCGAGCCATGCTGGAAGACCTCTTCGGCACCAAAGCGATCGCTCCAGCGGACATGGCGTGGTGTGGCACGATGGTCGCGGTCCCCTTGCCTCCCAGCGAGTTGCCACTCCCGAAGGCCGACTCCGACCCGCTTCAGGTTGGCCTCTGGGAAACAGCCCGTATCGAGGCCCCCGTCATGTTCTGGAACAACACCCGCCACCTTCGCATCTCCTGCCACCTCTACAACGACCGCCAGGATCTCCGCTTGTTGGAAGAAACCCTCAAAAAACTCCGCGGCCGCTGCTGGTAGCAGTTAACATGGGTCTGAATCGAATGGACTCATACGCATCCATGAAATTTAAACTTTCAGTGTGAAATGCAGGCAACTCTGTGCCATGCTTGCAGCTCTGGACTGTCTTTGACGCACAATTTGGTTCACCCTGCAAAGCCACCTCGGTCGAAATCAGGATTTCAACCGGGGCCACCCTGTGAACTTGAAAGGGAACCGAACTCGAACGCACCTTTCATGAAAGACGTATAGCATAGGAGAGGGGATTCCTTCAGAAACTTAAAAGTGCACTGGAGAAGATACACAATGATAGAAGATGAAGTATTAGAAATCGTCAACAGCGGAGCCGATGGAGTCGATGGATTGACACGTTTGGTGGATCAGTTTCGTGAAAGCAGGGATGTAGAAGAGTTGCTGCGGCTGTTGCTGTCTGATAATGATGATCTCGTCAATATTGGAACATTAATTACGAGCGAAATATCGGCAGAGAGATACAACACTGTTGCATTCATTCGGCGTCTTAGAGAGTTGTCGCATCACGCACTTCCTAGCGTCCAAACTTATGCATTTCGTTCGCTCTTTCCATTTGACAATCCAACGAAGCAAGAGTCACCCATCGGGTAAGACAAAGGGGGCTGGACTCAATGATTCTCGTCATTCTTTTAGGACCAATTAATGAAACCTTGTTTTCCGATGCGATTGCCGAGTCCCGTGAAGCATTTCTAAACTCGTGCTGAATTCGCAGGGTGGCCCCGGTTGAAATTCTGATTTCTACCGGGGTGGTGAAACGACCAGAGGATGAGCAGCCTGCCTGAGTCAGCCGAACATGAAACCTTTTAAGGTGCCCACGAGAGTTTTGGAAACAATGCATCTTTTGCCTATGGCACACAGGTGACTTGCAGACGAGCGACATGTGTGCCATAGGCAAAGGTGCTATTCCATCATGAAGTAAATTCGTGGCAAACAATTGCAATGTGTAACTAGTGAGAACTTAAAATGATTGTCCACATGACAACCGGGGCTATCACTTTCGAAGAAGGTGGGCGGCAAGCCAAAATTTCTGTAGAAGCATTAATGCGTGTTAATGGCAATCAGACAGATTTCGATATATTTGAATCTTCGTTAACAGGATGGCTTCCACCTCATGAGAGTGATGTCTTTACTAAAGCAGACCATGATCGAATTGTAAGATCTATTTGTGATGAATTGACCGCACGCGGAATTACCTACACGATTGAATGATTGCTTGGAGAATACCCAAGGTAAACTCTAATGTCTTCCAAGGTGCTTATGCCGCAGGTGGCCCCGATTGAGATTATGATTTCTACTTGGGTGGCTTCGCCACAGGAGGGGACTGGCAGAGCCGCAAATCTGCTTGAGTCACCTGAGATCATCAGAGACTCGTATTGCAGTGCTTGCAGCAGCCAAACTTCTTTTGCCTTCGGCACACAGGTAGCTCGCGGACAAGCAGCCTGTGCCACCCTGCGACATTGTCCTGCGAACGAACTCCGGACTTTTCCAGACTACTGAATACGACTCGACCACTGGCAGTGGGGCAGCGGAGCGGTATGTTTCAGGAATCTTCCTTAAGCAAGGCTCCACAGGCGCTTCCGCCATTGACAGCTTGTCGGCCTTCCGCTCGCGGGAGACATTCTCTGCGAGCCATTCAGATCCCGCCGCGGCCCAACCCCTCACTGAGGGGCCGTCAAATGATACGGTCCTCGTCTCCGCAGCCGAATACGACATCGCGGGCCGCCCGATTCTCTCGACGCAACACGTCGATAGCAGCACCACGCGCGAAACAACGTATAGCTACGATTACCGTGGCCGCCGCCTCGTCACCCAGGGCGAAGAAAACTTCTGCCAGAAAGAAACCTACGACTTCCGCGGCCAACTCATCCGCAGCGAACGCTACGACGGCTCCCCCACCGGCACACTCTTAAGCCGCATCGAAACCGATTACGACCCCCTCGGCCGCCCCTACCAATCCCGCCGCTACGCCGTCAACCCCACCACCGGCAGCGTGGGTGCGGCGATGGTCGATGAAGTCTGGTACGATCAAAGTGGAAACGTGCTTCAGCGCACACCGGCGAACCTCGCATTAACGGAGTCGATGACCTACGACGGCTTGGGTCGCGTCCTCACCATCACTGATGCAAGAGACGCCGTCACAACGCTGGCTTACAATATCGCCGGTCATCAACTCTCGCTGACTGATGCCGAAGAAAACACGACCACCTGGCGCTACGATGGCGTGGGCCGGGTGATTGAAGAAGAAAATTCCTTGGGGAAATCGCGATTCTTCGCGTACAACACGGCTGGTCACTTAGAGACACGCACCGATCGCAATGGACGAGTCATTCAACTTGTTCATGATGATCTCGGGCGACCCGACACCGAACTCTGGAAGACCGGCGGCAGCACTGTGAACACCGTCAGCCGAACTTACGATGCCGAAGGACGCTTGCAGTCGATTTCCGACGATGTCTCCGCGTATGCCTACACTTACGACCTTTTCGGCCACATCGCCACGGTCGATAACGACGGCACCGACGATGTTCCCCACGTTCTCTTGACGGCTGACTGGAACCGCGCTGGCAATCGCCTCTCGCTGGCGGCACAAGTCGAAAGCAGCGACGATTTCACCAACAGCTACCTCCACAATGCGTTGGGGCAGCCCACGCAGATCACACAGCAGGGAAGTGTGGGCGGTAACTCGGTCACCGAAAAGCGTGTCGAGTTCGGCTACGACGTACTGAACCGCCCCCATGCCATCAGCCGCTTTGAACAAGTTTCAGGCGGCACCTCACTGGCCGACAGCGCGTTCACGTTCGACGATTATGGCCGGATCGTGCAGTTGAAGCACGCTCAATCGGCCACCATCCTGGCCCAGCACTACTACACCTACGATGCCGACCGCCGCCTCTCCAGCCATGAAACTCTGGATGGTACCTCAGCTTACGACTACGACGCCATTGCCCAACTCACCGCCGCCGATCACCCCACGACCCCCGATGAAGCCTACAGCTACGACCTCACCGGCAACCGCACGAACACCGGCTACATCACCGGCACCAACAACCAGCTTCTGGAAGACGGCACCTACGAATACCTCTACGACGACGAAGGCAACCGCATCCGTAAAACGGAAGTCGCCACCGGCGACTATACGGTCTATTCATGGGATCACCGCAACCGGCTGACCCAAGTCGAACACCGCGACTCACTCGATACGCCCCAGAAACGAGTGGCCTACACCTACGACATCCATAACCAGCGCATTACCCGCAAGCTGGACTCGACTGCCAACAACTCGTGGAACGACATCCGCCACTACACGTTCGACCCCACCACGAAAGGCACCACCAGTGACTGCGTGTTCATCCACGATGACAGCGGCGACCTGCTCACCCGATTCCTCCACGGCCCCGGCATCGACATGCCATTAGCCGAAGAAGACGACATTGGCAACATCAAGTGGCTCCTCGCCGACCACCTGGGCACCATCCGCGACGTGGCCGAACACAACGCGGGTACCACCACCGTCACCAACCACCTCACCTACAGCACCTTCGGCCAAATCACGGGCAGCACAGCAGGCCAACCCCTCCCGCATTATACCTTCACGGCGAGAGAATACGACGAAGACACGGGCCTCCACTGGTACCGCGCCAGATGGTACGACGCCGAAGTGGGAAGATTCGTAAGCGAAGATCCGATTGAGTTTAGCGGAGGCGACACCTCACTCCTGCGATATACACGAAATACCTCTACCTCGAGAAAAGACCCTAGCGGATTGAAAGAACCATATTTTGACTGGACTATGTACGGAATATGGTGCACAGGGTACGCTGATCATTACACATTAAAGACCGAACCTATTAAACCGCGTGTAAAAGTTCACACACCAACGACACCCCAGTGTGACCTCAACAGAATAATCCGCGTTGACCCAAATGCTCCCGGAAGGCAAACCTGCTTTCAGCTCCATGAATTTATTCGCCTAAACGTAGATCACGGCATGCTTACAAAAGGCATTCCCAACAAACAATACACTGAACTACATTTTCAAGCCCCACTGTTTGGCAATAACACTTGGGGCATTCAAAGCGGAGAAGGAAGACCCCCCCTACATCAACTTTGGTGAGTATGCTTCTGATGAATTGGATGATATGCTTCTCATTAAAGCATGGATGGAAAATCAAAACGCTGTGGAGAATTTCGAATTCCCATACCCATACTACACGGGTATTAACAACTGTATTACAGCCACATCATGGTACGAGCGATATGGACGCAACGGACATTGTGGACAGACTGGATTAGGCGTCCCGACGATGGAAACAGGAAACATGAGCTGGAATATATTTAATTTCTCTAGTTTTGGTCTTAAGAAACATCGACCACCCTGCCCCGAGCTATGGTTTCAATTATACGGTGGCGTTAACATCACTGAATAGACATATTCGCAACCATGCATTAATGAAAGAAGTGAATCTATGCTGCTTATATGGACGATTTGCCAGACGTTTCTCATTGATGCTGCGACAGTAATTACAGCAAATCGTCCATCTCCGTCAACACAATCAGTGCTATACGCACTGCAACTCAAGTTGATCCTCTTACTTCCTCAAGTAGCATATATAATAACATGTTTGTATTACGCACAAACAACCAGCAAATGGTTTCTTAAAACATCAAGTACGCAGATTGTTTTTTGGATTCTGTGGAATATATCAACAACGGTTTGGTTTTGCATGTAATCACTTTGTTGTCTTACTATTTGAGATTGCGTCAATATCCACACAAACATCCACATAGTGGCACAGGTTGTAGTCTACGAGCGACCTGTGTGCCAACAACACATGTGGTTTTAGCTACTCTATCTTGATCGTTCTGCTCTTTGACAATCGACATGAAGTTTACTCCCCCTGCCGGGGATCACTCTCCGGCAGGGGTTTTCGATGCCGCCACCTCAGGAAATGCTGTTAATCAGGTGCAGTTCACGTACAATGATTTTGGGCAGTCGATCCAGACGTTCCAGGAGCATGACGGCACCGTGAATACCGGCACCACACCCAGCGTGCAGCGAGGTTATGCCAACGGCAGCACCAACACAGTGCGCCCATTGAGCCTCACTTACCCCAACGGTCGGGAACTCACCTACGGCTACGGCACCACCAACGAAATCAACGATGCCCTCAGCCGCATCGGCTCCATCATCGACGACGATTTCTCCCTGACCCACCTGGTCGATTACGAATTCCTCGGCCTGGCAGGCGTCATCCAGCAAACCAGCCCCCAACCGAACCTGCGGTACACGCTGGCAGGCGTTTCCAACGATCCCGACACGGGCGACATCTACACCGGCCTGGATCGCTTTGGCCGGGTGAAGGACTCCCGCTGGTACAACACCTCGACCAACGCTGACCTCTCCCGCATCCAGTACGGCTACGACCGAGCCTCGAACCGCATCTGGCGGAAGAACCCCGTCGCCACGGCCAACAGTGCCGAATACGACTGGCTCTACACCTACGACGGCCTCCAACGCCTCAAGACCGCCAACCGTGGCACCCTCAACAACACCCAAACCGCTCTCACCAGCACGGCCTTCAAACAGGACTGGAACCTCGACCCCACCGGCAACTGGGAAGGATTTAAGCAGAGTGACAACGGCTCCACCTGGAGCATGGAACAAGAACGCACGGCTAACCCGGTGAACGAAATCACCGACATCACCAACACGGTGGGCAGTGCCTGGGCCGACCCGGCCTACAACGCCGTCGGCAACATGACCACCATCCCCAAACCCAAGCAGATGGACGAAGCCTACACCGCCACCTACGACGCCTGGAACCGGTTGGTCAAACTGGAGGAAGAAGTCTCCAGCACGCTGGAAACGGTCGCCGAGTACCAGTACGACGCCAGAAACTTCCGAGTGGTTGTCAAAAACTACGACTCCGGAGTGCTGGATGAAACGACTCACGCCTACTTCACGGACGGTTGGCAGAACATCGAAGAACGCACAGATTCCAGTTCCACCCTCAGCCAGCACCACATCTGGGGCCTGAGATACATCGACGACTGCCTCCTCAGAGACCGGACGACCACCACGACACTCGACGAACGTCTCTACGCACTCCAGGACGCCAATTGGAATGTTACCACCATTGTGGATGAAGCGGGCGAGGTACAAGAACGGTTTGAGTATGATCCGTATGGGGAAGTTCAACAACTAGATCTAATTTTCTCATCTTCAGCTAACACAAACAAATGGATCGTCGCATACGGAGGCTCACATTACGATCTGCACACAAAGATTTATGATTCCCGCTACCGATGTTTGCATTTCAAGTTAGGGAAATGGACACGAAGAGATCCATTGAGATACGTCGACGGACTCTCCCTCTATGAGCGTGTCAATCAATTGAACACTATTGACCCTTATGGTCTTGATGTTTTGACAGTTGATCAATGGTGGGACGAATGGTCAGAAAATCTGCTCCCATGGGATACCCTATCTCAATGGCAGAATAAAAACTTTCAACTTGTGAAAACATCAATCCCAAAGGGCCACTTTATAAATACTGCACAAGCCGGCTGCATTGGCGTAACTTTCTGCATGCTCGGCTTCCCCGGATACACACTCAACCCAAGCGGATTCGAGCTCCGAGACGGGTTTTTGCCAGATTTACAACATTGCTACCGTGATCCTGAACAGGCGCGACTGCGAATGAAGGACATGAACGAAACCAAAGAATGTTGCAAAGGATTTGGAACAAACATTTACGGAACAAGAACTGAAGCGAGATTGATAGCCATTGTCTGGAACAACGGCACTCCAGGAGGGGCTCGTGAAATTGCAATTAATGAAAAAAATGGAAAATTCTCGCTGAATGGCAAGAAAACCTGGAACGCTATTCTCTCAAGGCCCCCTGCATCAGCTGGAGACTACTTCAATTTTGACTTTTTCTACTTCAACCCTGATGATGCACTTTGGTATCACGCAAACAATGGATTTGGAAACGTTAACCCAATGGTAGTTCTCAGGAAGAATGACAAAGAGTTTAAGGAGAAGATCAAATCTTACGAAGATAACAAGCGATTCAATGAGATTGCCTACTGTGCAGTTTGCCAAGCCGAATGGGGAGATGCGAATGCAAACAAGAGTAAATAGTTTTTGTAAATATGGCCGATGTCTTTCAATGGCGTTTGCGCTGACAGCGTTCATACAGACAGGATGCGACACGTCAAGCGGCAGACAGACACGAGGAGAAGACCGAGAAATCATTTTCTCCTATCCGCAAGATTTAACAGCTCCCTCAGACATCCCTCCAACTAGTATCGTATCAAATAGCGACAAAGATGGACAGAAGCCACCAATTCTTCGTCTTGGAAAATCTGACTGGTATGAAGGCCACTTCTATGGATGGCAAGCGTCGCTTGAAAACAAGATTGCAGGAAATACCGAACGACTTTTGTTTCATTCGGGTCAATCCAACGGCGTGATGTTTGAGTTTTATGAAAGAGGCTTCAATGATGCTTCCGCGGAAATAGAAAACAGATGGAATTCTGCCAGTCGATCGGGAGTATCGCATGAAACTCTTGTTTCATACGCTCAGCGTGCGATAGCCGAAATTACAACCGAAAGAGAAAGCAGATTCGTTTTGGAAGTTAACAAACACGGCAAAATTGGTGAGAGAGATTAACCGTAGTGCAGGCTACATCCTGCCTTTGTTTCTCAGTTGCCTACCACCACATTTTCCACCCGCTCGGTGGCACAGGTTGTTCGTTATCGAGCGACCTGTGTGCCAGCGGCACGAGAAGTTTTGCCTCCTCCATCCTGATCTCTCTGCTCTTTGACAATTGACGTGAAGTTTTTTCCCACTGCTGGGGCTAATCCTCCAGCAGTGGCTTTTTCCGCCTCGATCGCTTTGGCCGCGTGAAGGACAACCGCTGGCACAAAGCGGGGACCGATCTCGACCGCATCAAGTACGGCTACGACCGCGCCTCGAACCGCATCTGGCGGAAGAACCCTATCGCCACCGCCCACAGTGCCCAATACGACTGGCTCTACACCTACGACGGCCTCCAGCGGTTAAAGACCGCCCACCGCGGCACACTCAACGGCACCCAAACCGCTCTGGCATCCACCGCGTTCAAGCAGGATTGGAACCTCGACCCCACTGGCAACTGGGAAGGGTTTAAGCAAAGCGATAACGGCTCCACCTGGAGTATCGAACAGGAACGCACTGCCAACCCAGTGAATGAAATCACAGACATCACCAACACGGTGGGCAGCGCCTGGGCCGACCCGGCCTACAACGCCGTCGGCAACATGACCACGATTCCCAAACCCAAACAGATGGACGAAGCCTACACGGCCACCTACGACGCCTGGAACCGGTTGGTCAAACTGGAGGAAGAAGTCTCCAGCACGTTAGAAACCGTCGCCGAATACCAATACGACGCGAGAAACTTCCGAGTCGTCGTCAAAAACTACAACTCCGGCGCCCTCGATGAAACCACCCACGCCTACTTCACCGATGCCTGGCAGTGTGTTGAAGAACTAAAAGGTGTACTGGAAGGTACGAATAGTCACTTCGTGTGGGGAGCCAGGTATCTGGACGACCTCATCCTACGCGATCGAAGCATCATTAGTGACGAACCTCCTGCTGTTCGACACTACTCACTTCAAGAAGACAACTGGAATACGAGTGTAGTCGTCGCAGCAGATGGCGTTGTTCATGCAAGATACGAATACGACGCTTACGGAATGGCCACATTCCTAGACGACGCCTTTAGCTTGACGGGAAATATTCTAGAATGGGAGACACTGTATGCAGGCTACCGTTTTGACACAAACACCTCTTTGTATTGTGTGCGATACCGACAGCTTCACGTACTAATCGGCTGGCTGGTTCGTGACCCACATATCCTCGATGAAGGCAACAATCTTTATTCTTACGTTAGCGGGCGCCCACTGGCTTTGATCGATCCTCTTGGATTGGCCGGGTGTAATATGGGAGCAGCCTTCGGGGAGGCGCTTTTCCAAGTGTTGTCAGTAAAAATTGCAGCACTAGTTGGAAAACGTGCGTTAAAAGCTGGAGCGCGATCAGCCATCTTGCTTGCAGCAGATGGCCCACTACCTATTGGGGACATAATCGCCGCTGCCTGGCTGGCATGGGATGTCTATTCAGGGCTCCGAGAAATCCAGGCGTTGAAGAAGATGTGGGAATTCTTGGAATCTCAACTAAAGCCCGAATTGTCAGAGCTCTGGAGTAGCAATAATTTTTCGGATTGCTTGGAGCGAAACGGCCAGTGCTGCAAGATGGCCAAGGATCTGGTCAGGGATTCTGTCAATGACGTCGGTGGTTTCAGCGCGATAGGAAAAAGCGTCTACAAACGCGCTGGGGAAGTTGTTCGAAACATTCGAAGCACGCTACCGAAGATTGCAGCCTGCTGCATTCCCAAAACCCCAAAATCGTTGACTTGTTATCGATCAGGGACGACAGGCTTTAACAAGCCAGATGGCAGCTATTGGACATACAATCGCCCAGATACCATTCCAAATTTTAATGAACGATATGGAATTCCAGCTGGAAACTCGACGCCGGACTGGACTGTTTCTGCGGAAATTCCTCGTAAGAAATTTAGAATCCAGCCCGCTGAGAAAGCGGAAGATAATCCGATTGGACGACCGGGAGGCTGGCCCGAAATATACGTTGAAGACCCATCAGGTCTTGAAATACACCGAGTTGACTGACTGTCAAATCATGGAGATAACAGTTGAAACGATCACGCAAAAAGCCGGATATTCACCAGTATGTTATGGAACTATACGGGGTGAAGCTTGAGTATTACCTATTGCTCAAACGTCGCATTCAATCAGAGCCAAGCATGTCCTCTCTAGCCCAGTCGCTAAGCGAGGTGCAAGGCGTTACCGGTAGTGAAGTTGCCCACAATATCCGTGACTTGCTTCAAGAGTTCCTGGATAGCCAACCCCAAGAGAAGCCAGAGGCGATCATGTGGGAGATTCGAAACTGGGTTAGACTTCATGATGTGGCATTTGCATTTGGTGGTTTTGTGTGGAATTGATCAGACCGACTGGCCCAATCTTGGCTTTGCATGCTGTGTGGCACAGCTTGCTCGTCTTCGAGCGACCTGTATGCCAACTGCACAAGAGGTATTGGTTGGCCAGCGAGTGTCTCTTCTGCGACCTGCTGAAACCCACTGACTCCACCTGAACCCAGTTCAAAACGACTCAGACTTCCTTCCTGACCCATTTCCATCCCCACCCCCTCAACCCCGGCCGTCATCCCTGGCGGCCGGTTTCTTTTCCTCTCCCATTTCCCTTCCGCTCTTCACAACTCCCTCCCCCATCCACCTCGAACCAAACCCATCCCCAACCCCTTCTCTCCCGCTCCTTTCCCCACCCCATTCCCGAAAAGCCTCTCCCATGACCACACGAACTGTCGAAACCCCCAACCCCGCCACACCCTCCGCCAGCTTCCCCCTGGTCCCCCTCCTGAAACCCGCCACCGGCAACCTCACCCTCACCGCCACCGTTTACCGTGATTCCAGCGACGACACCCCCACTCTCGTCATGGTGAAGGATCAATCCGGCGCTACGCTGGGATCAACAACCCTGACCACACCGCCAGGAAACCTGTCCGCGAACATCAGCATCCCCGCAACAGCAATACAAACCTGCCAAGTCAAACCCACGATCGAATGCACGCCTGAGCCACCAATCCTAACTTCGCAGGGTGGTACAGATTGCTCGTGGTCGTCGAGCGACCCGCCTGCCAGCGGCACAAGAGGGTGCGTTGGTGAGTGAACATGGAGAGAGGGGCCCAGAGGCTGTTTAGTCTCACGACAGCCCATGCCGTTGCGTGTCAATCCTCACCGAGGTGCACCATCAGCCGGAGAGCCGGATGACCTGCATCAAACACGGTTCATCGTCGATGGACAATTTTCCCTGATGCCCAAAGGTTACCAGCAAAACATTGCTCTGCTTAATTCGAAGTGTTCGAACATGGCACGCGCAGGGTGTGGCATCTTGTCGCCGGGTGACCCAACCGCGAGACGGTCGGGGTCACCCGCCATCTGGCGAATTATTCGGCACTCATCGTGGCAGGTTTTGTTTCTGCTTTTCCGGCATAGAACGTCACCTGGGCACTCATTTCGGGCTTCAGGTACATGCCCTCTTCATCGGCTGGGACACTGATCGCCACACGAACAGGAATGGCCCCTTTGGCTCTGTCTGCAATGGGCATCAATCGTGAGACCACACCGTCGTAAGCGCGATCGGGAAAAGCTTCCGAACGGACTTTGCATTTCTGGCCCGGGAAAACCTTCGAAATATCCCGTTCCTGAATGGTCAGATCGACTTCGAGCTTCGAAAGATCGGCCAGGTCGCACAAACTGAAAGAGCCATTGAAAGCTACGGGGTTCACAATGTTCCCCTCTTCGGCATTTTTCTTCAGAATCGTGCCGGAGATTGGTGCCGCGATCGTGCAGTTATCCAGGCGCCACTTGGCTCTTTCCAGTTCTGCCATCGCTTTATGCAGGTTCGCTTCACCTTCCAGTTTCCGCTCTTTACGGAAGCCATCTTCGGCCAGCTTGACCATCGCTTCCAGCTTGAGCACGCGCTGGGCCTGGGCCATGAGCAGTGACTCCGAATCTTCAAACTCCTGCTTGTTGAGAATCTTTTGTCCGTAGAGCTCGGCATTGCGGCGGAAGGTTTGTTCCAGCTGTTTTAATGTCGCTTTGGCTTCGCCCAGTTCGGCCTGAGCTTGAGCGATTTCCTCGGGCCGGTTTCCTTCACGCAACTCAGCCAGCCTGGCTTCAGCAGCAGCCACGTTGGCTCTGGCTCCTTCATAATCAGCCCGATATTCCGTGGGTTCCAGTTTCGCGAGGACGAATCCTTTTTCCACGCGAGTTCCTTCCTTGACGTTCAATTCAATAATCCGGCCACTCACCTGCGGGCTGACCAGAATCTGCTGTTCCGGGATGATATAACCCTGTGACAAGAGCACCATCGCTTCCGGATCGACAGCAGCAGCGTCGACGGGACGGGCATCACTGTTTGCAGGAGCTGAGGGATCCTTTTTGGACCCCGCAGTTGTGGTCTTCCCATCACCAGCGACGGTCGTCGAGGCTGGGGCATTGCTGCCGCGAGGGCCACCCACCTGGTAGACAAAGGCGAACAGGAAGATAAACACGAAACCAGAAATCGATAGTGTGGCAATCAGCCAGGCAATCGAGGTGGAAGCGTTGATTCCCGCATTGGCAGGGGGTGGCGGTAGACGCAATCCCTGTACGCGTTCAACCATCGCAGCGGATAACGCATCACGGGCAGTACCTGCAGAGTCCATACCAGCGATAACCTTCCAGGGTCACAAAATGTTGTTGCGACTTTGTCTCAAAGAATCTTCGGAGACTCTCTGCGGGAACTTATTGTTTCCATAGTACCCGGATTCGATAACGAAAAACTTTTATCAATCATCAGTTATAGACATCCCCGCAGCCGTTGGGGAGTCCTCATTCCGTCAAATTTCGGTATTCAATTGTGGAATCATTTGTCATTTCCGAATTGGAGAAGAAGTTTTTGTGTCTTGAAGGAAATCCATCACCCAAGGGAAGAAGAGTTTCCAGTCAGCATTCAAAGCCGGTGCCGGGAGCTACCGACGGGTACCAGTCACCGGAATCAAACACTGATCGTGTGCCATTGTCATGCGGGCGGGTTACACACATTGTCGGTTTTCATCGGCATTTGAGGTGATGAATGGCTGATGATACGACCGTTTGATGCTCAAACGAGGCAGATGTTCGACGGCATACGTTTATTCTCCAATCGCTTTTCTTACGGTTGGGATGGGTGATGTGTGAAATCTTTGCCCCTTGGCGGCGAATTTTCTGGGCAGTCGCGCTAAACTTCACTTGTTCTGGGGATCGATCGGCTTCCGCATCCTGCACTCTTTTGGCCGAGGGATCCTCAAAATCATTTCGCTTCTCGAAATTCTGAACCTGGCAATGCCAGCCATGCCGATTCAGTTGACGCCAGCTAACCCTCTGAGCCATTCATGACCAGATCTGAAATCACGATTCGTGGTGCCCGAGAACATAATCTGCGTGACGTCAGCCTGGTTTTGCCCAAGAACAAACTGATTGTTATGACGGGCGTCAGTGGCTCGGGCAAGAGCTCTCTCGCCTTTGATACGCTCTACGCCGAAGGTCAACGGCGGTACATCGAATCCCTCTCGACGTACGCGAGGCAATTCCTGGGATCGATGCCCAAGCCGGATGTCGATTCGATCACCGGGCTGGCTCCTTCGATCTCGATTCAACAGAAAACGGCTGGTCGAAATCCGCGCAGTACCGTGGGTACGATCACCGAGATATACGATTACCTGCGAGTGCTGTTTGCCCGGGTTGGCCAAGCCGAATGCCACCAATGCCATCGCCCGATCACTTCCCAGTCTCCTGAGAACATCGTCGAGCAGATTCTCATTTTACCTGCCGGAACAAAGTTTCAGATCCTGGCACCACTCATTCAGCGTCAGAAGGGTGAGTTTAAGGATCTTTTCGTTGATCTTCTCAAGCAGGGTTATCTCCGCGCCAGGGTTGATGGCAAATTCATTTCGCTGAGCGAAAGTCTGCAGCTTGATAAGCAGATGAAGCACACGATTGATGTGGTGATTGACCGCCTGGTGGCCGGGAAATCGACTCGCCAGCGTGTGGCCGAAGCTGTAGAAAATGCGCTCAAACTGGCGAATGGGCAACTCATTGTTTTGCAGGATTCTCCCGAAGAATTCCTCTCTGCCGCTATTCAGAGTGAAGACGATTCGCCGTCTCAGGAGAATCCGAGCGAACAGTTTTTTGCCACGGCTTATGCCTGCACCCATTGCGGTATCAGTTACGATCCTCCCTCGCCGCAACTTTTCAGTTTCAACAGCCCTCAAGGGATGTGTGCCGACTGCAACGGTCTCGGGATGCGGCACGATTTTTTACTTGATCGGCTCATTCCCGATGAATCCCTTTCTATCCAGAAGGGAGCACTCGCACTTTCAGGTAAACTTTCCAAGCTGGGCCGTTGGCGCAGGCATCTCATTGATGGCGTGGCTGCGGCGATTGAAAAAACACTGAGCCTCAAGCCCGGTGAGTTCCTGAAAACCCCGTGGAATGAACTGCCCCAGGGGGCGCGCGATCTCTTCCTGGATGGGCTGGGCAATCAGCATGTGACGTACAGTTTCAAGCACTCGGGCGGAGTGTGGAAGCATGGTGGGAAGTACACAGGCTATGTCCGCGAACTGCTCGAAGAGTACCGTAAAGCCAAAAACCCGATGCGCCGCAGGCAGCTTGAAAAGTATATGGAAGTCGTGGGGTGCAGCACTTGCCACGGTTCGCGACTCAACGCTCAGGCCTGCAACTATTTTATCTCCAGCCAAGCATTGGAGATGACTACGCCGGCGATAGCACGCAGCGGTTCCTCATCGGCGGCTTCCCAGGCGAAAAAACAGCGTCTGTCACTTCCTGGGGTTTGCCATCTCAGTGTGGGTGAAGCTTTCGAGTTTTTTGAACAGCTCGATCTGGATCCGACTTCGCAATATATCGCTGAAGAAGTTCTTAAAGAGATTCGTGGCCGCCTGGGTTTTCTTTTGCGCTGCGGTCTCGATTACCTCGCGCTGGATCGGACGGCACCGACGCTCAGTGGTGGAGAAAGTCAGCGGATTCGTCTGGCTGGGCAGATTGGCTGTGGCCTTGTGGGTGTGGTTTATATTCTCGATGAACCATCGATTGGCCTGCACCCTCGCGATAACGAAATGCTGCTGGGGAGCCTGCAGGATCTTCGCGATCAGGGTAATACCGTGATCGTGGTGGAGCATGACGATGAAACGATGAAGGCTGCCGATCACATTATCGACTTTGGCCCCGGCCCCGGTGTTCGTGGTGGAAAAGTTGTTCATGAAGGGAGTCTTGAGGCACTTCTGGCGAATGAAGAAAGTGAAACGGGAGCTTATCTCTCCGGCCGCAAGCAGATCGAAATCCGCGAAACACGTCGCTCAGGAATAGGAACATCCATCTCGATACAAGGTTGCACGCATCACAACCTGCAAAATGTCGATGTCGAGTTTCCACTGGGGAAGTTCATCTGCGTGACCGGTGTTTCCGGTTCAGGGAAGAGCTCGCTGATTAACGATATTCTGTGGCCGCTGCTCAATCGCGAAGTCAATCTTGGTGAAGGTGCTCCCGGTGCTCATCAGAGTTTTGACAATCTCGCATTGGTCGATAAGGCCATCGATATTGATCAGTCACCGATTGGTCGTACACCCCGGTCGAACCCTACCACCTATGTCAAACTCTTCGACCTGATTCGTGATCTTTACACACAACTTCCCGATTCTAAAACCCGCGGGTTTAAGCCGGGACGCTTCAGTTTTAACGTCCCTGGCGGTCGTTGCGAGGCCTGCGAAGGGCATGGTTCGAACAAGCTTGAAATGGACTTTCTTGCCGATATCTGGGTGACCTGCCCGGTCTGCCAGGGACGCCGATTTAATAAAGAGACGCTGGAGGTGCGTTTCAAGGGTAAGAACATTGCTGAAGTCCTCGATATGGATGTTCAGACGGCACTTGAACATTTTGAAAACCTCCCCAAGATCAAAAATCTGCTGCAGACTTTGCACGATGTGGGCCTCGACTACATCAAGCTGGGGCAGCCCTCTCCTACCCTCTCTGGTGGTGAAGCTCAGCGGATTAAACTCGCGAAAGAACTTGGCAAACGCAGCACTGGCAAAACCGTCTACATTCTCGACGAACCGACAACTGGCCTGCACTTCGTTGATATCGCCCACCTGCTGCGGGTGTTGCATGGCTTTGTGGATGCCGGGAATACCGTCATTGTCGTGGAGCATAATCTTGATGTCATCAAGACGGCCGACTGGGTGATCGATCTGGGGCCCGAAGGTGGCAAAGGTGGTGGCAGGATTATCGCACAGGGGACACCAGAAATGGTGGCCCAATGTGAGGCCTCATACACGGGTCGCTTTCTGGCCAGAGTCCTTGAGGCGAGCGGTCGATCAATATCTCAGCCCGTTTCACTGGGGTCCGCAGCCACCTCCACTGGCAAGGGGCAGGGAACGAAGAAAAGACGCAAAAGCACGGCAGATCACGTGGTTGAGATGCCACAAAAAAGTGTGGCTCGAACTTTTCCTCCTGAGACAAAAGTCGCTTCACCTTCCCGCTGGCAAGCAGCTTTGCCACTCAAGCAGCAAGACCGTGAAGCACAGACCAACATCGTCATTCGCGGGGCCTCCCAGCACAACCTGCAGAAAATCAGTCTCGATATCCCTCGCGATCAGATGAGTGTCTTCTGTGGCCCCAGTGGTTCCGGCAAAACGTCACTCGCCATGGATACGCTCTACGCGGAAGGCCAGCGGCGATACGTCGAGTCCCTTTCGTCGTATGCCCGGCAGTTTCTTGGTCAGATGCCCAAGCCCAAAGTCGAGCATATTCACGGTCTTCAGCCTTCGATTGCGATTGAGCAGAAGACGGTCGGCCACACGCCGCGCTCGACGGTCGGCACCACGACGGAAATTTACGATTATCTGCGTGTCCTCTATGCCCGCCTGGGAACGCAACATTGCCCCGACTGTCGCATCGCGGTGGAATCGCAAACCACCGACGATGTGATCGATCTCCTCATGGCCAAGCCGGAAGGCACCAGACTGCTGGTTCTGGCACCGCAGGAAGTTCCCGTTGGCCAGCAGTACGCCAAAGTGTGGGAACGGCTGAAAGAACAGGGCTTCAGCCGGGTACGTGTGGACGGCACCACCTATCGACTGGAAGAAGTTCCCGAAATCGACCGCCGGCGAAAGCATGTCGTCGAAATTGTCATTGATCGCGTCACGATTGCCTCGGGCAGCCGCCGCCGTCTGGCTGATTCTGTCGAGGCAGCCTTTGATCAGGGCAAAGGCGTGATTCGTGTCGCCTTCGTCGATGACGACAAGCCGGAGAACTCGTGGAAAGTTCAGCCCTTCAGTCTGTTTCGTGCCTGCTCGCAATGCGGCAGAAGTTTTGAGACATTGGCACCACACAACTTCTCGTTCAACAGTCCCTTGGGATGGTGCGAAAGCTGTGAAGGTCTGGGCACTCAGCAGGGCACGAACCTTGCGGCTCTCATTGGTGATCCCACACGAACTTTACGCGAAGGAGCCATTTCGGCCTGGCCAGACCCTCGGCAATCTCCCGCAATGTTCGAACTGTTGGACGCCCTGAGCCGGGGAGTCGGCCTTTCGCTCGACACGCCATTTAATCAGCTCGAACCGGCTGAGCAGCGACTGGTTCTCTTCGGGGCTGGCGAGCAGTGGTTCACGGTTTACCAGGTGGCTCAGCCCGCAGCGGCCAAAAAGTCGAGCACCAAAGCAGCAGCGAAATCGAAGAAATCATCCACGGCCGATCAAGCCGTCAAATACCGCTTCCAGTTCAAAGGGCTGTACCCGGCTCTCGAAGAAGCCTCACGCGTTTCGTACTCATTCCGCCAATCGCTGTTCGATTTGATTGGTGAAGTTCCCTGCTCTTCATGCAGTGGCAGCCGCTTGAGAGAAGATGCCTCTGCCGTGCGCCTGCAAGGGAAGACTTTGCAGCAGTTGTGCGAATTGCCACTCAATAAAGCTCAAGAGTTTCTGCATGGACTTACACTCAACAAAACCCAACAGAAGATCGCGGGAGACCTGCTGGAAGAAGGGGCTGGTCGCCTTGATTTTCTGGTTGATGTCGGTCTGCATTACCTCACCTTGAGCCGCACACTTCCGACGCTATCCGGCGGAGAAAGCCAGCGGATTCGATTAGCGGGTCAGTTGGGCCGGGCGTTGACAGGTGTGCTGTATGTTCTCGATGAACCGACCATCGGGCTGCATCCCAGCGATAACGGGCGTCTGCTGCAGGCACTGAAGAAGCTGCGCGATCTTGGCAACACTGTGGTGCTCGTCGAGCATGATCGCGAAGTTCTCGCAGCCGCCGATCGATTGTACGATTTCGGCCCCGGTTCTGGCAGGTTGGGTGGCCTTGTCACAGCGGAAGGAACACCACACGAGATCGAACACTGCGACGACTCGCTCACGGGCAGATTTCTCTCTCTTAAGGAAGATATTCTCGTTCCGACCGAACGCCGTGTCCCTGCGAGGTTTGGCAGAAGCCAGGCACCAGTTGATCGGGCGAAATCAGGTGCTGCGACGAAAGGGAAGGCCAAGGCTCAGGTGGCAGCCACAACCAAGGCTTCTGCAAGCAAGCCTCTCTTCTGGCTGGAGTTGATTGGGGCCCGCCAGAACAATCTTCGCAATGTTGATTTGCGGATTCCTCTGGGGGCACTGACAGCCATCACGGGTGTGTCCGGAAGTGGCAAAAGCTCCTTGATCGCCGACACTCTCGGCAAAGCCATTGCCCGCAAACTGCATCGTTCGAGCGAACAGCCCGGGCCATACGATGAACTTCTCGGGCTGGATTACCTCAGCAAGTTGATTGTTGTCGATCAGCAGCCACTCGGAAACACCCCTGCCTCCAACCCCGCGACTTATACAGGCGTCTTCGAACACATTCGTGAGCTGTTTGCTCATCTTCCTGAATCAAAGGTGCGCGGATATCGACCCGCCCGCTTCAGCTTCAACCGGGCTGGTGGTCGCTGCGAGACCTGCGAAGGGAATGGCCAGAAACTCATTGAAATGCACTTCCTCCCCGATCTCTGGGTCGAGTGCGATACCTGCCACGGACGCCGCTACAATCCTGAAACTCTGGCGGTCAAGTTCCAGGGGAAGAACATTGCCGATGTGCTTGAGATGCCCATTTCCGAAGCCGTCAAGTTGTTTGAGAGCTTCCCCAAAATTCGCGGGCCGCTGGCAGTTCTTGATGCGATTGGTCTCGGTTATCTGACCCTCGGCCAGCCTGCGCCGACCCTTTCCGGCGGCGAGGCCCAGCGCGTCAAGCTCGCGGCTGAACTCGCCCGTCCCAGTACTGGCAGCACCCTTTACCTGCTGGATGAGCCAACGACAGGCCTCCATTTTGATGATATCCGCAAGCTGCTCAAGATCCTGCAAAGCCTGGTCGATGCGGGGAATACCGTCGTCGTCATTGAACACAACCTCGATGTGATCAAAACCTGCGACTGGATTGTTGATCTCGGCCCCGCTGCCGGCAGCGAAGGGGGCTACATCGTGGCGACGGGAACTCCTGAAGATCTCGTCCGCATCGCTCAAGGGGAAGTTCCAGATGATGACCCATCGAAGAAAAATCCTCAGCAGCATGTCTCGTTGACTGCTCAATGTCTCGCCCCGGTTCTGGAAGCGAGCCGCAAGGGAGCCCGCGAAGTCTTTGATGCGAAGGCCGCCCTCGCGCGCCGACGGGATGATCTTGATCTCAAGTCGCTCGGCAAGAGTGCCAAAATGCCCTGGGAGGTCGATGGCCGCAAGTGGCATCTGGTCGATCACCTGGCCAATTCGGGTCGTCCTGCGAAATGGCCTGTCTCGCTTCTGGAAACGATCTTTGAACCGTTAGAGGAGGATTCAGGCGTCACTGTTGTCTGGAATGATCGCAGTGTGATTGAAGCTAAATCGAAAGGGATTCCCAGCTGGTTTATTCATGCACTGACGGGCGATGAATGGCTGCTGCAGGCCAAGTTCCGCGTGGCGAAGGGGACGTTCGACCAGACGGAACTCGCTGAATCTCTCGATCTTCTCGATATCGACGATCTCGATGAACTCCCCATTTACAACCGGGCCGAGCGAGTCCGGGTGAAGGCTATGGCGGGGGGCTTGCAGGAGGTCACGATCTCTCTGGCGAAGGCTGATGATGTCGCCACACCTGCCTTCGCCAGCTTCTTCAAAGAGGCACTGGCCAGCTATCTTTCGCTGGGCGAAAAAGCCGAGGCGTCGAATCCCGAAGACCTGATGCCCTGGAAGAAACTGGGTCGCAAATGGCACGTCATGCGGAAAGGTTTTTTGAAGGGGAAAGTGCTCTGGGAACCGGCCGTTGCCGAGGCTCTGTTTGAATTGATGGAGACCACCTTCCCGGCGGCGGAAGTTGACTGGACGCAGAAGATGCTGGTGAAGTACCGCGTGGTTCCTGCCAAGGCAGACGCCAAAGCCGGTGCGAAGCCCCGCGTCCTGGCGAACATCATTACGAAACGCACTGGCAGCCTCGATCTTGAACTCTTCGCCCCTGCAGGAACCGCCGGCAGCAAACCCATCACCCTGGGAGAAATCCGCGACCTGGGTGAAGACCCCGCGATTGAAACCAACTCGGATGGCGAACAAGTCATCAAACTCAGCTTCGTGACAGCCGATCAGGTGAAGAAACCGACGCTATTGAAGCTGTTGAAGAAGCTGGGTGGAATTTAATTGTTGGGTGGCAACGTCACAAGAGGTTAGCGAGATTGAATTGGGCTTGATGGAGATCTCAACACCTTTTCCACAAGTCGAGCTACGACGCAAGGTGGCCTCGGTTGAAATTCCGATTTCTACCGGGATGGCAAAGCCACAAGAGGTTTCATTCCCTGTCAACGACCATTCAGGCCACTCTGATTTCATACCGGGAGCGAGACTGGCTCGCTGCCTGGTGCCGTCAGCCTCTTCTGCCTGCGGCACACAGGTAGGTCGCCGCCGACCAACCTGTGCCACCCTTCTGAATTGCCAGCGAGGTGAAAGATTGCTTTCGACTTCTAATTGCATGGTTCCCATCGGCCCAATTGGAAGCCTTCAAACTCATAAATACTCTCTCTTGTCGATTCGAGTCGTCGCGTGGCAGGATCTCGCCGAATAGAGCTAGGTAGTTTTTCTGAAACAGAGAAACGGAATAATCGGTGTGATCCGCAGAAGTTGCCATATGTGCGAATTCAAGGATATGGCCGGAAATTGTCGTCTTGTAAGTGATGGAGAATGCTGTATAGCGTGAAATGATGTCCATCAAGTAGAGCTGGACTTGTCAGCTTGAACTCATTTCATGCAGGTGTGCTATGGCGACTACTCATGCCCCGGTTTCAGTCGTTCGGCCTGAACTGTTTCGGAAATTCAACCACGTCCCAGCATACGAAATCGTGCCTGTCTCGCGGAGCTGGCTGGAGCGGATCGGAGATTGGCTGCATCGCCGCGTGGTACGTCGTTTTGTGCGGTGGAACTCAGAAAGTATGGCATTTCTGGTCTCCCAACTGCCGATCATGTTTGGAGCAGTTGCCGCCATGGTGCGACTAGGAGGGTTTGAAGCTCTGCTCAAACGCCCGCAATCACTGGAGGAACTCGCAGAGACTCTGCAGGTTGATGCGCACTCCTTAGTACATATCTTGCGACCACTCCTGGCCATGCATTTCATTGATCGTGACGTTCACGACATCTATTCCATTGGCCCACTAGGCCGTGAATATACAAGCCAGGGGAGGCAACCTTTTGCTGCCTGGGTCGAACTGGTCGACCGTATTCAGGTTCCCGTCATGTCTCAATTACCAGATGCTATCCGGGCTGGAGAACCACTGACGCGGTTCGTCTATCATAAGACCTGCTGGGAAGTGATGGCCGAACATCCCGGGACTTGTGAACTCCATGATGTCGCCTGCGGACGCTGGACGGAACTTTGTGTCGATGAAGTGGCGAAATGCTGCGACTTCTCGAATGTAAAGACACTCATCGACATTGGTGGCGGGCGCGGTGCCTTTTTAGCGGCCATGTTGCGTGCAGCCCCGCATGTTTCTGGAGCGGTTTATGATCGCCAGGAAACTCATGCGGCTGCTGGCGAGATGTTTTGCGGAAAAGGTGTGGCAGATCGAGCCGAACATCTCGTGGGGAACTTTTTTGAGGAAGTACCCGCAGGCAGAGATCTCTATACGATCAAGCATGTCCTGCACGACTGGGATGACGAGAGTGTCCGCAAGATTCTATCGAATATCCGACGGGCGATGTCGGCACACTCGAAACTGCTGATTGTCGAAGGTTCGGTGGATCATAACGTCGCACCGGGTGAGATTGTCCGCAGTCTTTTCGATCTGCATCAGTATGCCGCCACCTGGGGTTGTTCGCGCACTTTTGATGAGTTCGCACGGCTGTGTGCGGATTCCGGTCTCCACCTGCAGCGCGTGATCCCGACACGCCTCATCGACCCCCAGATTATGGAATGCGTCCCTGCATAGCCTGAGGTGAATTTGCCGGTTCGTTTGAAAGTGGTACCGCTCACGATCTGGCGGAATGGAATGTCACCTTCTCGAATCCCATGAGCCTGATCAATCAGGCACTGGCTCCGTACAATTATTACAACCTGCCGTTCATCCCTCAAGCTTTCACCAACGCGATGGGAGGCTATGAACCCTCGTATCTGGGTGACTGGCACCTGTCGAGTGAAGGCTGGGCCAGTGATACACAGTATTACAAATACTACGAGAACGACCGCACGGGGGATTGGCGGATCGATTACTGGGATCACAAGCCTGCCGAAAACGAAACACCGCAGCGCAGCGAATACGGCGGCCCCAGCTATGATTCGATCCAGCAGCAAGCCTACGCCGCCCAGCAACAGGCCCAAAGCCAGGCCAACCAGACACCTCCCGATGAAGCCCCCGCTGCCAAGAGTGCCGATCAGAACCGACTGGAAGAAGAGCAGTCCGCCAGTGGTTCAGAAGGTGGCTCCTACACACCCTCGAATCCAGTGGCTCCCGGCAATGAAGTGGGTCAAGCCAGCCGGAATGCCATGGATCGGGCGTACGAGAGATTGGCCGAACAGCAAAGCAATCCCCACATCCGCGATCTCCTCAATCGCAACGAACACGACCTGGGCACACTGATTGACCGCGCCCCGTACAGACCGTCTGTCGATGTCCCCGTGCTGCAAGAAGTCGGTGAAGTCAAAAAGCCGACATCCGTGGGCGAAAAAACTGCCAATGGGGTCGATATCGAGACGTTGCCGTCGGATCTGAAGAACGGATTACGAGGGATTGCCAAATTCTTCCAGGTGACTCAAACGGGTGGAAGTATCTATCAGATTTATGACAAGAAAGGGGAGTACATTGCCACATATGTCGAAGGGCGTGGGTTGTCACGGACGGTGGGTGGCAAAGTTTACCGGATGAACGCTCTGCAGTTGCCGCAGATTCTTCAAGAGCGAAATGACTGGTATGGATTCTCACTGCTCACGGCATATGACTATATTTTCAGCCAGAATGGCACACCACCGCTTAACAATAATCCTAACGAGCCTCCCAGTGCATTGGAGGTTTCTGGAGCGTATTTTGATGGATTTATGCAAGGGTTCTGGGTCGATAGCGTAGGAGGAGCGCTGAATGGCCTTGCCGAAGCAGCACCCGATGCTCTCTATTACGGCTCGCTATTTGTTATTCATCCGGCAATCGGCTACACGGTTCTGGCCCATGACACTGTCTCTTCGACAACAGCCACTGTTCAGCATTATGGCAGCCTGTATTACGAATATACGGGTCTTGATGAAGACACCCAGAAGAAACTTTGGGATGGAAAGTTCGACGAGCTAACTGGGATTTTAAGCCAAGAACTGATTGACGTCGCCAGGGAAGCTAAAAAAATTGCCGACTCGATCATGCAGGGGTTTGAGCAGTACAACAATGACCCTGTCACCCGAGCATATGTGCACGGGCGGGTTCTGGGGATCGTGTTCTTCTCGCTGCTCACTGCCGGAGCAGACAAAGTTGCAGCCGGGTTGAAAGCCGAAGCAACTCTGGCAAAAATCAAGACAGTTGTTCCTTCAGGGCCCAAGACTAAGGCAGCAGGTGAGAAGCTGAAAAGCTTCTTTCAGCGTGCGGAAAATCAACGAAGAACACCTGATCCTGAGAAAACCATAGACTTCCAGCTTATTGGAGACGGGCGTCTTGAATGGAAGTCGTCTGATGGACTGTATACTTTTAGTTCACGAGAAGAATATAAAACATATGAACTAAATAAGCGTCGGAAGAAGTTGACACAAATACCGGAAAATAGCACCTCAAATAGGCCAGTGTTTATTGGAACTGAGTATCCAAAGCTGACAGGCGCTCACCCGAACTCTATTCATATAAGACTGTCAAGGGACGGTCGGGCTGTACAAACTACAATTTTCAATGAAAGAGGAGAGGCGATTGCCCATATTGACTGGAAGGATAGGGAGGGCCGTTTGTTTACAATTCCTGGAAGTCCTAGATCAGGTCATGGACCAGGCGCACCTCACCTAAAGCTGACTGACCCTCTGATACCGCCTGACTGGCAGATGTTGCCACAGGGTGTAATTCCAGTTCCACAGAGAAACTGATCGGGTTGATTAATATGTGTATCGAATTATTAAAGTCGAATATTGATGATGTCATGGATACATACCATGGGTTTCATGACGCGGAGATCATATCTGTGTCAATTGTAAGCAAGGACTATTCACTGCCCGGTCAGCTTGTGGAGATTTTCATGTTATGTGAAAATCATCGTAACAAGAATTTCGAGAGAATTAAGCTTTCTCTGCACGAGACGACAGAGATTAAGTATAAATATAATGCAGATTATGATTATGCGAATATTCGCGACGAAGTCTTTTTTTTGTTTCACGATGAAAAAGTATTTATTGATTTTGGATCTGCATGTGATGCTCGAAATGTACCCGCCGATTTCAGGTCTCTTGATAATTATTTCGTTTGTAAGTCAGTTGATATGTCCATAGGATGATTATTATAGAGAGTGTAGACATTCGATCTTGAGGTGGTACCGCAGGGTGGCCCCGGTTGAAATTCTGATTTCTACCGGGGTGGCTTCACCACAGGGGGTTTTTGGGTACCACCCATCAAGTGGCGTCCAACGTGGGCTCAGGGACATCCCAGGCTGACGATCTCCATACCGAGATGACGTTTGGTCTGGCGTCCTCTGGTTTTGGTCTGCACTACGAGATCACCCAGAGTCAGGGCGATCCCGGACCAAAGCCGGTTCTCTCACGGAAGAAGTGGTCATCGGTGACCGCAGCCGGTCACAGGATTCCACCACCAATCTGTGGGGCGACCTCGCAGGCTACGGCAACTGGATAGAAACCAACACTTCCGGCCGGAGTGAATCAGTCTCGCAGGGTGTCGAAGATGGCGATTCTGAGTGCGACCATAGAAATCAAAGGTGGCAGGATTTGTTATATGTATGGCTGCTGGTTGTATGCCAGCGGCAATGCCAAGTTCACCACGCGCGGAGGAAGCGGGTAAGGTGAATCAAATACTCAACCCGATCATGCTATGTGTTGATGTGAATTTCTTGTGACAAATGTCACCCAGACGTTCAAAGCCACGTCTGGGCCACCCTGCCATAGTTTCCGGCGCAACATCTCTGGTTAGGGTAGAAGGACATCGCTGGCGCGCCTTGCGGGTGGAATGTGTGATTCCAGTTGCAATCCGGATGATGTCTTTCGATCTGCGGCTGATTTGGAGCCGGAACGCTGGAGGGGGTTGAACGACGCCCTCCGGTTTGAGAGCCATCTTGCGCTCTCAACTCGAATTCGAGAGACCGACACTGTTCTCTGGTTTGTTTTCTCTGGTTCGTTTTTTCTGGCCTGCTGAATGACACAAAGTTCACTTTGGATCATGCGGCTCACTTGAGAGACAGACGCGCCTGAATGTGTTAACTGGGTGTAATCTCAGAATCCCCAGTGACAGTTCAGGTTCTCAGAGGTTGGTGAGCGATTGTCATTCAAGACCACAGATGGATCCCTCGAAGGTGACTTCGATGGATGACCCTCAAGTTGCGCTCTGATGATGCCGTAGATCTGTTTATTGTAAATATACTTTAATGAGCCCGGCGGTGACTGGTGACAGTGGCTGCCGGGTTTTTGTATTGATAGTAGAAAGTTGGTGCAATCCGTCGGAACTTCTTGCACCCTACAAAGAGATGACGGATATCAGTCGATAGTTTTTGGCGTGCGGCGGTAGTCGCCGCGCATGAAGGGGACCCATTCTCCGCTTTCCAGCTTCATTTGTGACCTGAGAACGAAGTAATCCTGGTCAATGAACTGAATAATATCCTGATAGTCGACAATCCTGGAAGGATCACCAAAACCCGGGCCTGGGGCATCGAGAGTCATCGTGTTGCTATCAAAATCGATCTTGCCATTATAGGTCCAGAAGTAGGTCATCACGGAGCAGACGAAAGAGCCGACAACTCGCTCTTTCTGGGGATCAAAGCCCAATGTCCACACACTGTGAACTGTCTCGCCGCTCTGTGGGGCCTTGGACTCTGATTCCATCACGACCCAGACATCACCCAGCATGCGGGCAGACATCGGACCGGATGATTTCTCGGGTGTGAGATCCGGCCCCATGGAGCATTCCAACTCATAAGTCCAGTTCCCAGCGATGTTCTGCAACCACTTGTGCTCTGCCCGGGGAATGACTTTTTCCATGCTGCTACCCTCATTCGAGAAAGGATTCTCAGTTCTGCCCGCATCGTCGCACAGAGCTTATCATAAGGGTTGCGTCTGTACACTATAAAGCGGACTGCTGCCTCATCGATTATGGAAAAATGTGTCGATTCGATGGCCAGATCCTGGCGGGCTGGGCTGGCATACTTCCCGAGGAAATCACCCCAGAGAAAGTGCCTCTCGAGAGCCGTCATGCTGTGGGAGTGCTGATACGGTCCCCGGGAAACAACAGCGCGTTGTTGGCTGGGAAAACATGCTTGCCCAGAGCTGCAAGCATGGCACACAGCACATGGCACGCAGAGCGATCTCAATTCATGGAAGGCGTAACATTTCCGGACTTGCAGAAGTGAACCTTAATCGACGCTGCGATCTCATCAGGTGCCGTCAGGTCATCTGACAAACCATTTCCGGTTTGGTAGAACTCTGTGATCGGGTCTACTGGAAACGCTGCGTTCAACTTCCGCCGAAAGATTGATTTCATGACGACACCATTGCCTGCCGGATTTCAGACTGCTGCTGTGGAAGCTGGTGTGAAGCCGGGAACCAGCCGGCTGGACTTGGCGCTCTTTATTTCCGAGGCACCGTGTGCGGCTGCTGGCGTATTCACGACAAATCTGGTGTGCGGAGCCCCAGTCAAGGTTTCCCGTGAGCGTTTGCCTCGGGGAACGGCGAGGGGTGTGGTGATCAATGCGGGGAATGCCAACGCCTGCACCGGCGAGCAGGGGATTCGTGATGCCGAGGCAATGGCGACAGCGGTGGGCCAGGCCATTGGTTGCCCGGGCGAGGATATCCTCGTTTGTTCCACCGGCGTGATTGGGCGGCTGCTGCCTATTGAGAAAATTGTCACGGCTATTGGAGTCGCGGGCCAGCAGCTTTCCCCAACGACCGAATCATTCGACAAAGCTGCCCGCTCGATCATGACGACAGACACCTTTCCCAAACAGGTCACGCGCGAGCTGCACCTGGCGGGAGGAAGCGTCCGCATTACGGGCGTGTGCAAAGGGGCCGCAATGATCGCCCCCAACATGGCCACCATGCTCGGCGTTATTATGACCGATGCCAAGTCTTCGCCGGAAGTTCTGCAGGAAGCACTTTCTGCGGCAGTGGCCGACAGCTTTAACTGCATCAGCGTCGATGGTCACGAAAGCACCAGCGATTCGGTCATTCTGCTGGCAAATGGGCTTTCTCAAGTTGACTGCACCGGCGGCGAGGCGAAAGTTCTGTTCTCCAAGGCGGTCGCTGATGTGGCCATGGAACTGGCTCAACTGATCATCAAGGACGCCGAAGGGGCCTCTCATTTTGTGACCATCGATGTGACGGGCTGCCGATCACGAGAAGAAGCGTTCAGAATCGCCAAGACCGTGGCAGACAGTGCCTTGGTGAAGACGGCGATCTGCGGGGCCGATCCGAACTGGGGCCGCATTGTATCCGCTGCCGGTTATGCGGGCGTGCCCCTCAAGGAAGAAGATGTTTCGTTGTGGGTCAATGGCATTGCCTTGTACGAAGCTGGTGTCCCGCTGGCTTTTGACGCCGCTTTTGCTTCGAAATCGATGCGAGAAAATCGCGACATCCACATCGATCTGCGACTGACTCACGGGAACGGAAGCATTCGCTTCTGGACCAGCGACCTCACTAAAGAATACGTCGCCCTCAACGCCGACTACACAACGTAAGCTCTCTCGGTGCCCTTTCGGGCTTTGTGGCGGCGTATGAAGCCAATTGTATTGCGATGAATGGGGCTTACGCCGCCAGGATGCGTTTTACTTGCCGTAATTGAACCCAGAGGGGCACAGAAAGGGCGAGGCGGTTGATTTCGTTCCGTCACGACTGCCCGACACAGGCAAATACGCTAAGTCCAGCATTCGGAAAGGGTTAGGACAAATGCCCCCGGCGCGATTCGAACGCGCGACCTACGGTTTAGGAAACCGTCGCTCTATCCAGCTGAGCTACGGGGACATGGAACGCTTCGGAGAACAATGATGTTATGCGGCAGATCGCCTGTTTCGCAAATGAGGGGCGAGTTTAATGGTGTGCTGAATCGGGATTCGGGAATCTGATGCCTGAATCTTGATACCATCAGCGACGTTCACGATAAGCCCGGGAAGCTTTTGTGAGTATCTCACGCTCTTTGGGTGTGAGAGAAGCTTCTCCCTGCTCGTGAATTTTCGCGAGAATTCGATCCACATCTTCTTCCAGAGGTGAACTGGGTTCGGGGGAAAAGACTTTGAGTCGCTTGCGGGCACGGTAGATTTTCCAGCGTTCCTGCAGGCTTTCGAAGATGTTCAGCAGGCCGGAAATCTTCCAGTTGAAGTGAAAATAGGCCCAACCAAACGCCACACCCAACAGGTGAGCGGGATGGGCCACTCCTGTCCCTCCCATGCGTCCGCCCCATTGAGCCAGTGCATAGAAGCCGTCGAGGAATACGAGAAAGGCCATGAGGACACGCATTTCCACTGTCAGCAGACCAAAAAAGAGGCCAATCGGCTGCTTGGGAAAGTGCATCGTATAGAGCATGGTCGTGGCGAGAACGGCTCCGGAAGCTCCCACAATCTTGCTGGAATCCTGCATGCTGAGATCCCACGCTACTCCACCCAGTGCGGCTGCCACAGCAGCCGAGAGATAGAAAGCAATGAATTCCCGCGTGCCGTACATGCGTTCGAGTGTGGGGCCGAACCACCACAGGAAGAGCATGTTGAAAATGAAGTGCCAGGGGCTCAGGCCGTGCAGGAAAGCATACGTGACGAGTCGCCAGATCTGACCGGAAAGTACAGCCGACGTATCCATCTCGAGCCAGCGGTCGAGCAAAGATTCCCGATCGAGCCCGCCGGGTACCGGAACTGTCCAGACGAGTTGAAGAATCAGCGCGACCAGCGTGGTGATGATAATGCCGCGTACCCCAGGGGCATCGGAATTCCATTCCAGATCGTTATCGCCATCGCGAAAGTAATCGCGTGAACCCAGGCCCATATTGTCTTCCGTCCTGCTTCCCGGCACGCCGATTCAAGATGCATTCCACATGCAGAAATCAATGTGCCTCATCGAACTTGGATCACTCAAACCAATTTGAATTCTACAGGAAGTTATAGTGCCTTGGTGAAAAATGCGCAAGAGGATTCCTCCGAGAGCTTCTTTGAATCGCGGACCAGCGGAGAAGACGCTGCTGAATTTGGGTTGGATCAACAGAGGATGTTCGAGACCAAAGGACCGTGAAATAGAAAAAGCCCACTACCAGTTGGGTTGGTAGCGGGCTTTTGAAGATCATCAAGGATCCCGCAAAGGATCAGATTCATTCAGAGAGATGTCGTGAATGAGATTGTTTGCAGAAAAGATCAGGTTTGAAACTGCCGAGTGAAACATGGCGTTTTCAAAGTTGATTTGATGAAGCGATTGGGTGTCCAAGTGCGGGTTTAGTAGCGACCGCCACCACCACCGCCGTAGCCACCGCCGCCACCACCATAACCACCACCTCCACCACCGCCGCCGTAGCCGCCGCCACCGCCGCCATAACCACCACCGCCGCCACTACGGGGACGACCGCCGCCGCCGCCACCGTAACCACCTCCACCACCGCCGCCATAACCACCACCGCCACCACCACCCCGCTCTTCGCGTGGACGGGCTTCATTCACAGTCAGGGTGCGGCCCTGGAATTCTGCACCATTCATGGCTTCTACGGCGCGCTCAGCACCATCGCTCATTTCCACAAAACCAAATCCACGTGAACGACCAGTTTCGCGATCCGATACCACCTGCGCTCGCGTTACCGTGCCATGCTCGGAAAATGCTTCTCGCAGATCGTCTGCAGTCGTGCCGTAAGGCAGGTTTCCAACATACAAATTCTTGGCCATAGTCTTCCTTTGCGAACCCCTGGGGGGTTCCCGAACAGATACTCAAAACTCAACAGACAGTTCATTGACCTCACCGCGAAGTTGCGGGGAGATGTGGAAGATTCAGATTGACTGCAAACCAGATCGCCGACTCGTTCGCTTGGAAACTGTCTTTTCTCGACCCAACCGAGCAAAAACTGAGGCCTCGCATCGATACGCGTTCAAAGCTTGCGGAGAGAGCACTTGTTGATTATTGCTGGCCTTTCAGCCCATCAAACCAACTCATGAACCAGCCGCTTCGTTCATCGTCTTCCCGTTGCAGAAGACCGTACTTCCACAACCTCAGGTTTTATCGCACTTTCTCCAGAAATATTAAAGCCCTTTCGGCGAAATTTTGGTGTACCTCTGTTTTCTCACTTCAAAAGTGTTTTTTGCGAACAGTGTTGACTCGGGGAAGCCACCTGATCGAGCCTCGATTGGCCAGTACTTCTGAGCCATCTGATTTCTGAATTCGCAGTTCGCCACATGATGTTATCCCCTGGCAAATGCCAGTAAGAACTACAGGGTCGCTCTCCTGCTCAAAAGTCTGCCATTCCACCAGTTGGCCCGTGAGCAAACAGTATTCGCCCCAACGATCGGCAATCGTTTTCTCTGCGGAAAAGGTGGTCAGTTCCTGAAGGACTCGTTTGGAAAGCTCGGTGGTAAACGTGATTAACGCGACGGCTTCAAACGGAAAGAGTTGTTGTAAACTGACAGCGTCTCGATCCAGCGACTTTCGGGCGACATCTGAGATGTCGTTATTCACATTCACGCCGATCCCGATCACCACGCGCTGAGCATGTTGATTTGCCAGAAGTTGCGTCTGGCTGGGAGTTTCGACAAGGACCCCTGCAATTTTCTGATCACCCACGAAAACATCGTTGGGCCATTTCACTCCAATCGCACCTGTCGGGCAAAAAGAGCGAATGGTATCGCAAACGGCCATGCCGCTCTTGAGTGCCAGATAGAACCAGTCACGACGTGCCAATAAGCGTGTGTCAATTTCCACAATCAGCGATAAGGTCAGCGAACCTGTGCTGCTGAGCCAGGTTTTCCCCGCCCTGCCCCGCCCGGCTGTCTGCTCCAGGGCCCACACCAGTGCCGGTGTTTTCAAGTCAGGATCGCGAGCAATTTCGAGTGATCTGGTATTTGTCGAAGACAAAGATTCCCAGATCTCCACTTCTTTCAGCGGGGTCTCACTCAAAAGTTTTTCTCGCCACTCTGGGGCCTCCGTTCGAAAATCCAACATGACTCCTTAGCTCACTGAATCTCAAGATTCCTTCCCGTTGCCCATCGAAACAGTCTGTTATTCGAGATGTTCGAAATGCATGACCAGGCTGCAGGATAGGCGTTGGTACGACATCGCAGATAACTGACTGTAACAAATTTTATCATGGAATCAGTTTCTCAGGTGGGAAGACAATCTCTTCAGGATCAAGCCAGGCAATCTTGGGTTAATGGCGTGAGTGGCTGATTCCGCCGAATAGATGCAGAGAGCCGCAAAGGCAATCCTTGCAACATCGATAGCAGAAGAAATCGCTCTCAGGAGGCATACTCAAGGCGTGTCGCGAGTTCGACAAAGATCACTTCTTTGCGGTGATATGGTTGTTTGAAGCCACCGAAAATCGATTTGGCTGACATTCCATCAGAATTTCAATTGGAGATTGACGGCATGGGTATTCGATTTCTACAGTAAAAGAAGTGTTGAACTTCCGGGAGTTTATCTGGTCGTGAGAGCCATCTGCCATCACCGATCATCAGCAGTGACCTTGCTGAAGGTTTACCTGGTCCTCGGGGCACTTTTGTCCCAGGCGGGATGGGGGCATTCTCACGATCATGGAGTGGCTGGAGCCGCTGAGCATATCGCCCGGTATCACAGTGGCGATGCTCATGCGGGACAGCTCGGTTTTCATTGGCACTTCGGTTTCCCTCTGGAAGCTGAGGGTGAGACTCCGGTGCCTCATCCATCAATCCAACAACTCCTGCCCTGCGTTGTGACGGAACGAATCTCAGACTCGGCAGGATTAATCCTCGCCCTGCCCATCTGGCCAAGTCATTTACAGAAGCATGACCTGAACGGTGATCTGGCCTCATTTTCGCCGAATTGGTGCTATCAAGAATTGACCGCCCTTCGGGATGTCGGCCATTCTTCGGTACAAGTCGCCATCGTCGCACGCTTGAACTGCTGATGATCTCGACATCCCCTGATGTCCACAGCGACTCTCCATTTTTTAATGGTTCATCAGTTCGCGACTTGGCAGGTTGAACAGCGTGCTGCCCTTCAGCATGTCTTTCTCGTTCAGCCGGACAGCCCAGGTAGTGCGTGCAATCACGCATTGGCTTGGCAACTGTTGACCGCGATTCTTTTCGACCGCTTCAAAGATCTGGCCTTGAGTGCCCGATGGAGTGCTTCGCACAGCACCTCGTGAGCTTCGCCTTGAATGATCTGTCAGACGGATCTGATTCGACATTCCAGGCGAACGGCCCGTCCGGATTTGATGGATCGACGAACACATGACTTCGTCTGGTGAATTTTTATTGGGGAATGTTTTCCATGACTACGCCTGTCTGGCTCAAACAAAAAACAGCGGCGATAACGGCAGTCCTCATCGTTGCTCTGGGAATTGCTGCGTTCGTTCTATCTCCTGAGTTACGAAACCGGGTCTTACAAAAGCCTGAGACTCATGCGAAAACCGATCTGCCTGCCCACAAATCGAACACTGAGCCTGCTGGAGAAGCTCCAGAAATCTCACAGGTCGATTTCCCCCAGGAGATGTGGAAGGCGGCTGGCATTGCGATTGGATCTGTGCAGAAAGGCCCGCTTGATGAAGCCATCACTCTCACGGGGAAAATCTCACTGAACGAAGACAAACTGGCCCATGTCTTTCCACTCGTCGAAGGGCGAGTCGATGATGTGCGAGTGCGATTTGGCCAGAAAGTTCGTCAGGGAGATCTTCTCGTAGTGGTCCAAAGTAAAGAAGTCGGCCAAGGAAAACTGCAGCTCTTTCAAGATCGCCTAAAACTCGAATTTGCCATGGCTCGGGATCGCTGGGCCCAGGAAATCAGCCAGAATACCTTGTCGCTCATTGAAATGATTCGTTCCGAAGCCGCCATTGAAAATATTGAAACGGCTCTCAAAGAACGAACCATGGGAGAGCATCGGCAAACCCTCATGAATGCTTATCTGGCAGCGATCAGGGCTCAATCTCAAACCCAAAGGCTGGCGCCACTTTCCGGTACAGGTGCTGTCCCCGCCAAGCAACTTCTCGATGCCGAAACCGACGTGAAAGCCACAAAGGCCATCCTACAGGCACTGCTCGAACAGACGTCGCAGGATGTCATCCAGGCATCCCGGCTGTCGACACAATCCGTCAAAGAGTTGCAGACGACGATCGCTGTGGCCGAGACGAATTTAAAAATCCTGGGCTTTACCGACCATGATCTGAAAGAGATTGATCCCTCCGAAATGGGTGAGAATCTGGCTCACTACCCGGTCGTGGCCCCCTTTGATGGAACGGTGATTTCCAAAGATGTCGTGCTCATGGAGCGCGTGGGGCCCGAACGGCAAATTCTCACGATCGCCGATCTTTCGACGGTGTGGGTCTCGGCAGATATCTACGAATCACACCTCCCGATGCTCTCCCAACTGAAGGATCAAAAGATTCGGCTTCGCAGTGAAGCGTGGCCAGGCCGATTGTTCGAAGCCACCATCTTCTACACGGGTGATGTCGTGCAGGAAAGCACCAGGACTCTTTCAATGCGGGCCATGGCCGATAACGCTGAAGGACTTCTCAAGCCCGGCATGTTCGTGAGTATCGAACTGCCCAATCTCAGCTCTTCTGAAGTCCTGCAAGTCCCTTTAGCTGCTCTGCAGGATTACGAAGGCAAGACTTTCGTTTTCGTTCATGCTGATGCTGATCAGTTTGATCGTCGCGTTGTGGTAACGGGCCGTCGAAATACTACTTCGGTTGAAATTCTCTCCGGCCTGGGTGAAGGCGACAAAGTGGTGACTGATGGTGGCTTTGCTCTGAAGTCACGGATGCTGGCTGATCTATTGGGCGAATAGTTTTTTCGACGAATCTGAAAGTATGCGCAACAAGCCAAAAGTCGGGCTTCAGTCTTCGGGGATCTTTCGATGGTCAACCATGTCATTTCCTGGGCGATGGAAAATCGCTTCATCGTCATGCTCCTGGCAATTATTTTGTTCGGAGCAGGTGTTGTCTCCGCATCAAGACTACCACTTGATGCCGTCCCTGATCTGACCAATGTCCAGGTACAGATTCTGACAGTCTCACCGGCTTTAGGGCCCGTCGAGGTCGAGCAGTTCATTACGTTTCCTGTGGAAAACGCCATGAGCGGCCTGCCCCGCATTCAGGAAATTCGCTCGATCAGCCGCATTGGTCTTTCGGCAGTCACCGTTGCATTTCAGGATGGCACGGATATCTACTGGGCTCGCAATCTGGTCAATGAAAGGTTGCTCCAGGCCCGGCAGAACATACCACCAGGAATGGGTGACCCGCAGATGGGGCCCATTGCCACCGGCATGAGTGAAATCTATCAGTTCGAAGTTCGCTCCAAACCGGGCTTCAATCACAGCCTGATGGATCTTCGCACCATTCTGGACTGGCAAATTGCCTTTCAGCTTCGAAGCATTCCCGGCGTGATCGAAGTCAATACTTTTGGCGGTGAACTGAAAACTTACGAGATTCAGGTCGATCCCCACAAACTTCTGAATTATGGCATCAGTCTGAGTCGCGTTTTCCAGGCTCTGGAAGAAAACAACGCCAATGCTGGTGGTGGCTACATTGCTCATGGCAGCGAACAGCGCCTGATCCGCGGCGAAGGACTTGTCACCTCACTGGATGATATTCGCCGGATTGTCTTAGAAGCCCGCAGCGATGGAACGGCAATTCGCATTTCCGATATTGCCAATGTTCAATTCGCCCCCATGCTCAGACAAGGCGCAGTCACTCGTGATGGAAACCGTGAGGCGGTGACGGGCATGGTCATGATGATCATGGGGGGCAACTCCAGGCAGGTTGTCGAAGATGTCAAAGAAAAGATTCATGCTATCGAAAAAACATTGCCGGAAGGTGTCTACATCGACACGTTCTACGACCGGACGGAGCTGGTCGAAAAGACGATCCATACGATTGCTGAGAACATCGGCGTGGGCGTGCTGCTGGTGGTGATCATGCTCTTTCTGCTCCTGGGCGATGTCCGCGCCGGCCTGATTGTGGCCTCGGCAATTCCCCTCTCCGCCATGTTTGCACTGATCGCTATGTCGCTCGCCGGTGTCTCGGCCAACCTGATGAGCCTGGGTGCCGTTGACTTCGGTGTGATTGTCGATGGTGCCGTGGTGATGATCGAGAATGCTGTCCGCACAGCAAGCCGATACCAGCAGACCACGGGGAGCAAACGCGTTCCCAAAGAAGTCTTCGTCGCATCGGCAAAGGAGGTGGGAACTCCGATTCTGTTTGCGGGAATTATTGTGATCATTGTCTTCCTGCCCATCCTGAGTCTGGAAGGTGTCGAGGGGAAGATGTTCCGACCCATGGCGTTTACCTTCATGTCAGCACTCACCGGCGCATTGATCCTGGCTGTGACTGTGATGCCTGTGATGGCTTCACTATTTCTGGCTCGAAACATCAGTTCGAAAGAAACATTTCTTGTCCGGTGGTTAAAAGCTGCTTATGAGCCGATGCTCCATTTTTCGATGGCCCGGCCCGTGCTCATGCTCAGTGGAGCAGTTCTCTTGTTTGTGGCCAGCGTGCTGGTTTCGCTGGGCTTTGGCGTCGAATTTGTCCCCAAGCTGGATGAAGGCGATATCGCCATTCAAGCCACACGGCTTCCGAGCGTCTCTTTAGAAGCTTCAATCGAAATGACCAAAGCCATGGAGCGCACGTTGCTCCAGTTCCCGCAGGTGGAATCGGTTATCTCGAAAACCGGCCGTCCGGAAATTGCCAACGACCCCATGGGTGTGCATCAGACCGATGTTTTCGTGCGCATGAAACCCGTTCATGAGTGGCCTGAAGCGATTGAGAAAAACACGTTGATTGAACAGATGCAGGAGGCTCTGGAAAAATCGGTCCCCAGCAACTCGTTCAGCTTTACTCAACCGATTGAACTGCGAGTTCAGGAACTGGTGGCTGGTGTGCGATCCGATATCGGTCTCAGTCTGTTTGGAGACGATCTGAACACACTTAAACTCGAAGGAGACAAAATTGTCCGGGTTCTCAGTCAGGTTCCCGGCGCGGCCGATGTTCAGGCTCAACAGGTTGCTGGATTGCCGTATCTGCGAGTCATCATTCGGCGTGATGCCATTTCCCGTTACGGCATTAACTCCAGCGATGTGCTGGCTGCAATCAGTTCCGTGGGGGGCGTCCCTGTCGGAGAAGTGTTTGAGGGCCAGAAGCGATTCCCGATGCAGGTGCGACTGGCCCCTCAATGGCGGGTGGATATTGATCAACTGAAAGAACTCAAAATTTCTGATCCTCAGGGTCGGCAGATTCCTGTCTCACAACTGGCTGATATCCGGTTGGAAGACGGGCCCTCAGAGATCAGTCGAGATTCGATTCGTCGCCGATTACTCATTCAATGCAATGTACGCGGCCGAGATCTGGGTGGCTTTGTGGCCGAAGCTCAGAAGATTGTCGATCAGCAGATCAAACTGCCACCCGGATATGCACTCGAATGGGGTGGGCAGTTCGAGAATCTGCAGCAGGCTTCTGCGCGTCTGGCAGTTGCCGTACCGGTGGCGCTCTTTCTGATTTTCTCGCTGCTCTATGTGACCTTTGGATCTGTGCGACTGACTCTGCTGATCTACCTGAATGTGCCTATCGCTGCGACTGGAGGGATCTTTGCCCTCTGGTTGCGGGGGATGCCATTTTCGATCTCGGCAGGCGTGGGCTTCATCGCCTTGTTTGGCATTGCCGTGATGAACGGTGTCGTGCTGATCGAACATATCCGGCATCTGTATCTGCATGGCCTGGATTCCAGAACCGCAGTGGTGACCGGGGCGATGGATCGATTGAGACCTGTATTCATGACCGCGATTTGCGGGGCACTCGGCTTTGTACCCATGGCGGTCTCTGGGAGCGCTGGAGCTGAAGTTCAAAGGCCTTTAGCCACTGTCGTGATCGGTGGTTTAGTCACGTGTACGGCACTGACATTGTTGGTGTTGCCAGCGATTTACCGGTGGTTCGAAATCCCACAGGTCACCTCGGAAGAACAGGCTTTACCCACGATGAGTAATCACAATCCAGTTGCTGAGATGCATTCCTGAATCGATTGTGGCGGATGTGCCGTCATGAACGCCTGAAATGAATTGCGCGAACCTGACGGATCGATATCTCCTTTGAGATTTTGGCAGGGAGGCCAGAAATGCTGAATGTTTTCACGAAAAAGCTGTCGTTACGACGGTGCGGCCTGGCTCAGGTTCGCCTCCAAAGATGTGTCGTACTGACATCGCTGATTCTTCTGCAGTTTTTGCCGCTGATCGCAGTGGCGTCAGAGCCAGCTCCTAAGGGGAAGCTGTGGCGCTGGCTCAAACCAGTGCGAGCCACCTCTGAAGCTGCTCAAAAGCAGCCTGCTGAAAATCAGGATCACAAAGTCGCGTCTCAAGATGTCTCAGAGGAAGCTCATCAGCCGCTGGAGCAGGTTTCTCTGGAAATGCCTGCAGGCACATCTCGTGTTCCTCCGGTTCCGCCAGCTCCTGATGAAGCGGCTTCCTACAAAGACGTGACCTCTTATGAGATTTCTCCGGGGACTGCCGAAATTGCAATCCTTCCTCAGCAGAATGTCTACTCTCTGGAAGATTTGTCGACTTTCGCTGAGATGTATCACCCAAGGCTCACGACGGCTTTCCGCAAGATTCAATCGGCACAGGGAGCCACTGTGCAAGCGGGGTTGTATCCCAATCCTCGCATTTCCGCCTCATCACCTCAAATTGATGGCAATGAGAGTCAGTACAACGGTTTCATCTCTCAGGAAATCGTGACGGCACGAAAGCTAAAGATCAGTGCCGCTGCTGCTCAAACGGCTGTCACGCAGGCACAGTACGAATGGCAACAGGAACGATTTATCGTCCTGACGGAATTGCGTCAAAAGTATTACGCGGTACTGGCCGCACAGAAGCGGACTCGAATCCTCGAAGAACTCGTCAGCATTGCCGCACGATCACTCGATATTTCGGAAAGATTGTTCAAGGCAGGTGAAGGTGCCAAGTCAGACATTCTGCTGCTTGATATTGAACGCCGCCGTTCAGAAGTCGCCTTGCAGAATGCACAAACCATTTACAACGTGGGCAAAAGGCAACTGGCTTTGCTGGTCGCCTGCCCCGCTTTAAGTATTCAATCAGTCAGCGGCGACTTGAATGCCGAAGCAAGAAGTTATCAACTCGACGAAATCCAGGTCGCGGCAGCCAATTTTCATCCTCAGGCGAGCATCGCCCGGCTCGAAATCGAACGCATGTCCCGCCTGCTGCAGCGTGCTCGCGTAGAACCTGTTCCCAACTTTGACGTCATGGGTGGATACCAGCGGCAGATTGGTGTTCCGGCTGAAAATCAGGGCTTGTTCCAGGTCACTATGAGTGTGCCCCTCTGGAATCAGAATCAGGGAAATATCTCTTCTGCAGAGGCGAGTCTTTCCGGAGCCAGAGCCGATCTTCAGAAGACGGAACTCGAACTTTCCAACCTCGCTGCACAAGCCTATGCCACCTACGAAACATCCCGGCAACTGGTGGAAAAGTATCACATCGAAATCCTGCCTCAGGCCCGTGAAACTCTGGCAATCAGTCAGACACTCTACGCGCAAGGGCAGATCGATTTTCTCAGATTGCTGCAATCTCAAAGAACACTACTCGAAACCGAGCTGGCATCAATTGAAGCTCAGGAGCAGTATTGGGTCTCAGCCGCCGGGATTGCTGGTTTGTTGCAGGAAAACCAGTTTCCTTAAGCGTCGACGAGTTTTCTCAGGTGGATCACTCCAGAAAAAATGATCAAAACTGAGTGATGAGGGGGTTTTTCTGACGTCACAATTGTGGTAACACATCGCTACTGATTGATCTATGCCAGAGAGCCTGATGGAGACGATGTTCTTCGAACTCACTCCTGGCGACGACTGATCAGTAACGGTCTTTAACTGCAAGATGTAGTCTGCCAGGAAGCCGCCCGCTGTGAATCCCACCTTGATTTCGCTTGTTCAATGGACGTATTGGATGTCCCGCTGCAGTCTCATGCTGTGGTGCTTCTCGACGATTGCCACCCTGCCGGCAACAAGTTGGGCCATCGAGAGTGCTGCGAAAACAGATCGCTCACCGCGTGTTGCCGGTTATGAACGCTACCATGGCCAGACTCTGGGCGATGCCGCCGATGAGGAAGAAGATCGTCAACCCGTTGATGAGTTAGCACTCGGCCGCCTGCTGGTGGGAGAACTTAATTGTGTGGCCTGCCATGCCACCAGCCATGAGTTGAATCAGGTTTTGCTTTCCAAGCAGGCACCCCGGCTGACGAACGTTTCACAAAGAGTTCAGCCCGAGTGGATTCTTGAGTATCTGGCAGATCCGCATCAGGCCAAGCCAGGCACTACGATGCCTCACATTCTGGGTGCTCTCCCGGAGAATGAGCGAGCCCCGGCTGCTTTAGCACTTACTCATTTTCTAGCTTCCGATAAAGCTCTGAGAAACTCGTTTGTGGATCGCGGGCTGGCGAATAAAGGGGCCAATACGTTTCAGCGAGTTGGCTGTGCAGCCTGCCACAATCTTCCCAAGGATGGGGCTGACGATTGGAAGACCTCTGTCAGTCTCTCACATGTCAGCCAGAAGTACACCGTCGAAAGTCTGACTCGGTTTCTGAAAGAACCTCACGAAGCCCGTCCTGCTGCACGCATGCCGAGCCTCAATCTCAAAGATGAAGAGATCCGCGAAATCGTCGCCTGGTTTTTCCGCGATCTCACATTCCCACCCAATCTGACCTATGCCTACTACGAAGGGAGCTGGGAGAATCTCCCTGACTTTGCCGAACTCAAAGCGGTTTCCAATGGTGAAACATCAGGTTTTGATGTCGAGATTGCCCCTAAAACATCAAACTATGGTCTCGTCTTCACAGGCACAATCGATGTTCCCGCAGCCGGTGACTACCAGTTCTGGATTACTTCTGACGATGGGAGCGAACTGAAAATCGATGGTGCTTCTGTCGCCAAGATGGATGGTATTCATCCCGCTCAAACCAAAGCCGGTAAGACCAGGCTCGAAGCTGGCAAGCATCCTGTCGTAGTAGAGTTTTTCCAGCAAGGTGGTGGAGCCGAATTGAAGGTCGAGGTTCAAGGGCCAAAGCTCAGCCGACGTCCTCTCGAATCACTGCTAGTCGCGCTTCCTTCAAAAGCATCTGCCGGTCAAGAACTGGCCAGACGTCCCTTCGAATTCGATCCCAATCTGGCGGCTCAAGGCAAGGAACTCTTTACCTCTTTGAATTGTGCTGCCTGTCATGAATACAAGCAGGGGAACGACACCCTGAAGCCACAACATCAGGCCACTGAACTGGCAAAGATCGATCTTGCGAAAGGTTGCCTCGCAGAATCGGTTTCTGGTAAATCGGCCAATTACCGCCTGTCCGAGGCTCAGAGATCCTCAGTTCAGCAGGCACTCAAGGCATTGAAGGATATTGCTGGCCAACCAGAAGCACTGGCCGCGTTAACTTCTGGCCCGGCGAAAATTCACCAGACGTTTCTTGCTTTCAACTGCTATGCCTGCCATCAGCGTGGTCTCTACGGCGGTGCTGAAAAGATTCGTGACAGCGTCTTCGAGACGACAATGAAGGAAATGGGTGATGAAGGACGACTACCGCCTTCACTCAACGGTGTAGGCGATAAACTACGAGATGACTGGCTGGCCAAACTTTTGAATGAAGGTGCCAACAACCGCCAGAATTACATGCTCACCCACATGCCTCGCTACGGGTCGGGAGCGATTGGTCATCTGAAAGACCTGCTGATCGCCACTGATCGTAAACCTGAGCCGGCACCCGAGTCGATTGCGAAGTTCAACGAACCGGATTATCGCATCAAGGCCGCTGGCCGACACATGGTGGGGGGCAACTCGCTTTCCTGCATCAAATGCCATGATTTTGGCCAATATCCTTCCATCGGGATTCGGGCCATCAATCTGGCTTCGATGACCAGCCGCCTTCGCGAAGACTGGTTTGTTCGCTATCTGGCTAATCCGCAGGAGTATCGACCGGGAACACGCATGCCGGCGGCCTGGCCCTTTGGAACGACCAGTTTGCCAGATCTTTTAGAAGGCAAACCTGACCTCCAGATTCGAGCTGTCTGGATGTATTTAAGCGACGGTGAGAAGGCCGCGATTCCGGCGGGTTTGATCCGGGAACCGATTGAACTTGTGGCCACAGATACTCCACTGGTCTACCGCAACTTCATTGAAGGGGCCGGCTTTCGCGGCGTTGGCATCGCTTTCCCTGAGAAGGTGAACCTCGCGTGGGATGCAAACAACATGCGTCTAGCCATGATCTGGCACGGAGCTTTCATTGATGCTTCAAGGCATTGGACAGGTCGCGGCCAAGGTTTCACCGGGCCATCAGGTGACGAAATACTATCGATGCCCGATGGTCGCCCGGTCGCGTATCTGACAACTCCCGATCAGGCATGGCCGGAAGGTCTGGCTCGCGAAAACGGCTATCGCTTCCAGGGTTACTCGCTTCCCGTGGTTGCCAAGGATCAACCGGCGCTGACGGCTTTCCAGTTCACGGATGGTCGTCTGGATGTCATCGATCAATTCTCCGCATGGAAGTCCAGTCCCAACGACACCACGACAGATTTGCAGCGGACAATCCTCACTCGTCCATCCAAAGGATCTACCATCAGTTCGACGGACGGCACGCCGCAATTCCGTGTTCTGAAAGCCTCACGCATCGAGCAGGAAGAATCGCTCTTAGGAAGTTCATCCTCTGGCACAACATGGTTGATTGACGGGGTCTGGTGGCTCACCATTGAACCACAGGCAGGTACACAAGGGCTGCGTCCACAATTGCGAACGATGGGCAATTCCAAAGAAATTCTCTTGCCGCTTCATCCCGACAAAGCCACCGGCTGGGTGCTGAAATACAACTGGTAGTCTGATCGCTCGATTTTCCTTGTTTTGATCTCCATTCAGAGAGTTTCGCATATGCCTCGCACGATCTTCAACTCGCCTGCACGAACATGGTTGGCGGGCAAAATGGCTCTGCTTCTCCTGTTGTGCAGCTTCTTCGTACCTTCGAGCCTTTATGCAGCCGAAGAGTCCGAATACTACCAGTTGGAAGCGATTCCTCTTCCCAAAGACGTAACGCTGGAAATTGGCGCGCTGGAATTTCTGCCGAATGGCAAGATTGCCGTCTCGACACGCCGGGGAGAAATCTGGTTTGCGGATGGCGTCGAAGGTGCCGACGTCTCCAAGACCACCTGGAAGCGATTTGCCGAAGGGCTTCACGAAGTACTGGGACTGGCCTGGAAAGACGATGCTCTTTATGCCACGCAGCGGGGTGAACTCAGTCGCTTGCGTGATACCAACAATGATGGAGTCGCCGATCAATTCGAGACTGTCAACGATTCATGGCATATCAACGGCGACTATCACGAGTATGCCTTCGGTTCCAAGTTCGACAAAGAAGGAAATATCTGGGTCGTGCTCTGCTTGACGGGTTCTTTCAGCAGCGAAGTCAAGTTTCGCGGCTGGTGCCTGCGGATCGGCCCCGATGGTGTCGCCATTCCCACATGCTCAGGAATTCGTTCTCCCGGCGGGATTGGTTTTAACGCTCAAGGAGATGTCTTCTACACCGATAACCAGGGGCCATGGAATGGAACCTGTGCGCTCAAGCATCTTCCTCCGGGCAAGTTTGTTGGTCATCCCGGTGGAAACAAATGGTACGAACAGGCCCCCAACATGGGTGCCAAGCCGCAAGAACCACAATCGGGAAGTCGCTTCATGACAGAAGCTGCCAAAATCCCTGAATACGAGCCCGCTGCGATTCTGTTTCCTTACCAAAAAATGGGGCAGTCAGCGTCCGGCATTGCCTGCGATACGACTCAAGGGAAGTTTGGCCCCTTTAATGAGCAGTTGTTTGTGGGTGATCAGACGCATTCCACTGTGATGCGCTGCTTCCTGGAAAAAATCGACGGCCACTATCAGGGAGCCTGCTTCCCGTTCCGCGCGGGGACAGGATCTGGTTCATTGGCCTTACAGTTTGCGCCGCAGGGTGATCTGTTCGTTGGTGGAACCAATCGTGGCTGGGGCTCACGCGGACCGAAGCCTTTTGCGCTGGATCGAATCCACTGGACAGGCAAGACACCTTTTGAAATTCTCAAAATGGAGGCACAGCCTGATGGTTTCCTGCTGACTTTCACTGGGCCGGTCGATGCCAGTTCTTCCAGCAATCCCGAAAGCTATAAGATGACCAGCTACACCTACATTTATCAGGCATCATATGGCAGCCCCGAAGTTGACCATGCCCAGCAGAAGATCGTGCGAGCGGAATTGAATGCTGATCGTACCAAGGTCAAGCTCACCATCGAGAATTTACAGCCGGGATCAGTTCATGAACTGCATGCAGACGGTGTGAAATCCGAATCGGGAGAAAGTCTGCTTCACAAAGAAGCTTATTACACCTTGAATCGTCTACCAGGTCAGTCGGCTGAAGCCGGCAAGTAATATGGATTTTGATGAACAACTGCGTGGCGGGTGGCTGGGGTTGAGCGTCTTCGCGAACCCCCAGATCGTGCCGAAGATCGCTGGGGGTTCGAAGACTCAACCCCAGCCACCCCATACCAGGGATCGCAGTTGATTTTTGGAATCCAAATCAGTTATTGAGCTTAAGTATGTTGATGGCCCCGACTCCATTGTCGTTTCAGTAACTCAACAGATCGCTCTCTATGCTGCATCGCTGGCGGAATTGGCTGGGTAGAAAACTGCCGGCGATTGGATCTCGTTTCTTCGATTCTATCCTGTGGGAGTTTCCAGCCCGGTCAAAAGACGGTGGTCTTTCAAGCGGTGATCGACCAGCAGCACTCACCTTTGATGACGGGCCACATCCAGAGAGCACGCCTCAGATACTGAAGCTTCTCGCCAGGAAGAATCTCTTCGCAACGTTTTTTGTTTGCGGTGAACGCGCTCAGGCGCACCCTGTATTGATCCGTGCCATCATCGATCATGGCCATCATCTTGGCAACCATTCCTATGGTCATCCCGATGCCTGGAAGCGTTCTTCCAGCCACATCATTGCAGACCTTGATCGATCGGCAGTCGTCATTGAGCAGATCAGTGGTCAGCCACTTTTGTGGTATCGCCCGCCATACGGCCATTTTACGATGGCCACCATTCGCTGGGCCAGAAGATCCCAGCAACGGATCGTGATGTGGAACCATCTCCCTCCGGATTACGACAGCCGCCTGCCTCATGCCGAAATCATTCAACTGGGACGAAGTGCGCTTCCTCAAAATCCATTGATTTGCCTGCACGATAATGCAGCGACAGCTGCGACGGGACGCTGCGATGCAGTCCTTGCTCCGCTGATCGATTATTGGCAGGAGGCAGGGCTTCAATTCTGTCTGTTGCCCCAGGAGGCAGCGTTTCGCCAATCCATAACTTCATCGGAAGTGACACTTCAATCAGGTGGCCAGACCACGTGATCCGCAAAAGTTATCGAAAGCAGCCGACAAGTGTCGGATCATTCCGCATGGTGCTTAGCAGTTTCTCCTGATTTCCGGGAGTATTGAGCAATGAAAAGTAGTGGGGTTTGATCGACGGCGCTTTCTGAATGGCGGCACGCCATTCTTCCCCGTCGAACGGATCTTCTCGCACCAGATCAAGAAATCCGGTTTCAGTCAACAACTTTCGAATTTCCTCTGTGTGTTGGCCAATGATGGTCGACATCAGATAGGTCGCCATCCCCACCTGCACGCCATGCAACCTGGGCCTCGAAGAAATTTCGTCGAGTGCATGCGAAATGAGATGTTCACTCCCACTGGCAGGTCTGGATGTGCCGCTGATTTCCATTGAGATTCCGCCGAGCATCAGGGCCGTCGCCAGCAGACGGATACCTTCCAGATCGTGGGTGGGTCTGGAAAGAAATTGCCGTACAGTCGCATCCGAGAGGAGCGCAGCCAGATCGTTGACAGATTCACCCCGGGCATGAAACGCAGCCTTCCACTCGTAAACGGCAGTGAACTTGGCAATCAGGTCTCCAATCCCGGAAAGCCACAAAGAGCGTGGAGCTTCCAGACAGACCTGCGTATCGACAACGACTCCAAATGGCAGGCGGGCTCCTATGGATTTTCGATGCCCGTCAAGCGTCAGGCTGGCCTGAGGGCTGCAGAAACCATCGTTCGACAACGATGTCGGGACAGCGATGTAGGGTCGATTCGCCAGATGAGCCACGAATTTCGCCACATCCAGGGCTTTGCCACCGCCAACACCAACAACCGCTTGGACGTCAGCCGGAAGTCGCCCCAGAAGTCGCAACGCATTCTCGATGGTCGAATCCGCGACCTCTTCGCGATCACGAATGGCAACGCCCTTAGTATCTAACGATCTTGTGACTTCATCGAGAATCGGGGCTTGCATTCCCGTGCTGCTGAAGAGAGCGATCTCCCGGAATTCTTCTCTTGTCAGATAGATTCCCAGCCGGCTCATTGCACCGGGCTTAATTCGCAGTAATGCAGGAAGTGAAATTGTGGGGACCAGCATAATCTAACTCTGGCTATCTGATGAATGAGATCACGGAGTGAATGATCGTTAGAAATCAGCAGAGTTTTGCTCAGGAGGCCCCAGAAAGCGGCCTCCATCGACTCGCAGAGTTTCACCGGTGACAAAATCGGTCCCCTCCAGCAGATAGAGTACCGCATGGTTGACATCGGCCGGAGAACCAATTTGTTCAAGAGCTCCACTTCTCCGGATGGCATCGAGACTTTCTTCCGAGAGTCCTGGCGGTGGCAAGACTGTCCCCGGAGCAATCGCATTGACTGTAATCGAGGGAGCCAGTTCGACGGCTAGAGCCTTGGTGAACGCAGCCAGGCCACCTTTGGCTGCCAGATAGGGCAGGTAATCCCGGTAAGGTCGATCCAGTGCCCAATCCGTAAAATGAATAATCTTCCCGCGTAGCGAATAACCCGACGCTGACTCGATCAATGGTTGCGACAACATCTGCTTCGCCACTTCCGTCGCGGTGTAGTACGGAGCTCGCAGGTTCGAATCGAGCATGTCATCAAAATCGGATGGTTCCAGACTGGCAAACGGTGTACGCGTGTAAATGCTTGTCAGATTCACCAGGATGTCGATGCGCCCGAATTGCTCCACAACTTGGGCGACAACCCGCTGGTTATCCTGCAATTGGCGGAGATCAGCCTGAATTGAACACGTCTTAACACCGGCTATTTCACAGGCTGCGAGAGCTTCACGGACCGCCTGTTCATTCTGATACCAGGTCATCGCGATCTGCGAACCACGTCCGGCTAGCAGTTTTGCCAGATGTGCTCCCAGCCTGCGGCCACCCGTAATTAACACAACTCGATTTTGCAGATTCATAGTTCACTTTCCAATCGCCACCAGCAGCAGGTTCTGCCGAAGTGAGTCGTTCAATTGCAATTGCCCCAAAACCCACTTTTCGAGATAACGCCATACCCCAGTATTCTTATCCCTTCGTCTACCTCCTGTCTCATCTGCCAGCTATTCCCGCCAATTCGTGGTTACCGATCTGGCCTTAGCCCATCAACAGGTGCACCCCTCATGTCTGCCTCCTCTTCAATGGCAAGAATGCTGTTTGGACTTCGATTTGTGCATCAAACACTGGGTGTTTTGATTTTCACTCTCGTCACTCAGCTTCCCGCCCAGGAGTTGCGAGTCTATACAACCGTTCGCGATATTCGACTTGATTCTTCGGACAAGGCGCCCGTTGTGGCCCGCAGTTTAACGCTCTTTCATGCTGGCAAATCGTACGATTTCATCGAAGGGGCTCAGGAAGTCACCATCTATGAGCCCGCGAAGAAACATTTCGTTATCCTTGCGTTGTCGCGAAATCTCATGACGGAAGTCTCTCAGGACGAGATCCGGCACTTTCTCTCACTCGCTGAGACAGAGGCACAGAAAGTCATTCAGTCCCTGGAAAAGCAGGAGTCGCCCACATCCCGAGCAGCGGCTGAATGCCTGACCTTTCAATTGAACCCTGATTTCGCCACGGAATTTGATGAAGCTTCGCAGACTCTCAAGCTCAGTTCAAAGGGAGTGCAGTACCGTGTGAAGACCAGTTCTCAGGCTGCTCCGGAACTGATGGAAACCTATTTGAAGTTCGCCGATTCCACAGCCCAGTTGAATTCGGTCCTCTATCCGCGAGCATTACTTCCTGCTCCCAGGCTGCTCGTAAACGAGCAGTTAAGAAGTCGATCGCTAATGCCCATGGTCGTCGAGCTTGAAATTACCGACGGTCAGCCCATTCATTGGCGTGCCGAACATGAAATTTCCTCTCGATTCGCTCGCCTGGATCGGGAGTACATCCATCACTGGGAATCAAAGATCAAAAATGGCTCGCTGCGCAATGTTCCCTTCCGCCAATTTCAGCAGGAACACCTCGCGCCAATCTCCACTTCGAAGCGCTAAGTGAGCCAGGTGAGAGATACATCCAATGGGAATCTCTCACGACCAACGTGGATGAATGACGTGATCATCCAAGACTCTCTCAAAAAGAGACAAGTTCTTCATGACCGATGATTGTCTGCTTGATGACGCACATTTTGCGGTTCTAGGTGCAAATCCTCATATAAAATGAGAGTTGGGCTAGATTCTTCATCACAATCGCTATCTTTGTCAGCTTACGCACAAATGGGTCTTGCCAGCACCTCTCTGAGACACGATCCCACCTTTCTCGCTTGATGAATAAACCTCTGTGGGGCATTCATTTACGCCGTTTTGTCATCGACGCAACCACCCGTGGCGATGTACCGCAACATCTCGACATGTGTTTTCGCACGTTCACTCAGTCTTTACGAACAACATTTTGACCAAGAGTCAATGGGTCGGAATTAGGGTAATCTTCAGGCAAAGGCGGCACGACGTAGGACATGAACTAACTTTTCGGTGATGACTTATTGGCATCGCCTCATCGGAAAGCTTGGATTCTATGGCTACGATCTCTATCGAACACTCAAATCCACTGGCAACACAGAAAGATCTTGCCTGGGGTATCGAGTCGATCAACCGCACCTCGCCGGAAAGCGATCAAGCCGTTACCTCTCTACTTGAGGAAATGGCAGCGGCCACTGGTTTGCCGTCATTCGTCTGGATACCCTGCCGCCGCTACTGGAAAAGTGAGACATCAATCCCTTCCTGGTTAACTCTCTCGCCAGCATTGGTTGACCGTTTTCTGTATGCCAACGGTTCGACGCTGGTTGATCTGGGGCCATCCATCCGGTTCATTGGATTTCCAGTGACTCTACCGACAGGAGAGGTGGCCATACTCGGCTCCGTCGCGCGGGAAGGTGCAGCCAATGCTCCAGCAGAATGGATAATGGCTGCGACAGATGCTGGTTGGTCACAAGCCGAGCTGACTCAATTTGTCGATTCATTGCTTTGCATCCCACGCCCTACACTGGAGCGTCTCTGTGCTCTGGCAGGTCGCCATTTTTCTTCGATGCGGACCGTTGATCGTCTCGACGATGAATTGCAGCAACTCACTTCACAGATTGAGTACACATTCGAAGAAATCAGCCTGCTGCATAGCCTGACACAACGCTTACAACTCTCTCGCTCACCTTTAGAACTGGCAAATCATTGCCTGGCACGCCTGCATTCTTTGATTCCCGCGGCAGGGAACGCCATCTGGATGCAGGTCGATCACGACAGACATCATTTCTCGGTTGAGGGACACCTACCACTCGATGAGTTCCAGCTCGCCAGGCTGACATCCCGTTTTGAAGAGCATGACTGGTCGCGGCCACTGGTCAAAAACAATCTCGCAAAAACTTTGCTGGGTGCCGACTTTCCAGGTCTGCAAAACTTCATTCTTGTCCCGATTGGAGAAGCTCCTTTCCGCCGAGGCTGGATCGTCAGTTGCAACCTTTCTGACGACAAAGAATACGGCTCTGTCGAAGCGAGTCTGCTGGGTTCGATTGGTACCATTCTCGGGACGCACCTCCGCAATATTGAACTTTATCGCGAGCATCAGTCTCTGGTGATCAGCTTTGTCCGTTCTCTGGTGCAAACTCTCGACGCTAAAGACCCTTACACTCGTGGCCACAGTGAGCGTGTCGCACTGATTGCCAGACGGCTCGGTCAGGAACTCAGGCTGCCCGCTGATGATCTCGAAGACATTTACATGTCCAGCATGCTGCATGACATCGGCAAGATTGGTGTCGATGACCGGATCCTCCGTAAACCCGATCAGTTGACCCCGGAAGAGTTCCGGGCAATTCAACAGCACCCGATGATTGGCTATCGCATTCTCAAACAACTCAAGAATCTGCAGCATATACTTCCAGGAGTGCGCAGCCATCATGAAGCCTTCAATGGCAAAGGCTATCCGGACTGTCTTAAGGGAGAAGAAATTCCTTTGATGGCCCGCATTATTGCTGTTGCCGACAGCTACGATGCGATGTGCAGTGACCGCCCTTATCGCAAAGGGATGCCCTTGGAACGTTTGGAAGAAATCTTCCGCAGAGGCTCAGGTCTCCAGTGGGATCCCAATGTGATTGATGCGTACTTTGCCGCCCGGGAAGACATTTCAGAAATTTGTCGAGCCTACTCGCCCACAGGTGCAGATCTACTGGCCGAGTTGCCGATCGAGACGATGGCACGCCGGTTTCTTTAATGAGGCAAACTCAGGAAGCCAGCCAGCGTCCACAGGCAATCATCATGGCCACTCACTAACCCATTTGATTTCTGGCAGAGACAGTGCCATCCTTCCATGAGAAAGCTTGTGGTTCTGCAGCGGTATTGTGCTGCCAGATACCCTCGTTGTGGCTTTGCTCGATGGTGTGGATGCCTGTATGGCTGACTCAGTTCTTGTGAACGATCTCTCCGGTGTTGAACTGGCGAACATCCGCATCATGACGGGCTTGACGGCCGCATGGTTTGTGGCTTTGGGTGCCTCACTGGGGAGTTTCCTGAACGTTGTCGTCTATCGCCTCCCGCTGGGAAAATCACTCTGGCGTTCCCCTTCGGCATGTCCTCACTGCGGGACTCGGATTCGTTCAAGTGATAACATCCCCGTCCTGGGCTGGATCAAATTATTCGGTAAATGCCGATCTTGCCAATGGCCGATTCCCATCCGATATCCACTGGTGGAATTGGTCGTAGGCCTGCAGTTTCTTGTTGTGCTTTTCGCGACTGTCATCTCGGGTGGAAAGACTCTTCCCAATCGACCACCAGATCATTACGCGGGCGTCGTCTGGACAGTCTGGTATGCGAAGTACCCAGATCTACTCCAGATTTTCGGGTTTCATTGCCTGGGGTTGTACCTCCTTCTGGCCATCTGCCTCATGGGATGGGATGGGCGACGAATACCACAAAAATTTGTCTCCTTTTGCCTGGCGACAATGGGACTGTACGCCTTCATTTTCCCGGCTGTTTGTCCCCAGGCCAATCTCATTTTGACATTCTCGGGTTTCAGTTGGGATGACCGCTTCTGGGCGCTAGGAACAGCTCTGGGTGGTTGGCTCGTGGGAGGTGCTCTTGGTGCGATTCAGGTCTCGGGGAGAATTTCCCAGTCGATCCCTTGCCTGCATTCCGGCTGGATATTCGCCATGGGGCTGGCTGGAGCGATCTTTGGCTGGAAGGCGGCTCTCGCTCTCTCAATCGTGCTGATTCCCTGTTGGTTACTGCTGGCTCTCTGGAGCCATCTGGCGAATGCCAATCAAATCCACTGGATCTGGCTGACGTTGCCCGCCTTCTCAACCCTGTTGGCGGTCAATTGGAAAGCGATTAACCAATGGACTTCAATGCTCGTGGCGGAGCATCTCTGGTGGGTTCAATTGTCCGTGCTTCTCATCAGCGGCATGATTGCCAGAATCCCTGTCCCCTCCCGAATTCAGCCATCTGTCACCAATGAACCTCCGCCTGTCGATACACCTGCGGATGCTCCCGCAGAGTCGCAGACTCCTTCTCTCGAATGAAGTTCACATCCGATGTTTTCACAATTGGCCAGGTATCAGACCTGGCGCACATTTTTGATCATCACTTTAGCAGCCGTGGCCACACTCGTGCTGATGATTGCGATTGCGACCAGTCTGCCGAAACAGTGGAGACTGCTCGGGCTCTATTGGCCAATCGTTGGTGGCACCAGTGTCCTCTTATGCCGATGGTTTGAAATTGCGCTCGAACGTGCCTGGAGTTCCACGTCAACAGCCACCGAGATCGATCCAGCCTCCACCAAAAACTCTCCCTCAAAAACACTTCTCATCCGTCAGTTGTTGAGGCCGGCATTACTCAGCATGCTGACAGTTATCTTCGGGCTACTGGTGGATACTTATAAACAACCCGAGGATCGACAGAACCTCAACCCTTTCCGCGGGGCTCGACTGACTCAAGAGCAGCGAGCAGCACTGCCCGATGATATGCTCGACCTCTTCGAAGATCCCGGCTGGCAACGACGCACCCAAAGATTTTTTTTGCACTCTTTTCCTGAATATCTGATGATACGAGCAGGACTAAAGAGCCAACTGTCGGCCAATCTTTTGCTTCTCTGGGAGATCATTGCTGCCGGTGTTCTAGGAGCTTTTGTCGCCAGATTCCATGAACAGCAATTGGCATTCGAAGCCAGGCTCCGTCGAGAGGAAACTCAAACGCAAGATTGAAATTTATTGCTTTCAAATCTTCGCACCGGGAAATTGTCGAAATTCATGTAATGCCCTGTCTTGTCATTTCCAGCAATTCAATTGTTCACATAGCAGATCGAGACCACGCGTGATTGTCGGAATGGGAACAAGCCTGTGTGAGACGATTCGCATTGGCCGCCTGATTGAGCGGCACGGAGAGCGTTTTCTTAATCGCATTTACACCCCAGCCGAGATCATTGCCTGCCGTGAGCGAACCGAGTATCTGCAGCAATTCACCATGTACTGGGCAATCAAAGATGCGACTGTCCGGGCCATTGGGCCTTATGCGGGGCCCGGTTTGAGTTGGCGGGAAGTACTGGTTCAGGAAGATGGCAATTATCGATTCGAAATCGTTCTTCGCGGTGAATTGGCTCTGGTGGCTGACCGCATGAAGATCGGCAAAATCATGGTTTCAGCCGCTCATTGCCGCACCATGGCCACCGCGAACGTCATTGCTCTTCATGAGTCTTTGCCAGCTCTATAACGAACTGACGAAACTGCTCACCTCGATCACGGAAATTGACAAACCAGTCGTAACTGGCACAACCTGGCGAAAGCAGCATGACCTCTCCCGGCTGCGAGTTTTCCCAGGCTTTGGTAAACGCATCATGCGGGCTGCTCGCGAAGATAACTTCCGGCCCGCCTCCTGACGGCCTGTATTGTTCAATCTGTTCATGAATGGCTGGGGCTGTTTGCCCCATCAGAACCACCACCCGGCAAGCTTTTGAAATCACTTTTGACATCGATGAAAGATCGACACCTTTGTCATAACCTCCCGCGAGCAGGATCACTGGCTGAGAAAATGCCTTTAGACCGAGAATCGCCGATTCCGGAGTCGTCGCCAGCGAGTCGTTATAGAATTCACGCCCTGCGCATGCTCCAACAAACTCCAGTCGATGAGGAAGTGCCTGATAACTGCGAAGTGCTGTTTCGATGACTTCCATGGGGATATCCATCACCGATGCCGCCGCAATCGCGGCCATGGCATTCTGCAGATTATGTTCGCCCTTGACTCGTAGCCAGCTCGAGGCAGCCAAGCGGATCTCTGCATCAGGCAAACGCAGAATCTGTGAAGGCAAACAACCTTCCTTTTCTGATTCTGAGAAAACACCATATTTCGTCGTGACATCAGAGCAGTTTGAACCTGTCTGAAACCCCAGTCGCAGGGCTGGGCCGGGCCATTGACAGACATCCGGATCATCAAGATTGATCACCGCAACATCGCTTTCATTCTGCCAGCGAAACATCGTCTGCTTGGCAGATCGGTAATCATCGAGACCGTCATGCCAGTCAAGATGATTGGCTGAAAAGTTGGTCACGATGGCGATACTCGGACTCCATTCGATCTGATTCAGCCAGTACAGCTGAAAGCTGCTCAACTCCATCACCACGAGATCATCGCTGGTTATTGCGGGGAGTTGATCGAGCAGGCTGACGCCGATGTTCCCACCCAGCCACGCTCGTCGAAGGCCCGGCGATCCACTGGCCATTTCGCAGATACGATGCAGCATGGCCGTGGTGGTCGACTTTCCATTACTTCCAGTCACCGCCGCGACGGGTGCCGGGCACCGTTCGAGAAAGAGTTGCACCTCTGTGGTAATCGGAATGCCACCATCTCGTGCCAGTTTCAACAATCGATGATCTGGTCGAACGGCAGGGTTGGCGACAATTAAGTCAGCCTTGCGAAAGTCATCGTCATCATGCCCACCGAGCACAAACCGATGAATCGGTATCTGGGCGAGTTCGGCCAGGCTGGCAGCCAGCTTGCTGGCGGGCTTCTCATCAGTGACAGTAACGATGGCCCCTTGTGCTGCCAGAAACTTGACAGCTTCGACAGCCCCGCCCAGAGTCCCTAAACCCAGGACAGTCACATGACGACCTGCGAGCGAAATGGCAGCGCGTCTGGTGAAAGCTCGCTTCTGAAATTGAGGCAGATTCTTTGACATGCCGGAAGTGTCGAAAGAAACCACGACAGTTTCAACACTTCGCGAGTTTGAGTCTTAGTGCTATCTCAGGATCAGCGGGTGAGTACACGCGTTCAAGAGGAGTTACGAGAGCCGATGTGCCTCGACTTAAGAGCCTCTCTCTTTGTGCACTCACAAAGTCTGAAATGTCGATAACGTCGATCAGTTCTTGCTGTCCAAAAGCTTTGAGGACATCCCCTCTCAGCCCGAGCTGAATGGCCCTTCTTTCGAGTTTTGCACCTGTGGGATGATGATCCGGATCCCACTGCAGGCGCACTGAAGACTTGCTCACCGCTTGTGACCATTCGTCTTCAGTGACAAATTCTGTTGGATCCCAGGATGACGGGACAGCTTCAGCCAGCAGAGCATCAAAAAACTCCCTGCGGATTCTTAAGGCCAGTGTGATCTCCTGATTCGCTTTTGTTCCCCAACCTGAGCGATACATCATCCACAAGAAGTTCGGCTTGATCCAACTCATTCGGGAATAACTGAAACCACCACCAAAAGTTCGATGCATGGCTGTGTAATGACCAATCGCTGGCTGGTAAGCCTGGTAAACAATGATCGTGTCCTGATCAAACTGTGCCAGAATATGACGTCCCTCGTGAGGCCACTGTTCTGCCTGCTCCGCATAAAGCTCCGTCTTCAGCCCCATACAACTTCCCGTCTTTGATCAAGACACATCATCGATGGATATTCCAATCAATCGACTGGTCACTCACCAGTTCCTGTTCCTTCCACAATATTCCTGGCGTAGTTTTCATACACACCCCAGAACTGTTTTGCCATTTTGTCAGGGAAGAGATGGAACTGACCCTGCGCCAGTGCTTGAACGATCCCTTCAGAAACGACCGCGGGAGGATCAGCGACTTCCAATAACCCGACGGCTGCTGCCATATCGGTCGCAATCGGCCCCGGATGGACGCTGACCACTAATGTCCCTTGTTCTCTAAGCCCATCGCGAATGGCCTGAGTGACCGAGTAGGCAGCGGCTTTGGAAGCACTATAGGTGGCAAAGTCTCCAAAAGACTTGATCGACACCACCGAATTGAGTTGCACGAACGCTCCCCCACCATTCGCTTTTAGAACTGGTGCAAAAGCCCTGGCCATGGCAATGACGCCATACAGGTTGACTTTCAATTCTTCATCCAGCGATCCATACACCTGCTCACTGAAAAGGGATGTTGTTCGGGCAATCCCGGCGTTATTCACAACCAACTCGACATCCTGGGCATCAGCTGCTGCCTGGTCGATCGTGGTTCGGTTTGCCAGATCGATGATGATGGGTATCACCTTACCCTGACCCAGCTCAACCAGGTCTTTGGCTTTGGATAACTCCCGCACACCGGCATAGACCTTTTTCGCCCCATGGGCCAGAAGTGTTTCGACAATCGATTTTCCAATTCCGCGATTGGCACCAGTGACCAGCACAACTCGATCTGCAATTTGAAAAGACATCTTCATCGCACCTGATTTAAAACATGTGGAAACAGACATGACCTGCCGCTGTGTACCAACAAGATTCCAGCGATCTTACAGATGAGGGGATCAATCTTTGGTGAATCTTGAGCACGGAGAGAAAACACATGCACTGTTATTGATGCTTTTTCGCTAAACTGCCACAAATCTTTAACTGCGGTTTATCAAGAGGTTTTGTGCATGCGATGGGCGAGATTCGTGTGGTTGAGACGATGGCATGGGCTGATGGGCTTCGGAATATCGTCATACGTGATGCTGCTGGCCTGCTGTGTGGTGCTGATCAGTCCCACCTCGTCAGAGGCTCAACAATCCGCCAGGCCACAGCCTCCCAACATCGTGGTGCTGCTCGCGGATGATGCGGGTTGGGGTGATTACTCAGTCAGTGGAAATCCCTATGTAAAGACTCCGCATATCGACTCCATCGCTCAACAGGGAGTCTCGCTGACAAATTTTTATGTCTGCCCGGTCTGCTCACCAACTCGTGCCGAATTTCTTACCGGTCGATATGCCCTCCGCACGGGTGTTCGCGGAGTCTCCCTGGGTGAGGAGCGACTCAACCTCGATGAGCAGTCGATTGCGGAGCACTTCCGAAAAGCGGGTTATCGAACCGGGATCTTTGGCAAATGGCACAATGGGTCACAAGGCCCCTATCACCCATTGGCTCGGGGATTCGATGTCCAGTTGGGTTACACCGCCGGCCATTGGAGCGAATACATCGATGCTCCACTCGAGTCGCAAGGCCGCCCTGTCACTTCCGAGGGTTACATTGTCGATACCTGCATGAATGCGGCTATCGATTTTATCTCCAGCAGCCAGCCACCATTCTTCTGCTATGTTCCTCTCACGACACCTCATTCCCCCTGGTGCGTCCCTCAAACGTATTGGAATCGCTGGAAAGATCGCGATGTCGGTTTGACTGGCAAAGAGGCCGACGCGGTCCGATGTGTCTATGCCATGATGGAACAGCAGGATGATGCCGTCGGCCGGTTACTCGCACGCCTCGATTCGCTCCACCTTTCCTCCAACACGATTGTCCTCTATTTCTCTGATAACGGGCCCAACACAGTCCGCTGGAATGGCGACATGCGCGGCCGCAAAGGGACTGTTGATGAAGGTGGAGTTCGTTCCGTCGGATTTCTGCGGTGGCCGGGGCATATCCCTCCAGGTTCCACACAAACCGGACTCATCGGAGCAATTGATCTGCTCCCCACATTGGCGGGTCTGGCGAATATCCCGCTCGATTCCGCCAAGCCACTCGATGGTCTTGATGTCTCGACGGCACTCCTGAAAAATGTCCCCTTTGAGCGTCAACAACCTCTACTCTCACATTGGGCAGGCAAGTTCAGCTTGCGTTCCCCCACTCATCGGCTCGATTTCCAGAGTCGCTTGTATGACATGCAGCATGACCGCAGTCAGAAAGTCGACCTCAGCACCACTCATCCTGAAATTGCCAGCGTCATGAGGCAGCAACTTGAACGCCTGAAAACTGAGTTGTTGCAGCCTCCCGCAACCAGCCAACAGTCCGCGCAACTCGATACGGCGGACATACTCAAATCCCCCTGGTTGCTGCCTGCGCACAAAGAGTTTCTCGCCCATCCAGCGCAAGATTCCCGACTCTATCCTGTAGGATATGTTTCTCTGCCATACACCTGGCTCCCCGCACGCGATGGCCAACCTCTCGGCAAGATTCAGAGAAGTTCGAATGCTCCCAACAGTTCTTATTTTACGAACTGGAATGATGACCAAAGTGCGGTCGTCTGGCCGGTGGATATCCTCACGAGTGGGGCATATCGCATTGAACTGGAATCGACATCACCGGCAACCGCAATAGGCTCTGAATTGGAAATCAGTTTTCAGGACAGCAAACTCTCCGTGCTGATTTCCATCTCTCACGATCCACCCACGGACACCCGGCAGGACACGATTCCCCGCCCCAAAGCCGAGACACTCTCGAAGCCATTTCGACGCTGGCAGGCCGGGTCGATTCAACTTCCTGCAGGCCCGGGCTTACTGACGATTCGTGCGACTCAGCTCCAGGGTTCCTCCATCATCGATCTGAAATCCATCAACCTGATTCTGGAGGAGCAGCGACCGTGAACAACAATGTTTCTCTCTCAAGTTTCACACGATGGATTCATAACCAATCGGCATGGGCCCTGCTGCTGGCAGTCAGTTTGATCCATTCGACGATGGTGGTGGCTCACGAGAATTCTCCTCAATCTCCACCCAAGCGCCCCAATGTCCTGATGATTGCCATTGATGACCAGAATGACTGGATCGAACCTCTGGGTGGGCATCCACTGGTCAAAACGCCGCAACTTAAATCACTTGCTGAGCGAGGTACGGTCTTTTTGAATGCTCATTGCCAGGCCCCTTTATGCAATCCTTCGCGAACGAGTCTTCTCTTAGGCTTGCGGAGCACGACAACGGGCATCTATGGATTGTCTCCCTGGTTTCGAGATGTCCCGGCGCTCTCGGGACGACTGACGTTGCCGCAGGCCTTTGGCAAGGCAGGCTATACCACTCTCAGTACAGGAAAGATCTTTCATGGAGGTGGCGGTAAGCCCAAAGATCGCCTGAAAGAGTTCGACGAATGGGGCCCAGCGGGAGGTGTCGGAAAACGTCCTGAAAAGCGGCTTATCCAGCCTCCGCCTCACTCCAATCCACTGGTCGATTGGGGTGCCTTTCCTCATCTCGACAGTGAGAAAGGCGATACTCAGATCACCGATTGGGCCATTGAAAAACTCAAACAGCGGCAAGTCCAACAGTCGTCATCAACAGGTGAATCCAAACCTTTTCTGATGTGTGTGGGGTACTTCCTGCCACATGTTCCCTGCTACGTCACGCCCGAATGGCTGGCCATGTATCCTGATGACGATTCGATTTTGCCGTTCATCGAAAAAGATGATCGAAAGGATACCCCCCGCTTCTCCTGGTATCTGCATTGGCGGCTTCCCGAACCACGACTCAAATGGCTGCAGCAGCATGAGCACTGGAGATCTCTGGTGCGTTCCTACCTGGCGTCGACTTCGTATGTCGATGCCCAGATCGGGCGACTGTTGGCCGCGCTGGAAGCGACAGGCGAGGCAAACAATACGTTGATCGTCCTCTGGTCGGACCATGGCTGGCATCTGGGTGAGAAAGGGATCACGGGTAAGAACACGCTCTGGGAACGCTCCACCCGTGTGCCTCTCCTCTTCGCCGGCCCGGGAGTTCTCGCAGGTGGAAAATGTGTAGAACCCGTCGAACTGCTCGATATCTACCCCACTCTGGCACAGCTTTGCCAGCTTGAGGCCCCGACTGATCTGGAAGGGGTCTCACTGGTTCCGCAATTGACAAACCCACTCGCTGTTCGCCAGCGACCGGCAATCACTTCCCACAATCAAGGCAACCATGCGATCCGTACGCGAGATCATCGCTACATTCGCTATGCCGATGGATCGGAAGAGTTGTACGATCACCTCGTCGATCCTCATGAACTCAAGAATCTTGCCGATGATCCTGCACATTCAGGCCTCAAGAAACAGCTCAATTCATGGCTCCCATCGATCGATCAACCACCTGTGACGGGAAGTAAAGACCGCGTTCTCACCTTTGACCGGCAGACGAACCGCGCGATCTGGGAAGGCGAGATCATTGAGCGTTCGTCACCCATCCCGGAGTAGTTTGCCTTCTGATCCTGTTGATTCAACATTCGCGAAGCCGCTTCACCTGAGAATTTCCCCATGAGATACTTTTTTTTCGTTCTTGCGTTACTCGTTGTTGATTGCCTGGCTGGCAGGTCGGCCATGGCTCAGCAGGAATCGACCAGGCTTCCGAATATCTTGTGGCTGACAAGTGAAGACCACGGGCCACATATGGGTTGTTATGGTGATTCGCTCGCACGCACTCCTCATGTCGATCAGTTAGCCAAAAAAGGGATGCGGTTTCGCATGGCATGGTCGGTGGTGCCTGTCTGTGCACCCGCTCGAACAGCCATTATCACCGGCGTCTACCCATCAGCCAGTGGTGGGCTTCACATGCGATCGATGGTTCCCTGGCCAGAAGAGCAACTTCTCTTCCCGGCTTATTTGCGCAAAGCCGGCTATTACACGACAAACAACTCGAAAGAAGACTACAACGTCCCCAAAGCGGTTCCCCCATGGGATAAATCAGGTGCGAATGCTCACTGGAAGAATCGCAAACCTGGACAGCCTTTCTTTGCAGTCTTCAATTCGACGAAAAGTCATGAAAGCCAGATTCGCAAACGGCCTCATCAGGCCTTGACCAGCCCTGCTGATGTCCGCATTCCTAAGTACCATCCGGAGACTCCCGAGGTTCGCCAGGATTGGGCACAGTATTACGACCAGGTGAGAGCTGCCGATGCCGACGCCGGTATTCACCTTCTCGAACTGGCAGAGGCCGGCCTCGCGGAGGACACAATTGTCTTTTATTACGCAGATCACGGCAGTGGCATGCCCAGAAACAAACGCTGGGCTGGCAACACCGGGTTGCAGGTGCCTTTTGTCGTTTACTTCCCCGAAAAGTATCGCCACCTGGCTCCGGCTGATTATCGTGCCGGGGGTGTTTCTGACCGATTGATCAGTTTTGTCGACCTGGCTCCCACAATCCTGAGTCTGGCAAGCATCCAGCCACCCGCCTACATGCAAGGTCATGCTTTTGCCGGTCCTTATACCGCTCCAGCCCCCCAGTACCTGTTTGGTGTTCGCGGACGCATGGATGAGCGGCCCGATCATGTTCGCAGTGTGACAGATGGTCGATATGTCTATCTGCGGAATTACCTGCTGCATCTTCCCCATGGCCAGTATCTGGAGTACCAGTTTCAGACACCGACGACTGTGGCCTGGAAAACCTTATTCGATCAAGGGAAGCTCAATCCGGCACAGTCCGCCATGTGGGTCACGCCTCGTGAACCCGAAGAACTTTACGATCTCACCAGCGATCCGGATGAAGTTGTCAATCTGGCACTTGATCCTGCGCACGCCGCGACCATCGCCCGCTTTCGAAAGGTTCTGTTCGATCAGAACGTGCGAGTCCGCGATGTCTGCTACCTTCCTGAAGAAGAGATGCACCGCCGGTCAAAATCAACCACTCCCTGGGGACTGGGCCATCGCCCGGAAACATTCGCCCTCGAAAAGACGATCGAGGCGGCTGATGTGGCAGCCTCCAAAGAGTCAAAAATTGAGGAACTGTCAAAATTTCTCAGTGATCCCGAACCGGGTGTTCGCTACTGGGGCCTCATCGGCTTGCTCATTCGTCAGCAGCGGGGCGCGCCAATCCCTTTGCCGGCTGTTTTGCCACTGATGGACGATGAATCACCCTCGGTGCAGATTGTCTCTGCACAACTGGCTGTGCTCGCAGGTTCCTCAGCCGAGCAGTCCCAGGGGCTCGCTTTGCTCAAAACCTTAGCCACTCCCGAAAAGAGTGATGTGCTGACCTCGATCAGCGCACTGACGGCCATTGAATCTCTGGGAGATCGAGGCCAGTCACTCTGGGACGATCTTCTGCTGATGAACACAACAAACCTCAAGCTGCCTGACCAGCGTTTCAGTCCGTACATTCCTCGATTGCTCCTGAATCTCAAGGAACTTAAAGAACGTCGAACATCAAACCGGTAGGGTCCGCTGTGCGGACCATTTTTCCCGATCCATGCAAATCACGACTCGAATATGCCGACATACTAACCACTATTTTTAACGAGACCTGACAACGCAACATGGTCCGCACAGCGGACCCTACGAAAGTGATTACACCATGTCTTCACGACAGCGAATCCTTCAGATTGCGATCTTGTTCTTGTTGAGACTTATGATCTGCGGCGATCTCCTCGCGGCCGAGACTCCTGCTCAGCCGCTGAACATTGTGGTGCTTTACGCCGATGACTGGCGTTTTGATTCCCTCGGCTGCGCCGGCAACCCCATTATCCAGACACCCCACATCGACGCCCTTGCGGCCAAGGGCGTTCGCTTTCCGCGTAATGCCGTCACCACCTCCATCTGCGGCGTCTCCCGCGCCACGCTCCTCACTGGCCAATGGATGTCGCGTCACGGCAACCCGGCCTTCGAGATGTTCAAAACCCCCTGGGCCGAAACGTATCCCGCGATCCTTCGTGAACGGGGCTATCACGTGGCCCATGTCGGCAAGTGGCACAACGGCAAGTTCCCCGCCGCCAACTACGATTACAGCCGCATCTCAGCCACGAGGCACTGGGTTCCCGCTCGGGGCGAGGCCGGTAAGAAAGGCGAGAAGGTTCATATCACCGCCCTGCAGGAACAGGACGCCCTCGACTTCTTCGACAGCCGTTCCAAGGAAAAACCCTTCTGCCTGACGGTCGCCTTCTTCGCCCCTCACGCCGATGACCCTTCACCCGCACAATACTTGCCGCAACCGAAAAGCATGTCGCTGTATGTCAATGACATCATTCCAGTACCTGCGACAGCGAACGAGCAGGCTTTTCGAAATTTGCCACCCTTCCTGGCGAACGACAAGCAGGAGGGCCGCCGTCGCTGGTCGTTAAGGTTCTCGACGGATGAAGCCTTCCAGACGTCGATGAAAAACTACTACCGGCTCATCACCGAAGTCGATGCTGCCTGCGGCCGCATTCTGGATCGATTGAATGCGGAGGGGTTGGCGGACAACACGCTCATCCTCTTCACCACGGACAACGGCTATTTCCACGCCGAAAAAGGCTTGGCTGATAAGTGGTATCCTTACGAAGAAAGTATCCGCGTGCCGCTGGTAATCGTCGATCCCCGGATGGACAAATCGCTGGCGGGAATGACGAATAATGCCCAGACACTGAACGTCGATCTCGCGCCGACGATCCTTCGCGCCGCCGGTGCCCAGCCCACCCCGCGGATGCAGGGCCAGGACATGTCACCCCTCTATCTGGGAACGCCCGCTTCAAGACAGGCAGCCGCCAAAAGTTGGCGAACCGACTTCTTCTACGAGCATTCGGCTATCCGTGACATTTCGTTTATCCCTTCATCGCAGGCTCTCGTGACGCCCGAGTGGAAGTACCTGTATTGGCCAGACTTTCAGCGGGAAGAACTCTTTCATCTCACCACTGATCCTCGCGAAGAACACGACTTGGCCGGAGATGAAAAATCTCTCGACACTTTACGTGATCTCCGTGAGCGCTTCGCGAAGCTAAGAAATCTCGCCAGGTAACGCCCACTATTTCGCCTCGCTGGTCACCCGCAGTTCGCCCCAATAGGCGAATTCGTAGGCCCAGTTGTTCGCTTCGTTAAGGACTTCGATCACAGGCTGCGTCCCAGCGAACGGAGCCAGATCGATCTCCCGGCGGGCCCAGCCATTCTCGGTCGTCGACTTGCCGATGATCTCTTCATGGATCACTTTTCCGTTGACCTTAACCACCAGCCGGAAGTCGCCGCGCGTGTCGTGCGCCACATGAACCAGGAGTCGGCTCGGCTTGTCGGCGGGGAGGTCGAAGATTCCCTTCGCCACCATCGGTCGCTTCTGATCGACAGGATGTGTCCGCACGACAACTTTTTGACCGCCATGTTCCTTGAGCAATCCGACACCATTGAGTCCCGAGGAAACCTCCGCAAAGCCCGGTGCAACTGTCTGAAAGATCGCCCCGAATTCCGCCGGGTTGTTCGATTCACGGGGCGCGACTTCGAACGCCCCTGGCAGTTGCCGCGCGCTTGGGTCACCCGGCGGCTTGTCGAGGATGACATACGCCATCAAATCGGCGATCTCCTGACGCGACAACTGCTTTTCGATCCCTTCGGGCATCAGCGAAAGTTCGCTCAGCTTGTACTCCTCGATCGTGTTGCGGGGAATGATCTCCACTTTCCCCCCCTGCACCTTCAGGACCACCCGTTCGGGAGAATCTTCAGCCAACAGACCGCTGAGTGCCCGGCCGTCGTCGGTGATGACCGTGCATGAGCGATAACCCGCACCGATGACGAGGTTCGGGTCGAAGATATTCGAAAGGAGCTGCGTGTAATCGTTCCGCCCATTGAGCGTGATCTCCGGCCCGACCTCCGCCCCTTCGCCGTACATCTTGTGGCATTGCCCGCACACCTTGCTGAAGACGAGCTGGCCTTTCACCGCGTCCCCCGGGGTGGTGCGAACGAGATGCCGCATCTCGGCAACCACCCGCTCCCGCTGCGGGTCGCGGCCTGAACGCACCTGTCCCCACACTTCACCCAGCCGCTTGGAAAGTTGTTCATCACCCAGATCTGCGATGCGTCGTGCCTGAAGTGAACTGAGAGCTGACGCGGGAATCTGCTTCTTCTCCATCGCTGCCAAAAGAGCCGCAGCCCATGTCGGTCGCTGGGTGAGCAGTTCGATGGCCTTGGGCTGCAGATCGGTGGTGAGCTTCGGGTAGTAGGCCAAGGCGAATGAGCCAACTTCGGGATCATCCAGCCGCGACAAAGTCGCCAGCAGCTTCCCCTTGAATTCGCTGGCAGCGGGCGGCTTGCCATCGAATATGGCGGCCACACTCCGCAGTACTTCATCCTGACCAGCCGCCACCAGTGCCCCAGCGGCCGCCAGTCGCTCCTCGTCTTTGAAGGTGGACGTTTCCAGCACCTTGCGAGCAGCGGCATACCCTTCCGAGTCTCCCCAGGTCGTCGCCAGAAGCGCGGCTGGCACAAAGTTGCGGCTCGAAGGATCGGCCACGATTTTTTGGATGATCGGCCCAACCAACTGACGAACGGCCACCAAACGGTCCCCAGCCAGCTGCCGCGTCTGAATCTGAGTTGCCAGCACGTTCAGCACCTGCCGGGCTGACTCACTGGCCGCATCGGTGGCGAGAATCGTTTGCAGCACGACCGCATCCGGCTGGGGCTGCGATAAGATCCAGTCCATCAACCGGCCATCCAATGATTTCGCCAGAGCACTCGACCGGTATTCAGGCGAAGCGAGGAGATCACCCAGGAGTTCTGGTCTACGTCCATAAAAAGCTTTGATCGTCTGCCATGCGAGCCGATGGGCATGAGCATCTTCGAGGAGTTTTGGAGCTGCCGTCTTGAAGGCACGATGCAGCGATTCATCCGTAAGGCCCTGCTCGGCAGCACGTGTCATCGCGATCAACGCCTGGAGGCGCACACGGGCATCTGCATCGCTTAAGTCAGAGCCAATTTGTTCGATCACCAGCGCGGCCGCTATTTTGTTCGATGAAGGTGTCGCTCTCTGCCCGTCCGTTCCGATCATCAGGCTTCCCACTGCAGTGCGCAAAGCCCAGGCGCGGATCAAAGGGTCGCAATTCACTGTCGCCTGCTTTGTCTGCTCTTTGTTGAATCCAGGCGCGAAGGTGGCGATTTGAAAGGCCGCTCGTTGCAGGTGAGCCGGAGTCGACTCGTTGAGTGCCAGTGCCAATAACCTCTTATGCAGCGAGTCACTCTTCCCGTCCTTGCGCCACAGCCGCTCCTCCAGAATCCTTTGGGCGGTGCCGCGAGTCCAGACGTTCGGATTTGCTAACAGTTCCACCAGCTGGTCGTCGCTGGAAGTCACCAGGTCGAAGTTCGCCTTTCGAGGCGTCTCCTTGTATCGGACGCGATACAGCCGCCCTTTGAGCCTGTCGATACCCTCGGGATCGCGGTTGGCGTCTTGATAGCAATGATAGCGGTCGTACCAATCGAGGATGTAGAGCGAGCCATCAGGCCCGGTCTTCTGCACCACCGGCATGAACCAGGCATCGTTCGCTGTCAGGAAATCCGGTTCGCCGAAGCCCGCGTAGGTCGAACCATTACGCTCAATGCGGTCGACATTGATACATCCGCCGTGGATGTTCCCCATATAGAGTTTCTTGCGGTACTGCTCGGGGTAGGCGTCGCTGTCGAACCACGTGATGCCGCAATACGCCGCCTTCTGGTGCTTGTGCTTGACGATCGATTCAATCTTCCATGTGTGCGGCGGATAAGGCCCGCCCTGCCGGTGGTAGTAGCCAGTTTCGACGAGATGCCACAGGTGGTCGATGACGCAGGCGCTGATGAACGCTTCGCCTTCGTCATTGAAGGCGATCCCCCACGGGTTGCTCGTCCCTTCGCAGAAGACCTGGAATTCGCGCGTCTGCGGATGAATGCGGAACATCGCCACCGTGAACTTCCAGCCGGGATGTTTTTCCTTCTCGGCGGCGGCAAAGTTCGGATTGTCTTTGCCATACTTAATGTGGCTGGGATTGAAGACGCCATTCAGCCCATAGAGCCAGCCATCCGGCCCCCAGGTGAGCGAATTCGGCAACTCATGCGTGTCGTCGCGGCCAAAGCCGGTCACCACGACTTGAGCAGGGCCATCGGGAACACCATCCCGATTGGCATCCGGCACAAACAGGAGATCCGGAGCATTCGCAATCCAGACACCACCATGTCCCACTTGGACGGCCGAGGGAATGTTCAGCCCGTCAAGGAAGACTGTGAATTTGTCGGCCCTGCCGTCGCCATCGGTGTCCTCGAGAATCTTGACGCGGTCCCGCCCCGGCCCGGCACTATGCCGAGGATACTCGAGCGACTCCGTGATCCAGAAGCGGCCTTTCTCGTCAATCGCCATCGCCACCGGATTGACGATCTCCGGCTCACTGGCGACGACTTCCACCGTGAAGCCTTCCGGCACCGTCATCAGCTTCGCAGCAGTCGTTGCGTCGCGGGGATCGTTGGGTGGCTTCTCCTGCCGATGAGGAATCACCTGCGCATCGAGCGTTGCCCATCCTCCAACGAACATCAGGCCAGCCAGCAATCCATAACGAACTGTGCGGCTCAACAACAATCGCGGCTGGAAACGATGATCCATGGACAGTGCCTCTCGGAAAAACGCATAAGCAATGTGCGATATATCTTATATCGAGAAACACTGGGCCGCCACAGTGACTCAATTCTGAGATCATTCGAGGATCAGCGAACCAGATTGATCTGCTGCTCACTGATGGCTGGCCGGACAATTTCCGGCGGATGACTTTTCTCAGTCGCACCCAGTTCCCAGGGAGATTGCCCGACCCATGTCGTTTTTAGCCCCTCAATTTCGAGTGTTCGCCCGGCTAGATCGACAGTCACCATCGCCCATAAAGGATCCTGATAGGGGCAGGTACTTTTCAGGTGAGGATGCTGTTTGTGAATTTCTGGAGAGTAACTCTCGTGTGCGAATTGATCCCCCATCCAGTGGTAAGCCGCACTGTTGATCTGGATGTAGGGAATCCCGTTGACAGGGCGAACGTAATCCTGATGCAAGTGACCTGCGAATACAGCCACTACGGGCGACTTGTTTGATAACGTCCCTTCGAGAATCTTCTGGATTGCCGCATGGTTTTCGATGCCTGAATCTGTTTCCAGAGGTTGGTGGATGAGCACGATGACGGGTTCGTTGGATTTCTCAAGCTCCGTTTTCAACCACGCGATTTGATCCGGTCCAATGTACCGGGCATATCCCGATTTCTGGCCCCCCGGTTCGTTTCCATCCAGAACAATGAATCGCACCCCTTTTGCAGAAAACGCATAGTACCTGGCAGGCATACCATAGAACTCGGCAGTGACCTGAGGTTTGTAACCGGCGTCCATGTCATGATTACCCAGCACATGGTATTTAGGCCCGGGAAATGAGTTCCAGATCTTCATGAGGGGCTGGTTTGCAGGTTTGGGGATACAAAAATCGCCCAGTTGGCAGATAAAATCGACGTTTGCCAATGTCATCGCTTCGACAAACGCTCTCAAACGTTCAGGAGCATCGGGGATAATGTCCTGATGGAGATCCGTGATCACCCCAAAACGCAGAGGTGCTGTCTGCTCCTGCGCCTGAGTCACCAGGGCGGGTAAAGTGATTGCGCAGGAACTTGTAGCCAGAAATGTCCGCCGACTGATATTTGTCATCAGGAATCGCTCCAGGAATGTCTCGTCGTACTGGGTATTCAATCGAATACAGGGGAAGCAGCGTTTTTGTCACTCATGAAGTTGGCGGGGCAAGATGCTTGTTGAACCAGTTCAGCATTTCTTCAACGGCCTGTTTCATGTCGGCAGGAGGCAAGCCATGGCCTGCCTCGGGGAATTCCATTAATCGGCTGGGAACTTGCGTCTGATCGAAAGCCGCCTTGATTTTCTGGCTGTGCGCGATGGGGACCAGATCATCCTTGGCCCCAGCCAGCAGCAAGGTCGGCGCGTCATCGGCAGAAACCTCAAAGAGAGGTGAAAGCTTCTTCGCTGCAGCCAGGTCGAGATCCAGCGCCGGGAACCGATTGTAAGCCGGCAACCGGTCTTTGGCCTCGCGCACCATAATCGTCAGATCGGTAGGAGCAACAAAGGCCACCACGGCCTGAACACGATCACTCACGCGATTGACTGGATCAGCGTCACTCGCACGGCCATCGTCTCCTGTGGTGCCCAGCGTGAGTGAAAGATGTCCTCCAGCGCTGATGCCAAAGACTCCCAGTCGGTCGGGCGAGATGCCAAACTGTTGGGCATGCAGACGAATAAATCGCACACTGCGGCGAACATCGGCGACGGCATCCGGAATGCCATACTTCGGGCTGCTGCCATGCCGCACTGCAAAAACGGTATAGCCTGCATCGGTCAGTGGCTTGAGCATGCCATGCAGCTTTTCGGGTGGTGTCCACTGCGAATACCAGCCACCGCTAACGATAAAAATCACCCCTGCTCCATTGGCATTTGCGGTTGGCGTGAAGACATCCAGCGTCATCGCCAGGCCATCTTTATGACCATAGACCACATCCGGCGTAATTTTCACAGCGGGATCGCTTGCCAGAGCCGCATGCTGCAGACCAACCCAGAGGGAGAGCATGACGAGCCCGTATTTCCAGAAATCTGCCATCGCTGCTCTCCAGATGTGTGTCCTGTTGTGTCGATTCAGTCATGAATCAAACTCGATATTCATGCCCTTTCAGTTGACCGTGAAAATCGCTCGTGATCAACTGCGCACGGATTCGTTTCGATTTGCTTTCACATTTGGTTTTCAACCATTGATCCCGTGCCAACGGGAAAACCTCACTGGACAGTGACGCTGTCAATGAATTTTCACTCTCCGCAGCCGCCGTCAGTAGCACAGCCATTATCGAGATTCCGTCTTGACTGGCTGTGCTGGACAGCTTTGGCGTTGACCTTGATCCTCCGCGTGGGCTGGATGGTTGTGAAGCCCGAATCTTTAGCGATTGATCGGGATGCTTATCTGCTCCTGGCTCAAAATCTGGCTGATGGTCTGGGCTACTGCGGGCCTGGCGGAGTTCCCACAGCGTTTCGACCACCACTTTTCCCACTGCTTCTGGCACCGCTGTTGTGGTTGGCAAATGTCACGTGGGCTGTGGCCATGCTGCAGTTGTCACTCTCTCTGGTGCTCACCTGGGCTACGATCCGAACAACTCAACTGTTGACGATCGATCTTGCCAGCGATGGACTCAAAAGAAATGGATGGTATCTGGCGGGTGGCTGGGCTGGCTTGATCGTGGCAATAGATCCTCTGCTGCTGCTCTACTCGACCCAGCCGATGACTGAAATTTTAGCCGCAACTCTGATCATGCTGTTGTCTCTGCAGTTGGCACAGGCATTGATTCATCCCGCATCTCTTACGCTCTCCAGGCTGATGTGGGCTGGCCTCTTGGCAGGGCTCGCCCCATTGGCCAGACCGGCCCTGCTTCTGCTGTTGCCATGGTTCCTCATCTGCATGGGATGGGCCAGCAGCCAACGCTCATCACACGCTTCACTGCGATTGCCACTGCGAATCGTAATGCTTCTCGCCGGATTTTCTTTGATCGCTCCCGGAATCTGGATGACTCGAAACCTCGTCGTGACGGGTACTCCCATCGTGACCACGACACATGGAGGTTACACACTCTGGCTGGCGAACAATCCTGTCATCCAGGAACTGGAAGAAACCCGGGGAACTTCCATCTGGCCTGATGAAAAATTTCGTGAATGGGAAGCCCAAAACCGCGAAAAACTCGACGGGCTCAGTGAAGTCGAGCAAGACAAACTTCAGCAGGACTGGGCCTGGCAAGCCATTCGCCGCAATCCTTCAGCCTTTGCTCGCAGTGCCCTGCTCAGGATGGCATTTTTCTGGAGCCCAGTGCCTCAAAGCATGTTCCAGAACCAAGTCCCCCGGGGGCTCATGGAACTGTTGTTCTTCTGCTATGGCCTGTTCGCCATTCTGGCCTGTTTAGGAACTGTTGAACTCCTTCGCTGTCATCGAGTTTTTGGCGTCTGGTTGTTGGGAACTGTCTGCCTGGTGATGCTGCCGCACATTTTCTACTTCAGCAATGCGCGGATGCGGGCCCCCATTGAACCTCTCCTCGCAATTCCAGCTGCGCTCTGTCTGGTCAAACACTTACAGCGATGGATCCCCTAATCGCACACTCGTCAGAAGTGATCCATCTCTATCAAAGTCACGATCGATTCTCGGCGGCTTTCAATATCTGCCGTGCAATCGTGACTGGACTGTCCTGGGGATCGATGGGGATTTGCCGACATTCTTCCAGATTACGGAACCATGTTTCCTGTCGCTTGGCAAACTGTCGTGTGCGATCGCGCATGGTGATAAACACAGCTTCAGGGAGAGAAAGTTCCGGGTGTCGAGCTTCAGGCCTCAGGGTTTCCAGCCAATCGAGAATCTCTTTGTAGCCCAATGCCTGTCGGGCGGTATGGCTGAGAGGGCGCTCCAGTTCCATAAGTCTGAGGTTTTCCGCCACCAGCCCTTGCTGAACCATCTGCATTAATCTCCGTTCGATGCGTTCGGCTAACCAGCCTCGAGGGGGCATCAAAGCAAAGACTTTGTGGATCCCTTCGACTGGCGGTTGATTCTGTTGCGCAGACAACGGAATGCCCGTCAGCTCAAAAACCTCTAATGCGCGGATCACTCGCCGCAAATCATTCACATGTAATCGAGCCGCTGCGGGAGGATCGCATTGGGCCAGAAGGTCATGAACAGCCTGATTTCCCGCAGTGATCGCCAACGTCTCCCACTTCTTGCGGAGCTCCCAATCAGCAGCCGGGCCATTAAAAACGCCACGCAGCAGGCTCCTCAGATATAACCCCGCTCCACCGACAAACAGCGGGGTCTTGTGACGCTGGACAATCTCTTCAGCCACCTGACGGGCACTTTTCAGATACTCCGCCACACTGAATTCTTCCCAGGGTTCAATGACATCAAACAAATGGTGCGCCGTCGCCAGACGCTCCGAGATAGTCGGCTTTGCTGTACCGATGTCCATTTTTCGATACAGTGTCATCGAATCCAGAGCAATAATCTCTGCATCGAGCAATTTTGCCAGTTCGAGAGAGACTGCGGTCTTTCCACTGGCGGTCGCCCCGGTCAGAAACCAGCACTGGTTGAGAAGTTCTGCGGGAAACTGCATAGCGAGTGGTTTTCAACAGCAGGTAGGTGGCATACACTGCACTCAGTTCGCAGGGCAGCATTCTGCCCATCATAACAGTGGCTGTGGTTTGCTGAACCTTGAAAGGGACCGCATTCGACAGCTGTTGTTGAACCAGGGAACTGCAGGTTTATTTCGAAGGTTTTGACATGCCACAGTTTGAGAGTCAGGTTCAGCTTCCTGCAGCACCGGAAAAAATCTTCGATTTTATCTCACGTCCGAAGAATCTCGCTTCGCTGAGTCCTCCAGATGCTGGTCTGGTTTTTGTGGAAGCTCCCGAAGTGTTATCTCTCGGCAGCATCATGGTCTGTCGAGTTCAGGCTTACGGCGTCGTCCAGCAACTTGAGCAGAAGATCACGGTCTTTAATTCTCCCGTGGGCTTTCGCGAGGAACTGATCAAAGGCCCTATTAAAAGTTACATTCACGATTACATCATCGAACAGCAGGATGATGAGTTGTGCGTGCTGAAAAATCGAATTGAGTTTGAGCCACCGGGAGGCCTGATTGGCCTGATGGTCACTGCCGACAAGATTCTCGATCAACTGGAAGATGCCTTCGCTTATCGCCGTCAGATGCTGGTCAAGGCGTTTTCGTAATCACTCTCGAGTCGATCATTCAAAACACAGCCTGAGGTAGACTTGATGAGTGATTTGCTCAAGCGGCTCGAAGCACAGTTGGAACACCGGCTCAAGGAACTCCCCGCCGGTTCTTATGTGACGGAACTTTCGCAGGCGGGTCATCACATGATGGCCACGACGCTGGTTGAAAAGGCCTACCAGATGGTCGAAGCCTGTGCAGAAGAGGATGCAGGGAATCCGGGCGATGTTCCTGCAGCAGCTGCCAATGTGTTGTTCCACTGGATGCTGCTGCTCAAGGCCTACGGACATGACTTGAGCACGGTTGAGCGAGAACTGATGCAGCGTTTTGATCTGCGGTGAGCCATCACTTCAATTCGGTGATTTTCGCAGGCCGGCGATTATGATTTTTTCGCAGAAATCGCCTTGAGCACTTTCGTCCAGTTACTGCGGAGCTCTTCCTCACTCAATCCACCAGAGTTGTCGGCATCGATCTGCTTGAGAAACTGCCGATGGCCCGACTGAACCTCGCTCTCGTCGACTTCTCCACTGCCATTGCGATCGAGAGCTTTGAGGAGTTTGCGGGGCCCCTCCTTGGAATCGAGCCAGTCAGTCATGAGGTTGGCACTCCCTGCGGTTGAGCGAGGGATCGCGATATCGAAGTAGCCAATCATCATCTCTTCCCAGGATTGATCCCCCCAGGTGACAACCTGAGAAGGGTCAGGATTAGCGAGGTTATCTGGCGAATTATCAAATGTTGCCGAGGCATACAGAGTCGAGCCACGAGCCACCTTGATGGGTTCTGCCAGACGATATTGCGTCTGCCAGTTGAAGTCGTAATGGGGAACATTGAGTACGACTTGTCGTTCCCCACCGGGTGGCTGCAGTTCGTAACGGAAGGATTTCCCCCGGAGATGCATATGAGGTGACATCGACAGCAATTCCAACTCGACGGGAGCTTTTGTCGGCTTGGCGTCAACGCGCTGATTGTCTTTGTAGGGCTCTAGCCGAAAACGAAGTTGAGCCACACTCTCGGTTTTGACTTCATGCGTCACTTTGGCAGGATCAGCGAAGATCAGCCCGACTTTTGTGCGATCTTCCTGAGCTTCACCATTCGGAGTGTAATGCACCTGAAAAATGAACTTGGAACCCTTCGGGATCCGCTTCGCATAGCCTTCCGGGAGTGGCTTCAATCTCAAGCCAGGCACATACGCCACCAGAAACTGCTTATCGTGATCAAACTTTTTGCCATCCTCACTCAGGAACACAATGACGTGATGGACCACAGCCCGGTTCCCGGGTTGCACCTCAACACCCGAAATCCAGCGATCTTCAGTGATCCCGGGATCTGCCGAGAAATATTGATATTTGACTTCACCGGTCGATTTGACAGAGAACGGCCGCTCGCTCATCCACACCACCTGATCCGGCTGACGTGGCAATTGCCAACCATTGGTGAAAACTGGCAAAGGAGGTCTTTGTGAAACGTCTCCTGCCGGAGTCCCCTCAGCGACCCATTGCTTCAATGTGTCAATTTCCTTTTGAGAGAGTCGGCGTTCATTGAGGAATTTGCCATGCGATTCTTCCGCATGCCAGGGAGGCATTCTTCGCTCGCTGGTCACTTCGGCAATCATCTCGGCCCAACCCGCCGTCTCCTCGTAATTCACAAGGCTGAAGGGCCCGATTTCACCGGGTCGATGGCACTCGACACAGTGCTGGTCGAGGATCGGTGCGATGTCTTTGGCCCATGTCACTTGAGGTTGGGCCTTCGGTGAACTCAACCGGCCGATCAGGCAGCCAATGACTTCGGTCTTGCTGATTTCGACGTTTTTCTTTGCCAGAATCTGTTCGACAGCCAAAGCCAGATCTTCGCGAGTCGGAGCTGGCCTCGATTTCCCAATCCCGTGCTGGTCGTCGATTCGACCGCTATAGCGAATGACGCGGTTTTGATCGAGAACCACCACTTGAGGCGTTCGCTCAGCCCCTAACGCCTTGAGCCAGTCTTGATGAATATCCTTGAGAATCGGGTAGCTCAGTTTTTGGCGTCGGGCTTGAGCCTGAATCTCGGCCAGAGAATCTTGAGGATTGGCGTTAACCCCCACGAATTGCACGCCTCGATTGGCAAATCGTTCTGCCAGCAGATTCAACGTCTTCGCATACTGCAAAGCCAAAGGGCACTCAGTCCCCAGAAACGCCACCACAACAACAGGTGAAGTTTCCGACTTCGGAAACGTCCAGACGTTTCCTTCCACATCTTTCCAGGTTTTATCAGTCAGCTCGGAAAGACCTGCCAACTTTCCCTGCGGGCTCCCTGCTGTGGCAGAGGCCTGCGGCACATTTTCCACCGCAAAAGTCGGGAGTAACGCCAAAGACCCTGCCAGTAATCCCCCGACGCACACCAGCGGCTTCAGAAAAGATGGTGTCGATCCGCTCATAACTGATGGCCCTGAGATTTGTTCACTACCGTTTGATCATTCCACCAAGACCTGCGCGCACAGTTCCCTGCGGCACAAAAAGACTTACCCATGAAAAGTGATCCTGGTTTCACTACAGGAACACCTAGCCGACTGGTGGGTTCTCCAAAGTTTTCTGCCATCCAGTGAATTTTGGGAAGAGCGGAATGTGAGCGTACAGGGTATTTCGACACGCTAACTTTCCTCACCAGGCGGGAAACTGCTCTTTGTGGGCATGGCCGCGCTGGTGGAAACATTCAGCCATGGCCTGCCTTCGGCATTCGCAATGGCCCGAAAAATGCCTTCCCAGGTGAATACACTGGCTTCCGCAGAAATCGATAACCCCGCTTCGAGGGCGGCTTGTGTCGTCACCGGACTGATGCTTACAAATCGAGCCGCATTGATGAACTCTGACGCATTGCGGCCAGATTCTCTCAGATAAGCATCAAGTAGTTTTTTCCAATTTCTGGCCATCGACGGGCTGCTCAAGGCAATCCAATCCACTTCTTTACGAGAGAGTTTTTCCCAGAAATCTGCCGGCCAACTGGTCACATCCTCGTTGCGATACACCACAGCCGTTTCCATTGACCAGCCCGCTTTTTGAAGTCGCTCAGGAATAACTTCTCGTCCACGATTCGCCCGAAACCAGATCGCACGTCCTGCAGAGAATTGCTGTGCGAGTTCTTCCGCAAGGACTTCACCGCGAAACTGAGAGGGCACAAAGTCGGCACGAAGATGCCACTTCTCCAGTTCAGCAGCAGTGCTCGCACCAATCACAGCCAGTCGGCAACCCGCCAGCTCGCGACCATCCAGCCCGCGTTGCCACAAATGCTGCATGAAACAACGCACACCATTGACACTGGTGAAAATGATCCAGTCGAACTCTGCGATACGGTCGATGATTCCATCGACTAGAGTCCAATCATCGATGGACGAGATCGAGATGGTGGGCATCAGCAGCGGAGAACCTCCCAATTGCTCACATTCGAGGGCCGTTAATTCTCCCTGTTCGAGTGGTCTGGGAATCGCAATTCTCAGATGGCGAAGTGGCCGCTCTTCAAACCAGGCAGCAGGGGTGCGCCACTCAATCGCATTTCCAATCATGGCGAGTGATGGCGCCAGGAGATTGGCCTGTTTGGCCTTGGCAGCAATATCCGCCAGAGTCGCTTCCACCATTTGCTGACGAGATGTGGTCGCCTGACTCACAACCATGGCCGGTGTCTCTGCCGGCTTGCCGGCTTCAATAAGTGCTCTGGCGATAGTCTCCAGGCGATGCAAACCCATGTAGAAGACGAGCGTGCCAGGAAAGTTCGCCAGAGACTGATAATTCAATGTCTGTTCAGTTTTATCTGGATCCTCGTGCCCCGTAATGAATGCCACTGCCGAGGCACACTCACGATGCGTCAGTGATAAACCCGAATAGACGGCTGCAGCAGTGGCGGCTGTAATCCCCGGAACCACTTCAAACGGAATCCCCGCTTCAGCCAGAGCAGCAGCTTCTTCACCGCCGCGCCCAAAGATAAAAGGATCGCCTCCCTTTAATCGCACCACGATCTGGCCATTGCGTGCCGCTTCAATCATCCGGGAGTTGATCTCCGATTGAGAAATCCAGCCCGGATGTGTGCTGATGGCGCGATCTCCACCGGCCGAACGACCTGCGCGACAGCTTCGAACAGCCTCACCACGCGACCAATTCAGAATCCGTGGATTGACGAGGCCGTCATACAACACCAGATGGGCCTCCTGTAGACATTGCCAGCCACGAATGGTTAACAATCCCGCATCACCCGGCCCGGCACCGACCAGATAAACTTTTCCAATCCGATTCGTCATGAGTTTTCCGGTGATCAACGCTGCCGGTTTTTCAATTTGGTTCTCCAACCACATCATTTAGACAGTTGGGCCAAAGACTGAAAAACGGGATCCTTCGTATCTTGAGGCATTGTGGTGTATCTTTATGGTAATTCGAGCCTTTGTCGATGAACAATGCTCTCAGAGTTGAAATGACTCGGTGAGTCATCGACCGCCCAATCCTCACCGTCTTTTACGGTCCATCAAAACAGTTCTCTGGAATCGAAAGTTCTCCCACATGTCCAAACGTGAGACTGGCGCAGGCCGCTCATCTTCTCCAGAGAACCGGCCCAGACCTCAGCGGTCTGCAAATAAACCAACGGATGAGGATCCTTTTTCGAGAGACGAAGAAGCGGCAGATCCCTGGGTGAGAGCATCGCGCAAACTCTCAGGTTCGAAGTATCCTCCACGAAGTACCAGCCCGAAAAAGACAGAGAGAAAATCGACTTCGGGGGCCGGACGCAGTGGAGCAAGTAACCCACCACCAGCCAGGGCGCTGCATGGGCGATCGGCATCCGCGCGGACAGGAACGACACGCCCGGGAAGACGTGAAGCACTCGAGGCGATCGATTCCGTCAATGCCGCCATGGCGAAGCTGACTGGGCCGCAAAATTTCCGTGAAGGATCCAAGGCCTCTGCCAAAGGAAACCTTGAACTCGCTCTGAATCACTTTCGAGAAGCCGTTCATCGTTCGCCATCGAGCTTGCCTTATCGAAAAACGTTAAGGGCGACGGCATGCCGAAAGCATCGGCAAAACCTGGTCGGCTCACCCAATGCGAGTAGTGTGATTATCCGTCTGGTGGTGCTCATTGCCGATGCGAAGAAGAAACGGGAGTGGAACCGGATTGATCGACTGGCCGAAGAAGGCTTGGCGCTGAATCCGTGGCATGATCAGCTTCATGCACTGGCAGCCGAGGCCAATCTTGAAAGACGCTACTATGAAGTGGCTCTTTTTCTTGCCGATACCGCCCGTCAACTCACTCCCGGCAACCACGAATTTGAGGCGTTGTATCAGAGGGTTCAGGAAGCGATGAGAAATCCTGCGGCAAAGGATCGTTCCACCGCCGAAACATCGATGGCAAAGCGGAAAGCGGTACAGCGCAAACCGACCAAAAAATCGACTTTAACGCCCGAGACGAAGGCCAAAACCAAGATTGCCGCGAAAAAATCTGAAAAGGTGGATAAAGCACCTCGAAAAGCGTAAATATCTAATTGCAAATCGTTCTGAGCGAAGACTGATCGACCAACTTCAGGGCTGCAAAATGAATTTTTTCGTGAGATCCCAAACCGCAGGATTGTCGCTGCTGTCGAGCTGCTTCTTGTTGGGGCTGGTGTTGGCAGGTATTCAAAGCCCATCAGTTCAGGCTCAGGAACCTGCCCAGACTCCTTTGAATATCCTGGGTAGTCTGGTTCCAGATACAGCCAATCTCGTCGCTGTCATTCGCGTTCAGGAACTTCTCGACAGCCCGATGGGACGCGCTGCCAACTGGAGGCAGGCACATCAGGCCGCTTTTCTGAATGGTGCCGCCACTGTCCCGACTAACGCCACCATGCTGGTGCGGGCGGCACATGTTCAACCCGATCATAATCGGGTGGTCTGGTCATTAGCCTTAGCCCAGATGCAGGGCACGTGGACGCTTCGCACACTCAGTCAGCCAACCGGCGGGGTCATCCAGCAGGTCAACAATCACCCGGTGCTGGTCCTCAGTTCCGATGCCATTGCAACTCAACTCCCTGGAAATCGCCTGGCAATTCTTTCACCCGCCTCAAGGCATGACCTCGGTCGATTCCTGCGTCATACCACGGAGACCCTGAACGGCGTCTCACCGCAAAAGTCCTGGGCTGAGACCCAGATCGATTCGTCGAAAAGTCACATCATGCTCTCTCTCGATATGCGAGACACATTTGACCCTGTGGTGGCGGCCAATTATCTGCAATCGACACTGGCCTTTGCTGGTAAGCAGAACGAAGCAAGAATTATGGGGCAGATTCTTTCGGATCTCGAATTCATCGAATTCGATGTCGATGCCAACAGTCAGCTTGATATGACAATCAAAATGAGCTTCTCCCGCTCCCCCACGCGACCAGCCAGCGAACTGCAGCAGGTGTTCGTCAGTTACCTTGACGACTATGGTTTTCATCTCGATGAAATTGAATCCGCTAAAGCCACACTGAACGGTCGCGTGCTGACCTTGACGAACACGATTTCCGATGCCAGTTTGCGGATGGTACTCTCATTAATTCGTGGTGTGGGGGCAGGAACTTTGCTGCCCGAATCTCACTCGGCACAAACTCCAGAGGAAGCGACTCTGGCAGCATCGATTGCTTACTTCCAGACAGTGAATCAGCTTGTAGATGACCTGTTTAAGCAAGCCTCGCGTGGCCGCGACTATCAACGAGTGGCCTCGTGGTACGATAACTTTGCCCGTCGTATTGATGAGCTACCCATTCGAAACGTTGATCCTGACCTGCTGCGATACGGCCGTTCCATCAGTGCTCGATTGAGACAAATCGGGATGTCCTTGCGCGGGATTCAGTTGGAAATGGGACGAGTCGCCAGCTACGCCGAGTACCGTGTTGATGTCACTCCTCCACAAGTTCAATGGAATGGTGGCTGGGGTGGAAACTGGAATGGCTGGGGCTGGGGCGGAGCCTGGGTGACACCGGGAACTGTCAATGTAGAGACTAACTTCCCTGAAATTCGCGGCAGACAGGCCGATGCGATTGCCAAAGGTACGACTGAGCGCGAGACCATCTGGAAATCGATCAATAACGATCGAGCAGTTGTTCGCGACGATATGATGAAGAAGTTCAATGTGGATTTTCTGAATCCACCCCGTCGCTAGGACAGCCACTGATTGACAATTCTTTCATGGAGGAAGATTCAATGATGTTTCGACTTTTGGGATTCTGCCTGGCCCTGGGATTAACCCCGTTCTTGCTGACGACTGCCCATGCCCAGGAGGCTCGCGTGGTGGACAAAGCCGGGTTTGACAAGGCGATCGCGGCACATCGAGGCAAAATTGTCGTTGTCGATTGCTGGGCCACCTGGTGCGTCCCCTGCATTAAGCAATTTCCCAAATCGGTCGAACTTGCGGATCGCCATGCCAAGGATGGGGTGGTGCTGGTGACATTAAACTTTGATGATGTCTCTGGAACCAAAGTGCCAGCAAAGGTCAACAAGTTCCTCTCAGAGAAGGCCGGCAAAGGGGACCATCTGGTCAGTGCTCATTCCTTGAGTGATGACGGAGCAGAGATTTTTGGAATTTCAGATGCGGCTTTGCCTCATTACATCATTTACGGTCGCGATGGAAAAATCGCCGCTCGAATCGCCAGCACCGAAGATTTGCCAGCGACGCACGAGCGCGTCGAACAGGCCGTCCAGAGCGTGCTCAGCAAATCGCCCCGATAAGCCATTGATTTCAGCCTCATCGACTAACTGAACCTCACACTCCGGATTTAACCCAGAGTGGCGGTTGCCAGCAGGTTGGAGAGTCGACAGATGTTTCTGCGGGATTTGTCTGCTGGTTGCGATGTCAGAATCACGGCATAGGCTCCTAATTCCGGATCCATCCAGCAGAGTGTTCCCGTGGCTCCCCAATGCCCGCAAGTCGTTTCAGGAAGAAGTTCGCATAATGGGGATGTGTGCTGGCGCCAATTGAGTCGCCATCCATAACCCCAACCCCGTGTGCGGCGTTCGATCTCTCCCAACTCTGGGAGCATTTGAACCTGATTTTCCATCGATCTCACGAGTGACTGACGCGAAAGAAACCCGTGTCCCGGGCCCGCCTGGCCATGTTCGATATCAATCGAGGTGAGGCAAGCTCTGAGCAGCGAAACGATATCTGTGGGAGTACAGACCATTCCTCCCCACGGTGCCCCCAAAGTCCGCCACCAGGTGCTATTCCAGTTCCAGTCGTCACCGCCGGTCTGTTCGGGGGGCACTTGAACGGAGATCTGTCGCCGTTCAATTCGCTCAAACGATTTTTCAGTCCCTGCTCCCAGAGCCGAATCATGCATTCCCAGCGGTTCAAAGATGGTTTTTCGAATGAATTCTCCCTGAGGCAAGCTGGTAATCTTCTCCATGATTTTACCGAGCACCGCATAGCCCAGTGACTGGTACTGCACTCCCCGTCCGGGAGCAAAAGATAGCGGTGCCCGACAAGCTTCTGACACAAAATCATTCAGGGTCGCATGTGCTTTGCGAAGCTCGACGTTATTGGGCGGGAGATCGGGTAAACCGGAAGTATGTGTCAGCAGATGGCGGACTTCGATGCCGTGCTTCTGTTCGTTGGCGAATTCTGGAAGAAATCGAGTCACACGATCATTCAGGAGAATTTCACCGGCTTCGACCAATGAAAGTATGGCCATCGCCACGATGGGCTTGGTGATGGAAGCCACTAGATAAGCGGGTTCGCCTTCGAGTAAGGCCGCTCCCAGTTTTTGAATCTCCGGCCCGAAATGCCTGGGCGCGTAATGCCTGCGCGGCGATCCACAGGCGAAGGAAAGCGTCACGCCTTCGGCTTTGGACCAACTTTCAGCCAGAGCCTGAGCCCGATTCCATGCTTCCTGCGAAGAGACAACCATTGTGAACCTCCCTGCTCATCTGCCTGTAAAATGAATTGATCTTCGAGCCAGGATGACTCGATCACCTTTCAGGATTCGCCCGCGAGCATGCCACTGACAGGTACAGTCTCAACCCGCATGATGCTGTCGAGTCGGGTGATTTCAAGAACTTCGCGAATCTCTGGATTCGGATTGAACACCATCAGTTCCACACCCAGTTTCGGAATAGTGGCAAGTAACCCCAGCATGCCACTGGGGACAAAGCGAACATTCGTGAGATCGACAGCCAGCGACTGACATTTCGTCGAACGGAGCAGCAATGTGAGTTCATCGCGGCAGATCCCGAGATCCAGTCGATCCGGGCGATTCCTCCCGAAACCAATCACCGTTAATGGGCCGGATTGATAGACTGCAAATGAACTATAGGGCTGACTGGACATGATTCACTCCTGAGTTGGAGGAGTGTGTCAATTCCTGTCATGCAGGTCAACTCGATTGAGAGGACTCGACAGGAGTTCCATCTCAATTTGACCTCGCAGCGAGAAGAGATCGAAGGGGCAGGATGGTTGGAATAAAGACAGCCCTGATACAACCACACCAAACGAATAAATGTAAACTCATCCTGCCGAACGCAAGTCTGCCCATTCTTCCCCGGAAATTCCAGTCGAATCGTTGACGACCGAAGAAATCACAGAATTTCGAAACCATTCTCAGCGGATGATCAACTCCTCGCCCGCTTCATCGACACGAGGGGATTGTCCACCACGCAGGACACTGTTTCCCTGGAAAAGAGTCCGCTGGTCGATTGGCGTGGGATTCAACCAGTCTTCTTCGCGAAATTGACCACTCGGCGAATAGGCAGCCAGTGCATTCTGGTAGGTGACAATTTCGATCTGGTCGTTGGTGATTCCAGCCTGTTCCATGAGTCGAGCTGTTTTGGGAACTGCCAAAGCATCGGAAACACCCCAGTCAGCCGAGGAGTCGATAATGACGCGCTCTGTCCCGTACTGTCGGATAATTTCGACGACTCGTTCATTTCCCATTTTGGTGCGGGGATAAATCGTGAAGGCACACCAGTAACCACGATCCAGAACCTCTTTGCAGGTCTCTTCATTGTTGTGGTCAATCACCACACGATGAGGAGCGATCCCGAGATCTTCAATGATATCCATCGTGCGATAGGTGCCCCGCTTTTTATTTCGATGCGGCGTATGAATCAGAATGGGGAGATCGACCTCGACAGCCAGTTCGAGCTGCAACCTCAAATACTTCTCCTCGAGAGCGGTCTGGTCATCAAAGCCAATCTCACCAATGGCCACGACCCCTTCTTTGGTGAGATACAAAGGCAGCATTTCCATCACTTCATCGGCCAGTCGCTCGTTATTGGCTTCTTTCGAATTCAGGCCGATCGTGCAGTAATGCCGAATGCCAAACTGCGAAGCGCGAAATCGTTCGAAGCCGACCAACGTAGCAAAGTAATCCTGAAACGAACCGGCAGTCGTTCGCGGCTGACCCTGCCAGAAAGCCGGCTCAATGACAGCCACGACACCTGCAGCTGCCATTGCTTCATAATCGGCAGTTGTTCGCGAAACCATGTGAATGTGCGGGTCGATAAAGGCCATGATCAAAGCTCTCCTGTGGAGTCACCCGGCTGTGATGTATTGACGATGCTGGCAATACCATCAGGAACAAGATGATATTTCGCCTAGAGTGGTCAAATCCGGGGGAAGATGCATCTCTAATTAACAGTTCGCGGCACGAGAAGTTCCCAGTTCAAATTGCCCGTCTCCCATTCATTACGAAGAGAGCTGGCGGAAGCAGACCCGTCCAAAGCAGTCGTGCCGGAGTTTGATTCTAACAACGTGAGGAATGCGGCCCGCTGTTCCGTGGGATTACCTGACTCCAGTAGCTGCTGCAGCTTGTGGGTCGCCCGGGAATTCAGGAAACGAACCATGGGTCGCCAGAGATCGAGAGGCACTTGCCGACCTGCTGCCTGACGTTCTTCTGCAAAATCGAGCAGCATGTCGACGAGTTCCGGATTATTGCGTTGATCAACCGCCCAGATGCCACTGAGTGAGATGTCGTTGAACAATGTCTTGAGAACCAGTTGGTTCCATGAGTTATTGCAAAGATTCTCGGCGGGGTACGGGTTGTCGTAAACAATCGCGAGAAGCACACTCCGAATGTTGGAACGAATTCCTTCTTCACACCGCTGCTGGTGGGCCTCTGGAAAAGGTAACAGTGGCAAAGCGCTGTAGAGAGCCACAAGTTCTCGCACTTCTCCGGCGTTAAAGAGCGGATCAAGGACACTCAATAATTCTTCGGCGGTTCGATGTGGCCATTGGAGAATCAACCAGGTTCGGGCCGCCTGATCGACGCTCCAGGCCTCAGGGTGCCAACCTGCCCGCACTTTGTGGGCTGCTTGAAGCTCCTCGGAGGAGAGGTTCAGATCGGATTTACCAGTTTTTCGCGGAACGAGCCCAAATGAAAGAAATAATCCCTTACGGTCTCCTTGAGAGATCTTTTCCGATTGCCTAGCCAACCACTCAAGAGACGAGGACTCCAGCCTTGTTTGCAGCCAGGTGGCCAACACATGAGCAATCTGCTCTGTCCGTTCAGGGGTCGATGATGTCTTGGGCAGGTGAGTTGGGATGACGGCCTGTGTGGAATCAGCGATCGAATTCATGGCAGGAATCTCGGAAGAGGCATCATGGCAAGCGGCGGCTGAACATCAGAGTAAATTCTTACGCGGTCATAAAAATTTGAGAGCAGCAAAAGTGTTTGATCATTGACCATTAGCCATGACGGCTGCAGCCCGAAGGATGACCACAGCAACTGTTCATTACAGGTAAAGGAGATGCCGAACTGCGGCCACCAGCTACCATGGCGAGCATACCGCCTGAGATCAATCTTTCGACGGGTGTCTCCGCTAGTGTGGTTCCAGGCAGATGCCCTGCCTTCTCACAGAGTTCGCCCCAGGTGAGAATCTGCTCACGGATCCCATGGGCAACGCTGACCGTTTCGTTGTTTGCAGGACAGAAATAATCGTAATTGATCATGTCGGGGCACTCTTTCTCACATGAAATCATCGGTTGAGTGCGTCACAATCATTTCTCAATCGAACGCCAAAACAACCGCCTAGTTCAGAATACCGCCGGATGAGTGCAGCGGGCAACCCTTGCAATTCGAGCTCACCGGCTCAGCTCTTCCTACGAACCAACCCCACGCTAAGTGAAAGTCTCAAAGCATGTCCGCTTCCACACGACCAGATGGTGGATTTTTCGGGAGCAGCCCGTTCCATGGGCAGTTTCCTCAAACGCGCCTGCGCCGCAATCGCCAATCGACGTGGTCTCGGGCATTAACACAGGAAAACCATCTGCATGTCAGCAATTTGATCTGGCCGGTCTTCGTGATTGATGGAGTCAATCACGAAGAAGAAGTTGCCAGTATGCCGGGAGTCTTGCGAAGGACGATTGATCGGCTGCTGCCGGCCCTGCAAGAAGCAGAGTCACTGGGGATACCGGCAGTGGCCATCTTTCCTGTGACGGAACCACGATTAAAAGATGCTGAAGGAACGGAAGCGATCAATCCTGAAAATCTGGTCTGCCGGACTGTCCGCGCGATCAAAGAGGCGGGGCTTTCACTGGGAGTTATCTGTGATGTCGCCCTTGATCCTTATACATCGCATGGGCATGACGGGATTCTGCGAGATGGAGTCATCGTTAACGATGAGACGGTGGCACGACTCCGCCAGCAAGCGGTCGTTCAGGCTCAGGCGGGTTGCGACGTCATTGCTCCGTCGGACATGATGGACGGCCGCATCGGTGCGATCCGCAACGCGCTGGATGAGGCTCAATTCCAGCATGTGCAATTGCTCTCTTATGCCGCCAAGTATGCTTCAGCGTTTTACGGGCCATTTCGTGATGCTGTCGGATCGGCCTCACAGCTGGGACAGGGTGACAAAAAGACGTACCAGATGAATCCAGCTAACACGGATGAGGCAATTCGCGAAGTGGCCATGGATCTCGCGGAAGGGGCTGACATGATCATGGTCAAGCCCGGCATGCCTTATCTGGATATTGTTCATCGAGTGAAAACTGCGTTTGGCGTGCCCACTTTTGCTTATCAGGTCAGTGGCGAATACTCGATGATCGCTGGTGCCGCTGAAAAGGGTTGGGTGAACCGGGAACTGGTGATGCTGGAAAGTCTACTGGCATTTCGCCGGGCTGGTGCGGATGGAATTCTTACCTATTTTGCAGTGGAAGCAGCTCGATACCTGAACGTAAATCATCATGGAGTTAAGCAGTAATGTCTAAGCTTTCTGCTTAATCGCACTTACTCCTTGTGGTTTCGATACTCAGCAGAATTTGAACGAAGGCTGAACCATCCGCCGCTGATTGAAGCTCGCCTAAATAAAAATCCTCCCGAGAGGCGAGCTGTCTCTCGGGAGGATGGCATGAAGAACGTGAGCTCAATTCTGAGACAGGGTTAAATTCCAGGCTGATCATTCCAGCCAATAGCTGGCCCCAGGTTCTGTGCGGGCACAATCTGCAGATCGAGCGGATTCGTGACGGCACCATCACCACGGATAATCAGCACCTGAGCATCAATGACGCCGTTAACTGGGATGTTCTCGGGGATCTTGAATTGAACCCCAAGATCGTACCAGCCGTAGATTTCGGGATCAATTTCCTGATTATTGATCGTGATCACGACTCGTCCGGGTTCTGGGCCTAATCCTTCACCTGCCAGCGAGACCATGGTTCCCGGGCTGGTCGCTGTGGTATCGAGTGAGAATGCTGCCGGATCGACCGATAAAATCTCTCCGCGGTCAACCACCGCCACATTGTTCTCCAGATTACTGTCATTAAGCACGCGTTCTGTATCTGCAATCAGATGCAGTTTCTGGAAAGGTTCCTTGCGTCCTTCGGCATTCACAAACAACTGATTGGCCTCAATCGGCAGACGGATATCGACGGAGGTGATCTGACCAGCTTCCATCGTGCCGATCGTCACACCAGACTGAGGTAATGCGGCGTTTGGAGAGAGATCATTCGCTGCCATCAGCACCACATTGAAGGGTTGCGAGATCGAGGAGGTCGCATTGTTCCGCAGCCAGACACGATACCTGGGCCCCAACTGCTGTTCTGTATGACCAGAATCCACGAATCGGACAGCCAACAGTTGGATATCCACACTGTTATCGACAACTGTGACAGGTTCTACGTCCAACCAGGTCCCTGATGCGACCATAGGTAGCGTTTGATATTGGGGGTACTGCCAGACCGTGGTCCAGACAGGTGCTGGTTCACAGTAGATCGGCCGTACATACACCGGTCGGGGGTCGTAGACGACAGGGACAGTATTCCACCACGACCAGCGAACCCACGGACTCCAGAAGGGAAACCAGGTGTATCGCGGGTAATACCTTGGCCCGGCATACCAACCACTGAAACTCACACGCGAATAGGCAGGAGCAATCGGGCCGTAGTAACGATTTCTCCAACCACCACGTTCTACGAGAAGGTTATTGAACTGGAGTTGTCTGGCGACATCCCCTCTGCGGTACAGCTCAAACTGCCGACCGACATTAAAGCGGTTGTAGAAGCTGTAATTGCGAAATGAATTGTCCCAGCGGTTATCCACGAGTCGATCCTGGAATCGACCACTGACCCGGTCAATTCTCAGCGTTTGCAACTCGCGATCATCGTTCCGACCAAAGAAGCGGGCGAGATCGCGTGAATTGTTCAATTCTCGAAGCTGTTCGCGGCTTTGAATACGGCTCAAATCCCAATTGTCATTGTCACGTCCGAGCCGACCATCTGCACCAATTCGCACAGGGATGACGTTCCCTCGATCAAGAGCACGGGAAACATCCCGCTGATCCGAAGCGAGTCGTTGCACATTTCGATTGAGATCCTGAATCTGTCGCTCGATGTCTTGGGTGCGTGCCTTGACTGGCTTGACTGGTGCGACACCGAACACAGGTCGATTATCTCGATTGGTACGGCCTTCGCCGTTCGGAGTCCGGTCACGGTCCGGATTCACTCTCGGCCCAGGCTGGCGATCTCCTCGCTCGTCGTTGTCATTCTCACGGTCTTGCCGGGATTCATTTCGATCCATACGTCCGGGACGATCTGGATTATTTTCGCGGCTGGGAGAAGTTCCACCGGGAATCGGCAGTCCTGGAAGTGCACCCTCAGACCGTTCTCCGCGAGTACGATCCCGGTTTTCGATATCAGCTTTTCTATCAGGTCCATTGTCTTTTCCAGACTGACGCTCCGGTCGATCTTCGCGACCTGGCATAGGTTGAAGGCCCCGGCCCGACGGATTACCAGCTTCGGGTTTATCGACATTCCCGGGGATTCCGGGCTCTTCGGCACTGCCAGGAGCGTCGGAAGTTTTCGGTGCATTGGGCCTGCGATCCAGCCCAGGTTGAGGGCGAACAGGCGATGAACCCGGATTGGTTCCCCCATTGCCAGGCAGGTTGCCAGTGCGTGAGCCTCGGCCGCCACCCAGATTGGGTGTTACAGGATTCGGTACAGCCGGGTTTGGTGTGACCTGATTGGAAGGGTTGGTATTACGTTCAGGAGCAATCTCTGGGCGGTTATTGCGAGGCCCATCGCCGTTGGGAGGTCGATTGCCCGGAGCGTTCCGCCCTGTCCCTTGTGTGGCAGGTTGACCATTCATATCCGGAGTCTGCCCACGCTCACGAACACGACGATCGCCTCCACCTTCTATTCCGGCAGGATTACCACCGAGAGGATTCGCGATGCGAGGCGGAATTTGTGGAGCCGATGGCCTGGGTGTCTGAGTTAAAGTGGGAGGTTGAGAGTTCGACGGAGGGACTGTTCCTGGAACTCTGCGATCAGGAAGATTGGCCCCTCGTTCATTTCGCGGAGTCGGGACTGGAGCAGTTGTGCCGGCACCAGGAAGTGTGGGAGCAATTTGTGGAACACGATTCACAGGCGAATCGACTCTGGGACGTTCGTTGCTTCGGGGACGATCAGCACCTGGATTGCCCTGATTAGTTTCGCGATTACCACCTGGTACTGCCGAAGGGCCATTCGGCAGGGGATTGGCAATTCGTGCAGGAGGTCTGGATTCCACTCGGGGTGTTGGCTGCGCAGGAGCAGGAGACTTCTGTGCCGGTGCTGTGGGAGCAAGCGGTGCTTGTCTTGGTGCTTCCGTTCGTCGCTCGATTCGAGGCGCCGGTTGGCTCCGTGGAGCCGCCTGTGGACTTCGTGCTGACGGGGCTTCCACCTTTGACCTGGGAGCTGGTGGACGATCCTGCCGACCGGCAGGTGCTCCCGATTTGGGTTCACCTTTTTTCACCTCGCCCTTTTCAGGCTTATCAGCCAAGGCCACCTGGCTCATCGTGAATTCACCGGCGGCGCAACTGATGGCAGCCCAGGAGATCAAACCCCATGGAAACTTCTTGTTGAACATCATTCCCTCCTGAAAACGCTGCAAGACCTGACTGGCCAGATGATTCATTGAAGACAAACTTGAGCGGCCTACAGACCAGCAAAGCCTGCCACTTCGTACATGCACAGAGAAAACGGTGCCACTAAATGTCCTGCGTTGGCCTAAGCTACAAAAAATGTTCGTAACCACATACGGTCATTAATCTTACAAAACGAGAAATATTCAAGAAATGTCAGGTCTCAAGCTGCAACACCTGCTGATGAAACTCATTATGATGGCGCTGGTTATCTGTGAGATGTCAGCATGACACACACCTTGATCGATTTTCATCCAGCTTGTGCCCAACCACCTCAACGATCAGGCCATCACGTTTCAACGTCCTGTATGCGTTCAACAATTCCGATTCTAGCGATTCTTCTGATCAATCGAGTTCTAGGGAAGAAATTGTCTTTCATGTTCCGACAGACAACTGGGAGACGGTGATTGATTTGAGGGCTACTTGAGTGGGAATGACTTTCTGTGTCAGGCAGCAATGACAATTCTGTTCTTCGAAAAGTCTTGCAAACAGGCCTTCTTTGCGCCTTTTGTGGGATCTCGATGACAGGTTGTCAGATGGTGAAACACAACACCTCGATCCATTCGGTCTCCTTCGATTGGAACACTTACCGCCAGGTCTCTTTCTGGTGTGAGGAGCGGGATCATCTTCCCTTAAGGCCCAATCGTGTGGCCATGACACAATGGGCTTACAACCCGGGGGGACGTCTGCCACAGGCCTGGAATGGGACAGCAAACTGCCCTCCAGAAAACATGCTGATCGGGCCAGCGGGAGAACCGTTTCCACAAAACTCCGGGACAACGCCTATTCCGACGCCAGGTGGAATCCCAGAAAACCGAGGCATGCCACCCATGCCCTCTGGATCGTCCGGGCCTTCTCAGCAACAGTTACGCACACCGCAGGAACTTCCTGCTCCTCCGGGTTGGGGGGGAGTTCCCGAGAGTGGCACGCGACCACCAAGCTCATCTCCGCAAGGCTTATCGAATCCGACTCAACCTGATCTTCTCGATCACTCCGCACCACCCACGATGAACTCTTTGCCTGGCGAGAGGCCGCGAGGTGAACAACCCTTCGATCCCTTAGGGCCAACGGCTACGCTGGCACCATCGGGAGTCCAGAAAGCTGGCTATTCCGTCGAACCCAGTCAGAGGCGAGTGGTTCAAAAGGCTCCTGCCAGCAGAAACTGGATCTTTACGAATTGAGCACGGCTTTTGTAATGGCCTCGCCCAGCTATTCCGCTAATCCTTGAGCGAAAGCTTCGGGAGGAAGTTCCTGACCGGTGATGGAACGAAAGAGGTTCGTTGCGTAATCGGCAAAGACTTCGGCAGGCTCGACGATTTTCGCCCCTCGCACTCGGGCTTCATCAATCAATGGTGAATCTGCGGGCATGCTGCTCAAATCGAGAATCGTCATGCCGGGACGAATGATCGTGGGGCTGATACTCGTTTTTCGCGAGCCATGATCCAGATTCTCTGACGCCACGACGAGGACATCGACCAGCGTATCGTACAATTTGCCCAGAGGGACAAAACGGGCATCGGCCATGGTGGCAATCTGCTGACCTTCATCATCATCTGCCGAGCAGATGCTCACCAGACCATTACGTTTCTTGATCCCGACAGCCAGCGAAGCTGCCAGCCCCCCCTTCCCGACAACCATGACATTTTTGCGATCCAGCGGTCGATCATCAGGGCCAGTTCGCCCTAACGTTTCTTCCAGCAGCCTGAGTGCCGTCTTCCAAATAAGGTTGTGACTGGCCCATCCGTCGGGGCGCTTGATGTACAGATCCCCCGCTTTGGAAATCGCTGAGACCTCGTCCTGTGCTGATGCGATCGGAAAGACGCGGCGACTGGCGTAGTTTGTGGCAATGACTCCGGGGATTTTGAGGATGTCGAGCATTTTGGGAATGGAATCGACGGATCGGAATTCGATGGGAAGGCAGCGAGTATTCAAATCGAGGTTATCAAAGCCCGCATTGAGAATTTTGCAGAGCATCGTCTCGCCCAGCCCGAATCCGACAACGGCAATAAATCGTGTTTTCGGGCCAATCTGTCGCCAGCGGTAAACATCATCCAACTCACTGACTGTGGGTTGGCCCACGAAGGCTTCCATCCCCTTTTCGAGGGCGGCATAAATCCACGGGGAGCCATATTTCCGACCCAGCAATGAGAAGGTAAGCCCCGACTTTCCCAGCCCTAATCCCACCACGGGAATGGCCCGTTTCTGACTGACAACCGAGAGCAGTGGCCACGCCGCTTCCAGCAAGTCAGTAGGCCAGGTAAACTTGATGACATCCGCCTGCAAGATCCCGGCATTTTCAAATGCTTCTTCCAGATCGTGGAGCGGTCGATTCATACTGGTATAACTGATGACTCGCTGGACTTTGCCAAATCGAGGGATCTTTTTCGCTATCTCTTCATCCAATTCGACATAAGCCGGCCCGGCCAGAATCGCCTGTCGCAAAAGCTGAATGCGCTCGTCTTCAGTTCCCTTCCAGCTTCCCCCATTTTCGGCACTGCGACACGAGACCAGAATTGGTTTTTTGGACGACTCAATCAGGTCTTTGACATCAGGTTCCTTGAGCAGTCGATCCAGACACAATTCGACAAGATCGGATTGCCGAGCGGCATTCAGGATGTCGACTTTCGCCAGTTGCCGCGATTCGGGAGTAACAGAAATACAAATCATGTGAATCCACGACTTTCCTGGTTTGCGATCGATTGTAAACTCGACAGCGAACCTGCGCAAAGAATGAGATATGATGTGCTGATGGCCTAAGACAATACTCCACAGTTCCAGAGACGTCGAGAGCCTGCCGACCACGATCTGAATTCCCGCCAGTTCTCGTGTGGTTACTTGTCAGAAGAAACACCAATTCCATTCTGCAAAACAGCGTCGGCTTGATGGACTGTCTGAAGATTTCCCGAACATGGTTAGCTTATGTACCGATTTGTCAAAGCCCAGCATCTAAGGCGACCTGCCGAGTTCGAGCTGGTCTATCGCCACAAACAGAAAGTGGCCGATGGGGTGTTGCTGGTCTTTGCCAGACGACGATCAGCCCATGTTCCCAATCAACGGACTACAGAAACTCAAAACGAAGATCTGTCAATCACCCGCCTGGGTCTTTCCGTTTCGAAGCGGCGAGGAAATGCCGTGGTGCGCAATCGCGAGAAGCGATTGATTCGCGAAGCCTTCCGGTTGACTCAACATGAGCGTCCTCCAGGGCTGGATCTGATTGTGGTGCCCATCGCCACGACACCTTTGACGCTCGATCAGGTCAAGCAATCTCTCGTGAAACTCAGTCGAAAACTGGATCGGAGAATCCCACAGACATCGAACACACTTGCCTCAGCACCAGAAACCACCGACGCAGAGGCAAGTCCGGGTGTGTCAGAAAATTCCCAGACGCCCCAGGGATCTTCGGAATGAGTGAAGACAACGACAAATCTGAAAGGAATACTCCACCCGTTGACTCGCTCGAAAGCACCCCTCAGCAGTCTGTCGGGCAGAACTTGATATTCACCCGATGCTCTTTGATCGGTGTCTTTCTCCTGTCTGCTATCAGCTGGATTTTGTCATTCGTACTGATTGCGGCGGTAAAGGTCTACCAGTGGACCATCAGCCCGCTCCTGGGCCCCGTCTGCCGGTTTCATCCCTCCTGCAGTCAGTATTTCATCCTGGCAGTGAAGAAGTACGGGCCCATCTGGGGCACATTCAAAGGACTTTATCGAATTACCAGATGTCATCCCTGGAATCCGGGAGGGTATGATCCCCCATGATTCAAAAAATCTGAAAGTTCGATGAATCCAATGTATGACAAGTTTCGTACATGGCCACTGAGCTTCAACACGTGCTATTCTGCGAAGCGATCATTGAAACTCTTGAGACCACACTTCCCGACAAGGCTTAGACCATGCCCAGATTTGCTCGCATGCTTTTCGTTTCGTTGAGTTGCATGATTTGTGCAGGCTTTGCCCCCATCAACGACTTAACAACTCTTCCTTCAAGCGGGGCTGCATTTGCTCAAGAAGCCGCTACGGAAACTGCCGGCGAGACCACGCAGGAGAAGCCTGCCGACACCACATCTGCAGAGTCCACATCCAAACCACCGGGCGACGGGACCGATTCAATCATCAAACAAGGCGAGGCCAAGATTGAAGAAATCGGTCGCACTCTCGATGCGAGCCCGGAAGCTCAGAAGCTCTCCGCAGGAATTCTTGATCCCATCTACAAACTGGCAGAACTGATCGGTCATCCGTGGCTCTACTGGGTGGCCTTTGCACTCATGACAACCGGTGTGGTGAGCTTTGCCCTGCAACTGGTAATTGGCAAACTGGTCGTCCTGATGAAACTGCACATCAGCTTCACCGAGATCTTGAGTGATGCGCTGGGGCTGGCCATCAGCCTGGTGGGACTGGTCTTCACCACACAGGCAGCGACTGAAAACTCCACCTTCCCGCAGAGTGCTGCGTCGGTGCTCTCCGCCACTGCAGTGGGAGTCGTCCTCGGATATTTCTTCTATGTCTGGGGGCAACGGCAGGAACTTCGTGCTGTCCATGCCGCCAAGCAAGGCAAATAGCCAATGCTTGGAGTTTTTAGCGTTTTTTGAATCTCATCAGCCACCAGCCAATCGCACCGACGGCTGAGAGGATCACGCCATATTCCCAGGGCTGCAGGTGTCGCCACCTGTCTTGGGAATAGGCCTGATAGAAATAGATGTACTCCCAGAAGGTTTCCATGATCGCCTTGCCAACCTAAGAGTTGAACAGATATTTGGAGAAAACCGGTTGCTGGAACCGTAGTTCACAGGCGAGGAAAGGCAAATCATTCTGCCTTGACCTGCGTAAATTCGAGCATCACTGGCAATTTGTGCATGGTCCCGACCGATTATGCCTGTCCTGTCGGGATCGAAGTGACCACCAGATTATCTCGGTGAATCACTTCGTCGTAAGGAATCTCCCCCAGAATCTTCGCCATCTCCTCGCGTTTCTTGCCAGCCACAGCTCTGGCTGAAACGGCATCGTAATTGACGAGCCCACGGGCAAACTCTTCGCCCTCAGAATCGACCAGCGAGACGACTTCCCCTTTTTCAAAGTCTCCTTCGACACCCACCACTCCAATTGCCAGAAGTGATCGACCGAGATGCTCGACAGCGTTCCGAGCACCGGCATCCAGTTGCAGGCGTCCTTTCGGTGGCAAGGTGAAACCAATCCATCGCTTCCAGGCAGGAATCGCCTGTTGCTCGGCTGCAAAGAAAGTTCCGACATCTTTTCCTTCAAGGATCGATTCGATCACTCCATCACACTTGCCATGAGCAATGACCACATGTGTCCCCACAGCCGTTGCTGTTCTCACAGATTCCAGTTTGCTGCGCATACCCCCTGTCCCACGACTGCTTTTGCTGGCGCCGACGAGCGAAAGTAGATCTTCGTCAAATCGCTCGACAATCGGTATCCGCCGACTTTCCGGGGAGGATGGATCACCCGTAAGCAAACCATCGACAACCGAAAGGACAATCAGCAGATCAGCAGGGATCAGATTCGCAACCATCGCCGCCAGGCGATCGTTATCCCCCAGTTTGATTTCCTGAGTGCTGACGGTGTCATTCTCATTCACAATCGGAATGGTGTTGTATTCACCAAGTGTCAGCAGTGTGTTGCGGACATTCAGATATCTCGACCGGTTCTTGAAATCATTGGCTGTGAGCAGCAATTGAGCGGCATGAAAACCAAATCGGCGAAAATGCCGATCATACGTCTCAATCAGATGTGCCTGGCCAGTGGCCGCCGCCGCCTGTAAGTGAGGCAAGTCTTTGGGTCGAGTCTTGAGCCCCAAAAGACTCATCCCCGCCCCAATGGCACCACTCGAAACCAGCACAACTTTTCGCCCGGATGCGACAATCCCATGGAGTTGGCTTGCCAGATGTGCAATCCGCTGGTCATCAAGCTGGTCATTGGCGTCTGATAGAACATTTGTACCAACCTTGACGACGACGCTGCGAACCCCCTTCAGCCAGACCATTCGTTCTTGTGAAACAGGCTGCGTTACGGCAGCCAAAATGTCGACCATGACGATTGATCCTGACAGACGATAAATTCAAGACTTACCAGGCTGATTTCCCGAGTCGGGTTGGCTCGAAGTTTAACTGAACTCGCCACGTCTGAGAATCAGCAGCGATCAATTACTCACGAGCATTTTTTGAGGAGTGAGATGATCTATTCGGATTGCGATTCTTTCCGCAGGATTGACGCTGCTCGAACAATGTAGATCCAGCCTGTGTAAACGGTGACGATGGTCATCAACCAGAGGAGGAGATCCCTGGTGAGCAACAGGCCCGGAACGGCACGGAGCCTTTCGTCCATCAGTAGTAAAGCCGCTGTGGCACCGGCACATTGCAGAAACATTTTGAGTTTGCCCCAGCCGCTGGCAGAGAAATCATGCCCTTTCTGTTCGAGAAATCCCCGGAGACTGGTCACGAGCATTTCTCTGGCCAGAACAGCAATCACCATCCAGGCTGTGACACCGGATTGCTGGCTGATGGGGAGCAGAAACAGAAACACTCCTGTCGTAATGAACTTATCGACGAAGGGGTCAACAATCCGTCCAAAGGTTGTCACAATGTTGTATTTGCGGGCGATGTAGCCATCCAGCACATCGGTCGCCACGGCAATCACAAAGAGCACAGCCGTGGCGATCCACCAGCCTCCTCGATCAATCATCGCGAAGACAATAATCCCCAGGAAAAATCGCAGCACCGTAATGCTGTTGGGAAGATTGAGCGTTTTCTCACTGGGCATGATGTTCGCTAAGCATAGTTTTGACCGGTCGCAAGAAGTTGGTCGGCTTTGAAGGGAAGACACTGGCTGTGTCGGGTAAAGCCGCAGGCTCAATGTTTGTTGCCATAGCCTGGCACATCATTTTTTCAGCAACTTTTCCACGAAAGGGGCGACATCTTCTATATAGGAGAACTTGGACTCCTCTTCGTCTTCCTCAGAATCTGCGGCTGGTTTTCCTGGTGATTGAGTCGCAGAGGCATTACTGCCTTCGCGGGTGTATTGACCATCGAACCTTTTGACCTGCTGGCCCTGCTGATCAAAAACGTAGACAGCAGGTATCGAGTCGAGCTTGAGTTTTTCGAAGAGCTCGTCGGCAGGCTCATTGCACATCAGATGGACAATGTTCGAATTTTGAGACTGAAGAAACTCAACAACTCGCGGTCTGTAATATTCGACGGGTTTAGTTTTGACACCGATGTAATCGCAATTCATCGAAACACAGACGATTTCCTGGGGATACTTTTTCTGCAGAGCCAGAATCCCAGGATACTCCTTCAGGCAGGGATCACACGATGTTGACCACAGGTCGATGACAACAACTTTGCCGCGATACATCGGCAACATGGCAATGAGATCAGCCCAACTTCGATTCGAAATCTTTAACTGGGCCTCTGTCGCTGAAGGAGAGATCTGAGCCAAGGCAGAGCTGGCCGTCAGGCAGGAAATGCACAAGCACGACAAAACGAGGCATAACCATCGTTCGGTGAAAAAACGCTCTGTCAAAGCCTGCTCTGATCGCAATTTCGTCATGCTCTGAGCCGGGAAGTTTTGGCGAATCATGGCGGAACTCTCCTTTATCAACCGCTGTTCCCAGTTCGAAAAAAAATTCTCGATAAGGAACTTTGTCGCGATGTCTGGCGATTGGTCAAGTCATAAGCCTTCTTAAATCTCTGAATGCCGCGTGCTAAACCATTGAGAAAATCCCCGGAAAGCCTTGAACAACAACAGGTTGTGCCAGAACAACTGCTAACCACAGCCATTGGAAATCACTCTGATTCGAGGCGTTTCCAAAGCTGATTTGGCGTCGCTGAATATAGGGAACTGGTTTATGAAGAATTACTCACGCTTTCGCAACTTGCGATTCCAAGCCTGATATCTTTAAGTTGTACCAGTGCTCAAGGATTTGAGTATGTGGGACTTACGCCAGTTGGCCTGAGTGATTGCCCGGGCTAAGTGTTGTTGCCAGTGATTCCTCCCGCCAGACCTCATTACGAGTTGCTTCCCATGTCCGTCAAGACCGACATAGCTGGTGTCGTCATTGATGGGGCTCGCTACGAAGTTCGCTCCAAACTGGGCGAAGGGAGTATGGGTCTGGTCTACCGGGCTTTTGATGCCCGTTTGCAGACCGAAGTCGTTCTTAAAGTGCCGACTGCCGCCACGTTGAGCGATCCGGAGTTTGCGGAACGATTCCAGCGGGAAATTCGCTCTCTGGTACAGCTCAAGCATCCGCATATCGTCACAATCCACGATGTGGGTGATCACGAAGGTGTGCCCTATGTGGTGATGCAGTATCTTTCGGGTGGCAGTTTGCGAGATCGCATTTACGAAGGCTCACAGCAGGTCGCACAACCTCCATCATCGTTGCAAGACTGGCTGATGAACGTCGCCCGCGCTCTCGATTTCATCCATCAGCAACATTTCATTCACCGCGATGTCAAACCGGCCAATATTCTCTTTGATCAGTTTGGAAATGCCTACCTCAGTGATTTTGGTCTCGCCAAAGCACTTTCTGCCACCCAGGAAGAACCTGCCAAGCGAGATGCATCGCTGACAGCAGCCGGATTTCTCGTCGGGACACCGAACTATGTGGCTCCAGAGTTGATTATGGGCCACGCGATCGATGGTCGTGTTGACCAGTACTCTCTGGCCATGACTGTCTACGAATGTTTAGCGGGCTGTGTTCCCGTGGAAGGTCCCACAGCCTCCGCCACCATGGTGAATCAGACAGGGATGAAGATTCCCCCGTTGAGTAAGTATCAGGCGAATCTCTCTGACCGACTTTCAGAGGCCGTCATCAAAGGCCTGGCCAAAAATCAGGCCCGGCGTTACGCCAACTGTGTCGAGTTCGCTGAAGCGGTGCTGGAAGCCGCCTCTCAAAGAAGCTCTTCGCGTCTTGCCGCTAGTGGAACAGTCACGCTACCGACAGCGTCGATGGTCGCCGAGCGGGAAGCTGCCACTGCTGCCCGAAGTGGTTCCATCACTCCCTCGCCTGCGAACAGTGCTTCGCAGCGTATGGCGAAGATTTCACGCGGCACCCCGGGCAGTGTCCCTTGCCCCGAGTGTGGCAAGGTTCTGCCACTCAAACCTCAATTTGCGGGGAAAAAGGCTCGTTGTGCAAAATGCCTGAGTCTGCTCCTCATCGGGCCCGATATTGCTTCGCTTAAATGGATTGCCCCACCACCCAAGGCTGAACCGGAAGAGGAAGATCTGCCACAGGCACCACTTTCTTCTGCCCCTAAAATCAGACGCCAAAAAAGTGGTCAGGCAAGTACTTCCCGCAATGCGCAGTCCAAAACAGCCAAAAGCAGACAGCTCAGCGATTCAGAAATTGACGCGCTTCTCGGGGAAGAAGTTTTTGGTTGGCGATTCTCCAAGAAAGCCATCGCGATTGTGGGCGGAAGTGTCCTGATCGTCACGCTCATGGCCTGTGTCTTGATTGGTTGGTGGTTCAACGCTCAAGAACTGAGAAAAGAGCGAGAACAGATGCGTATCAAAACACTGGGAAATCGAGAAATCAACAAGGGACAGAAACCTAGCCGAGAAGAGGATTAAATCTCATCATCGCGGTCGATGCATGGCCCATAGTTGCGTTAAGCCTTATGAAAAGCTCAGAGAATCACACGCTTATTGAACGGTCATCGCTCTGATACTTTGGATTTTCACTGGTAAATGCATCGAGCGATCTGTCGGAGCGAAGCTGATTCTCAAGCGAGAGACCAGTGCTTTTTCGGCGATACCATTCGTTTCCGGAAGTTCCCACTCGATTTGTTCGAAGCCAGGTATTCCCGTTTCATTCGGACTCTGATTCACCTTCCGGAACATTGTCGAAACCATCTGACCAGGCATGAATTCACGATCACCGGGATGTTGCCAGTAGAGATCCAGCCTCACTGGTTGTGTTGAATCCAGTTGAAGACTGGCCGTCAGTCGACGGCTTTTTGCAAGCTGCCAGACACAGGGGGGCGAAACGAGATTCACTTCTCCACAAGTTACAATACCCGACAACCCCCCCTTGCCTTCAGGCAATGGTTTGCACGCCTGCAGGGCACCCTGAGAGCCTTGCCATGTCCAGCCATTGCGATCTTTCTCAAAGCTCCAATCGGGCAGCCCGGATTGGTCGGCCATTTTCGAAATGGTCGATCGAATTTCGTCGATAGAACCCAGCACCAATCTGGTCTCATAAACGTAACTCTTCCCTGCCTCCAGATGTTCTGGCCGAACACTCGCCAGATAACCCGTCGGGAAATCGTGGGTTCCGACACCCGATCGCGGCGATTCACGACGTTCCTTTACACCGCGATGATCCGCAATCCCGCCAAGAAATGTTGGATTATTGGCTTGCCAGAGACCGCAACCATAACCGGTTTGATCCACCAGCGCAATCCACCCTTCACTGCCATATAATCTCAACCAGGGAAACTCTCCTGGCTGCGGATGATGCTCGATTTCTTCCCACGCCTCATGCGTCCAGGGTGCCTGACCGCGATAGCTGATTAAACGGTTGAAGTTCCCCGTCAAATAAACCGCTGGAAGTTCCTGATCTCTGGCCGGGTAAAACGTCGCATCCCTGCGTTGATTCTCCAACTGGTTGATAATCCGCACCTGATGACCATCCAATTGAATAATACTGACGATTTGACATTCACAAGGGGCGTTATTGAGCGACCACTGCATCGGAATCGCAGTGACCTTCAATGAATGCTTGTCCTGCTCAAAAGCAATCGTTTTCGAGGCATTCCCGAAATGATCTCCTGCTTGGACGGGGTTCCAGGGAAAATCGGCCCACGCAGGGGCTACTTCCTTTCCATCCACACGAAACTTCGCCGGACCGGCATAGAACGACATCTGAATCTGCCGACCCCAATCCCAGTTATTGACCATATTCTCCGGATGATGCCTGGTCGAAAGCCAGGTAATCGCACCTCCCAGATTCAAATCAACGCCCAGCTTGATCGATTCATTTTCAATCCAGCGCATCTCAGGCCGATGAGCCCGTACACGCTGGCGAATATCATCCTGCGCATAAGCATTTCCCATGAGTTGGCGAAACGAACACCCACATGCCGACATCGCTGCGGCACACCAAGACAGCCACGCTCTTCGCGTGTAAAAATCCTGCCAGAAGATCCGTTTTGACATGGAAGCTGAATCCGTGGTGGAATCGGGCTGGTATGATCATGGGGCTGATCATATCACTGAGGACAAAACCCTGTTCACTCAGTGTCTCGAAAGTCGAGTTTCATTATTCGATACGACATCATGAGAATCGTCTTACGCCAAGATGACAATTTATTGCGGTATCTGAGACTTGCACAGGATGGCAAATATTCGTTGCTTCGAAGGATCTCACTTGATGGTCAATGCCCGTAGACAGTTTGAAATCCACCATCGATTCTCCTCGAACGTGTGGCGACTGCAACGAACTTTCTGGATCTGGTCTGTCGTGACCTGTCTGAGTCTGGCATTACAGGTCAATGGTGTCTGTCCTGCGCAAGAATCATCTGCGTCTCTCGTGAAGACAAATACAAAACCCGCAATTTCGTTGCCCGACTCAAAGCCTCAGCACGCTCTCGAAACGGGAGAGGCTTCGAAACCACTATTGAATACCCAACTGCTCGACCAGCACTCGCGCGTTCACGAGTTTCGCGAGAAGTCTGATACGCCATTACGAGTTGTGGTGTTTATCAACGGCGATTGCCCGATTGCTCGCAGCTACATCCCCGAACTGAATCGACTTCACGAAAAATGGAACGAAAAAACCGAAACCGTTTCATTGCATGCCGTCTGGGGGAATCCATTCTCAACACATGCTGAATTACGGAAATTCGTCGAGGATTACGCGATCAAGTTCCCGATCGTTTTCGATCCCCTGGCCCAACTCGCTCATGCACTTAAACCAACACACGTTCCCGAATCTTTTCTTCTCGATGTTCAAGGGAGAATCGCTTACCGCGGCCGGATCGACGAACGCTGGGCCGCCCCGGGTGTGAAGCGTGCCGTCGTCAAAACTCGCGATCTGGAAACGGCGGTCGAGACACTCCTGCTGAACCCGGCTGCCAAAATCGCTTCCACCTCGGCTGTTGGATGCCTTTACGACTTGATCCCAACTCAAGAACTTCTGCGTCCGAATAATGACTCGACGCAACAAAAGTTGACCTGGTCTCAAGTAACCGCGTCCATCATTTACGCAAACTGCACACATTGTCATCAGGCAAACGCCGTCGGGCCCTTTCCACTGGAAACATGGCAGGATGTCGTCAACCAGCGGGCTCAGATGATCGAGGAAATCCAGACATCCCGGATGCCTCCATGGATGCCTGATGCCAATTGTGGCGAATTCCTGGGACAGCGAAGCTTGTCCGAGATCGAGAAACAGGCACTCTCCAAATGGGTTGAGCAAGGGACACCCAGCGGAGAACTGAACGAAGCCCCTGTGCCTCCACCAAAGAAATCCACCTGGGAACTGGGCCCGCCTGATCTAATTGCCGAGATGGCTGCAGACTTCTTCATCCCAGCGGATGGCCCGGATCTTTTTCAGAACTTTGTGATCCCGTTGCCTCTGGATAGTGACAAAGTCGTGGCGGCCATCGAGTTTCAACCGGGGGATGCGAGTGTGGTCCACCATACGCTCTGTTTTCTCGATGCCAATCACCAGGGTCGCAAGCTCGATGCAAAAACTCCTGAGCCCGGATACAGCAGCTTCGGCAGCCCCGGCTTTCTCCCCACCGGTTCAATTGGTGGCTGGTCTCCAGGAAATACACCGCGAAAATTACCTGGGCACATGGGACGATACTTAAAGAAAGGTTCCGATCTGGTGCTGCAGATTCATTATCACCCTTCCGGGAAAGCCACCAAAGATCGCTCGCGCGTGGGAATCTATTTTGCCGATCAGCCGAAGAATATTGTCGCTGCTGTCTGGGCCGCCAGTTATGACATTGATATTCCCGCTGGTGAACGGAACTACGAACGACGAGCTTCGTACAAATTGCCCCAACCCGTGACATTAATGGGGGTGATCCCTCACATGCATCTGTTGGGAAAGTCATTTACCGCGCAGGCTGTCTTGCCGGACAACACAATTCAGCCCATCATCCGGATCTCGAATTGGAAATATGCCTGGCAGGACGAATTTCATCTTTCTCAGCCGATCCATCTCCCCGCAGGAACCCGGCTCGAAATCATCGCTGCGTGGGATAACTCAGAGGAAAATCCATTAAACCCGTCGAATCCGCCTCGTCGTGTGACCTGGGGTGAGCAGACCACCGATGAAATGGTTTACGGTTTCTTTCTCGTGGCGGCTGAAGAGCCCAAAAAGCTGATTCCGCTGGCTCTCGACAATATCTCCGTTGATCTCAAGAGCAGAGCCCTGCACGGGCATCCCATTCGTTAAGGTCCATCGCTTTCATCGAACCGAATGAAAAAAGCTCAGCGGCTGACAAGTGGAGTCAGTCGCTGAGCTTTTTTTGCCTGCGTTAATTTGAGAGTTCTACAGAATGAAAGCAGCGAAAACGGATTTCAAATATAAACTATACATCTAGATATGGCGTGGCTGGGGTTGAGTGTCTTCGCGAACCCCCAGATCGTGCCAAAAATTGCTGGGGGTTCGAAGACTCAACCCCAGCCACCCGCCTCGCAGTTGTTTATTGGAATCCGTATCAGAATTAAAGCTTCTGACTGTTACAGCTGTTCCGTGGTGGGCAGCAGATATGGCGCCCGGTATTCCCTCGAAAGCATGGCATTGGCCTCTTCGGATCGAGGGCCAGTGAATGTCTCGTTCGGGAGAATCTTGAGCAGCGGTCCCACCTGAATCTTGTTACCTGTCAGATCAACTCCATTCGCCTTCAAATGCTCGGCAAACCGCTGGGTGGTTTCCAGCCCCTCAGGATCCTTGGCAAGCTGGTTTTCCAGTGCACTCAAGCTCTCCAATGAACCCAAACGATACGAAATGTTGCCGACATGGCACAAAGCGCTGGAAAGGTGCCCTTCCAGGATCTCGGCATTCAGCTTGGACATATCGCGAGCTTTGAACGCTTCGATAAAGTTGTTGTAGTGATTCTGGTCTGAACCACCCTTGAACTGCTTGATCTCCTTGCCATCCTTGGAGAAGACCGTCGCACTGGAGTAGCTGGGAATGACCATGTAGCCTTCGCTGCCATAAACAATCACGCCCACTTTGGCTCCCATGTAGGCATCGGTTTTCAGGCCGCGAACTTCGAAAATGAGTCGCTTATCACCAAACGAATGGAAACAGACCTGGGTGTTGGCGGTATCGCCGGCATCTTCATAGCCATATCGGCCGCCGTAGCTCATGACGCTGTCGCCAATGCTGTTTTCGTTCAGTGCCCAGCGGGCGATATCCATCTGGTGAATCCCCTGATTCCCCAGATCGCCGTTGCCGTATGGCCATTGCCAATGCCAGTCGTAGTGAAAATTCTTGCGTGTGAGTGGCGCCAGTGGTGCCGGACCAGTCCACAAATCGAGATTCACAGTCGATGGCGGTTCGTAGTTGCTGCGTGGCCCAATCGAGTTCCGGGGCTTGTAACAGAGACCGCGTGCGAGTTTGACTTCCCCCAGCTGGCCATCATGAATGTACTTGATTGCTTCCTTCAATCCGGGGTTCGATCGGCTTTGAGTGCCGCACTGCACAATCTTGTTGTACTTACGGGCTGCTTCGACGAGTCGCCGACCTTCGACCACATTATGACTGACAGGTTTTTCGACATAAACGTCTTTGCCGGCCTGAATCGCCCAGATCGCCGCCAGAGCATGCCAGTGGTTGGGAGTCGCCACACTCACGACATCGACATTCTTGTCAGCATACGCTTCACGCAGATCGGTATAGACCTTAGGGCGATGCTTGTACTCTTTTTCAATCAGAGCAGCTTTGGATTCACCGACTCGCTGATCCACATCCACAATGGCGTAAACGATCGAATCGGGATTGTTGCTGAAGCCTCGAATATGCTCGCCGCCCCTGCCATTCACGCCCACGACACAGACATTGATTTTGTCACCAGTTTTTTTCGGGGCAGTTTCCTGTGCCTGAACAGCATTCAAGCCACCCGCGCAGGCCAGAGCAGCGCCAACTGAGAGGCTGTTCTCAAGAAATTCACGACGATTCTGGGGCATTACAAGATCCTTATCACGATGTCGTTATGAACTGTCTACTGAAACGGTGTCGAACTCGGGTCGAGATGAACAGTATGCGACAGGACGGCAGCTCGACCTTCCGCACAACGATCTCTGCGGCTGAATGAATGATGATCGGGCAACATGCATCAACAGTCGTTTAACTTTACCGCGAAGATCAATGACAGGGCAATCGACTGGGAGCGATCTTGTGCTGTTCTGGAAGGATTCCTTCAGAACGATTCGCATCCTATCTGATGGTCACCAGATATCGGGCCGTCGAAAGATCCCCAAAAGATCTGTCGGATGACCTCACTTCGGGCGGTGGACAAATCACAGTTTCCCTACCGCCAGAGCGACATGGAAAGTCGACTGCCAACCCTCCTTTGGCTCGCCAGAACACATTGCCTTGCATTTATGCACTAGAGCGCGAAGTGCAGGCACTGCTTGCCGTTTCCAACGGTCATCGTGGAGATCAAGAGCTAACAGCAGAAAAAAACCTGATGCACAAGTTTCAGGCACATCCTCCGAAATCTCCTGTGGACAGGGCTGGTTTTCACCTGAATTTTGCGAGAATTCGGGCACATTCGTGAAAACTCACCCGAGAAAATGTTCAGCTAAATTTCGTTTTCGTGATTTTCCTCAGGAATCAAGGCACGCTCATTGCTTATTTGCTGCGCAGGGGTGAAAAGTGCCTGCATTTTTCACATTCAAAACACCTTGTGGTTATGTGGCTCGGATCCAACTGATGGTGAAGAGTGCTTAACCGAGTTGCTTCGATTCAATGAGGGGAAAGTAAATGACGCGTTCCGTGGCGCTCCTGGGACTCACACTACTTCTGACGGCATGTTGCTGGTCAGTATCTGGGCAAGGATTCGCCCAGGAAACACCAGCCACCCCAGCGGCTGAAGCCGCTGCCACACCAGCCCCTGCTGCTGCAGAGGAAGCCAAGCCCGCCGAGGCTGCTCCTCCTGCTGATCCGATCGCAACTTTGCAGGCGACAACCGACAAGCTGACTGTTGGCCTCGACTCAGTCTTCGTTCTCTTCTGCGGTTTCCTGGTGTTCTTCATGAACGCCGGTTTCGGTGCGGTGGAGTCTGGTTTTGCACGTTCGAAAAACACAGTGAACATTCTCTCGAAGAACTTCATTGTGTTCGCCGTCTGCACGTTAGGTTTCTATCTCTTCGGATGGGGCTTGATGTTTGGTGGCGGCGACGGTTCTGTCTCTGGAGATGGTGGCTGGTATGGCGCCAAAGGGATCATGATGATCTCGGGTGCCGACAACAGTCCGAAGATTGCCACTCTCGGGTATGAAGGTGATTATGGCTCAATTGCTTGGACTGGCGTCCCCTTGATGGTCAAGTTCTTCTTCCAACTGGTCTTCGCTGGAACTGCTGCCACAATCGTTTCCGGGGCCGTAGCTGAACGAATCAAGTATCACTCATTCATCATCTTCTGCTTTATTATGATGATCGTGATGTACCCAATCACAGGTCACTGGATCTGGGGTTATGGATATCTGGCTGCCAAGTGGAACTTTTGGGATTTTGCTGGTTCGACTGTCGTGCACTCTGTGGGCGGTTGGGCTGCATTGACCGGAGCCATCATCCTTGGCCCACGTATTGGCAAGTACGCCAATGGCAAAGTGAATGCGATCCCAGGTCACAGCATGATGGCTGCCTTCCTGGGCTGTATGATTCTCTGGCTCGGCTGGTTCGGTTTTAACCCTGGTAGTTGCATGGCGGTGGGTGATGGTGCCTTGATTGCACAAGTCGCCGTCAACACCAATGCCGCTGCTGCGATCGCAGCATTGACATCGACTGCCACTGCCTGGATCGTCCTTGGCAAGCCAGATATTGGGATGACACTCAACGGCTGCCTGGCTGGTCTTGTCGCTATTACGGCCCCTGCTGCTTTCACAGATCTGAATTGCTCTTTGATCATCGGTGCTGTCGCTGGTGTCCTCGTTGTCCTCTCAGTTCTCGCATTCGACCGAGTCGGTGTTGACGACCCCGTCGGTGCGACATCGGTCCACCTCGTCAACGGAATTTTTGGCACAATCTGCGTCGGACTCTTCACCACGGCAGATCTTTCAACCACCCCAATTACTGGTGGGCCAAAGGCTGGTCTGTTCTTCGGAGGCGGGACCGAGCAATTGATTGCCCAACTGGTGGGTATCGGAATGGTCGGAATTTACACAGTGGTGATTTCTGCCCTTGTCTGGCTGGTCATCAAGTACACCGTTGGCCTGCGTGTGAAGCCTGAAGAAGAAATCGAAGGTCTCGACATGGGTGAACACGGCAACGAGGCTTATCACGGATTCGTGATCCAGAACTAATTTTCAGCATGTATTCCAAAACCGCATTGGGACGGTGGCAAGATGCGACAGTCCCAATGCTTTTGCCAAACGATTGATGGCACGGAAGCTTCACTGGGATTCATCAAACTCTGGATTTATCGAGTTTGAGTTTTCCACAGTTGCAAATCATCAGGCAAACCAGACGGCCACCGATTCTCCTCACAGAATCGGTGGCCGTTTTTGTATTCCCAACGGGAAAGTTGACCTGAAAATGCCTAGACTTCATTATGCAAAATCAGCTCAGCGATCGATCGTTTCTCAGTGCGACGGCTAGATTTCTACCCCAATGCGAATGGCTCTGGCCTATTTTCATGACGGGAGTTGCACTGCTGTTCAGTGGAGGCTGCCACCTTGCGGTGGGGGTCATCACCGGCGATGACTGGTCCGGCCCCACCTCTTATCGAAAACCAGCCCTCTTTGGCATTTCGACGGGCCTCACCTGCATCTCAATCAGTTGGGTCTGGGGGAAACTGCGGATCTGGTCGCCGGATCCCGTTGTCGTCTGGCTGACTTCGTTAGCTCTCGCCTTAGAAGTGACATTAATCACCATCCAGTTCTGGCGGGGAGTCCCCTCGCACTTCAACCACGCCACTTACCGCGATGCCTTTATTGAAGTCGCCATGCTGGTGCTCATCATTATCGCCAGTCTGGGAATCAGTTGGCTGGTCTTTCGCAGCCTGCTGCCGGGAGCGTTTTTGACGATCGAGGATACGTACGATCCTTCAAGAATTCCGTCGCCCTCAATGAAATCTGCCATCCGTACAGGACTTGTCCTTTTGTGGATCTCGCTGCTGTTGGGATTTTTCATCTCGTCGATCGGCTGGGCCGAAATACAAGCCGGCCGTAACCCGGAACTTGTTCCCCAGGCGGGAGTACTTAAATTTCCTCATGGAGCCTGCCTCCATGCGATTCAAACATTGCCACTGGCGGTCTTCGTCTGGCAATTCCTCAAATGTGGCCATGTCCTCTTGCGGATAAATCTGCTCGCCAGTGCCCACTTCATGTTTCTGGCCTATGCCTGCTGGCAGACATTTTCCGGACTGGCACGCTTTGAACCCGCTATGGGAGGGATGACCCTCCTGGGGTTAACCAGTCTTTGCCTCCTCGCTGCACTTCTGCCTTCTCGATGGCTTGAAGCGATGTTTCCCCATCGGTCGCTGAGTGAAACCAAATCTTGAGCAAACCGCACGGTGAAGTCTCGCCCTCTCGCTAAGTCCCTGGCTCTCGGACGCGATCACATCCGGTTAGCGGCACTCCTGGAGCATCCTGAATGGCCAAATGTGAACCGAACTGGTATCAGAATTGACCAGTTGGTATTGTTGGCACGAAGCAGACTTTGACCAGTTATTGATCGACACTCCCTGGGGACGGAACCTCATGCTCGGCGCTCACCTGAATCCGGCTGATTATCTTTCAAGGGTTGCTCAAGTCTTTCAGACCCTTGATTTGAAGGAAACTGAACAACTGGCAGAAGACATTTATTCGGCCTACGAGAATGGCAAGTTTGTCTTCATCTGCGGGAATGGTGGCAGCGGCTCGAACAGCTCGCATTTCTGCGAAGATCTGGGGAAAAGCTCCCTCGACCGCAAAGATTTCACTAACGATGAACGCAAGCGGCTCAAAGTGTTATCGCTCACCGATAACACGCCTTACATCCTGGCGTGGGGTAACGACGAAGGCTTCGATCGTGTCTTTGTAGAACAGTTGAAGAATCTCGCCTCGCCGGGAGATGTTCTGATTGCCATCAGCGGCAGTGGAAACAGCCCGAACATTCTCAATGCTGTCGAATGGGCCAATCGCAAAGGTCTCGTCACCTGGGGCATTACAGGCTATTCGGGTGGCAAACTGAAATCGCTGGGACAGAAAAACCTGCATGTCCCGCTGGATGACATGGGAATTGTCGAGTGTGTCCATCTGATTCTGTTCCACTGGATCCTGAACGATCTCCATGGTCGCATCAATCAGATCGGACGCTACCAGGTGCCACGATGATCGTGACACCGGATGACAAACTTCCCGATGTCCTGAAGATTGAGCCGCGAGTTTTTGGTGATTCCCGAGGATTCTTCTTCGAAGTCTTCCAACAGGAACGCTATTCAAGCAGTGGCTTATCACAGGCTTTTGTTCAGGATAATGTGTCCCGTTCGTCGCGAGGGACGCTGCGGGGATTGCATTTTCAACTCGTACGACCACAGGCCAAACTTATCCAGGTGATTCGTGGTGAGATTTTTGACGTCGCCGTCGATGTCCGCAAGAGTTCACCCACATTCGGCCAATGGACAGGCTATCGACTGAGTGACGTCAACCATCACCAACTCTATATCCCTGCCGGTTTCGCCCACGGCTTTTGCGTGATTTCTGAAACTGCCGATGTGCTTTACAAGTGCACCGATTATTACTTTCCACAGCACGAACGCTGTCTCCTGTGGAATGATCCGGCTGTGGGCATTGCCTGGCCACTGGAAGACTTTCCCATTCTCTCGGCCAAAGACCAGCAAGGCCAAACCCTCGCCAATCTGGAATCCTTCGACTGACGCGCACCCTGTTCGACACAGTGTTCTATTAATCACACAGTGCCCCATCGATTCAGTTCCCACACTTTTCTCATGACTCAAACTTCATCAACGGCTCCCATGTTGTTTTAAGTGGTCACTGTCCCTTATGCTGAATAGGTCAGCGATTGTTGATGTGATGAATGGGTCAGGATCGAGAGTGGTGAATCAGGGGCACAGCATGCCACAGCGGAACCGAGAGCAGCGGCCACCTGTGCTGTCTCAGTCGATGTGTCGGGTGTTCCTATCAGGCTGGCTGATTGTGTCTGCGAGTCTGGCCATGGCTTGCGAACTGTTAGCAACCGAAGGCGAGTTGAGTTCAAAGCCCATCAATTTCTCGAAAGATGTGCTGCCGATCCTTTCGGACAATTGCTTTCATTGCCATGGCCCCGATCCTCAGAGTCGTCAAGCCGAGTTGAGACTCGACCAACCCAACCCGGCTCTCGATCGAATCCTTAAAGAGAGTACACCTGGCCAGAGCATATTCTGGGAGCGTGTTTCGACCACAGACCCAGACCTGATCATGCCCCCTCCCGCGACGAAGCATCGCCTCTCAGCCGGGCAATTGCTTTTGTTGCAAAAATGGTTGCAAGCCGGTGCCCCGTGGGGAAAACACTGGGCGTTTGAGCCGATTATCAAGCCTGCTGTGCCAGAAGGTTCTCAAGCAGAGAATCCCATTGATGCGTTTGTCATCGCACAACTGCATCAGGTGGGTAAGGAGTTATCCCCCCAGGCCGATTCAGCTCGATTGCTCAGACGTCTGGCTCTCGATCTGACGGGATTACCACCCTCGTTGGAATTGCGTCAGAAGTATTTGAAGTCCTCGAATCAACCCCTCGATGTGGGTGCTGTCGTCGATGAGCTGCTGGCATCGCCACATTACGGAGAGCGTATGGCCTGGGATTGGCTGGAAGCTGCCCGGTATGCTGACACCAATGGTTATCAGGGTGATGCGGAACGCACCATGTGGCCCTGGCGGGATTGGGTGGTGGAGGCTTTCAACCAGAATCTGTCGTTTGACGATTTCACGCGGGCTCAACTGGCTGGTGATCTGCTTTCTCAGGCGACAGACCAGCAGAAGCTGGCCACAGCCTTTCTCCGCAATCATATGATCAACGGCGAAGGTGGGCGGATTGCCGCTGAAAACCGCGTCGATTATGTGATGGATATGACAGAAACGACCGGGACGGTCTGGCTCGGTTTGACCATGAATTGCTGCCGCTGCCACGACCATAAGTTTGACCCGATCCGGCAGCAGGATTACTACCAGCTCTCCGGCTTTTTTAACAACACACCGGTGGATGGGAGTGGTGGGAATCCTCAGACACCTCCTGTACTCGAGTGGCCCAGCAAACAGCAGGAAGAACAGAGAAATCGACTGCTCAAGGAACGCCAGGAAATCGCGGAAAAGGTGCTCGCCTGGGAAGACGAGTTTGTGCCGCTAAAACATCTGGCACCTGCAGAGGGCCCGGCACTTTCCACCCAGCCAGTTTCAGCGATCGAAGTTTTTGACGATGCGAATGGAGTGGCCACGAGCCCCTGGCATCTCGACGATGGATTACCAGCCGAGCTTCGCGCCATTCGTCAAAAGCCCCCGCAGGACCGTAAGGCGAGTGAACTGACTCAACTCATCAACTTCTGGAATCAATGGCAAGGACAGTCGCCGCAAAGCCTGCTGATGCTCAAATCCCGTATCGATGAGCTGGATGCTTTGCAGAAGTCCATTCCCCAAGTCATGGTCATGCAGGAACGTGCTGGTGAACCTCGCAAGAACTTCATTCTGAGCAAGGGACTTTACAATCAACCCAAAGACGAAGTGCCCACCGACGTCCCCTTGTTTCTGAAATCAATGAACGTCAGCGAGCGACTCAAAGACCAGCATGTATCACCCGCGTTAACTCGTCAGGATTTCGCCGAGTGGTTGCTCCATGATGAAAACCCATTGGTTGCGCGTGTGATTGTGAATCGAATCTGGCAGCAGTTCTTTGGCATTGGGCTGGTGAAAACGTCTGAAGATTTTGGCATTCAAGGAGAAAAGCCCAGCCATCCCGAACTGCTGGATTGGCTGGCAGCCGATTTCCGCGAGCATGGCTGGGATATCAAGCGTCTCGTCAAGCAGATTGTGACCAGTCGGACCTATTGCCAGACCACACTTGTCCCTCGTGAAGCCTATGCCGACGATCCGGAAAATCGCCTGCTTGCCCGTGGGCCGCGGTATCGCTGGCCATCATGGATGCTGCGGGATCAGGCGTTGGCAGTTTCCGGGCTGCTGGTGCCCCAAACCGGCGGCCCACCGGTCAAGCCCTATCAACCTGAGGGTCTCTGGGAAGAAGCCACTTTCGGCGCGAAGAGGTATCAGGTCGACCAGGGCGATTCGCTTTACAGGCGAAGCCTTTATACTTTCTGGCGAAGAATCATCGCGCCACCCATGTTTTTCGATGCTGCCAATCGGCAAACCTGTATTGTTCGCACCAGCAGAACCAACACCCCGTTACAGGCCCTCGCTCTCTGGAATGATCCTGTTTATCTCGAGGCAGCCAGAGTCCTGGCGACACGACTTTTTATAAATGATCGAAAGCTGGGCGATGACGACCGCCTGAGGCTCCTGTTCGAACACATTCTGGTGCGCGAACCTTCTCCTCAGGAATTGGAGTTACTGAGAACTTCAATCATGAGTTGGCGAAATCGACTTGTTCAATCCCCCGAACAGGTGAACGACCTGCTGGCTGTGGGGGCATCGACTGCCAGCCTTGTGGGTGAAGATCCAGCAATCCGAGCCGAAGCAGCCGTGTGGACAGTCATCACCATGATTCTGTTCAACCTCGATGAGACTGTTTCCAAAGAGTAATTCACCTTTCCAAGAGTCATCCACCTGGGAATCCTCCATTGCCACCCGTTCCTCCTTGTGAGTGGATGACCACTCACCATCGCCGCAGTTTTCTGGGGACAGCAGCAGGTTCTCTTGGCCTAGGCCTGGCGAGTCTTTCGCACTTATTTGCTGCAGAACAAGTATCTCCACCTGCTTCATCAACCACTACAACAGCGACAACAGACTTGATTGGGCGGCCCCATCTGCCCCCCAGGGCCAAGCATGTCATTTATCTGTTCCAGAATGGCGCACCAACCCATGTCGATTTATTCGACTACAAGCCAAAGCTCCGCGAACTGCACGGCCAGCCACTTCCTGAATCTTACGTAGGTGGCAAACGCTTCAGCACCATGACGGGCAATGCCAACGGAAAACTGATCCTCGGAAATGTCGAGCCCTTTGCTCAACATGGAGAATCCGGGGCATGGGTATCGAGCCTCATGCCACATACTGCACAAATCGCTGATGAACTCTGTTTTGTCAAATCGATGCATACTGAAGCTGTGAATCATGCACCAGCCATTACGTTCATGCTCACAGGGAGTGAACTTCCCGGCAGGCCTGCGCTGGGTGCGTGGCTGACGTACGGCCTGGGAAGCGCAGCCGATAATCTTCCGGGCTATGTTGTGCTCACGTCAGTGACCAAGGGGACTTCCTGTGGGCAGATTTTCTACGATTTTTACTGGGGAAGTGGATTTCTGCCTTCGCGATTTCAGGGAGTGAAGTTTCGAGGAAGCAAAGATCCCGTCCTCTACTTGAAAGATGGCCCGGGGATTTCTCGCGAGTTCCGCGAGGCCATGCTCAACGATGTCACAGCACTGAATCTGCAGAAACAAGCCCTCTCAGGAGACCCCGAGATTAGCACTCGAATTGCCCAGTCTGAAATGGCATTTCGCATGCAAACCAGTGTTCCCGAGTTAACCGATCTTTCCGGTGAATCAAAAGCCACCCTTGAGATGTACGGTCCACAGGTCGAGCAGCCAGGCTCTTTCGCCTACAACTGTCTCATGGCCAGGCGGCTCGTTGAACGTGGCGTCCGTAGTGTGCAGCTCATGCATGCCGGGTGGGATCAGCACAACAGCCTCACGACTGAACTTTACAACCAGTGCCGCGATACCGACCAACCTTCAGCAGCCCTTGTGAAGGATCTGAAACAACGTGGTCTGCTCGATGATACGCTGGTCATCTGGGGTGGTGAGTTTGGTCGAACGCCATTCATTCAAGGTGATCTTGCCAATCGCCCGCGCTGGGGACGCGATCATCATCCCTACGCGTTTACCATCTGGATGGCCGGTGGCGGAGTGAAGAGTGGCATGACGTATGGAGCCTCCGATGATCTGGGGATGAACGTCTTGGAAAACCCCGTTCATGTTCACGACCTGCAGGCGACCATACTGCACCTGATGGGGATTGATCACGAACGCCTGACTTACCGCTTTCAGGGACGGCAGTTTCGATTAACAGACGTGCATGGACATGTGGTTCATGACATACTCAGATCTGTGTGATTCATCATTCCTACAACATCGACTACCGGAACTTTACCCATGCCCACCTCACCAGCCATCCTCATGTTCATTGGTGAAGAGTACGAAGATCTCGAAGTCTGGTATCCCAAACTGAGGCTGATCGAAGCCGGTTATCAGGTCGTTTGCGCGGGGCTGGAAGCGAATGTGGTTTACAAAGGGAAGCACGGCTATCCCTGTCGATCGGACGCCGCCATTCGAGATCAGAAGTCCAGCGATTATGTCGGGGTGATCTGTCCGGGAGGATGGATGCCAGACAAGATTCGCCGTGAAGCGAAAGTGAAACAATTGCTGCAGGAGTTCCACGCCGACGGCAAACTTGTGGCAGCGATCTGTCATGGGGGCTGGATGCCGATTTCCGCCGGGATTTATCGGAATGTCCGCACCACCGGTTCGCTGGGCATCAAAGACGATATCGAGAATGCCGGCGCTTTGTTTCTGGATCAGGAAGTTGTCGTTGATCGTCATTTTGTGAGCAGTCGCAAGCCAGACGACCTCCCGGCTTTTCTGCTGGGATGCCTCGAAGTGCTTGGAAAATCGACCCGTGGTGAGCTGCTGGGTTAAGTGAACGATCATCCCCAAGCTGTCACCATCAGGGAGCCATGCGGAATGGGATGGGTGTAAAGCCAATCAATAAAAAGGCTAAAAGCAGCCAGCCGAGAGCCATTTTGACTTTGCTGGGTGCTACAGACTCATTCTCAATCTCAGCACTGCGAATGCCCATAAACGCCATCAATCCCAGCATGGTGCTGAAGGTGAGATCGAGCGAGTACAGCATCCAGATGACTGCCACTACGATGGTCAATTTGCTCACAATTTCCGCCCGTCTGCCAATCAGTGCGGTCATGATCTGACCGCCATCCAGTTGACCAATTGGTACCAGATTGAGAGCTGTCCAATAAATGCCAAACCACCCCGCCAGCAAGGCGGGGTTAATGAGAACATCGTCATTGGGCCCCAACTGTGGATGCGTCAGCACAATCATCCATCGCAGGATTGGTGGATCGCTGAGTGAAAAACCGGCTTGTGCGTTCGCCGGAAACGGGATGGATGTTGCTGCACCATAGAGTGCGATCGGAAGAGTGACAATCAGGCCAAATAGCGGGCCGGTCGTCGCGATGTCCAATAACGCTGATCGTGACAATTTGATTTTACTGGAAGAAACCGTCGCTCCTAATGTTCCAAAGATCCCAAAGGGAAACGGAATGAAATACGGATAATAGAACGGTAGTCCGTGCCGCTTGCTTTGCAGGTAATGGCCCAGTTCATGAGCACACAAGATTGCCATGACGCAACCCGCGTAGATGAGCCCATCACGCAGGAGATCTTCCGGCATCGCCGGGCCTGGCCCGCCACCACTGTTCAAGCCCGCGAGAAACGTCGTCACACAGGTCATAAAAAACAGCCAGATCGCCCAATGTCTTGATCGAAACTGTTTTTCCTGCTCTGCCAGACGCTTCGCTTCCAGTTCGCCCTCTCGACGAAGCTGCTCGTTCTCTTCCTCCAGAAAGTCGTCGTCTTTCAGTTCGTGATCGACTGTATTGGCGGCATTTGCAGGAGCGGCAGCTGCCTGCAGCGCAGCCATTCTCGCCAACTCACCTGGGAGCATCTCACGGTCGAGTGCAACACGCTGAGACTTCGCGGGTTTGGTACCTGGAAATTGAACACTCGTTTCGAGAACCTGTGAGTTGCTCTTCGAGTTGGCCGTATTCAGTGCAGTTTCAGGCAGCGAAGTCGAAGGCTTCGCTGACGGATTTGTCTGTCGTGGATCGACCTGCGCTAAAGCCTGATCGACAGACGTTTCCTGAGGCTGTTTCCTTCCAAACCATGACTTCTTGGGAGCCATGGGCTGGAGTGGATCCACCCAGGAATCATCCTGATCGAATGTCTTACGCTGTGAGCTTTTTTCAGATTCAGCCATGCCCTAATCATAGACTCAGAGTTTTCGAAGGCCAATTGCAATCCCATAGCCATTATGAGATTCCCTTCATGAAAGTTTGTCACTTCGAGAATACCAGTCTGGCATCGCTGGGAACGGAACTGTAGAACGATACTTAAGTATCGTGCCATCACCGATTTGATCTGTGAGCTGGCCGCCTTGACGACCACCTCTGAGAGAAAGAAGCTCATGTTCGGTTTGTTTGGTTCCAAAGACTGGAATGTCATTGCGATCGTCTTCGAGCGGAGTGACTTGTACCGCGTCAACGGTCAGCGGGTCAAAGGGGGCGCTGCGGTCAAATGTCGTGATGGCGCCAAGGGGATGTCCCGCACAATTTTCTGGGCCGTTTACGACCAGAAACGAGCCTTCCTGGAAGGCGAAGCTGGCCCCGGTGCTCACCTCGTCACCCCACAGATCATTCAGCGGCTCAAACGCGAGATCAACACCAACATGACCGTCACACAAATTCTGGGAATGCTCGAAAAGGGTGAACTCGCGATGGCAGCAAAACCCCTGGTATGGACAGGCTATCCCAAACCCGAACCAGTCAGCGAAGAATAGTAGCCACCAACTGAACAACCATCGCTAATCAACATCGTCGACACAACAGAGCCTTCATTCCAGGACGAGTCATGCTTCCGGAGCCCATTCAAGTTGGACTTGTCTTTCGTGATCATCATCCTCAAGTCGCAGAAATTCGTCGAGTTTTAGTGGATTTCATTGAACAGCAGGAGCAGGTCCAGCTTGCAGGCATTCTGGGTGTCCATGACTGTAACTGCTGGGACATAGAACCACAGATCGTGGCTGTGATCGGTGGCGATGGCTCGATTCTCCGTACCTGCCGCGCCATGGGCAAACAACAACGTCCCATGCTGGGCATCAACCTCGGACGCCTGGGGTTTCTCGCCGATCTGACACCGGCCGAATTCATGCAATCCTTGGGCGAGATCGCATCGAGACGGTACCGCATTGTCGATCATCTGATGTTTGAATGCCGACTTCTTCGGGATGGCCATGAGCAACTCCAATCGCTGGGTTTGAATGAAGTTTCGATCCAGGCCGGGGCCTCCCTCCGCCTGATCGATATCGAACTACTGGTCGATCGGGTTCCCGTCACCACTTACCGCTGCGATGGCTTGATTGTCAGTACTCCGATTGGCTCAACGGCCCATAGCCTGGCTGCCGGGGGACCAATTCTCAAACAGAACTTACAGGCTTTTGTCGTAACACCGATCAGTCCTCACACCTTAAGCAATCGCCCATTGGTCGATAGTGCTGATTCTATATTCGAAATGCGTGTCCCCGAAGTGAATGAAGGGGTGACTTTGGTCATCGACGGACAGATTCGCGAGCCTCTTCGGCCAGGCGATATCGTCGAAATCCGCAGAGCCGAGGTCGCGTGCCAACTCGTGCGTCTGGAAGGATGGAGTTATTACTCCACCCTTCATCGAAAACTCGGCTGGGGTAGCAATCCGGTGAGTTTCGATTCTCGATAAGTATCATCCTGAACTCGATCCACCCATATTTCTTGCTGCCGTTCATTCCCTCCACAAGCTCTCACTTGAAGTTACATTATGACGAAGCATCTGTTGCTATCAGTACTGGTATTCCTCTGTGGAATTGCCGTGAACTTTGCTCAAGCCAGCGAAGCGAATCCGCCTTCAGCTCCACGCCAGAACCGTCCCAATATCGTGGTGATTCTTGCCGATGATCTGGGCTGGGCCGATCTCGGTTGTTACGGTAATCCATTTCATAAAACTCCCCACCTCGATCAACTCGCCCGTGATGGGATCCGCTGCACACAGGCCTACGCGGCCTGCCCTGTTTGCTCTCCCACGCGAGCGGCACTTCTCACGGGGCAAAACCCCGCCCGGCTGCATCTCACAGACTGGCTTCCCGGAAGAGGCAACCGTAACGACCAGGCCTTGCGTGTCCCCGAGATTCGAAACTCTTTGCCGCAAGGGATTATGACTCTGCCGGGAGTTTTAAAGTCGAATGGTTATCAGACTTGCAGTATTGGCAAATGGCACCTCGGTGGTGGAGCATCCGGCCCTCTCCAACATGGTTTTCATGAGCAAATCGCAGGCGATGAACGAGGTTCACCCGCCAGATGGTTTGCACCTTTTGGTCCCCAAGCAGCGACCAATGGAGAAAAGGATCGACAAGGTAAGCCAATCCCTGGTCTGGAAGACATCCCCGATGGAAAGTACCTCACCGACGCTCTGGCGGACAAAGCCGTTGCTTTCATTGAAAAACAAACTGCCGAAAAGCCATTCTTTCTTTACCTGCCACATTTTGCTGTTCACACACCAATGAATGCTCCTGAGGAGACCATCCAGAAGTTTCGAGACAACAAGCCGCCCGGCGTGGTTCGAAATGAGATCTACGCTGCCATGCTCTATCACCTCGACGCAGCGGTCGGCAAAGTGATGAACTCTCTGACTGAAAAGGGCTTCGCGAAGAATACGATCGTGGTCTTCACTTCTGATAATGGCGGTCTAGCGACCATTGAAGGCAAGAACACACCGGCCACCATCAATGCTCCCCTTCGCGAAGGGAAAGGCTGGCTTTACGAAGGGGGGATTCGTGTTCCGCTCATTGTCAGTTTTCCCAAGCACATCCCGGATGGTTCGACGACAGACGTTCCAATGACCACACTCGATCTGCTCCCCAGCCTTCTCTCTCTGGCAGGAATCCAGTATCAGGTCGATGCGAACTCCCCGCTTGACGGGATGAATATCTCTGACATCTGGACAGGGAATGCTACGCCCGAATTAAAGAAAGCCGCCTTTGAAAGGCCGCTTTACTGGCATTACCCGCATTACGCCAATCAGGGTGGATTCCCCGGCGGCGTTATTCGCCAGGGCCCCTGGAAGTATATTGAGAATTATCAGACCGGTCGCAAAGAGCTGTTTCTCGTCGATAAAGATCCGGGCGAAGGCCGAAATCGTGCTCCCGACGAACCCGAAAAAATTACACAATTTGCAGCCCAATTGGCAGCGTGGAAGCAATCGATAAGCGCTCAGGAAACAGTCCCCAACCCTGATTACATACCGAATCCTCCGCATGCCAAAACAGGTGTGATTTCGATCCCTGCCAAATCAGCTCAGGTCTATGGAAGACAGCTTCGTTACGAACCATTACCTCACAAGCAAACGGTCGGCTTCTGGGTCGAGAAAGACGACTATGTCGTCTTTCCATTGACTGTCACGAAACCCGGCAACTATCGCTTGAGAGTATTCCAGGGTTGTGGCAAAGGGAGTGGTGGTGCCATCGTCGAGGCAAGGATTAAAGATTCTTCGCTGACATTTGTCGTCGAAGAGACGGGCCACTTTCAGAACTTCGTCTGGCGAGATGTCGGAGAACTCAAAATCGACGACATCGGCCAACAAGAAATCAGCCTCAAAGCAGTTTCAAAACCAGGCATCGCTGTCGGAGATTTTCGCGCATTGGAACTGATTCCTCAATAGTTTGTACAACGACTCTTGCGGGAGCCCATTCAAGACGGAATTTGGTTTGTCGATACTTCCATCGGACATCGATATGAACTTCCTTCATCCTGTCTCTCGTGTGTTGAGCGGTGGCCAGTATCTGCTGCTGGCTGGTCTTTGCTTGATGGAGGTTCTGTTTGCCAAAGGCTTATTGGCGAATCAAAACTCTTCTACTCCCCAACCAACTGCGGAAGACCGTCGGCCGCATCTTGTACTTATCCTTGCTGACGACATGACGTACGATGCGATGAGTCTCTTCGATCGGCGCGAGGTGCAAACACCTCATCTCGATGCGCTCGCTCGTCGCGGAACCTTGTTCACGCATGCCGCCAATATGGGTTCATGGTCTCCGGCAGTCTGCATTGCCAGTCGATCAATGCTGCTCACCGGCCGCACACTCTGGAAAGCTGAAAAGTCCCACAAACAATTGTCTCATTTGGCCTCGCAGGAACTTCTCTGGCCGCAACGA